>NZ_JASHKU010000001.1:0-642980 GCF_030056875.1 Rhodococcus sp. IEGM 1351 | reverse complement strand
TCTCGAATGAGTCAACGAATCAGACTTCGCGCGCATCTTGACGTGAGGCAATAGGGGGAGATCGGCTGGGCGGGTTACGCCGCCCGCCCCACCCGATAGCGCAACGTGACGACCCCGGAGTCGTAACCCTTCGACTCCAGCAACGTCAGCGCATGCATCCCGGTGTCCTCGTCGAGGAGCCTGCGTCCCTGTCCCAGCAGGATCGGCACCACGTGCAACTGGATTTCGTCGACCAGTTCGGCGGCGAGCAGCGATCGCGCGAGGGTGATGCTTCCCCACACGATCAGGTCGCCCCCCGGCTCCTGCCGGAGTTGCTGCACCCTCTCGACGGCGTCGCCCGGCCACAGCTGCGCCGGCTCCCGATCCCCCCACGGGGCACTGTCCAGCGTCGAGGAGAACACGAGTTTCGGGATCGCGTTGACGGTCTCGGCCACGACCTCGCCCTGAGCCTGTTCGGTGGGCCAGTAGTCCGAGAACATCTGATACGTCTTGCGCCCCAGCAGGGCGAGGTCCGTGTCGGCGAGCAGACGGAGGTTGTACCGGTCCACCTCACCGTAATCCGGCACCGCATCGAAGAAGTCCAGCTCGCCGGACCGCCCGGCGACGAACCCGTCGAGGCTCGTCAGTTCCTGGACGACGACCCTGCGGTGCAGCGTGTCCCGCTCCGTGTCACTCATAGATTCCCTCCACCGACCAACGGCCTGCCGTGCAGATCACCAGCAGCGCCCGCGACTCTTCCAGCAGTACCTGGGCCCGGGCCGCCGTCCGGGCGGCCGGAGGGTCCCACCACCGCTCGTCCACCGGCCACGGTCCGGCCCATCCGCACACCGCCCACTCTCGGCTCCCCCACCGCAACCGCGCGGGAGGCGCGCTGAACACACCCCGTTCCGTGACCGTCACAGCCATACCCCGCTCGTCCGACATCCACACCTCCGGATACGCGGTCAGCACCGCGGCAGGCGCCGGTTCCGGCAACGTGCCCGGCCACGGCTCCGACGGATCGTTGCGCGGAATCAACTCGTCGCCCAACGGCAGCAACGTGATGCGCTCCGCCGGGCCCCGCCCACCGCTGAGGACACCCACCTGCACGGCTTCCCCGCCGAGCAGTCCCTGCACGCGCACCAGAGCCCGCCGGGCCCGCTCGTCCTGGTCGCCGACCCCACCCCACAGACCCAGCTGTAAGGCTCCGGCCGCCACCACTTCCACCGGTTCGAGTCGCAGGACGGCGATACCGGCGGTGGGCCGCTTCTCGCTGCGCCCGGTCAACCACCCGTCCAGCTGCCACCGCACCCGGTCCGCCGTCGCCTCCGGCGTCAACGGTTCCGCACATCTCCAGATCCGGGACAGTTGCTCACCGTTGCCGGTGCTCGCCGAGATCGCCAGCCGGGTGCAGGCCACCGCGGCGTCCGACAGTGTGCGATGAAGCTTCTCCGCCAGCGCACGCCCCGCGAAGGCGGCGGCATCGACCCGTTCGATGACGGGATCGCACCGTTCCTCGACCTCCAGGTCGGGAGGCAGCGACCGCCCCGACGGGGGACGCTCCGGCTCACCCCGCGCGGCCCGATGCGCCAGCACCGCATCGGTTCCGAACCGCGAAGCCACATCGCCCGCCGACAGCGCGGCGAAACTGCCGATCGTGCGCAACCCGAGCCGGTGCAGCAGATCGACCAGCTCACCGCGGTGGGGTGCCGCGAGGCTCGGCTCGGCGGCCAGTTCCCGCATCGGGAGCGGCGCCAGGAAGGCGGCCCCCTCACCCGGTGACACGAGAGTTGCTCTGCGCGCGGCGATCACGGCCGTGGACAGCTGATCGGCGATACCGACCTGGCACTCCACCCCCACCGCCGACACCTGGTCCACCAACCGTTCCGCGGCGGCTTCCTCCGAACCGAAATACCGGGCGACGCCCCGAGCGGACAGCACCACGAGCCCGGGTCGCAGCACCTCGACACCGGGCGCCACCGCGTCGACGGCCGAGGCGACCGGCTCGAACAGCCGCGCGTCGCGGTCGGGATCGGCTGCCACCACGTGCAACCGGGGGCACCGGGCCTGGGACTCGCGGCGGCGCAGCCCTCTGCGCACCCCGTCCGCGCGGGCCGGCGCCGAGCAGGCGATCACCCGATTGCCCGACGTCACCGCCACCGGATGCGTCGGCGGGAGGTCCGCGGAGGCGGCCGCCGCGATCGCGGGCCAGTCGGGGCACCACAACGCCAGCACCCGGCTCACAGACCCACCACCTCCACCGGCTCCGGGAAGGGGGCGGCCTCGAGGGACGCCACCGGTTCCGGAGTGCTCACCCATTCCACCCGGCCCTGCGCCGACCGCACGTCCAGCCGGGTGGTGCGCGGCTGGAACGACCGCCCCCGGGCGCACACCGCCAGGCTGAGAGAACGCAACCGCCCGCATCCCCGGTCCTGAGATCCGTTGCCCAGTCCGGCGTAACCGTGCACCCGGGCTTCCAGCCGCATCTCCGCGCCGTCCCAGTGCCCGTCCGTGACGACCAGGGTCGACCCCTTGCTCCGGGCCCGGGCCACCACCGCACGCGCCCGGGACGGCGCCACCGACGCCCCTCCCAGTCCGAGCACCACCAGATCCATTCCGTCCAGCAGCACCGCGGCGATCTCCACCGGATCAGCGCCCGGGTCGGGGATCAGGGCCAGCCGTTCCAGCTGCGCCCCCATCTCGACCGCTGCCAGCACCCCGAGCCGGGGATGCCCGATCACCGCGACGTGTCCGCCGCCCGCGGTCACGGACGCGACCAACCCCAGCAGCAGCGACGTGGCACCCGATACCGACACCACCGAACCGCGCACCAGCCCGCCTCGGGGAAGGAGTTCCGCCAGCGCAGCCGGAACCGGGAGTACCCCGGCAGCATGGGAATCGGGTGCTGCGGAAGTACCCGTCGTGGGGAACGCACTCTCCACCGGGGCGCGGCTCGCCACCGATTCACCGCGCGCGGGAACAGCGGCCATCCGTCGTCGGAGGTAGTCCAGACGCTCCTGCCGGGACAGCCCGGACAACTCGGGAGACCCCGGCACCGGAAACCCCGGCTCGCCGGCCACTTCAGCCAACTCGACACCCCTGACACTCGGCACCAACAGCGGTCGGCAACCACGGGGAAGACGCGGCTCGAACAGACGCTTTGTTCGAACGTATTTTCGAACTCATTTCAAGTAAAGCCGGTCGGTGGTGGCCCGTCAAGTGGACCCCGAATGGCCAGGTCAGGACCGTCGCACATCTCGTGTCCGCACAATCCTCTAACCTGAACGCGTGATGGAGCAGGAGCAGAGCGAAAGGGGCATCGGACCCGAATACCTGGTGGCCGGAAGATACCGCCTGCGGTCCAAACTGGGCGGCGGTGGAATGGGCGCGGTCTGGCTCGCCCGGGACACCCTGCTGCACCGCGACGTCGCCATCAAACAGGTCACCACGACGGCCGGACTCGACCCCGACGAGGCCCGCCGTGTCCGCGAACGCACCATGCGGGAAGGTCGCAACGCCGCCAAACTCGCCCACCGCCATTCCATCGCGATGTACGACGTCGCACTCGAGGCAGGCGAGCCCTGGCTGGTCATGGAGTACCTGCCGTCCCGCAGCCTCGCCCAGGCGATGAACATCGCCGACACACTGCCCCCGCTCGAGGTCGCCCAGATCGGCGCGCAGGTGGCCGACGCACTCACGGCCGCCCATGCCGCCGGGATCGTGCACCGGGACATCAAGCCGGGCAACATCCTCGTCGCCGACCGCGGCCGGGAACTCGGCACCGTCAAGATCAGCGACTTCGGCATCGCCCGCGCCAAGGGAGACTCCGCCGACACCACGAACGGGGTCATCACCGGCACACCCGCGTACTTCTCCCCCGAGGTCGCCCGCGGTCAGGACCCCACCGAGGCGAGCGACGTCTTCTCGCTCGGTTCCACGCTGTACACCGTCGTCGAGGGCCAGCCGCCGTTCGGGATCGACTCCGATTCCATCGCACTCCTGCACCGGGTCGCGAAGGCCGAGATCTACCGTCCCAGTAAGGCCGGGCCGCTCACCGACACGCTGCTGCACCTGCTCGAGCCCGACCCGGCGCGTCGTCCGACGATGGCCGAGGCCCGCGACGCCCTGGCCCGGGTGGCCATGGCCGGGGACGGAAACGTCGCGCACCTCGTCGGCTCGCCCGTCTATTCCGCAGACGGCACCATCCCGGCGTGGGCACACCGCTCGACGCCGTTGCCCGACTCACGCCGGCGCAGCAAACTGGTGAGTTCCACCCAGGCCGGTCTGCCCGCGGTGCATCAGAGCACACC
Organism: Rhodococcus sp. IEGM 1351; assembly: GCF_030056875.1. Lineage (NCBI taxonomy): Bacteria > Bacillati > Actinomycetota > Actinomycetes > Mycobacteriales > Nocardiaceae > Rhodococcus > Rhodococcus sp. IEGM 1351. The sequence continues at coordinate 638,691 of NZ_JASHKU010000001.1, read as the reverse complement.
GCTCAAGAACGTGCCGCGTCCGCTCGGCCGGTTGCAGTGGCCGCCGCGCCCGACGAAACCCGCTCCCGGTTCGCCGGCCCCCACTGTCCGCGATCAGGTGGTGGCGTGGGCGCCGATCGCCATGGGTGTCATGGTCGCGATCCTGATCCTGGCCGTGCTCGTGGCCGTGATCGTCCTCCTCGCCCAGCCCTGACACCCCGGGAGGTCAGTCGATCCGCCGGCGGTGCGCCCACCTCGTGAGCGCATTCCGGTTGGACTGCTGTGTCTTCCGCAGCACGTTCGACGCGTGCGTTTCGACCGTCTTCACCGAGATCACCAGTTCCTCGGCGATCTCCCGGTACGTGTAACCGCGTGCGAGCAGCCGCAGCACTTCCAGCTCCCGCGGCGTCAGCGAATCCAGCTCCGGATCCAGCTGCGGCTCAGGAGCATTGGAACGTCCGGTGAAGGAGTCCAGCACGAATCCCGCGAGCCTCGGGCTGAACACGGCGTCACCGCCGGCGACCCGGCGCACGCCGTCGGCCAGTTCCGCGCCCGAGATCGTCTTGGTGACGTACCCGCGGGCGCCCGCGCGGATCACGGCGATCACGTCCTCGGCAGCGTCGGACACGCTCAGCGCCAGGCACACCGGACCCGACTCGATACCCCGCAGCACCGCGACACCGCCGCCGTCGGGCATATGGACGTCGAGCAGCACGACGTGCGGTGACGTGGCGTTGATGCCGGACACCGCCTCCGCGACACCGCCCGCCTCGCCCACCACCTCCATGTCCGGTTCCCGGCCGAGCTCGGCGCGGACACCGGAACGGAAAACGGCATGATCATCGACGAGAAAGACACGGTACGGGGGTGTTTCGGGCAAAGTCACTGCGGCTGTTCCTCGCGTGGACGGGTAGTGTCACCCCACTCTAGGTGACGTGCAGGCGCCGGACGTCTCGAAGCCGAACGACCGGAGGAAACCAGTCGTCCTCCTCGTCACTGTCGCCACCCGCGCCGGAAAAGGCGACGAGAACGATCGAGAATGCACCGATCACCCACCATTTCGTGAGGAAGCCGAACCTTGGCCACGATCCGTCGGACTTCAGGATGCACAGTCCACACAGTGCTTTCCCCGCCGTTGTATGGAACACCGATTGAAGAACGGTTCGGTGCACGAACGACACTGCAATCCAGGAGGACACTGCCGCAGCGAAAGACCACGGCGTGAGTTCCGGAAATGCCTCGCACACCGCCGACACCCCGATCGCCACGCCGATATGGAGGAGCCAGTCGATCGCGAAGGCGGTCGCCCGCCGCAGCCTGCGGGGCGAGGGGTAGCGGGGGTCACCGTGCACGCCGTGCCTGCTCGGTACGCCCCGGCGTGAATCCACCGTCATGTCGGTCTCACCGTCATGTCGGTCTCCCGGCGGAAGCTATGGCTGTCCCCGTTCACGGCAGACGCCCGTCGATCTCGTCGCGGGCACGCCGGACGTCGTCATCGAGTCCGGTCCGGTCCAGCATCTCGTCGACGACGGCGTCGCTGAACCTCGGTGTGCCGACGGTGTCCTCCTGCACGTAGGAGCCGAGCATGCCCCCGAACTGGGAACGAGGGTCGGTGAGCTTCAGCCCGAACGCACCGTTGACGGCCCCCTTCACGCCTCCCTGAACCGCACCCTTGCCGCCCGCTTCGGCGACGTTGCCCCAGTCCATGCTGTCGCGTCGCCCGTGTTCCTTCTCGTACCACTGCAGGCCGGCTTCCAACGTCGCCTGCATGGCCGCCGTCCCTGCCGCGCCCTTCAGAGCGCCCATGGCGGCGCGGGTGAGGATCGAGGTGATCAGCTGCCGGATGATCATTCGGACGGTGACCTGTGTGGCCGCTTCCGCCGCGAATGCGGCCGGGCTCGCCGCACCGAACGTCATCGCGCTGGCCGCGGCTACCGCGACGAGTTCGGCCGCGAGCGCCACCAGCGCCGCGATGATCGACAGTTTCGCGACCCGGACGTCGTCGGCCGACCAGTCGAGGGTGTCGCCGAGTTCGTGGAGCAACCCCGACAACTCGCGTAGCGCCCCGTCCGCACCGATCCGCGCCCATTGCTGCGCCATCGCGGTGTCGACGTCACCACTGACCCCGGATCTCGCCGACCGCATGGCGGCGTCGGCCTCCTCGATGATGTCGTCGAGCGAGGCTCCGGCGTCCTTCCACCCCTGCCCGAGCCGCTCCATCGCCGTTTCGTCCGCGTCGGGCCAGTCCGCCCCGACCACCTTCTCCGCCAGCCACCGGACACTGCCCGGAACCTCGATGCCCATCAGAACAGCCCGGCGAGGCTGGATGCGGTGCCGCGGTCGGTGTCGTCGAACGAGTCGGCGGTGCTCCTGAGCCTGGATCCGAGCGCGGCGAGCGCCCCGGCCGCGAACCCCAGCGACCGCCCGGCCACGTCTGCCGACGCCAGATACCCGCTCGCGAACGTCGTCCCGGTCTCGTCGCCGCCCCAGCACTCCCCCTCGGCCTCGAGGGTCGAATGCAGTGCGGCGGCGACCTCTGCCATCCGCTGCGAGAGCGCCTCGAATCGGGGCGCGACGCTGCGCAGATGCGCCGAGTCCACCCACAGTTGCGCGCTCACTGCCATCCGTCCCGCAGGACCGGCCGATTCCACCGCGGGTCGTCGGGATTATCCGGGTCCGGTTCCCGATCGGCCGGGACGCCGCCGACGTCGGGTTCGAGGCGCGGGAGGAAGTCCCGCAGGCTCGGAGCACCGGGAACGAGGTCCGGCAGATCCGGCAGGGTCTCGGTCGCGGACACGATCGATCCCATGATGCGCATCGACTCGCTGTGCGCGGCCTCGCCCGCCCGCCGGGCGGCTTCGGTCATCGCACGCCCCAGCGACTCGGGAGTCGACCGCCGGAACGCGTCGGGGGCGAGGTGCACGTCCACTACGCCGCCCACCGAGTTCACCACCACCTGCACCAGTCCGTCGGCCGACGCCCCACTCACCCGCAGCTGCGCCACCTGCTGCTGAGCGGCATGCAGATCCTGCGTCTGCCGGTCGAGCGTGGCCAGCATCGAATCGATCTGATTCTGCAACTCGTGCTCGCGCACGCGCAGACCCTCACGGTCGAACATGAAATCCCCCCTTGACATCTCGCGCGTCTCACCCCGCCACAGCAGGATGCGACCACACGACCCCCACAGTCGTGTCGCCGGCGAACATTACCCCCTCACCGGGACAGCATGCGAGCAGACACCGCGCACCAGTGCGCCGACACGGCGAAAGTGGTGCTCACGCACCCTGACTGAACGGCACGTCCTCGACGCCGGCAGCATCCGAGTCCTCGGAAGCGCCCGCTGCCGCCCACGTCCGGCCGTTCCGCGGCATGTGGATTCGCACCTCGGTGCCCTTGCCGGGTGCGGACCGCACGTCGACGTGCCCGCCTCGCCGCTCGATCCGTCCACGGATCGACTTCGCGAGGCCCTGACGGTCCGGGGACACCTCGTCGACGTCGAATCCGACGCCGCGGTCCCGGACGAACACGCTGACCTGTTCGCGCTCCGCTTCGGCGAACAGGTTGATGTCCGTCTCCCCGGAATGCTTGGCCGCGTTGACCAGAGCCTCCCGCGTCGCACCCAGCACCGCCGTGAAACTCTCCTTCGACAGACCCTCGCCCGTGTCGTCGACGTCGATCGCCACATCGCCGACCGTCACCGGCCGCACCGTGACGCCGTGGTGGTCCTCCACCTCGCCCGCGATGATGCGCAACGCCTCCGCGAGACTCGAATGGTCGGCGTCTCCCCCACCGAACAACCACTTCCGCAGTTCCCGTTCCTGCCCCCGGGCCAGCCGCGCGACCTCCTGCGGATGGTCGGCCTGCTTCTGGATCAGCGCCAGGGTCTGCAGGACGGAGTCGTGCAGGTGTGACGCGATCTCCTCACGCTCGTCATTGCGGATCCTGGCGGCACGCTCCGCGCCCAGCGCGCGCCACAGTCGCAACCACAGGGGCACGGTCAGCAACCCGGCGCCGACCAGGGTGACCACCACCGCCAGCAACGACGAACGCAGCGCAGCGAGATCGACCTGCGCGAGGATCACCACACCGAGACCCGACACGATCAACGTCACGCCGCCGAGGACCCGCGCCCAGGTGAGGACGGTGGGACGCTGCGGTAGCCCGATGACGGTGCGCGGGCCCTCCGAATCGAATTCGCGCCACACCAGGGCCGCGCCGACCGCCACCACGATGATCGGTGCGATCACCGAACCGACGCGGCCACTGAACAACCACGACAGCGCGGACGCACCGGCCAGGCCGATCGCGATCAGTCCGTACGCTCTCCGTCGCTCGGACGCACTGGGCTTCTCGGTGTCGGAACCCGCGGCCGTGAAGATCCACAACAGTCCGTAGGCGACGATGCCCGCACCGGCGAGCGCGGCGAGACAGGCGAACGCCACCCGCACCTTCATCACGTCGACACCCAGCTGATCGGCGATACCACCCGCGACGCCGCCGACGATGCGACCACCGGTCCGGCGTTCGAGCCGCGGCATGGGGATGCCGCCGGATGGGACAGGCGCGGTCACGGCGCCCGCGTACTGGGCGCCGCCCGCGGACGTGTTCGACACAGGGTGCACATCTTCGATACTGGCACGATCCCCGGGCCGCGGCATCAGGGTCCAACCCTGACTTCGGCACGCGTTCCGGCCCACCCCGACCGGAAAGATCAGGGTAGTTCCCGATGTACGCCCGCCGCGCCGACCGGAACGATGGTCATATGAGCAATGGGAGCTTCCAAGAGCAGATACAGGATCTGTGGCGGACCCGACCGGTGCGGTTGCCGGGCCGTGGTCACGTCGCCGGTGTCTGTGCGGGAATCGGCTACCGCTACGGCGTCGATCCCGTACTGATACGAGTCGCCTTCGTCGTGTCCACCATCTTCGGTGGCGCCGGTGTGCTCCTCTACCTGGCGTGCTGGCTCGCCCTCACGAAGTCGGGCGACCCGGCCTCACCCGCGGAGTCACTGGTGGGACGCGGTCACAGCTCCGACTCGGGCACCAAGACCATCGTCCTTCTCGTCGCACTGGCCATCGCACTGACCACCGTCGGCCCGTTCGGTGTCGGCCTCGGCGGCTCCGGGCTGATCAGCATGGCGCTGATGCTCGGCGGCCTGTGGTTGCTGTACCAGCGGCAGCCGATACCTCCGCCGTTGCCCGCCGGAGCCGTTGCCCCGGGTGTCGGGACCGGTTATCCCGGGACGAGTTTCTCGCCGGGTCAGTTCGGCGCCAACCCGTTCGGCCCGGGCACGTACGGTCCGAGTGCCTACGGTCCGGGTGCGTACGGTCCGGGTGCGTACGGTCCGGGTGCGTACGGTCCGGGTGCGTACGGTCCGTACACGAAGCTTCCCGACTCCTACACGCCGAGCACACCTCCCACCTCGGACGACAAGACGGCCGACGCGCCCACCGAGGCACTGAATCCCGAAACCGCTGCCGCCCAATCCGATCCGGTGTCGTTCGAGAAGTCCCCGGCCCCCGGTCCGCAGGTCGACGCACCCTCGGCCCCGTTCGCGCCGCTCGAACCGCGACCGCCGGCGTGGGATCCGCTCGGTGTAGCCCCGTTCGCGTGGGACCTGCCCGAGCCGGCCAGGACCACCACTCCCGCAGTCCAACCGGAGCGCACCCACTCCCGTCTGACCACCATGGTGATCGGGTTGGCCATCCTGGCGGCCGCGGCGGCGACGGCATTGTCGGTCGCCACCGGATCCGACTGGTTGAACCCCGGTCGCATCGGCGCCGTCGCGCTGGCCGTCATCGGAGTGGGGCTGCTGATCGGCGGATTCCTGCGCAAGGGCTACGGCCTTCTCGTCGTCGCAGGTCCCCTGATCGGTTTCGTGATCCTCGCCTCGATCGTCGGGTCCCTCGACCTGAACAGCGAGAACATGGGCGACCGGACCTGGAACCCGACGACAGCGGCCGCCATCGAGCCCGCCTACTCCGGTGGCTTCGGCAGCTTCACGCTCGACCTCCGGAACGTCACTCTGACCGAGGACAAGACGGTCGACGTCAGCGGGCAGTTCGGTGAGGTCGTGGTGCTCCTGCCGCCCGGCATGAACGTCGAGAACCACTGCACCGCCCAGTTCGGCGACGCGCAGTGCCTCCCGGACGGTCTCGACGGTGGCGTCGACGGCACGGACGGCCCCGTCCTGAACCTCAATGCAGATGTCCAGTTCGGAAGTGTGGAGGTGCGCCGTGGATGACATCGACGACACTCAGGACAGCGAGCAGACCGGGACGCGGAAGCGCCCGTCGCCGCTCCTGCTCCTCGCAGGATTGGCAGCACTCCTGGTGAGCGGCTGGGCGCTCGCGGGGCCGTTCTCGCTGGAACCGCTCGCGAACGTCGAGTTCCGCTGGCTGTTCGTGGTGGTGGCGGTGCTGGTCGGCGTGGTGCTCGTGTTCGCCCCGAACCGGCGGCGATAGGGGCGCAAGCGCATGTGCGCGGTGAGCGAGTCGTCGGACTCGCTCACCGCGCACAGTGCGTCACTCCCACTCGATGGTGCCCGGCGGCTTGCTCGTGATGTCCAGCACGACACGGTTGACGTCGTGCACCTCGTTGGTGATCCGGGTGGAGATCCGCTCGAGAACGTCGTACGGCAGTCGCGTCCAGTCCGCCGTCATCGCGTCCTCGCTGGACACCGGGCGGAGCACGATCGGGTGACCGTAGGTGCGTCCGTCACCCTGCACGCCGACGCTGCGGACGTCGGCGAGCAGCACCACCGGGCACTGCCAGATCTGACCGTCGAGCCCGGCGGCCGTCAGCTCTTCGCGCGCAATGGAATCCGCGTGACGCAGGATATCGAGCCGCTCCTGGGTGACCTCGCCGATGATGCGGATGCCGAGCCCGGGACCGGGGAACGGCTGGCGTCCCACGATTTCCTCGGGCAGACCCAGCTCGCGTCCCACCGCCCGGACCTCGTCCTTGAACAGCAGGCGGAGTGGTTCCACGAGCGTGAACTGCAGGTCTTCCGGCAGTCCGCCGACGTTGTGGTGGCTCTTGATGTTGGCCGTGCCGGTACCGCCGCCGGATTCCACGACGTCCGGGTACAGCGTGCCCTGCACGAGGAATTCGACCGTGTCGCCGTGCGCGGCGTTCTCGCCCAGCACGTCACTGACCGCGCCCTCGAAGCTGCGGATGAACTCGCGGCCGATGATCTTGCGCTTGGTCTCCGGGTCGGACACCCCGGCCAGCTCACCGATGAAGGTGTCGGCGGCGTCGACCGTGATCAGCTTGGCGCCGGTGGCGGCAACGAAATCCTGTTCGACCTGGGCACGCTCCCCCGCACGCATCAGACCGTGGTCGACGAACACACACGTGAGGTTGTCGCCGATCGCGCGCTGCACGAGCGCCGCCGCGACAGCGGAGTCGACACCGCCCGAAAGTCCGCAGATCGCCTTGCCGTCGCCGACCTGCTCGCGGACCTGCTCGACGAGGGCGTCGGCGATGTTCGCGGCCGTCCATGCGGGAGGAATGCCTGCGATCTCGTGGAGGAACCGGCTGAGCACCTGCTGGCCGTGCGGCGAGTGCAGCACCTCCGGGTGGTACTGCACACCGGCGAGCTTGCGGGCCCGGTCCTCGAACGCGGCGACGGGTGCGCCCTCGCTGGTGGCCGTCACCTCGAAGCCCGCCGGGGCCTCGGTGACCGCGTCGCCGTGACTCATCCACACGGGCTGGCTGGACGGAAGTCCCTCGTGCAGCAGACCACCCTGCACCTTGAGGTCGGTCCGGCCGTACTCACGGGTGCCGGTGTGCGCCACCGTCCCGCCGAGCGCGCCGGCCATGGCCTGGAATCCGTAGCAGATGCCGAACACCGGAATGTCCAGATCGAACAGTGCCGGATCGAGCTGGGGCGCCCCGTCTGCGTAGACGCTCGACGGCCCGCCCGACAGCACCACGGCGAGGGGATTCTTGGCCGCGATCTCCTCGACGGTCGCGGTGTGCGGAACCACCTCGGAATAGACCTTGGCCTCACGCACCCGTCGGGCGATCAGCTGCGCGTACTGCGCGCCGAAGTCGACGACGAGGACCGGTCTCTGTTGCTCGATATCTGCCACCGGGTCAGTCTAATCGGCGCAGCTCTGTGGTCTGCGCGACCCCATGACCCGGCCCTCTCGGGTCCTATGCAACGCCGTGCTTCTGCGTGTCGGGCACCACAGAGCTGTTGCGGATCTCGACGATCGGCAGCACCAGTGCGGCGGGCGCCCCCTCCGGGACGACCGGGGCGACCGGGGCGACCGGGTTCAGGCGCCGGTATCCCTCGCCCTGCGCCGGCCGCTGATCCTTCTCGCCCTTGTTCGGCCACAGCGAAGCCGCACGCTCGGCCTGCGCCGAGATCGTCAGCGACGGGTTGACGCCCAGGTTCGCGGACACGGCCGAACCGTCGACCACGCTCAGCGTTGGGTAACCCCACACGCGGTGGTAGGGGTCGATGACGCCCTTCGACGGTTCCGACGCGATCGTGCAGCCGCCGAGGAAGTGCGCGGTGAGCGGGATGTTGAACACATCTCCCCAGGTGCCGCCCGCGCGGCCGTCGATCTTCTCCGCGATCCGGCGGGTCGCCTCGTTGCCCGCCGGGATCCAGCTGGGGTTCGGCTGGCCGTGACCCTGCTTGCTGGTGACCTTGCGCCGACCGAACAGGCCCTTCTTCGTGTACGTGGTGATGGAGTTGTCGAGGTTCTGCATCACGAGGGCGATGATGGTGCGCTCGCTCCACTTGTACGGGGTGAGGACCTTCAGAGCCGTCGGATCCTTCGCCAGTTCCTTGAGGAACGTCACCCACCGCCTGCCGCCACCGTCGGTCAGCAGCGTCTGCAGCAGGGCCATCGAGTTCGACCCCTTGCCGTAGCGCACCGGCTCGACGTGGGTGTCGGACGTCGGGTGGAAGGACGACGTGATGGCGACGCCCTTGGTGAGCTCGAGCGCGGGGTCCACCTTGTTCTTGGCGGCGCCGAGGATCGACTCCGAATTGGTGCGGGTGAGTACCCCCAGGCGGTCGGAGATCTTGGGCAGCGCGCCCGTCTCCTTCTGGTCGAACAGCAGATGCTGAGTGCCCCACGTGCCCGCGGCCAGGACGACGTTCGCGGCCGTGTACGTCTTGCGGTTCCGGTTCTTGCGCGGCCCGCTGCGCCGGGTGAAGACGTCCCAGGTGCCGTCGGATGCCTCGCGCAGACCGGTGACCGTCGTCATCGGGATGATCTCGGCACCGGCCTTCTCTGCGAGGCCCAGGTAGTTCTTGAGCAGGGTGTTCTTGGCGCCGTGCCGGCATCCGGTCATGCATTCGCCGCATTCGATGCACCCGGTGCGGTCGGGGCCGACGCCACCGAAGTACGGGTCGGGCACGGTCTTTCCCGCTTCACCGAAGAAGACACCGACCGGGGTCTGGATGAACGTGTCGCCCACGCCCATGTCCTCCGCGACCGACTTGATGATCTCGTCGGCGGGGGTCATGTGCGGGTTCTGGACCACGCCCAGCATCTTGCGGGCCTGCTCGTAGTACGGCGTGAGCTCGTCGTGCCAGTCGGTGATGTGCGACCACTGCTTGTCCTGGAAGAAGGAGGCAGGCGGCTTGTAGAGCGTGTTCGCGTAGTTGAGCGAACCGCCACCGACGCCGGCGCCGGCGAGGATGAGGCAGTCGCGCAGCAGGTGGACGCGCTGGATGCCGAAGAAACCGAGAGCGGGCGCCCACAGGAACTTCTTGAGATCCCAGCTGGTCTTCGCGAAGTCCGCGTCGGCGTAGCGACGGCCCGCCTCGAGGATGCCGACCTTGTAGCCCTTCTCGACCAATCGGAGCGCGGTGACACTGCCACCGAATCCGGAACCGACGATGAGGACGTCGTACTCCGTTGCGCGCTGCTTGCTCATCACTCGACCTCCAACGACACCTGAGTTATTACTCGCCAGTATGCACCCCGCGGCTGTGACAGCTGCCACAAGGGTCACCTAACTGTAACGAGAGGTATCAGGAACGGTCGCGATACCCGCAAACGCACGTCGCCCGATGCCTCACCAGTGCAGTTGAACTGCACCGATGTGACATCGGGCGACGAGAGAAAGCAGTGACGGACGGACGCCTCAGGCGCGGACCGTCAGGCCCACCTTCTGGAATTCCTTCAGATCCGAGTACCCCGACTTCGCCATCGACCGGCGCAGCCCGCCGACGAAGTTCAGCGAACCGAACGGGTCATCGGACGGACCCGTGAGGACCCGGTCGAGCGACGGACGGTCACCGAACGAGACCGGCAGCATCGTGCCGCGCGGAACCGAGGGGTGCGCCGCGGCCGACGGCCAGTACCAGCCGCCGCCGGGAGCTTCCGCGGCAACGGCCAGCGGTGCGCCCAGGACTGCGGCGTCCGCGCCACAGGCAATCGCCTTGGCGAGGTCGCCCGAGGACGTGATGTCGCCGTCCGCGATCACGTGGACGTAGCGTCCACCCGTCTCGTCGAGGTAGTCGCGGCGGGCAGCAGCGGCGTCCGCGATCGCCGTGGCCATCGGAAGACCGATGCCCAGCACCTCACCGGTGGTCGTGGCGCCCTCGGTGGAGCCGTATCCGACGATCACACCGGCCGCGCCCGTGCGCATCAGGTGCAGTGCGGTGCGGTGATCGCTCACCCCACCGGCCACCACGGGGACGTCGAGCTCGGAGATGAACGTCTTGAGGTTCAGCGGCTCGCTGTCGCCGTGCGCGACGTGCTCGGCGGAGATGATCGTGCCGTGCACGACCAGCAGGTCGATGCCCGCCTCCAGCAACTGCGGGGTCAGCGCCCGGGCGTTCTGCGGGCTGACCCGCACCGCGGTCGTGACACCTGCATCGCGGACCTGGGCCACGGCAGCGGCCAGAAGTCCCGGCTGCAACGGCGCCGCGTGCAGTTCCTGCAGCTTCTTGATCGGCGCCTCGACGTCGACGTCCGACTCGGCCAGTGCGACGAGTTCGGCGAGCTTCGCCTCGACGTCCGCGTGCCGGCCCCACAGACCCTCACCGTTGATGACCCCGAGGCCACCACGCTTGCCGAGTTCGATCGCGAACGACGGCGAGACCAGCGCGTCGGTCGGATGCGCCAGCACCGGAATGTCGAACCGGTATGCGTCGAGCTGCCAGGACGTCGACACCTCCTTGGAGGAGCGGGTCCGGCGGGAGGGGACGATGTCGATGTCGTCCAGCTCATAGGTTCGTCGGGCTGTTCGGCCCATGCCGATCTCAACGAGGTCGCGCACGCGCGCCCCTTTCTCGTGAATCGTGACTGGTTGCTAGCGAGCGGTGTAGTTGGGAGCTTCGACCGTCATCGTGATGTCGTGCGGGTGGCTCTCCTTCAGACCCGCAGCCGTGATCTGCACGAACTGCGCGTTCTGCAGCTCCTCGATCGACGACGCTCCCGTGTAACCCATGGCGGCCCGCAGACCGCCCGTGAGCTGATGGGTGACCTGGGACAGCGGACCGCGGAACGCGACCCGGCCCTCGATGCCCTCCGGAACCAGCTTGTCCTCGGACAGCACGTCGTCCTGGAAGTAGCGGTCCTTGGAATACGACTTCGCGGCGCCACGGCTCTGCATCGCGCCGAGGGAACCCATGCCGCGGTAGCTCTTGTACTGCTTGCCGTTGACCAGGATCAGCTCGCCCGGCGACTCCGCGGTGCCTGCGAGCAGCGAACCGAGCATGGCCGTCGACGCGCCTGCCGCCAGGGCCTTCGCGATGTCGCCGGAGAACTGCAGTCCACCGTCGGCGATCACCGGCACACCGTGCGGCTTGGCCGCGGCGACCGCTTCGAGGATCGCCGTGATCTGCGGGGCGCCGACACCGGCGATGACACGGGTGGTGCAGATGGAGCCGGGGCCCACACCGACCTTCACCGCGTCCACACCGGCTTCGATGAGAGCGGCCGCACCACTGCGGGTGGCGACGTTGCCGCCGATGATCTGCACACGCTCGTCGACCTCTGCCTTGAGCTTCGAGATCATGTCCAGCACGCCGGCCGAGTGACCGTGGGCGCTGTCGACGACGAGCACGTCCACCCCGGCGTCGGTGAGGGCCATTGCGCGGCTCCACGCCTCGTCGCCCACACCCACGGCGGCGCCGACGAGGAGCCGGCCGTCGCGGTCCTTGGTGGCGTCCGGGTGCTGCTCGGTCTTCACGAAGTCCTTGACCGTGATGAGGCCCGTGAGCTTGCCCTGACCGTCCACGATCGGCAGCTTCTCGATCTTGTGGCGGCGGAGCAGGCCCAGCGCCACCTCCGCGGTCACACCCTCCTGGGCGGTGATCAGCGGGGCCTTCGTCATGACCTCGGACACGGCGCGGTTCTGATCGACCTCGAAGCGCATGTCGCGGTTGGTGATGATGCCGACGAGCTGCCCGGCCTCGTCGGTCACCGGAAGTCCGGAGATCCGGAAGCGGGCGCACTTGGCGTCGACCTCGGCGAGGGTGTCCGACGGCTTGCAGGTGACCGGGTCGGTGACCATTCCCGCCTCGGACCGCTTGACCGTCTCCACCTGCCCGGCCTGCGCCTCGACCGACAGGTTGCGATGCAGGACGCCCATCCCGCCGGCGCGGGCCATGGCGATGGCCATCCGCGCCTCGGTGACGGTGTCCATCGCGGAGCTGACGAGCGGCACTCGCAGCCGGATGTCCCTGGTCAGCTGGCTGGACGTGTCGACCTGGCCGGGGATGACATTCGACGCCGCCGGCAAGAGCAGGACGTCGTCGTACGTGAGACCCAGCATCGCGACCTTGTTCGGGTCGTCACCGCCGGTGTGTACATGCCCTGCTGAACTTGTCATGCGGTTCGGGCCCTCCATGGAACATAGGTGCGGCGCCGGTGGCGCCGTCTGTGGACATTCAGATCTTCGATCTGGTGGAAACTTTCGGGAACACGGATACAAGAAAAAGGCCGGAGCGACGATCGATATTCCCAGCTCCACAAACCATGATATCGGCTCGACGCGATCACCACGGAGCCCACCCACGCTGGGCGTACGCCGAACGGCTGGCGCAGACCGGGCTGACCTGCGTACCGTGGTGCTGTGCGCGATCAACTGCCTCCAGGTCTGCCCCCGGACCCCTTCGCCGGCGACCCCGCCGACCCGTCCGCAGCTCTCGATGCGATCGAACCGGGCCAGCCACTCGACCCCCACGAGCGTCTCGCCGTGGAGGAAGATCTGGCCGACCTCGCCGTGTACGAGGCGCTGCTGGCGCATCGCGGGATCCGCGGTCTCGTCGTCTGCTGCGAAGACTGCCAGCAAGATCACTACCACGATTGGGACATGCTCCGTGCCAATCTCCTCCAGCTTCTGGTCGACGGCACCGTGCGCCCGCACGAGCCCGCCTACGACCCGACACCCGAGGCATACGTCACCTGGGATTACTGCCGCGGCTACGCGGACGCCTCGATGAACGACGCTCTGCACGGCGACGGTTTCGACGCCTGATCCGGCACAACCCGATACAGACCACTGTGGCCCGACACGCGAAGTGTCGGGCCACAGTGGTCTGTGCGGAAGGGCCGCCGAACCGCTAGCTGGTGGGCGGCGGCACCGGGACCGGGGTCGTGGTGGTGGGTAGCGGCACCGTCGAAGGCTCCTGCGGCGGCTGCTGGGTGGATGGCTCCGTCGCCGGAATGTCCGAGGGCAGCGTCGGAACCAACATGATCGTGGGATCCGGGCTCGTGGACGGCAACGTCTCGGGCGGAGGCGGCAGCGTGGGCAGCTGCGGCAGCGGAATGGGCGGCAGTCCCGGAATCTGCAGATCCGTGGGCAGGGTTCCCGGCAACTGCTCGACTCCCGGCGCGGTCGTGGAACCGGGTGTCCCCGGCACCGTGGCCGGCAACTCGGTGGTCTGTGTCGGCGCGTCGGTGGTGGTGGTTCCCGGCGTCGTCGCCGCGGGCGGCGTGGTGGGAGCGATCTTCTCGACCTCCGCGGCGAGCTTCGCACGCCACACGTCGAGTTCGTTGCGCAGGTCGGCGTCGAGCACCCCGCCGGAACGGCCTGCGGCGCCCTCGAGCAGGTTCTTCGCCGCCTCCGCGTCGCCCGCGGCGATCAGCCGCTCGGCCTCCTGCAGCTGCGACGTGGTGTCGATCTGCGCGACGGTCGAATCGGCCTGCTGGCTGAACACGACCGACTTGACGCTCCACAGCGGATCGCCGGGTGCGGCGTTGTACGAGAAGATGGTGACGCCACCTATGACGACCGCGATCGCGGCGGCAGCGCCGGCGATGGGTCGCAACAAGCGGAGCTTGCCGCGGGCAGCGCTGCGTGCGGAACGGGCGTCCGAGGCGTCGATCGCCGCGATCACGTCGTCGAGCACCGGCCCGGTCGGCATCGGCGTCGCCACGATGTCGGCGCGCCAATTGGTCAGCAGAAGCGCGAGCTCGTACTGCTCCGGCGAATCCGTCGCGACAGGACCGCCACCGGCGATCGCGTCGATCAAAGCGTCGTCGCGGCGCACTGCCGCGACGTCCACCGGTGCGTCGTCTCCTGGGAGATCGGCATCGGGATTGCCGTTGCGCTTGATGCCCCTAGCCAAACCTCTCACCTGCCCTCGTCACTTCTTTTTTCAGTTTCGCGATGGCTCGGTGTTGAGCCACGCGGACAGCTCCCGCGGTACTACCCACGGCCGCGGCCGTCTCCTCGGCTGACATACCGACCACGAGGCGGAGGATCAAGATCTCCCGGTGCTTTTCCGGCAGCGTGCTCAGCAGTTCGTTCATCTGCCTGCTCGCTTCCGAGTCCAGCGCCCTCTGTTCGGGTCCGTCATCGTTGGCTACGACATCCGGTACTTCGGCGACGGGCTCCGACTTGTTACGGGCGGAGTTCCGATGCGCGTCGGCGACCTTGTGCGCGGCGATCCCGTAGACGAATGCCATGAACGGGCGGCCTTGATCCTCGTAGCGAGGTAAGGCCGTCATCACGGCGAGGCACACTTCCTGTGCCACGTCATCCGCGGAGAGTTGTCCCCTCTCCGCAGCACCGACCCTGGCTCTGCAGTAACGCACAACCAAGGGCCGAATGTTTTCCAGGACCAGAGCTAAAGCGGCCCGGTCACCCTGCGTTGCAGCGGCGACGGCGGAGTCCAACTCCTCGCTCGTATTAGTCATCGTTGCTGAATATCCTGGCGTTACAGTGGCACCTCCCCCGATGGGTGTGCTCCCGCTCTCAGCGGAACACTCCAAGAGTAACGGTGCGGACCGAACGGTATTCGCCCGGATTCGCAGCGATTCGCGCGCAACCCGCCCGTACGGGGCCGAGCAGCGGAGTCAGATTCGGAAGCGCCCACCTCGCGCCCTGATGACGGCTTCGCACTCCACACGCACGGCCTCCGCACGTGAGTCGGATGTCACACCACTCAGCAACATCGCAGCTGCCCACTTCAGAGGTATCAAGCCGTACCGATCGCACCGGTCGAGCACATCCGCGGCAAGCCGTGCCGCCGGACCCGAATCGGGCTCCCCTGTCATCGACGCGCTCCGCAGCAGATCCGATTTGACGTGGTGCCGCACAGATCCGGCAGCCTCCGAAATTTCCGCTGCGGTCTCGGCGTGGCGGCGCGCCGAGGCGAAGTCTCCGCCCGCGAGAAACAACTCGGCGCTCACCCAGTGCCTGCGGACGCGCTGTCGCCACAGTTCGCCGGGAGCACGCTCGTCGAGGTATTCGGAGCACCTGTCGAGCAGCCGCCGGCCCAGTGCCAGCCGGCCGCACCCCAACGCGTCGGCCGCCAGCCCCGTCATCGCGTCACACCGCGCTTCGTGAACGAGGACGTCGTCGCCGTCGCCGGGACCCGTCCCGACGACGGCGAGAGCCCGGCCGTCGAACCCGGACGCCACACCGTGCCAGCCGAGCTGCCTCAGCAACGACGCCTGCGTGCTCCACGCGAGTGAGGCGACCGCGGGTTCGGCCACCTCGCCGCGCGTCAGTGCGTCCAGCTCTGCGCGGGATCGGGCGTAGTGCCCCCGGGCGCCCCACGCCACCGCTCGCATCCAGCGCTCGACGGGAACGTCGGACGCCGATAGCGGGCACGCGCCCGGATCGGCGCCGAACGCCGCGCGGATCAACGAATTCGTGGGGTCGGACCGGAGAGTGGAGTCGGGCACGCCGAGATCATTGCATCGTCCGGCCGCTCTGCGGTCAGGTGACCGCGGTGACGGCGTCCACCGCCTCGTCCAGCGTGCCCAGCACCGCTATCGACCGTGGAAGTGACTGCGTCCGGCATCCGGGGCCGCCCGCGAGCATCGTCAGCCCGGTGCGCCGCCGGCGGATCGCCCGCAGGAGAGACGGGAGGGCGCATCCGGCGGCGGGCAACCACAGGACGATCACGTCCGGCTCGGCGTTGGTCACGGAGGCGAGGAGCGCCGACCGGCACAGTGGCAGCGCCATCCGCGTGTCCACCGAGGCAGTGGCCAGGGCGGCGCCCAGTGCCCGGAATTCGAGGCCGTACGGATCGGCGGGAACCGTGTCCTTCGAGTCCGCAGGCACGTGCACGAGCAGGACACGGCCACCGCCACCGATCGGCGCGTCCAGCGTCATCGTGGACAGAATCCCTGCGACGCATTCGGCGAAGACGCGGACACTCGCAGCGGCGGCGTCCGAATTCCTGCCCTCGTCCGCCCATTCGAGCACCGGAACGACCAGGGTCGTCCACATGGAGCTGAATCCCCGCTCCGCGACGGCCCGCACGATGATCCGCCGGATGGTCACGACGTCTCGCGCCAGCAGCGCACCCGATAAATTCCGGACGGATGCCTCGGCGCCACCGAGGCCGGAAAAAGGTGACAAAAGGTTCGACGGGTCTGTTTTCATCCCGTTCACCGAGTTGTCACCCAGATTTTTCACACCCGGTCGGCGGTCGCTTTCTGACGAATACGTAGCCATTGCGTTAATCGCATATCTCGCGGCCTCCGCGGAGTTTGCACCACCGTCCAGCGCATGTTGCATGCATTCGAGCCGGGCGACGTCGCGCGGCGTGTACCGCCGGTGACTTCCCTGCACGTGAACGGAGGGCCCGATGCCGTATCTGCGGTCCCAGGTGCGGAGCGTCGACGGAGCCACCCCGAGCTTTCTGGCCAGGGCCGATACCGAGATCGTGGGTCCCTCGTCCGGGGATCCGGAAGAGGGCTGGGTTTCTGGCTCCGCGGGCTGGGGCACCCGGACATCGTTACCCGCGCCCCGGGGTCTTTCAACCCGAAACGGAATCACGGAACCGCGGGAAAGTAAATATTTTCCAGGTTAACTTTCAGTTCGTGGGATATGTAAATCGCCACTGTGAACAACTATTGACGCGATTTCACAACCGACTCTACGGTTAGCGACGTGAATGATTCAGTGGCTTGAACGTACCTACGAGCCCACGGTCCGCTCGTCGCCCGAGGCGAGCTTGCAGCTAAGGAGTCCACATGCCTGCACCCAACCACCTGCCCGGCCCGAACGCCGATATCTGGGATTGGCAGATGCACGGACTGTGCCGCGGGGTCGACTCCTCGATGTTCTTCCATCCCGACGGAGAGCGTGGCCGAGCTCGTGCGCAGCGAGAGACCCGGGCCAAGGAAATGTGCAGACGCTGCCCGGTCCTCGCCCAGTGCCGCAATCACGCCCTGAGCGTGTCCGAACCGTACGGGATCTGGGGCGGAATGTCCGAGACGGAACGCGAGATGCACGCCCGGCACAGACGCGGCCGGATAGCAGTCTGACCGCTCGACCACACTCATCGGGGAACCCTCGTCGCCGCACGGGGGTTCCTCTCGTCACATCGGCACCCTCCCACCCATCCACCGCGACGCGGTCTCCGAATGCCTACCGGCTGGAGGAGATGAGTGGATGTGCACGCTACCGTGGTTCTCGATGAACCGAGATGAGTGCCGGTGACGAACCCCGAGGGCAACACTCCAGCAGAAGACGTGTGTTCGGCGGACGCAGCCGGGGCACACGGGGCCCGGACCACCGAATCCGCGGAACTGTATGAGACCATGGCCCGCGTCGCGAACGGGGACGCCGACGCTTTCGCCGAACTCTACGACCGGACGAGCGCCCGGGTCCACGGCATGGTCCTGCGGGTCCTGCGGGATCCCGGGTACGCGGAGGAGACGACGCAGGAAGTCTTCCTCCAGGCGTGGCGCACCGCGTCCAACTTCGATCCGGCCCGCGGTTCCGTCCTGTCCTGGCTGATGACGCTCGCGCACCGCCGTGCGGTCGACCGCGTGCGGTCCGAGCAGGCCGGCACCGACCGCGAGGCGCTCTACGAGACCACCAACATTGCAGGGCCGTTCGACCACGTCACCGAGGAGGTGACCCGCCGGCTCGAGCATCAATCGGTGCTCGCCTGCCTCGACTCGCTCACGGACACACAACGTGAGTCCGTCGCGATGGCGTACTACGACGGCCGCACCTACCGAGAGGTCGCCTCCCAGCTGGGGGTCGCCCTGTCCACGGTGAAGACGCGCATCCGTGACGGATTGACGCGTCTTCGCGGGTGCCTGGGAGGTCTGTGACATGAACGACGAACTCGTGGGCATGGCGTACCCGTACGCACTCGATGCGCTCGACGACAGGGAGCGCCGCGAACTCGACACCGATCTCGCCACCGCCGACGAGGACACCCGCTCCACCTTCACCGACGAGGTCCGGCGGATCCGGGAAGCTTTCGCGGTGGTGAGCGCGGTGGGAGCCGTAGAACCCCCGCCCCGGGTGCGGACTCGAGTCCTCGACGAAGTCCGGCACTCCGCCGCCGGGCCGACGTCGCTGACCGAACGCCGCTCCCGCCGGCGTCGCTGGCAGATCGCCGTCGCCGCTGCCGCGGCAGTCGGGGTGCTCGCCGGCGGGACGGTGATCGTTCGGCAGCTCACGGAAGGTCCGTCGCCGACTGTGGCGGAGCAGGTTCTCGACGCCTCCGACGTGCACTCGTCGACGAGTGCGATTGCCGCCGGCGGGTCCGCGACCGCCAACTACTCGAAGTCGCAGGACGCCGTGGTGTTCGTGCTGGACGGTGTCGCCCCGCCCAGCGCCGACACCGTGTACCAGCTGTGGTTGATGCCCGCATCCGGGGACGCGCCCGTGCCCGCGGGAACCATCTCTCCCGGAGAGATGCAGCCGACCACGACGGTCGTCCTCGACGACGTGGGGTCGATGTCGAAGCTGGCCGTCACCGTCGAACCGCCCGGAGGATCTCCCCAGCCGACGTCGGAACCGTTCGCGGTGCTGCAACTGAGCTGATCCGGCGCCTGCAGGCAGAAGAAACCCCCGCGCGGTGATCCGCACGGGGGTGTCTTCGCTCGAACGATCGGAGCCCGATCGGTCGCGACGCCAGAGCCTAGTGGCTGTGCCCGTGACCGGTCTGCTGCTCGTCCTCTTCCGCAGGCTTCTCGACCACGGCGCTCTCCGTGGTGAGGATCATCCGCGCGACCGAGGCCGCGTTGACGACCGCGGAGCGGGTGACCTTCACGGGGTCGACGACACCGTCGGCGAGCAGGTCGCCGTAGGTCAGGGTCGCGGCGTTGAAACCGTGGCCCTTGGGCTGCTCGGCAACCTTGCTGGTGACGACGGAACCGTCGAGACCGGCATTGCTGGCGATCCAGAACAGCGGCGCCTGCAGTGCTTCGCGCACGACCTTGACGCCCGTGGCCTCGTCACCGGTCAGACCGAGGTTGTCGGCCAGCTCGGTGCTCGCCTGGACGAGAGCGGAACCGCCACCGGGGACGATGCCCTCGGCGACAGCAGCCTTCGCGGCGTTGACGGCGTCCTCGACGCGGAACTTGCGCTCCTTGAGGTCCGTCTCCGTGGCCGCGCCGACCTTGATGACGGCGACGCCACCGGCCAGCTTCGCCAGACGCTCTTCGAGCTTCTCGCGATCCCAGTCGGAGTCGGTGTTCTCGATTTCGCGGCGCAGCTGCGCGACGCGACCCTTGATGTCGTCGTCGGTTCCGGCGCCGTCGACGATCGTGGTCTCGTCCTTGCTGACCACGACGCGGCGTGCGCTGCCGAGCAGGTCCAGCCCGGCGTCCTTCAGCGTGAGGCCGACGTCGGAGTTGATGACCGTGCCACCGGTGACGACGGCGAGGTCGTCGAGGAACGCCTTCCGGCGGTCACCGAAGAACGGCGCCTTGACGGCGACGGCCTTGATGGTCTTCCGGATGGAGTTGACCACGAGCGTCGAGAGAACCTCGCCCTCGACGTCCTCCGCGATGATGAGGAGGGGCTTGCCGCTCTCGGCAACCTTCTCCAGCAGCGGCAGGAAGTCGGGCAGGGACGTGATCTTCTCGCGGTACAGCAACACGAGCGCGTCCTCGTACACGGCCTTCTGTGCATCGAGGTCCGTGACGAAGTACGGCGACAGGTAGCCCTTGTCGAACTGGACGCCCTCGGTGATCACGAGCTCGGTCGCCAGGGTCGAGGATTCCTCGACCGTCACGACGCCGTCGGTGCCGACGCGGGTGAGCGCCTCGCCGACCATTTCGCCGATCTCCTCGTCACGCGAGGACACGGTCGCGACCTGGGCGATGGACGTCTTGCCCTCGACCGGCTTCGCGGCGGCGAGCAGTGCCTCGACGACCTTGTCGGCCGCGGCGTTGATGCCGATGCCGAGTGCCATCGGGTTCGCACCCGCGGCGATGTTCTTCAAACCGCCCCGCACGATGGCCTGAGCCAGCACGGTGGCGGTGGTGGTGCCGTCGCCGGCGACGTCGTTGGTCTTGGTGGCGACGCTCTTGACGAGCTGCGCGCCGAGGTTCTCGAACGGGTCCTCGAGCTCGATTTCCCGGGCGATGCTGACACCGTCGTTGGTGACGGTCGGGCCGCCGAAGGCCTTCGCCAGCACTACGTGGCGGCCACGCGGACCCAAGGTCACCTTGACCGCGTCGGCAAGCTTGTCGACTCCACGCTCGAGAGACCGGCGTGCGACCTCGTTGAACTCAATCTGCTTGGACATGTGTTCTGTCTTCTCCTGGATCTCAGGGTTACGCGCGTGAACGCACTCCGCCCCGGGATCCTGTGGGGACTCCGGGGCGGATCACGTATGGCTTACTTGGAGACGACAGCCAGCACGTCGCGTGCCGACAGGATCAGGTACTCCTGGCCGGCGTACTTGATCTCGGTTCCGCCGTACTTGGAGTAGATGACCGTGTCACCCTCCTTGACGTCGACCGGGATGCGGTTGCCCTGCTCGTTGACGCGGCCTTCGCCGACTGCGACGACGGTGCCCTCCTGGGGCTTCTCCTTGGCCGTGTCGGGAATGACCAGGCCGGAGGCAGTCGTCGTCTCAGCCTCGTTGGCCTGGACGAGGATCTTGTCCTCGAGCGGCTTGATGTTGACGCTCGCCACGATGAGCCCTCCACTTTGGGGTATGCGGATCCGGAGACTTCTCCGGACTCCTGTTTGAGTGTTCCGTTTACGGCACTTCACACAGCCCCGTCGTCGCGGGTGCCGGAGCTCGATCGGCGCCACTTGGCACTCTATACGTGAGAGTGCCAACGCTCAAGGAGAAGGGGGTGGTAGACCGCGCCGAGCCGAATATCGGCTTGTCTCACGGGTCGTCACCTAAGGTTCCTCTGGTGTCTGACATCACTCGGCGTAAATTCCTGACATTTGCCGGACTCGGGGCGATCGGGGCAGTGGGATTCGAAGCACGCCCGTGGGGGTTGCAGTACGCGGGCGCGGCGCCGCTTCCCACGTCCGGGGCCGGCACCACCCTCGAAGCGGTGGCCGTCCCCCTCGGCGACTCCGGATACCGCAGGCTCGGCGCGGGACCGGGGTGGCCGACCATCGTTCGCACGGAACTCGCCGAGGCCCGCAGCGGGCGCGAGGACCGGCGCACCGCCCTCGCCTCCCTCGTCCAGCTCACGGACGTCCACCTGGTCGACGCCCAGTCCCCGATGCGTTTCGAATACGTGCACCCCTTCACGGGGTCCGCGTTCCGCCCGCACGAGACACTCACCGCCCAGGGTCTCGTCGCCCTCGTCGCACGGGTCAACGCGCTCGCATCCGGCCCGCATACCCAGCGCCCGTTCGACGCGGTCGTGAGCACCGGCGACAACACCGACAACAAGGAATTCGCCGAACTCGGCTGGTTCCTCACCGCGCTCAACGGCGGCACCATCGTCCCCAACACGGGCGCACCCGACCGCTACGAAGGCGTGCAGAACTCGGGCGCCGATCTGTACTGGAACCCGGAGTCGTCCATCCAGGACATGTACAAGAAGGCCGGGTTCCCCGAGATACCCGGCCTGCTCGGCGCGGCGATCTCTCCCGTCACGAGCCCCGG
The DNA here is from genome assembly GCF_030056875.1 of Rhodococcus sp. IEGM 1351. Taxonomy (NCBI): domain Bacteria; kingdom Bacillati; phylum Actinomycetota; class Actinomycetes; order Mycobacteriales; family Nocardiaceae; genus Rhodococcus; species Rhodococcus sp. IEGM 1351. The sequence goes on along the minus strand of NZ_JASHKU010000001.1, from coordinate 616,442 downwards.
CCTCCGCACCCCCTGGTATTGCGTCTTCGGCAATCACGACGACTCGGTGCAGGGCACCGTCCCGAGCGGCATCCCACCGCTCGAAGCCATGTACACCGGTTCGCTGAAGTTCGAGGTCCCGGGATCGCCGGAAGAGGCGAAGTCGGTCGACATCGCCACCAGGTTCGATCCCGGCGCCATTCCCGCCGCCCTGTCCGCGATCACGACCCCCGCGCGGGTCGTCACACCCGACCCCGCACGCGCGCCGTTCACTCCCCGCCAGTTCATCGCCGCACACCTGGACCCGGCCAACACCGGCCCCGGACCGGTCGGTCACGGCTTCGCACCTGATGCCGGCGAGACCGGGATCGGCTACTACTCGTTCGAGATCGCACCCGGCGTGGTCGGCATCAGCATGGATTCCACCAACCGGGCGGGGTTCGTCGACGGCTCGCTCGGTGCTGCGCAGTTCCGGTGGATCGAGGACACCCTGGTGGCCGGCAGCAGCCGGTACTTCGACACGGCGGGCAACCCGGTGTCCCAGGTACGCAACGACACCTGGTTCGTCCTGTTCAGTCACCACACCAGCGGCAGCATGGACAACGTCGTCCCCGACCCCTCCGCCCCGGCGGAACCCCGGATCCGGGGTTCGCGACTGGTGGATCTGCTGCACCGATTCCCGAACGTCCTCGCCTGGGTCAACGGGCACACCCACGAGAACCGGATCACGCCGTGGCCCGGATCGACTCCGGAGCAGTCGTTCTGGGAGATCAACACGGCCTCGCACATCGACTTCCCCCAGCACGGGCGGATCGTCGAGGTGGTCGACAACGTCGACGGAACCGTGTCGCTGCTCACGACGCTGTTCGAGGCCGACAGCCCCTACTCCGTCGACCACACCGATCTCTCACCGCTCGGGTTGGCGTCGCTGTACCGGGAGTTGTCGTTCAACGACATTCACGCGGACCCCGACCTGCTCGGCGGGACACCCGACCGGAACGTCGAACTGGTACTGGCGTCGGGTCGCTAGACCCGGCGCCTGCGGGCCCAGTCGACGGCCGCGACGACCGCGCGGATGCCGACGCCGAGAAGGATCAGATTTCCGATGATCTGCACACTCACGACGGCTCGCGACGGATCGGTCGTCGCGGCGATGTCGCCGAACCCGACGGTCGAGAAGACGGTGAGCGAGAAGTACAACGCACCCATCCGCGTGAGGGGCTCGGTGAAGTAACCCGGATCACTTTCGGACATCAGGCAATATCCTGCCGAGAACCCGAGCAGGTAGAGCGGCAGGATCAGGGCCAGCGCCTCGATCGCCTGGAGCGCCGGTACGTCGGACTTGACGATCCGCCAGATCTGCCAGGCCGCGACGAGCGCGACCACGAGCAAGCCGCCCGCCAGGAAGAACAGGGCGGACACTTCCCCGAGCGACGTCCACGGCAGGGCGAAGTAGACCACCGTGCACAGGAAGACGGTGACCAGCGGGCGCAGAACTGCACGCAGCAGAAGCCGTCGGCGCTCACGTCTCGTGAGGTTGCGAAAATCGCTGGCGCGTCGCATCAGATTCCTTTGGACAACTGTGCAGGTGAGACCGGATATCGAGCGCCATCCTCGTCTCCCGGGGCCGGAAGTCGGGAGCGAAATCCGTTTGTTTTCTGTAACGTTCAGATAACAGTCGCCGATTCAACGGGCAGGGATTCCCCGCTGAACAGGGCGTTCCGACAGAGACAGCAGGTCACGCGTCGAAAACGTGAGGGGGTGTGTGAGATGGGTATGTCCTTGGGGATGTCGACCGGTGCGGCCGGTGTGGGTTCCGCCCTCGTCACCACCGCCTCCAACGGTACGCAGAACGTCGAGTTCCGTTACCTGTCCGCCGATCAGGCGCACACCGACCTCGGCGACCTGGTCCGTTCCTCCATCTCGCTGATGACCACCCAGGTTCCTGCCGACCCCACCACACCCGACGCGTTCGCTGTCGCGTACCGGACGGCGGAGCAGGCGCATTCGATCCGCAGCGCCGTCAGCAGGCAGCGGCACCGCGTGCATCTCGTGCCCGAGACCGCCGCCACCCTCACCTATCTTCGGCACACCGGCGAGGTCGCCCAGCATGCCACGGTCGCGATCGTCGACTTCGGCGAGTCCGGACTGTCCGTCGCCGTCGTCGACCAGGTCGACGGCACCGTCCTGCACGCCGACCGCACGACCCACGTGAGCGGCACCGGAATCGACGACCTCGTCTTCCACCACGTCGTCGGCAGTATCGCCACCCCGCATCCCCTGCGGCACCTGGACCGCGGCCTGCTCTCGGCGCGGTGCCGCGTCGCCAAGGAGCAGTTGTCCTCGGAGCCGAATGCGCACGTCGACATCGACCTGCACGGCATCCGCCCGATCGAGATCAGCCGCACCAGGTTCGACGAGATCGCCGCACCGACCGTCCGGGTCGCGGTGGAGTTCATCCGTGCCACCGTCGCCGACTCCCCGCGTCGACCGGACGCCCTGGCCCTGGTCGGTGGCGGCGCGAACATACCCGCGATCACCGCCGCCGTCGCCGACGCGTTCACCGCACGGGTCATCGCTGTGCCCGAACCCGACACGGCGACCGCGAAAGGTGCGGCGTTGCTCGCCGTCTCCTCCGCCATCCGCGACTACCCGGCCACCGAGTCGACCCGTCCCGGTTCGGCCGCCAAGGTGTCGGGGGCACTCGTCGGCGCCCTCGTGGTCGGAGGGCTCGTTCTCGGCTACGGCGTGAAGGAACTCGCGCCCGCACCCGACCCCAACGTCTCCCCCGCGGGGACGGACATGTTCCAGACCACCGAGCAGGTCACGACCACGACGTCGGACGAACCGCCCGCGACACGGATTCCGTCGTACGATCCGACGCCGACGTCGGCGTACTACCCGAATCAGGTTGCCCCGCCCACCTCCGAGCCGCAGACGGACCGGACCCCCGAGCAGACGCCCGATTCGACGAGCGAGACCACGACGCCGCGCACCACCACCACTCCGGTGCCGACACCCACGGCTCCCTCGCGTCCGACGCTGCCCGGAACGAACCCGTCGCAGCCGTCGTGGCCGCACATCGAATGGCCCGCGATTCCGCCGCTGTGGCCGCAGGTTCCGGGAGAATCCACGCCGAACGAACCGCGCCCGGGTACGCCCGCACCCGACGTACCGGAAGTAGCACCGCCGCCCACCGAGACGCCCGCCGCGCCCGCGGAATCCACTGCCCCCGCGGCGCCCGAAGGGCTCTTCCCGATGATCCCGGCCCCGGGCACGGTTGCTCCGAGTCCCGATGCGGCGCAACCGAGTGGTGCTCAGCCCGGCGAGACGCTCACTCCCCCGGCCACGCAGACCGTCACGATTCCGGTCAGCTGAACACCTGACTGGTCGCCACCGACAGTCCGGGGTCGCTGGCCACGGTCAGCAGGGACGGCGCGGCGCCGCCGGCGATCAGATGCGCGCCGAGCGAGGCGATCATCACCCCGTTGTCGGTGCACAGGCGCGGTTTCGGCACCCGCAGGGTAAGTCCGGCTTCGGCGCAGCGTTCCTCGGCGAGTGCGCGGATGCGCGAGTTGGCCGTGGCGCCGCCCCCGAGAACGAGTGTGTCCACGCCGACGTCGCGGGCCGCGCGCACCGCTTTCATCGTCAGCACGTCCGCCACGGCTTCCTGGAAACTCGCGGCGATATCCGGCACCGAACAAGCCTCCCCTGCCCGCTCCTTGGACTCCACGTACCGTGCGACAGCCGTCTTCAGCCCGGAGAACGAGAAGTCGTGCCGGGCGTCCCGGGGCCCGGTCATCCCGCGCGGGAAGGGAATGGCGTCTCGGTCGCCGACCTGCGCCGCGGCGTCGAGGGCCGGGCCACCGGGGAATCCGAGGCCGAGGAGGCGGGCCACCTTGTCGAAGGCTTCGCCGGCCGCGTCGTCCACGGTGGTGCCGAGTTCGACGATGGGCTTCGCGAGATCCTCGACGTGCAGGAGGTGGGTGTGCCCACCGGACACGAGCAGCGCCACGCACGGTGGCATCGGTCCGTGTTCGAGGGTGTCGACCGAGACGTGGCCGCCGAGGTGGTTCACCGCGTAGAACGGGATGTCCCAGGCCGCCGCATAGGCTTTCGCGGCCGCGACACCGACGAGCAGGGCGCCGGCCAGACCGGGTCCGATGGTGACGGCGAGAGCGTCCGGCTTGGCGATGCCGGCCGCGGCGAGGGCGCGCCGCATCGTCGGGACGATCGCCTCGAGGTGCGCGCGGGACGCGACCTCGGGCACCACCCCGCCGTACCGGGCATGCTCTTCGACGCTGGATGCGACCTCGTCCGCGAGGAGTTCGCACGTCCCGTCACCGTTCCACCGGACGATGCCGACTCCGGTCTCGTCACAAGAGCTTTCGATCCCCATGACGATCATTGCACCGGCTCCTCACCCGATCCGGGGCGACGCATCGTGAAGGCGTCCGCACCGCTCGGTTGGTAGTACTTCTTACGGGTTCCCACGATCTCGAATCCTTCACGTCTGTACAGGGCGATCGCCGCGTCGTTGTCGGTGCGCACTTCGAGAAACACCGGGCCACCCCGCGCGTCGGCGACGCGCAGGAGTTCGTCGAGGAGGGCCCCGCCGATCCCCCGGCGCTGACACGCCGGGTCCGTTCCGATCGTGTGTATCTCGGATTCGGGATGCGAACCGTTGCCCAGCAGAGCGATTCCGGCGTACCCGACGACGTGGCCGGTGTCGTCCCGCGCCACGGTGTAGTGCACGTGCGGTGCGGCGAGTTCCGCCCTGAATGCGCCGGCGCTCCAGGGCCCGTCACCGGCGAAGAGGAGTGTTTCGAGCTCCGCGCACCGGTCGGCATCCGTGGCCGCCATCGGTTCGATGCGGAATGTCATTTCTTCCGGTCCGCCAGTTCGACCGCGTCCGGGCGCCGCAGGTAGAGCGGTACGAGCGCCGCCGGTGCCGCACCGCTGAACAGGGCATCCGCGGCCACCGTGACCAGCCCTGCGGGCGACGGTGTTTCCACGGGTTCGACCGGCAGATCGAAGAAGTCGACGTGTGACGGCGATCCCGCCACCACCTCGGACGGCATCGGCTCGAGCTCGCGCGGCTTCACCACGGCGGGGCCTTCCACCCGCACCCCTGCCGAGTAGCGCGCCCAGTACACCTCACGTCGGCGTGCGTCCGTGACGACCAGCAGATTCCGGTCACCGTCCACCTGTGCGGCGATGGCGTCGAGGCTGCACACGCCGTGGGCCGGAATACCGAGGGCGTCGGCGAACGCGGCGGCGGTGGCCATCCCCACGCGCAGTCCCGTGAACGGCCCCGGTCCGGCGCCGACCACCACCGCGTCGAGGTCCGCGGCGACGTGACCCGACTCGGTGAGGCACTCGAGGATGTGCGGGGTGAGCACTTCCGCGTGGGCGCGCGGGTTGACCGTCACGCGCACCGCGAGGGTGTCCACCGCCTCCACCGATGCGGAATCGGCCGAAACCCGGACGACTCCGGCGGTCACGGCAGGCGTGGACGTGTCGATGGCGAGAACAAGCACGGTAACTGAGGGTACTCGCACGTCAGAACCGCTCCCGACACCCGACCCGTCAGGAAATCCACTCCCAGTGGGCGGTGCGGACGTCCGTCTCCGGTTCGCGGCGCAGGCGTACCCGCAGGTGACGATCGGCCAGCTGCTCGGCAATGCCCGCGCCCCATTCGACGACGACAACCGCTGCAGCCAGGTCGGTGTCGAGGTCGAGCGCGTCGAGTTCGTCCAGCGCGTGCGGGCCGCTTCCGCCCAGTCGGTACGCGTCCACGTGCACCATTCCGACCGGCGCGCCCCCGTCGGGTCGCGTGCCCGCCCGGTGCTCCCGCGCGATCACGAATGTGGGCGAAGTCACTCGCCCCTGCACGCCGAGCCCGGCTCCGATTCCCTTCGTCAGTGCGGTCTTCCCCGCACCGAGGGGTCCGTCGAGGACCACGAGATCACCGGCGACGAGTCCCCGGGCGAGGTCCCGCCCGAACTGCTCGGTGTCCTCCGCCGTCGGCAACACCACGGTCCCGCTCACGGGCAACACTCCCTCTTCAGCCGACATCGGACTGCTCACGCGATTCGTACGTCGCCAGGCCACGATGCAGCACCCGGTCGACGGCGTCCGATACCACGGACGGGAACTCGAGCTGCACCAGATGGCCGGCACCGCGCACCCGCACCAGTTCGGACTCCGGAAGGTCCGCCGCCAGTTTCCGGGAACTGCCGAACGGGATGATCATGTCGCTGTCGCCGCACACCACGACGGACGGGATGTGCTCGATCGCCTCGAGTGAGGCGGACTCGTCGTGCAATTCGAGTGTGCGCAGAAAGTTCACGACGGTGACCACCGACGTCCGGTCCAGCATGGAGTCGGAGAACCTGTGCAGCCGCGGGCTCACATCCGTGCCGTACGACGCTGCCCGCAGGATCGGGGTGATCAGCACGCGGGCCGCGCCGCGCGCGTGCTGGACGAGTTCGGGCGACGTCCGGACGGCCAGCCGGAAGCCGTCGATGACCGGGTTCTGCAGGTTCCGCGTCAATCCGGTCTCGCTGAGACCCGCAGCGGCCGTGGCAACCAGGCCCACACCGACCACCCGCGACGCCACCAGTTCGGGTCGCTGCCCGGCGAAGGCGAGCACCGTCATCCCGCCCATCGAATGCCCCACGAGCACAACCGGTCCGGTGGGGGCCTTCGCTGCGATCACGGTCGCGAGATCGGCGCCCAGCTGAGCGATGGTGCAGCTCGCCGTGGACGGCACACCCGAATCGCCGTGCCCGCGTTGGTCGTAGAACACCATCCGCACGTCGTCGCCCCACCGCTCGGCGAGCTGGCGGCGCTGGAAATGCCACGACGTCATGTCCAGGCAGTAGCCGTGCACGAACACCGCCGTCACGGGCGCGTCCTCGGGACCGACCTCGCGGACCGCGAGCGCGACGCCGTCCTCGGTGACCACGACGCTGCGCCGGTCCCGCGACATCAGCGTGAAGTCCTCGTCACGATAGATCTCGCGGCCCGGCCGGGTCGCGCTGCGCAGCGCGTTGGCCCCGGCGACCGAACCGAGCGCCAGCGCGCTCAGCACGCCGCCGACGAGCCCCAGACGCTTCGACACACCCATGTCCTACGTACCCGTTCCGCCGACGTAACTGCGCACCGTGCGTCCGCGTACCCCCGTCACCACCTCGTAGTGGATGGTGTCGAGTTCGTCGGCCCACGCCTGCGCGATGGGCTCGCCGAGGTCTCCGTTGCCGAAGAACACCGCGGTGTCCCCCTCCCGGACTCCCCCGCCGTCCGGCCCGAGATCCACGACCACCTGGTCCATGCACACCCGCCCGATCCCCGGCCGTCGTTCCGCGCCCAGCTGGACCTCGAAACGGCCACTGAGCGAGCGCGGGAGCCCGTCGGCGTACCCGAACGGCAGCAGCGCCACCGTCGTATCCCGTGGGGCCACCCACTGGTGCCCGTAGGACACGCCTTCACCTGCCGCCACCTTCTTCACCAGAGCCACCCTCGATCGCAGTGTCATCGCCGGGCGCAACCCGAACTGACCGAGTTCGGGTACAGGCGACAACCCATATATCGCGATTCCCGGGCGAACCATGTCAAACCGCAGGTCGGGACGGGTCAGGGTGGCCGCGGAATTGGACAGGTGCACCACTTCGGGGACCAGTCCCTGACGCTTGGCATCCGCGATCGCGCTGACCAGTCGGTCGCGCTGGGAATCGATCCAGGCGTGGTGCGGCTCGTCGGCGTGGGCGAGATGCGAGAAGATGCCGCGCAGCCGCACCGAGCCCTCGGCCTGTGCGCGCGCCAGATCGACGAGGACCTGCGCCAGCTCGTCGGGTGCCACCCCGTTGCGGTTCAGTCCGGTGTCGACCTTGATCGTGACGATCGCCGGGGTGCCGACGCTCCGGGCGGCAGCGACCACCGCGGCGAGGTGGCGGGGCGAGGACACGCCGAGTTCGACACCGGCCGCGATCGCGGGGGCGAAATCGGCGTCGACGGTGTGCAGCCACGCGAGGACGGGTGCGTCGATGCCCGCGCGGCGCAGAGTCAGCGCCTCCGCCACCGTCGTCACGCCCAGTTCCGACGCTCCGGCGGCCAGCGCTGCGCGTGCCACGGGCACCGCGCCGTGGTTGTAGCCGTCCGCCTTCACGACGGCCATCATCGCCGCGTCCCGGGCGCTGTCGCGCAGGATGCGGACGTTGTGGGCAATCGCGTCCAGATCGACCACGGCCTCGGCCTGCGGTGCCGGCGCGGCCTGTGCGGGCGCTGCGGGTTCGCTGTGTCCGTGGTCGTCGGCCGGTACTGCTTCAGCAAGCGTCATATGTTCGATCCTGCCATTCACGAGGAGGCCGGCATTTCTCCGGGTGACACCCCCGCACGGAGGACTCTGATCGACTCCCTGAGGTGTGCGAGCAGCGTCGCGGCGGAGATCGGTGCTGTTCCGCGCCCTGCGGAGAGGTCCGCGCCACCGCCACGGGCAGCCAGGTTCGCGGCCAGCGAGTGAGCTCGCGCACCCACCGCGGCGGCCCGCGCCGGGGTGATGCCCGCCGCCATGAGCGAGCCGATGATCCCGGCGAGCACGTCCCCCGCACCCGCGGTGGCGGACCACGATCCGCCCGCCTCGTTGACGAAGATCCGGCCCCCGGGTTCCGCGATCACGGTGGCACGCCCCTTGAGCAGCAGGTGAACATTCCAGTCGGCCGCGAGAGCGCGTGCCGACGCCACCCGGTCCGGACCCGGATCCGTCCCCGTCAGCCGGGCGAACTCCCCGGCGTGCGGGGTCAGCAGTGTCGCTGCGGTCCGCGAACGCACCAGGTCCGGGTCCTCGGCGAGCAGGGTCAGACCGTCCGCGTCGACGAGCACGGGCACGTCGGACTCGAGCACCGTCCGCAGCGTGCGACGGGCGGCGTCGTCGGTTCCCATGCCCGGCCCGACCACCCACGACTGGACGCGTCCCGCCTTCGCGAGATCGGCGGTCGCGATCACCTCCGGCGAGTGCGCGAGCACTTCGTTCGTGCACGGCCCGGCGTAGCGGACGAGCCCCGACGTGGCCGTGACCGCGGCGCCCGTGCACAGCACACCGGCGCCCGGGTAGCCGTCGCTGCCCGCGACCACCCCCACCACGCCCTGCGAGTACTTGTCGTCGCCGGCCCCCGGCACCGGCCACGCGGCACCCACGTCGGCGGCGTCGAGGGCAGTGATCCCGGCAGCGCCGAGCGACAGTCCGATGTCCACGAGCTCGACCCGGCCGCAGTGCGCCGCACCGAGCGCGTGGACCGGTTTGAGGGCGCCGAATGCGACGGTGACGGCGGCGCTCACGGCGGGGCCGTCGACCGCTCCCGTGTCCGGGTCCACACCGCTCGGCAGGTCCGCCGACACGATCGGAGCAGCCTCGATCCGGTCGACCAGCGCCGCAGCATCGGGTCGCAGCGGCCCCCTGCCGGAGATTCCGACGATTCCGTCGATCACCAGATCGGGCAGGCCCAGCTCGTCCGACGGGGCGGCCACCCGGCCGCCGGCCGCGGTGAACGCCGCCAGCCCGGCCGCGTGCGCCTTCTCCGGTTTCAGCAGCACCGCGGTGGCCGCGGCACCGCGCTTGCGCAGCATCGACGCCGCCCACAGCGCGTCCCCGCCGTTGTCCCCGGACCCCACCAGCACCGTGATCGTTCGACCGGCGACGCCCCCGGTCCGCGCCCGCAGCTCCGCCGCCACCACCGTGGCGAGCCCATGCGCTGCGCGTCGCATCAGCGCGCCGTCGGGAAGAGACGCCAGCAACGGCGCCTCCGCGGCTCGAACCTCGTCAGCGGTGTAGTAGCCCCGCATGGGAACTCCTCGTCGAGAAGGGTCGGTACCGGGTCAGACTACGCTCGACGTCATGCGTGGACGTGGAAGCTCGTGGATCGCCGGAGTGGCTCTCGCCGCAAGCATTTCGATGGCGGGCGTCGTGTCCGGATGCGGTTCGCCGGACAGCGCGGCGCCCGAGGCGCCGACCGGACCCGTCGTGCAGGTCGCGAACATGGCGTATGCGCCGGCGACGCTCACCGTCACGGCCGGAGACACCGTCACCTGGAATTTCGACGACCGGGGTGTCACCCACGACGTGGTGGGTGTCGGCGCCGCGAAGAGTGTGCTGCGGAGCCGGTTGATGCAGACCGGCACCTTTACGTACACGTTCACCGAACCGGGGACCTACGAATACACGTGTTCGCTGCACCCCGAGATGACGGGCACCGTCGTGGTCACCCCGTAGGGGCGCGGCCCTGCCACGCCCCTACGGTCGCCGCTATTCGACGGTGACGGACTTGGCGAGGTTACGCGGCTTGTCGACGTCGTAGCCCCGTGTCTGCGCGACCTCCGCCGCGAACACCTGCAACGGCACCGTCGACAGCAGCGGCTGCAGCAGCGTCGGTGCCGCCGGGATCTCGATCAGGTGGTCGGCGAACGGGCGCACGGCCTCGTCGCCCTCCTCCGCGATCACGACGGTCCGCGCCCCGCGGGCCTGGATCTCCCGGATGTTGCTCAGCAGCTTCGAGTGCAGCACCGCGCGCCCCTTCGGGGACGGCATCACGATGATCACCGGCAGCCCGTCCTCGATCAGCGCGATCGGCCCGTGCTTGAGCTCGCCGGCCGCGAAGCCCTCGGCGTGCATGTACGCCAGCTCCTTGAGCTTGAGCGCACCCTCGAGCGCCACGGGGTAGCCCACGTGGCGACCCAGGAACAGCACCGTCGACGACGACGCCAGCTCCCGCGCCAGCGCCCGCACCGGCTCGACCGTCTCGAGCACCCTGCTCACCAGGTTGGGCATCGCCTCGAGGTCGGCATACTCGCGTGCGACCTCGTCCGGGTACTTGGTGCCGCGGGCCTGGGCGAGGGCCAGGCCGACCAGGTAGTTCGCCGTGACCTGCGCGAGGAACGCCTTGGTCGACGCGACACCGATCTCCGGACCTGCCCGGGTGTAGAGGACGGCGTCGGCCTCGCGCGGAATCTGGGCACCGTTCGTGTTGCACACCGCCAGCACCCGCGCCTTCTGGTCCTTGGCGTGGCGCACGGCCTCGAGGGTGTCGGCCGTCTCACCGGACTGCGAGATGGCCACGACCAGCGTCGACCGGTCGAGAACCGGGTCGCGGTAGCGGAATTCGCTGGCGAGCTCGACCTCCACGGGCAGGCGGGTCCAGTGCTCGATGGCGTACTTCGCGAGCAGCCCCGAGTGGTAGGCGCTGCCGCAGGCGACGACGAAGACCTTGTCGACGTCGCGCAGCTCCTGATCCGACAGTCGCTGCTCGTCGAGAACGATCTTCCCGTCCTGGAAGTGACCGAGCAGGGTGTCCGCGACGGCGGCCGGCTGCTCCTCGATCTCCTTGAGCATGAAGTAGTCGTGGCCGCCCTTCTCGGCGGCGGCGAGATCCCAGTCGATGCGGAACGGGCGGCCCTGCGCCTCGGATCCGTCGAAGTTCAGAATCGAGTACCCGTCCGCGGTGATCACCACGACCTGGTCCTGCCCCAGCTCGACCGCGTCACGGGTGTGCTCGATGAACGCCGCGACATCGGACCCGAGGAACGTCTCTCCCTCGCCGACACCGATGACAAGGGGCGTCGAGCGGCGCGCCGCGACGATGGTGTCCGGGTGGTCCGAGTGCGTGAAGACGAGCGTGAACGCGCCCTCGAGCCTGCGCAGCACGCTCAGCGCGCTCGCGACGAAGTCACCGGCCGTCTCGCCCGAGGCGTAGGCGCGGGCGACGAGGTGCACCGCGACCTCAGTGTCGGTGTCGCTGGCGAAGTCGACTCCGTCGTGCTCGAGTTCGGCCCGCAGCGGGGCGAAGTTCTCGATGATGCCGTTGTGCACGACGGCAACCGTGTTGCCCGCGTCACGATGCGGGTGCGCGTTGCGGTCGGTCGGCCTGCCGTGCGTGGCCCACCGTGTGTGACCGATCCCGGTGCTCCCGGTGAAGTGCTCGGCCCCGACCTCGTCGAGTTCGGCCTCGAGATTCGCGAGACGACCCGCCTTCCGCTCGACCGCCATGCCGCCGTGTCCGTCGAGCACGGCGATGCCGGCAGAGTCGTATCCGCGGTATTCCATTCGCCGCAAGGCCTCCACCACAACAGTCAGAGCCTGCCGGTGGCCGACGTATCCCACGATTCCGCACATGGTTAATCAGGGTACTTGGACCGGGCGACGCGGCGAAGTCGGAGTGTGTGCCGCATCGGCTCTCTCGCCGGCCCGCGAATCGGATAACGTTCTCCCCGTGGCGCCGAAACCGAAGACCCTGGCCCGTGAACTATCCAAGCGAGGACCGCACCGCGTGCTGCGGGGTGACCTCGCACTCGCCGGACAGCCGGGCGTCGTATACACGCCCGAATCAGGCTTCAACCTGCCCGCCGTCGCGTTCGCGCACAGCTGGATGGCAGGTGCCGACCACTACCGGAAGACGCTCGAGCATCTGGCTTCGTGGGGAATCGTCGTGGCAGCCCCCAACAGCGAGCGGGGTCCCGTGCCCTCTCACCTGGGCCTCGCCACCGACCTCCGGGCCACCCTCGACATCTGTGTGGGCGTGCGACTCGGTCCCGGCCAGATCAGCGTGCAGCCCGACCGCGTCGCGTTCGCAGGACACGGGATGGGTGCGGGTGTGGCAGTGCTGGCCGCCGCGCAGCGGGACGTGTCGGCGGTCGCCGCCCTGTTCCCGGCGCCGACCGCACCGAAGGCCGAGAAGTATGCGTCCAAGATCACAGCGCCGGGTCTGATCGTGGCCGGTGCCGACATCGACACCATGAACAGCAACGCCAAGGCGCTGGCCGAGGCATGGGGCGGGGAACACGTCCTGCGCGCCGTCAACGGGGCGAAGGAGTCGGGGCTCACCGAAGGACGCCGCCTCCTGGGTGCACTCGGCATCGGCGGTTCCGAGCGGAAGACCCAGCAGATCACGCGCGCGCTGCTCACCGGCTTCCTGCTGTATCACCTCACCGAGGACAAGAAGTACGAGGTGTTCGCGAAGGAGGATGCCGAACTTCCCCACACCACGCTCGTCGATCCGCACGAGGAGCACACCGACGCCGGCTTCGAGGGCGTGCTCCCGCACATCTGACGTCTCCGGTCATACCACCCAGCTGCGCGGCCGATAGAACTCGTCGTCGTCGAGTGTTCTCGGTTGCGCAGCCGCAGGCGGTGCCGCTGCAGATTCGGTCCGGCCGCGGCCGGACCGGTTCGCCGCGGCTTCCTCGTCTCTGGCTTTGCGTTCGTCGATCCGCTCCCGGAACATTTCCAGGTCGGCTCGCATCTGTGCCCGTTGTGCACGCAACCGTGCGGCTCGGTGGCTCACAGCGGCCCGGCCTCGGCCAACTCGGCGCCGCTGTCGAATCCGGCCACGGGACCTGTCGCCAGTTCGGGTGCGGACCGCGGCTCCTGTAGCGGCGGGACCTCGACGGGTGTCTCGGGAGCCGGCTCCTGCTGCACTGACACCACCTGTGGTTGTGGGACGGCTGCGGCGTCTCCGGCCGGCGCAAGGGCCGGTGTGTTCTCGTGGGCCGGGACGTTGTCCTAGGCAGCCCCACCGGGCGTCGGCTCTTCCTCGGCTGTCGCGTCCGGGCGTCCTCGGCACCAGCGCTGACCTGCGATTCCGGGGTCGGCGCGGCGGGTGCGCAGCCGGCGTCGCCGGAGTCTCCGTCCCCGGCAGCGGTTTCCGCTGTGATCTGCGGCAGACCGTTGGGGCCGATCTCGACTCCGAACCTGGCCGTCCCGCCCTGTCCGTCGCTCATCTCGAGATGAATCCCCTGACCGTCGGCATCGACGGCGAGCGTCCACGACTGTCCGTCGAGGTTCAGTTCGAGGCTCATGTCGTGTGGGATGCCGTCGGCCGGCTCGCCATCGTCCTCCCGCGTATCGGCGTGTTCGTCGCCGAGGTCCTCGGTGTTCCGTTCCTCGTCGTCCCTGTGGGTGAGGGCCGAGACGGTGTCCTCGATCAACGGGCGAAGGATCGAACCGAGATCCGCCAGACCTCCTGCGAGACCTGGACGCACCAGGTCACCCGGGCCGGGAATGCTCCCGAGGCCCGGGGCACTAGTCGTCGGAGGCACGGCGACCACCGGCGGTGCGATTGCCGGTGGCGCCGCGACCACCGGAGGTGCGGTTGTCGGTGGCGCCGCCGCCATCGGAGGTGCGGTTGTCGGTGGCGCCGCCGCCATCGGACTGGTGGCCGCGTCCCCACCACCGGATCGAGGCGGGACGTACGCCGGTCCGCCCGTTGCTGGGGCCGCGGCGGGCGCCGTCGGCGCTGCAGGTGCAGGCGCGGGCGCCGGCGCAGGGGACGGTGTCGGCGTGTGGCACCTCGGGCCCCCCTCGGCGCGGGTGCCGGATCGGGAGTGTCCTCGGGACGAAAACCGGGCTGCACCTCGATCGACCGCGCCTCGGCGATGACGGCGTCGTAGGCGGCGTGCACCGCTTCGGCGCAGTCCGCACACGCGGCGGTGAACTCCTGCTGCTTCTCCTCGTACACGTGCGGGAAGTTCCCGTCGAGCCAGTCCTTGGTGATTCCGGCGGCCCGCCGCACCACGTCGTCCCGGTCGAGTCGGCGGAGCGCACCTGCGCCCCCGTCCTTGTACAGGCCGTTGACGTGCCGGTAGTCGTCGTCGGCGAGTTCGGGGAACCAGTAGGACGCGTCTTCCATGCAGTCCTTCGCGGCGGAGTTGTCGCCGTCCTTGCCGTCGGCGTAGATCTGGGCGAGAACGTCGATCTGTTCCGCGCTGTACCCCGCGACCGTCGGCTGGTGCAGAGACACCACCTTGTACGCCTTGTTCGTCACCGCGGCGCTCAGCGTGAGGTTCGCCTCGAACAGCACTTCGGCGAGTCCGTGGAGCCGACCAATGGTGGCGTCCGCCTGGATGTTCTGTCGGTCGACGGCGTCGATCGCCGCCGCGGCGGCGACTCCGCTCCACCCGGTTCGCACTGCGGCGACGCATCTCTCGTTCTCGTCGAGTTCGGTGCGGGCCGTGTCGAGACTGCGTCCGAGGGTGTCGACGTCGCGGGCGAGCACGTTCAATCGCATCCCCCGCTCGGCGTCGAACATCGCGTAGTAGCCGGTGAGTTCGCGAGACTCGTATCCCAGTTTTTTCGCCGCGGGGAGGAACAACTCGAAGAATTCGAGGCCCTGCGCGCCGAGATCGAGCATGTCGTCGGGAACGTTGAGACAATTCGGGCGCAGGTGCTCCCCCAGCGCGTTCCGGGATGCGTTCGCGGTCTGGGCGTCGCTGCCGTGCTCCAACAATGCGGCGTAGCGCTGGTCGGCGGACGGAGTCCGGTCACGCTTGTCGAGCCCGTACTCGTCGAAGTACGGCTGCCACGACGCCTCGTCCTCCTCGCGGGAGGCGGCCCAGGCCTGGAGGAGTTGCTCCTTGTATTCGCGGCTCAGGTTCGGGTCGTCGATCAGCGTTCTCGGATCCGTGGTCACCACTGCACCCCGTTCACGTCGGCGGTGACGTTCGCGTCCGTTCCCGAGTAGCGCGCCGCGGCGGCCCGGAACGCGTGGCCGAACGATTCCGCGTCCGCGGCCCACTGGCCGAGCGCGACCCCGACGATGCCGAGGGCGTCATGCACCGCGTCACCTTTCGCGGCGTAGTCGCGGCCCGCGTGCGCCCCACCGAATTCCAGCCGGGCGGTCTCGGCGGCCTGCTGTCTCAGGACCTCCGCCGACCGCAGCAGTCTCGCGCCCGCGTCCGTCACCACCGCGACGTCCACCTCGAGCCCATCGCTCATTGCCCCACCCTCTCTTCGCGACCTACTGCATTAGACGCGACAGCGCACCGATCGGTTCCCCCGGCCGATCGGTGCGCTGTGTCCGCTCACACGGAGGCGACAGTGCCCGCCAGTTCGTCGGCGAGCTTCCTGGCCACTTCGATGTCCGAAGCCTCGACCATCACGCGTACGAGTTGTTCGGTGCCCGACGGTCGCAGCAGTACCCTGCCGTTGTCGCCCAGGCTGCGCTCGGCTGCCAGGACCGCGTCCAGCACGACCGGAGACGCGGCGACGGCGCGCTTGTCGGCGACCCTCACGTTGACCAGAACCTGCGGGAGTGTCGTCATCGCCGCCGCCAGGTCCGCGATCGGCTGTCCGGTCTCCGCCATCCGGCCCATCAGCCGCAGTCCCGTCAGCACTCCGTCGCCGGTGGTGCCGAAAGCGGGGAACACGACGTGTCCGGACTGTTCGCCGCCCAGGCTGAAGCCGCCGGACCGGAGCCCTTCGAGGACGTAGCGATCACCGACAGCAGTGGTGACCAGTGAGATCCCGGCCTCGCGCATCGCGATGTGCAAACCGAGATTGCTCATGACTGTCGCGACGAGGGTGTTGTCCACCAGTTCCCCGGCATCGCGCATGCCCAGAGCGAGGACGGTCATGATGGCGTCACCGTCGATGAGGGAACCGGCGGCGTCGACGGCGAGGCATCGATCCGCATCGCCGTCGTGCGCGAGCCCCAGATCGGCACCGTGCTGCACGACTGCCTTCTGCAGGCTCTCGAGGTGCGTCGACCCGCAGTTCTCGTTGATGTTGAGTCCGTCGGGTTCGGCGTTCATCGCGACGACGGTGGCGCCGGCGGCCCGGTAGGCGGCGGGAGCGACGCCCGATGCCGCGCCGTGCGCACAGTCCACCACCACGGTCAGCCCGTCGAGGCTGTTCGGGAGCGCGGTGGCCAGGTGCTGCAGATACCGTTCCGCGGCGTCGGGCACCGTGCGAACACGTCCGATCCCCGCGCCGGTCGGCGCCCGCCGTGTCGTGGTTCCGGCGGCGACGGCCTCGATGCGGTCTTCCACCTCGTCGTCGAGTTTGTGCCCGCCGGCCGCGAAGATCTTGATGCCGTTGTCGGGCATGGGATTGTGCGAGGCGGAGATCATGACACCGAGAGCTGCGTCCAGCTCCGCGGTCAGGTAGGCCACCGCGGGTGTCGGCAGCACCCCGACGTTCAGAACGTCGACGCCGGCAGACGTCAGGCCCGCGACGACCGCCGCCTCGAGCATTTCACCGCTGGCTCTCGGGTCACGGCCGACCACGGCCGTCTTGCGTCCCCCCGAACCCGGCGACGCCAGCACCGTCGCGGCGGCGGACGCCACCTGCAACGCCAACTCGGCGGTCAGCTCGGTATTCGCGAGACCACGAACCCCATCCGTCCCGAACAATCGACCCATAGACCAGACCCCTCGCACCTAGGAAACCCACTACATCTCGGATAAAGCACGAGAGCAGGCGTCCGGTAACGATGGACGCCTGCTCTCGGGAAGAACAGGTGCCGAAGCCGACCCCGGAGGGCGGCTTCGGCGACACATCAGCGCTTCGAGTACTGAGATGCCTTGCGGGCCTTCTTCAGGCCGTACTTCTTGCGCTCGACGGCGCGGGCGTCACGCGTGAGGAAGCCGGCGCTCTTGAGAGCCGGACGGTCCTCGGGGGTGACCTCGATGAGCGCGCGGGCGATGGCGAGACGCAGTGCGCCGGCCTGTCCGGACGGTCCACCACCGTGCAGCAGTGCCACGATGTCGAAGGACTCGGCACGCTCGACCGTGACCAGCGGAGCCTTGATCAGCTGCTGGTGCACCTTGTTCGGGAAGTAGTCCTCGATGGTGCGGCCGTTGAGCTTGAAGTCGCCCGAACCGGGGGTCAGACGGACGCGGACAACCGCTTCCTTACGACGACCGACGGTCTGGATGGGGCGATCGATCACGATCGGGGCCTGCGGCGCAGCAGCGGCCTCGATGTCCTCGGCGACCTCGGGCTCCTCGACGGACACGTACTCGTCCGCCGCGACCTCGACAGCCTCGGTGATCTCTTCGGGGTTGGACACGTTCTGCTCCTCCGGCGCCGTCACTGGGCCACCTGCTTGATCTCGAATGGCACCGGCTGCTGCGCGGCGTGGGGGTGGTTCGGGCCCGCGTAGACCTTCAGCTTGCTGCTGATGGCGCGACCCAGCTTGTTCTTGGGGAGCATGCCGACGATGGCCTTCTCCACGAGGCGGTCGGGGTTCTTGTCGAGAACCTCACCGACGGAGCGGGACTTCAGACCACCGGGGTGTCCGGAGTGGTGGTAGAGGAACTTGCCCTCACGCTTGTTGCCGCTGATGGCAACCTTCTCGGCGTTGATGATGACGACGAAGTCGCCGCCGTCAACGTGCGGTGCAAAGGTGGGCTTGTGCTTGCCGCGCAGCAAGTTGGCTGCCTGGACGGCAAGGCGGCCGAGCACCACGTCAGTGGCGTCGATGACGTGCCACGTGCGGGTCACATCTCCGGCCTTCGGGGTGTACGTAGACACAGAACTTCCTCGTCTTGTTCAATCCGCTGCTGGCCATTGCGTATCGTCGAGCGATTCCCGGCGGCCAGTTGAGACCCGAGAACCGCCAGCCACTGCGACACGAGGACACAGCGGCGCACGGCACGCCAACGGAGAACAATACCGGTCGGTGAGGCCCAGGGTCAAAACTCACTCGGCGAGCGCATCGGCGAGCTGTTCGACCGCCCACGTCAGCTCGTCCCGTTCGATCACCAGCGGCGGGGCGATGCGGATCGTTCCTTCGTGCGCGTCCTTCGCGAGGACCCTGCGCGCCAGGAGTCTTTCACAGATCGTTCGCGCGGACGGCATACCGCCGGCCAGCTGCACACCGGCCCACAGTCCGCGCCCACGCACCTCCGACACGTGGTCGGGGGGCAGTTGCGACAACATGCTGTGCAGGTAGGCGCCCAGCTCACGGCTTCGCTGCTGATATTCACCGGTCTCGAGCAGGTCGACGACCGCGCTCCCGACCGCGCAGGCGAGGGGGTTGCCCCCGAACGTGCTCCCGTGCTGTCCGGGGCCGATCACCGCCATCACCGGCCAGTCGGCGACGACGGCGGAGACCGGCATCAAGCCACCCCCGAGCGCCTTGCCCAGGACGTACACGTCGGGGGTCACGTTCTCGTGGTCGCACGCGAACGTGTCGCCGGTCCGCCCGAGCCCGCTCTGGATCTCGTCGGCGATCATCAGGATCCCGCGACGGGTGCAGATATCCCGGACCGCCGCGAGGTAGCCGGGCGGTGGCACCAGCACTCCGGCCTCCCCCTGGATCGGTTCGAGGAGCACCGCCACGGTGTTCTCGGTGATCGCGGCCTCGAACGCGTCCGCGTTCCCGTATTCGACGGACGCGAAGCCCGGCGGGAACGGACCGAACCCGGTGTACGCGTCCGGATCGGACGAGAACCCGACGATCGAGATGGTGCGGCCGTGGAAGTTCCCGGCGCACGTGATCACCTCGGCACGTCCCGGCGGCACTCCCTTGACGTCGTAACCCCATTTGCGGGCCAGTTTCAGCGCGGTCTCCACGGCTTCGGCGCCCGTGTTCATCGGCAGCACGGATTCTTTCCGGCACAGCCGGCTCAGGTCCTCGCAGAAGGACGCGAACCGATCGTGCTGGAAGGCGCGGCTGGTCAGGGTGAGCCGGCCGAGTTGTTCGCTCGCCACCCGGACGAGAGTGGGGTGTGCGTGGCCGAAGTTGAGCGCCGAGTATCCGGCGAGGACGTCGAGGTAGTCAACGCCGTCGATTCCCTTCACCCACGAGCCCGCGCCCGACTCGATCACGACCGGCAGCGGCGAGTAGTTGTGTGCGCTGTGTTCGTCGGCCCTGCTCAGCTGCTCACGCGTGGCATCCGACACGGAAACGACACCGTCCGACATTGCTGGTCACCCCTGATCTTCCGCGATCCGGAGCCCACGGAAGCCGCGGAGCTCCAACGTGCTGCACTTGATTCCACCACCGGACTTGAGGAATTCCGAGTAGTCGACCGGCACGGGCTCGTACCCGCGGGCGGACAACTGGTCGGCAAGGTGCGAAGCCTGGACGGGTAGCACCACATTCGCGCCGTCGCTGACCAGGTTCAGTCCGAGCCAGTCGGTGTCCGTCTCGGCCGCGATCACCGCGTCGGGATACATCTGCTCTAGCAGAGCGCGACTGTCCGGCGAGAACGCCGCGGGCAGGTAGGCGATGGTCGAGTCGTCGAGCACACCCAGCGCGGTATTGAGGTGGTAGTAGCGGGGATTCACCAGGTTCAACGTGATCACCGTGCGGCCGAGGTGCGCCGCGGCCTCGGCATGCGACCGCGGGTCGGAGCGGAACCCGGTTCCGGCGAGGATCACGTCGCCGACGACGAGGAAGTCGCCCTCCCCCTCGTTGACGTACCGCGGCAGGGTGGGCCTGATCAGCCCGTTGTCCGAGAACCACCGGAACACGTGCTCGGCCTCGGCCCGCCGCTCGGCGGACCGGTAGCGGGCGCCGAGCGCCACACCGTCGACGACGAGTCCGCTGTCGGTGACGAACACCATGTCCGGAAGTCCCTCGACAGGGTCGATCGTGAGGACCTCGTGCCCGAGTCGCCGGTAGGTGTCCGCGAGCGCCGACCACTGCGATATCGCACGATCCCGGTCCACGGGCTCCTCGGGACGCATCCAATCGTTGATCGCATAGACGACGTCGAAATACGTGGGCGGGCACATCAGGTAACTCCGCGAGTGAGCACGCCGGGCCACGCGGGCGGCGTCGCCCGGCACCTCCGCCGTCTCCTCGTAGGGGTTCTCGGACTCGATACCAGCAGTGGGCGCCATCTCCACTCCCCCTCGATCGGTGTCGGTGAAATCAGTATCCACCCACCAAAAGACCTGATCAATGCGCTAGCGTTCCATCACATGGACGATTCATTGCGTCTGGACGGGCTCGATCGGCGGATTGTTGCGCGACTGGAGCGCAACGCACGGTCCAGCTTCGCCACCATCGGCGCCGAGGTCGGGCTGTCCGCACCCGCCGTGAAGCGCCGGGTCGATCGACTGGTCGAGTCCGGGGTGATCACCGGCTTCCATGCGGCGCTCGATCCGCGCGCTCTCGGCCACGGCGTCGAGGTCTTCGTCGAGTTGTACTGCAGTGGTCGCACGTCGGCAATCGAGATCGCACGGATCGTGTCTCGTCACACCGAGGTTCAGGAGGCGTACACCGTCACCGGCGATGCCAACGCCCTCCTCCGCGTCCGCACCACCGACACGGCACACCTCGAACGCACGCTGGAGAACCTGCGGTCGGAGCCAGCTGTCCTTCAGACCAAGAGCAGTGTCGTCCTCAGCCGGCTGATACCGCCTGCCGACTGATCACTCGATCCACCGTCCGAGACCACAGTGCCCCCGCACCTGCTGGGACACTCGACGTGTCACGTGAGGATCAGAGCAGGCCGCGGCGTTCCGGTCTTCCGCGGTCTGCATGTCGACGGCGCCCTCTTGGACGACCTTCGAGATTGTCTGCAGAACCTGGAGCAGATCGTCATGGGCGTTGTCCCACTTCGCCTGCACAGCTTGGTAGTTCTCCACGAGACCGTTGACGTAGCGTCTACGTAGATCTCACACTATCTGCCACTGGTGTGGCGGGCGCTTGAGATACGCGTGTGTCACGGCTACCCGCATCACCTTGTGGTGGTGTGGATTTGACCGTGTCCCACACCGACGCTTGTGATGCAGGAACATGCTTGTTCGGAGTCACCCCCAGCCGCGGTGTCACGATGGGCCGGCTGCGGCGGACCCGGCGATGCCGCGGCCTACGCCGTGTTGGACCGTTCTTGTCGCGGCACCGGCGCACCGGCGCATGCTCGGCGACCCGGACCGCAGGCGACTGCCCGCGCCGACGGGTGACTTTGCCTTTGCCGAGCAGTGCGCGTTTGGCCAAGTTCACCCCGGCAATGTGGTCGCGGTTGCCGCCGACCCGGCAGCGTGGACACCACGCGTCGTGGTACCCACCGGGGCGGGCGAGTGGTGCGTCGCAGCCCGGACACCATGCGGACGACCCCCGGGCGGGCACCGAAACTACCGCGATACCGGCACCCGCGGCAGTGTGCGCGAGCGCGGCGGCCGCTTGGCGGCGGGCCGACTGCGCGGCCCGATTGTTGTTGACCCGCCCGTGCCCGCGGGTCTCGAGGGTGGTGAGATCTTCCACCGCGATCACCTGCGCCTGAGCGTCGGCGGCGTAGTCGGCAACCTGACGGCCGAAGTGGAAAGACAGCTCCCGATTGATCTTCCCCCGCTTGACACCCACCGCCTCGCGATGCTCGTTCAGGACGGCGATCTTCTCCTCCAGCAGGGCGCGAACCTCCGGTGGGGCGGTGGCGGCCAGTCGGGTCAGCCGGACCGCCTTCCGGTGCAGCAGTTGCCCCTCTGCCTGCAGGCGCGCCAGTTTGATCCCGAGGCCGCGGTCGTCGTAAGTCCAGCCCCGGTAATCCGACGACAACCCGGCCGGGCCCTCTGCCACGGTGGCGGCGGCACCGAGCGTGGACGGGGACCAATCGACCCCCACCGCGACCGTGCCGGCCATTAGATCGGCTGCAGGGGCGAGTTCGGTCGCCGCGCACCGCCACATCAGTCCCTTCCGGTCGAGGACCAGCGTAGGCAGATGCCAGTCGGTGATCGCCCGGCGGTGCAGGTGCTTAGGAATGGTGGCGGTCAGCCGCACCCGCCGCCACTGCGCCCGCCCCGCCGGGGCCGGGCTGGTGGGCAGCTTCACCGTCAACACCAGCTCACGGTCTGCCACGGTGATCCGCGCGAGCTGCCGATCGGCGGCCGACAGTCGGGCCATCGCGCTTGTCTGCGGCGGTCCCTGCAGGTCGGTGATCCGCAGCCGGCCGGCCGGTGCCCCGCCGTCGCGGCGGGCGCGGGCGGCGAGCTGGCGCAGTACGCCCCGAGCGAAACCCGCCGACACGTGATCGCCCGACCCGATCGGCGGCGCCACAACCCCGGTGGCCGGATCGAATCGGGCCGACAGCGCCGCGATCGCTGTGTCACGGTAGGCCAGGGTCCGCAGGGTCGCCACCACCTGAGCGGTCACCACCCGGCTCACCCGCGACGGCACATAGACCCCGGCCGGATAGATCGGAGCCCAGCCGAGACGGGCCGCGGCAACATGCCCCTGAGCGGGCAGCCTCCGGTCCTGGCGGTCTAGGCCGGCGGCGAGCACATCGAACGTCGCCGGATGCCACAGCCGTGACACCAACTCGCCACCGGCCGCGGCAATAAGATTGAGCAGCCACCCCACCCGGGTATCGACGTCATCGAGGCCGATCGGCTCACCGGTCGCATCGTCGACCGCCGTGTACGCGCGGGTGGTGAACGAGAACTGCCGCGGCACGGTCGATCCAGACCCGGTCACGCCGGGCCCAATTCATGAGCGGCGAGCACCGTCGCGTTCCGAGAAGACCCGCGATCGCCCCAGATGCTCACCGGTCACCCCTTCCCGAACCGTGCGGCGGCATCGCCCCGAAGCCGGTGATGATTCCGTGTAGACCGCAGCCGAGACAACCAGCCGGATAGCGATGCCAACCGTGCCATGACATCATCCATCAACCCCCTCCACCAGCGATGCGTCACCCTTTTTCACGCAGGACCTCGACTGTAACGCCGACCTCCGACATTTAGCCTCTGTGGGAGTCCGCAGGCTGGCCGAGGCAATCGATCTCGCCACATGACCCGCACCACCGCGACCCGCCCAGGGCCGCGTCGTCGATCATCCAGCCGCGGCACGCCGCTCCCGCAAACCCGAACGCGATCGTTGTAGACCCGATAGACCGCACCAGCAGGCGCTCTCCCGCAACATCTTTTCCTGATCGGGCAGCGACGCCTCTTGCGATCGCGCCCGACAATGCAATGCGTCCACTTCTCCGGCGTCTGCTCCCGCCCACTCTGATGCGGGCCTGCCCAGATAGGCGTCGCGGTCCGCGAGGTCAATGATTCGGTGACCCGAACCGACACGCCGGGAAGTAACCGGCCCTCCGATGCCTCCTTGCGCACCCCAACTACCGAAGCGCCCACGTTATTGGAGGTAGCGGCAACAGTTGGAGCCTCACGCAGGTCACTCGGGACGGCTTGCAGACGACGCACGAACTCCCCACCGACGCGCTCGCCGCGCGTCTCGTGCAGCACGACATCTCGCTGGCCGGAACCGACATCGCCAGCCACGGTTGTCGCGCCGCGGCGGGCTCCCTCGCCACCGATGTGTACGACCGGCTGACAGGTCCCGCTCCCCGCGACGGCGACCCGGATGGTCTGCCTCGCCCTGCGATTCGACGCCACCGAGGGTGTCGCTGCCGTGGCGCGGCGTGGCGGCGGCGAGGAAGGCGCGTCGCGTGATCACGATCGCGGCGAGCCGCGTGGTACGCGCACTGGCCGATTCCGGCTGCCGCGCGGGCATTCTCACGCCCCCCGAGATCGAATCCGCCGCGCTGCAGATCAGTCGCGGCGTCGACCCGCACTACCTGACGCGAGATCTGCTCGCGAAAGCTCTGGGTCCCGTCGAGCCTCGGCACGACCGTGACGATCCGGCTGCGCCCCAGCGGGCACGACGGGCAGGTGAAGGTCGGTGCGGCCTGCCGGGTGACCACCCGCACGATGCCCGAGCCGCTAGCAATTCCCGGGCTCGTCTCGATGCAGGGCAGGCACCGGGACGGGCTGCTGTCCAATCTGCCCGTCGCGATGTCGGACCTGGACGACGTGATGCCGTTGACCGACGTGTCCGTGGAGCACCTTCGTGCGCTGCAGTTGCCGCCGACGGGGTGCGGCCAGCTCATCGGCTCCGACGACTACGGTCACGGAATCACCGCTCGCATCGCGGGTCCCGGCGTCGGCATGGTCTATGTGGCGGGCGAGCTGTATCTCGCCCAGCAACTGGTGTTCCGCGCCGTGGCGACCGGCGCCCGCGTGCTCATTCACACCGATCGGCCGGACGCGTGGTCGTCGTTGATCGACTCCATCGCCACGCCCGACCGGTTGCGTATCGCCGGCCACAATCCGCAGTCCGACAACAGGTTCAGCACCGTCGTGTTCGACGGCGTCAACGCGCTGCCGCCCCGCGCCGGGGTCACCGCGATCTACCTCTACGGCGAACCGAGCCAGTGGCCCGGTGCCGAACCGGACCTGTCGATCGTCCAACCGAATGCGCTGGGCGACCGCATTCTTCTGTCGACCGGAGGGACGAGCATCGAACTGATGCTGGTCACGATCTCGTCCGAGACGGCGTTCATCGGTCGGCCTCGCGCGGTGGACGAGTGCCCGCCGGTGCACCAGTTCTAGCCGGGGTACGGCGCGGTCCCGCGCTGAACACGGACCGCGTCGGCCCACCATACGAGCTGCGCGAGCATGCGGTCAGCCGAGTCGATGGCGGCGCCGTCGGTCGTCTGCCCCTTGTCGTCGAATCTCTTGCGCACCCGGTGGAAACTCACGCTCTGCCGCACCGACACCATGTGCAATTCGGCCACTACCTGGCGCAGCTGTTCGGTTGCCCGGAGTCCGCCTGCCAACCCGCCGTACGACACGAAACCGATGGGCTTCGAGCGCCATTCGTGTTTGACGCTGTCGAACGCGGTCTTCAGCGCCGCAGGGTAGCCGTGGTTGTACTCGGAGGTGACGGCCACGAACCCGTCGGCTCTGCCCACTCGCTCCCGGAATTCGTCCGTCACCGGGGATGCGCCGAGATCCTGCGGCAGCGGCGTGTCGGCGAGATCGATGATGCCCACGTCCAGTCCTGGGTAGGCACGAGCGCGTTCGGCGAACCAGCCGGCGACGACGGGAGCGATCCGACCCACTCTGACGGATCCGATGATGATCTCGATCCGGACGGGTGCGACTGCGGTCATGAACAGGCTCCTTCTCTTCCGGAGCCATCGTAGGTGCTGACGCCTCCGCAACCGCGGTGGCGATCGACGCCGCGGTTTTGGTCAGTCGCCGCAGCAGCCGCCCGGCACGGTCCTGACGTCCCGGGTGATCTCGTTGCGTGCCGCCAGATCCGCGTCGTCCGGGTAGTCGACGCGCACCAGGGACAGTCCGTGCGCCGGGGCCACCAGGATCGAACTCGACCGCGACTTCTCGCGGAGGAGTCCTTCGATCCAGTCGAGGTCGCGACGTCCCTCCCCCACTGCGAGAACCGCACCGACGAGACTGCGCACCATCGACCAGCAGAAGGCGTCGGCGCTGACGAAGGCCGTGAACACGTCGCCGTCGCGCTCCCAGTCGAAACGTTGGAGATCGCGGACAGTCGTGGCGCCTTCCCGGCGTTTGCAGAACGCCGCGAAGTCGTGCAACCCCAGCAGCGTCGCGGACGCCGCGCGCATGAGTTCGAGATCCAGGACCTTCGGATACGACACGGTGTCCCGGGCTCGGAGCGGATCGGCGCCGTACGCTGCCGACGTCAGGCGGTACTCGTAGTGCCTGCGCATCGCGGAGAACCGCGCATCGAAGTGTTCGGGTGCGAAGGCGATCTGTTTGATCCGCACGTCCTTCGGCAGGAACCGCGCGAGCCTGCGGACGAGCCGGGACGGGTCGTCCGGCACGGTGTCGAGCGGAACGTCGACGTGCGCCACCTGTCCGGTGGCGTGGACCCCGGCGTCGGTGCGCCCTGCCACCGTGAGTTGCAACGGTGTGCGCAGGACGGCGCCGAGCTTCTCCTCGATCTCCCCGCACACCGTGCGCAGCCCGTTCTGGCGGGCCCACCCGGAGAAGTCCGTTCCGTCGTACGCGATGTCCAGGCGCAAGCGGCGGGTCTCATACGAAACGGGCCCGCCGTCCCTCGGGGGGACGACGGGCTCGTTCGATTCAGCGTGTGCCGAAACCAAGTGGACTAGTCCTTCTTGGCCTCTTCGGCCTCGGGGGCGTCGGCCGCGGTGGCGGTCTCGTCCTCGATGGCCTCGACGACGGCGTCAGCGTTCTCGACCTCGGCGTCGGTTGCCTCGGCCTCGACGGCCTCGACGACGTTCTCCTCGGCGGGAGCAGCAGCCGGCGCATCCTTCGATGCCTTCACGCGACGAGCGCGGTCGGCCTCGGAGGTGACGGTCTTCTCCTTGACGAGCTCGATGATCGCCATCGGCGCGTTGTCGCCCTTGCGGGGGACCGTCTTGATGATGCGGGTGTAGCCGCCGTCACGATCGGCGTAGAACGGGCCGATCTCCGCGAACAGGGTGTGCACGACATCCTTGTTGCGGATGACCTTCAGAACCTCGCGACGGTGAGCCAGGGTTCCGGCCTTGGCGTGCGTGACGAGCTTCTCGGCGTACGGGCGCAGGGCCTTGGCCTTGGACTCCGTGGTGGTGATGCGGCCGTGCTCGAAGAGCGCGGTAGCCAGATTGGCGAAGATCGCCTTCTGGTGCGAAGCCGACCCGCCGAAGCGGGCACCCTTCTTGGGCTTGGGCATGATGATCTCCTAGTAAAGGACCGTGAGCTACAGCTGTTCGGTCTCGGCGTAGTCCTCGGTGCCCTCGGCATCACCGAAGGAACCTGCGTCCGTGTCGCTCCACGTTCCGGTGGCGGCGTCGTAGCCGGCAACGGTGGTGGGATCGAAGGACGCGGGGCTGTCCTTGAGGGCCAGGCCGAGCGAATGCAGCTTGACCTTCACCTCGTCGATGGACTTCTGTCCGAAGTTGCGGATGTCGAGCAGATCGGACTCGGTACGGCCGACAAGCTCACCGACGGTGTGAACACCTTCGCGCTTGAGGCAGTTGTAGGAACGGACTGTCAGGTCCAGGTCCTCGATGGGCAGTCCGAACGAAGCGATGTGATCGGCCTCGGCGGGCGAGGGTCCGATCTCGATGCCTTCTGCTTCGACGTTCAGCTCACGGGCCAGGCCGAAGAGCTCAACCAGGGTCTTGCCCGCCGAAGCGAGCGCGTCCCGAGCGGTGATGGAGTTCTTGGTTTCCACATCGAGCACGAGCCGATCGAAGTCGGTGCGCTGCTCGACGCGGGTGGCCTCCACCTTGTAGGTGACCTTGAGCACCGGCGAGTAGATCGAGTCGACCGGGATACGGCCGATCTCGGCGCCGGACGCCTTGTTCTGGACGGCGGGGACGTAGCCGCGACCGCGCTCGACGACGAGCTCGATCTCCAGCTTTCCCTTGTCGTTCAGGGTGGCGATGTGCAGATCCGGGTTGTTCACGGTGACGCCGGCCGGGGGCACGATGTCGCCTGCAGTCACGGCGCCGGGGCCCTGCTTGCGGACGTACATGGTGACCGGCTCGTCCTCTTCGGAGCTCACGACGAGGCCCTTGAGGTTCAGGATGATGTCGGTGACATCTTCCTTCACACCGGGAACTGTGGTGAACTCGTGCAGAACGCCGTCGATGCGGATGCTGGTGACAGCAGCGCCGGGAATCGACGAGAGCAGCGTGCGGCGGAGCGAGTTGCCGAGGGTGTACCCGAAGCCTGGCTCGAGGGGCTCGATGACGAACTTCGAGCGGTTGTCAGCGATGACCTCTTCGGTCAGCGTGGGTCGCTGAGAAATGAGCATTGGAGTTCCTCCTGTACGGGCGTCCGCTATTTGACGCCCACGATGGGAAAGGCACTTCGTGGCCGTGCGCCTTTCCGGTAGTCGGAACTACCGGAAAGGCGCACGAGCCGTCAGGCCTACTTCGAGTAGTACTCGACGATGAGCTGTTCCTGCAGAGGAACGTCGATCTGCGCACGCTCGGGAAGCTGGTGAACCAGAACCCGGAGACGTCCACCGACAACCTGCAGCCAACCCGGGATCGGGCGATCACCCTGGGTCTCGCGCGCAACCTGGAAGGGAAGCGTGGACAGCGACTTGTCCTTGACATCGATGATGTCGTACTGGGAGACGCGGTAGCTGGGGATGTCGACCTTCTTGTTGTTCACAAGGAGGTGGCCGTGGGTGACCAGCTGACGGGCCTGGCGGCGGGTGCGAGCCAGTCCGGCGCGGTACACGACGTTGTCGAGACGCGACTCCAGGATGCGGAGCAGGTTCTCACCGGTCTTACCGGGGCGGTTGTTCGCCTCCTTGTAGTACAGGCGGAACTGCTTCTCCATGACGCCGTAGGTGAAGCGAGCCTTCTGCTTCTCCTGCAGCTGGAGCAGGTACTCGCTCTCCTTGATCCGCGCGCGGCCGTGCTGGCCCGGCGGGTAGGGACGACGCTCGAACGCCTGGTCGCCTCCAACGAGGTCGACGCGCAGACGACGCGACTTGCGGGTGATGGGTCCGGTATAACGTGCCATTTTCTTCTACCTATCCTTCCCGCTAGACCCGACGCCGCTTGGGCGGACGGCAGCCGTTGTGCGGCTGGGGGGTGACATCGGAGATGGTGCCGACCTCGAGGCCTGCGGCCTGAAGCGAGCGGATCGCGGTCTCACGGCCGGAGCCGGGGCCCTTGACGAAGACGTCGACCTTCTTGACACCGTGCTCCTGCGCCTTGCGGGCTGCGTTCTCGGCGGCCAGCTGAGCGGCGAACGGGGTCGACTTACGCGAACCCTTGAAGCCGACGTGTCCCGAGGACGCCCAGGAAATCACGTTTCCGGCGGGGTCCGTGATGGACACGATGGTGTTGTTGAACGTGCTCTTGATGTGAGCGGCGCCGTGCGGAACGTTCTTCTTGTCCCTGCGACGCGCCTTCTGGGTCTTCTTCGGACCGGTGCTACGTGACTTGGGGGGCATTACTTCGCCTTCTTCTTGCCTGCAATGGTGCGCTTCGGACCCTTACGGGTGCGGGCGTTGGTCTTGGTGCGCTGACCACGCACGGGCAGACCACGACGGTGGCGCAGGCCCTGGTAGCAGCCGATCTCGATCTTGCGTCGGATGTCGGCCTGGACCTCGCGGCGAAGGTCACCCTCGACCTTCAGCGACTCCTCGATGTACTCGCGGAGCTTGGCCAGATCCTCGTCCGAGAGATCCTTGCTCCGCAGATCCGGGCTGACGCCGGTGGCGTCCAGGATCTCCTTGGAGCGGGTACGGCCGATGCCGTAGATGTAAGTAAGTGCGATCTCCATCCGCTTTTCACGGGGAAGATCGACACCTGCGAGACGTGCCATGTCGGCATTCCTATCGGTGTGCGGAGGTCTGCTCCCAGTCCATCCCCTGTGCCTCTTCAAACGTCGGCGGTCTCGCGACCGACAATGCTTCAACTAACTCAGTGGGGCCCCGGCCTCCGTGCCGGGGGTGAACCAGTACCTGCTCGAGAGCCGTGAGTACTGGCTGGTGCTGGGAGGTCATCTTTGCTTGTTGCCAAGCAGATCCTCGAAAAGCGGAGATCTAGCCCTGACGCTGCTTGTGGCGCAGGTTCTCGCAGATCACCATGACCCGGCCGTTACGACGGATCACCTTGCACTTTTCGCAGATCTTCTTGACGCTCGGCTGAACCTTCACGTCTTCTGATCTCCTGTTTTGTGGCAGCCCACTACGCAGATCCGCAGCGGACGTACTTCTCCCCGACCTGGTCGGCGGGGAAGCTTTTATTTGTACCGGTAAACGATGCGTCCGCGCGACAAGTCGTAGGGCGAGAGCTCTACGACGACGCGATCTTCCGGGAGGATGCGAATGTAGTGCTGACGCATCTTTCCGCTGATGTGGGCGAGAACCTTGTGGCCGTTCTCGAGCTCAATGCGGAACATCGCATTGGGCAGCGGCTCGACTACTCGTCCCTCGACCTCGATGGCCCCGTCTTTCTTAGCCATATCCTCCGCGATCCATGTGGTTTGGCGTGCTTATTGCATCTGTTTCCGTTACC
The DNA here is from genome assembly GCF_030056875.1 of Rhodococcus sp. IEGM 1351. NCBI lineage: Bacteria > Bacillati > Actinomycetota > Actinomycetes > Mycobacteriales > Nocardiaceae > Rhodococcus > Rhodococcus sp. IEGM 1351. Next base: position 585,923 of record NZ_JASHKU010000001.1, on the reverse strand, counting down.
GTGGCGCCCAATGGGATCTTCACCGGCCGAAACATGAACAATCCGGATCGAATCCGGCACTGGGCACGCAGACAACCGGCACGCATAGCGCACCGTTGATCCATGTTACGGGAAATTGCTCACCAGGCCAAATGCGGTCCCTGACGGACCCGCCCGCCCGGCGAGAATTCGACTTCCGAGACCCACCGGCAACGATGCGAAGGATGGTGTGCGTGCGCGCCCTGGTACAGCGAGTGACGTCCGCGTCGGTCCGCGTCGACGGCGACGAGGTCGGGCGGATCACTCCCCCGGCCGGCGGCCACGGGCTGCTCGTCCTGGTCGGCGTCACCCATACGGACGACGAGGCGAAGGCGGCTCTGCTCGCGAAGAAGGTGTGGACCATGCGCATCCTGGAGAACGAACAGTCCGCGTCCGACCTCGACGCCCCCGTACTCGTCGCCAGTCAGTTCACGCTCATGGCGGACACCCGCCGGGGCCGGCGCCCGTCCTGGTCCGCCGCGGCGCCGAGGCCGGTGGCGGAACCACTGGTGGACGAGTTCACCGGCGCCCTGCGTGAGCTGGGAGCGACCGTCGAGACCGGCGTGTTCGGCGAACACATGGAGATCAGCCTCGTCAACGACGGCCCGGTGACTCTGCTGATCGACGTGTAGGCCCCTACCTGCAGGAGGCCGCTACTCCGGACGCAGGGTCAGGATGCGCGGCCCGTCCTCGGTGACGGCGACCGTGTGCTCCCAGTGCGCTGCACGGGTTCCGTCGGAGGTGACAACCGTCCAATCGTCGTCGAGGACAACGGTGTCGGTGGTGCCGAGGGTCAGCATCGGCTCGATCGCCAGAACGGAACCGACCACCAGTTGCGGCCCCTTGCCCGGAGCTCCTTCATTGGCGAGGAACGGCTCCATGTGCATTTCCCGGCCGATGCCGTGACCGCCGTAGCCGTCGACGATGCCGTACTTGCGGTCGTGCGCGACCTCGGCGGCGCGGGTGCCGAGTTCGATGGCGTGGGAAATGTCGGTGAGGCGGTTGCCGGGCAGCATCGCCGCGATCCCCGCCTCCATGGACAGCCGGGTGGCCTCGCTGAGCTGCTGGTCCGCTTCGATGATGTCTCCGACACCGAAGGTCCACGCAGAGTCGCCGTGCCAGCCGTCGAGAATGGCGCCGCAGTCGATGGAGACGAGGTCTCCCTCGGCGAGAATGTCTTCCGCCGAGGGAATCCCGTGCACCACACGATCGTTCACGGACGAACAGATCGATCCGCTGAACCCGTGGTAGCCCTTGAACGACGGCACGGCGCCGGCGTCGCGGATGACCGATTCGGCCACCTCGTCGAGTTCGAGCGTGCTCACACCCGGCTTCGCCGCTTCGCGGACCGCCACCAGAGCCGCACCGACGATGGCACCGGCGGCCGCCATTGCGTCGAGCTCGCCTGCGGTCCGGAACGGAACGACCTTGCGCTTACGCCCAAAGCCCATTACTTACCCAACGCTGCCAGTGCGCGAGCGTTGACCTCGTCGACCTCGCCCAGGGCGTCGACGGTCACCAGCTGGTCCTTGTAGTAGTCCAGCAGCGGCGCGGTCTCCTCGCGGTACACCCGGAGCCGGTTGCGGATGACGTCTTCCTTGTCGTCCGCGCGGCCACGGGCCAGCATCCGCTCGACCACGACGTCCTCGTCGACGATGAAGGACAGCACTGCGTCGAGCTTCGTGTTCAGCTCGGCGAGGATCGCCTCGAGCGCCTGAGCCTGGTCGACGGTCCGGGGGAAGCCGTCCAGGAGGAATCCGTTGGCCGCGTCCGGCTCGGCGACGCGGGCCTTCACCATGTTGTTGGTGATCTCGCTGGGAACCAGGTCTCCGGCGTCCAGGTACTTCTTCGCCTCGAGGCCGAGGGGCGTGGCCTGGCCGATGTTCGCGCGGAACAGGTCGCCCGTGGAGATGTGGGGGACGCCGAGCTTCTCGGACAGAATCGCGGCCTGGGTGCCCTTGCCTGCACCGGGAGGACCAAGGAGGACAAGTCTCACTTGAGGAACCCTTCGTAGTTACGTTGCATCAATTGACTTTCGATCTGCTTGACCGTGTCCAGGGCGACGCTGACGAGGATCAGCACGGCCGCACCACCGAAGATGCTGCTGGAGGTCTGGCTTCCGGACAGGAAGAAGTGGGGCAGCACCGCGATCAGGCCGAGGTAGATCGAGCCGGGAACGGTGATGCGGTTGAGCACGTAATTCAGGTAGTCCGCGGTGGGGCGACCCGGGCGGATACCGGGAATGAAGCCGCCGAACTTCTTCATCTCGTCCGCGCGCTCTTCCGGATTGAACGTGATCGCGACGTAGAAGAACACGAAGAACACGATCAGCGCGAAGTAGATGACGATGTACACCGGGTTGTTCGGATTCACCAGGTACTCGTTGATGATCCGCTGCCACCAGCTGGGATCGGCGGACGACGTGGCGCCGGTGAGCTGCGCGATGAGGTTCGGCAGGTACAGCAGCGACGACGCGAAGATGACCGGGATGATGCCGGCCTGGTTGACCTTGAGCGGCAGATACGTCGACGAGCCGCCGTACATCTTGCGGCCGACCATGCGCTTGGCGTACTGGACCGGGATCCGCCGCTGGCCCTGCTCGACGAACACGACGCCGGCGATGATGGCGAGGGCCGCGACGCAGATGATCGCGAAGATCAGTCCCCCGCGGCTGTCCAGGATGGCCTTGCCCTCGGAGGGCAGGCGGGACGCGATACCCGAGAAGATCAGCAGCGACATGCCGTTACCGACACCGCGCTCGGTGATGACCTCGCCGAACCACATAACGAGCGCAGCGCCCGCGGTCATGACCAGCACGATGATCACGAGGCCGAAGATGCTCTTGTCGGCGATGATCTCTTCCTGGCATCCCTGCAGCAGCTGGCCGCGCGACGCGAGCGCCACGATGCCGGTGGCCTGCAGGATCGCCAGGGCGATCGACAGATAACGCGTGTACTGCGTCATCTTCGCCTGGCCGGACTGGCCTTCCTTCCGGAGTTCCTCGAACTTCGGGATGACGACCGTCAACAGCTGGACGATGATGCTGGCCGTGATGTACGGCATGATGCCGATCGCGAAAATCGACAGCTGGAGTAGTGCGCCGCCGGAGAACAGGTTGATCAGCGAGTAGATACCAGCGGAATCACCGCCCGACAGCTGATCGACACAGGCTCGGACGTTCCCGTAGTCGACGCCCGGCGACGGAATCACGGCGCCGATGCGATAGAGCGCAACGAGACCGAGCGCGATGAGGATCTTCCGCCTCAGGTCCGGGGTCCTGAGGGCCGAGACGAAGGCGGAAAGCAAAGATCCTCCTGGCACGACGGTGGGGAGACGAGTCGAAAGCAGACTTGTCCGTGAATGAACTCTAGAACTCTAACAGTGGCAACTGAACGCACAGTTGGGAGACCTGCGGCAGTGCTGCCCGTACAGCCGCAAATGGCCGCAGTACAGCGCGAGGCTGTACTGCGGCCATCTACTGGCTAGCGGTGATAGCTCACAGCTCGGTGGCGGTACCACCGGCAGCAGCGATCTTCTCCTTGGCGGAGCCGGTGAACTTGTCGACCGTCACCTGGACGGCGACAGTCAGGTCGCCGTCGCCGAGAACCTTGACGAGCTGGTTCTTGCGAACGGCACCCTTGGCAACGAGGTCCTCGACCGTGACCTGTCCACCCTCGGGGAACAGACGGGCGATGTCGCCGACGTTGACGACCTGGTACTCGGTGCGGAACGGGTTGGTGAAACCCTTGAGCTTGGGCAGACGCATGTGCAGCGGCATCTGTCCACCCTCGAAGGCTGCGGGCACGTTCTTGCGGGCCTTGGTGCCCTTCGTGCCGCGACCGGCGGTCTTGCCGCGCTTGCCGCCTTCACCACGACCGACACGAATCTTGTCGGACTTGGCTCCGGGTGCGGGGCGCAGGTGATGCAGTTTGATGGTCATGGTTAGACCTCCTCAACTGTGACGAGGTGGCGCACCACGTTGATCAGACCGCGGTTCTGCGCATTGTCCTCGCGAACAACAGTCTGACGGATGCCCTTCAGGCCCAGCGTGCGCAGAGAGTTCTTCTGGTTCTGCTTGGTACCGATGGTGCTCTTGATCTGAGTGACCTTGAGTTCGGCCATTACTTCACGCTCCCAGCCTGTGCGCGTGCACGCAGCATGCCGGCGGGAGCCACGTCTTCGAGGGGGAGACCGCGGCGAGCCGCAACTTCCTCGGGACGCTGCAGGCCCTTGAGCGCAGCAACGGTCGCATGCACGACATTGATGGCGTTGTCGCTACCGAGCGACTTCGACAGGATGTCGTGGATACCGGCGCACTCCAGCACGGCACGCACCGCGCCACCGGCGATGACACCGGTACCGGGGCTTGCCGGACGCAGCATGACGACGCCCGCTGCGGCCTCACCCTGAACCGGGTGCGTGATGGTGCTGCCGATCATCGGAACGCGGAAGAAGCTCTTGCGAGCCTCCTCGACGCCCTTCTGGATGGCCGCAGGAACTTCCTTGGCCTTGCCGTAGCCGACGCCGACCAGTCCGTTGCCGTCGCCCACGATCACCAGAGCGGTGAAGCTGAAGCGACGACCACCCTTGACGACCTTCGACACGCGGTTGATCGTGACGACGCGCTCGATGTGGTTCGACTTCTCGGCCGACTGTCCGCCGCGACGATCGTCGCGACCGCCACCACGACGGTCGCCGCCGCCGCGGTTGTCCCCGGTATTGGGGCCATTCTGTCCGGCGGGTCCGCTTCCGCCGTCACGCCTCTGACGTCCCGGCATCAGGCTGTCCTTCCGTTCATGTACTCGGTCTTGGTCATCAGAACTTCAACCCGCCTTCGCGAGCTGCGTCCGCAAGGGCCGCGATGCGACCGTGGTAGCCGTGTCCACCGTGGTCGAACACGACGGCCTCGACACCGGCTGCCTTCGCGCGCTCGGCGATCAGCTGACCGACCTTCGCACTGAGGGCCTTCTTGTCGCCGTCCGCTGCACGCACGTCGGCCTCGGTGGTCGACGCCGCGGCCAGGGTGTGGCCTGCGAGGTCGTCCACGAGCTGGACGTGGATGTGGCGCGAGGACCGGTTGACGACCAGGCGGGGACGCTCGGGCGTGCCGGAGACCTTCTTGCGGAGACGGAAGTGACGACGCACCTTCGACAGGCGACGCTTCGTGGACGCATCCTTGCCGAGCGGAATCCGCTTGGCTTTCTGGTTTGCAGTCTGGCTCATATCACTTACCCGTCTTTCCGACCTTGCGGCGGATCTGCTCACCCTCGTAACGCACGCCCTTGCCCTTGTACGGGTCCGGACGACGGAGACGACGGATGTTGGCCGAGATCTGCCCGACCTTCTGCTTGTCGATGCCCGACACCGAGAACTTGGTGGGCGACTCGACCGCGAAGGTGATGCCTTCCGGAGCCTCGATCGGGACCGGGTGGCTGTAGCCGAGTGCGAACTCGAGGTCCTTGCCCTTGAGAGCGACGCGGTAACCGACGCCGTGAATCTCCATCTTGGTGGTGTAACCGTCGGTGACACCGGTGATGAGGTTCTGCACCAGGGTGCGAGACAGACCGTGCAGCGCGCGGCTGCGACGCTCGTCGTCCGGACGCGTCACGCTGAGCGTGCCGTCGTCGTTCTTCGCAATGGCAATCGGCTCGGAGATCGTCAGGGCCAACGTGCCCTTGGGACCCTTGACCGTGACGTCCTGGCCGTCGATCGAGACATCGACGCCGCCGGGGACGGTGACGGGAATCTTTCCAATACGCGACATTGTGGTGGCCTCCCTTACCAGACGTAGGCGAGGACTTCCCCGCCCACTCCTTGATTGGCCGCCTGGCGATCGGTGAGCAGGCCGGTGGACGTGGAAATGATCGCCACGCCGAGGCCGCCCAGAACCTTGGGCAGGTTGGTGGACTTCGCGTACACACGCAGACCGGGCTTGGAGACGCGACGCACGCCGGCAAGGCTGCGCTCACGGCTCGGGCCGTACTTCAGGTCGACGATGAGGGTCTTGCCCACCTCGGCGTCTTCGGTGCGGTAGTCGGCGATGTAACCCTCGCGCTTGAGGATCTCGGCGATGTTCGCCTTGATCTTCGAGTGGGGCAACTTCACCTCATCGTGGTACGCCGTGTTGGCGTTGCGCAGACGCGTCAAGAAGTCTGCGATGGGGTCGGTCATGGTCATGAGGTTGACCTCTACCTTTCTCACAACGGTTCCCTCTGCCGTTTCCGGCGCAGGCCTATCGCGAAGTAGGTCTTACGTTTCCCGGTCCGAGGTTACGAACCGGAAGTCTGTGGGGGTGACGCCGCCACCGGAGAGGGCGACGGCGTCACCGGCTCACCAGGAGCTCTTGTGAACGCCGGGCAGTTCGCCGGCGTGCGCCATCTCACGGACGCAGATTCGGCACAGGCCGAACTTGCGGAACACCGAGTGCGGACGGCCGCAGCGCTGGCAGCGGGTGTAGGCGCGCACCGCGAACTTGGGCTTCTTGTTGGCCTTGTTGACCAATGCCTTCTTAGCCATTAGCTCAGTTCTCCTTGAACGGGAAGCCGAGGTGCTTCAGCAGGGCACGGCCTTCTTCGTTGTTGGTCGCGGTGGTCACCACGGTGATGTCCATGCCGCGCGGGCGGTCGATCTTGTCCACGTCGATCTCGTGGAACATCGACTGCTCGTTCAGGCCGAACGTGTAGTTGCCGTTGCCGTCGAACTGGTTGCCCGACAGGCCGCGGAAGTCCCTGATGCGGGGAAGCGCGACGGACACGAGACGGTCCAGGAACTCCCACATGCGGTCGCCACGCAGCGTGACGCGGGCGCCGATCGGCATTCCCTCGCGAAGCTTGAACTGCGCGATGGACTTGCGTGCCTTGCGGATCTCGGGCTTCTGACCGGTGATCAGAGCGAGATCGTTGACGGCACCGTTGATCAGCTTGGCGTCGCGCGCGGCGTCACCGACACCCATGTTGACGACGACCTTGACGACGCCGGGGATCTGCATCACGTTGGCGTAGTCGAACTCGGTGTTCAGCGCAGCCTTGATCTCCTCGCGGTAGCGAGTCTTCAGGCGCGGCTGGATCTTGTTCTCAGTGGAGGTCATGTCAGATGTCCTTCCCGTTCTTCCGGGAAATCCGAACGCGCTTGCCGGACTCTTCGTCGGTCCGGTAGCCCACGCGAGTGGGGTTGCCGTCCGAGTCGACGACCGCGACGTTGGAAACGTGGATCGGGGCTTCCTGCGTGACGATGCCGCCGGAGGAAGCTCCGCGCTCGTTCGCGGAAACCGCGGTGTGCTTCTTGATGCGGTTCACGCCTTCGACGAGGACCTTGTTGGTCGCGGGGTAGGCCTGGATGACCTTGCCCTTCGCGCCCTTGTCCTTGCCGGCGATGACCAGCACGGTGTCACCCTTGTGCACCTTCATCACAGCACCTCCGGGGCGAGCGAGACGATCTTCATGAACTTCTTCTCACGCAGCTCGCGGCCGACGGGGCCGAAGATGCGGGTGCCACGGGGATCGTTGTCCGGCTTGATGAGGACGGCGGCGTTCTCGTCGAACTTGATGTACGACCCGTCCGGACGGCGACGTTCCTTGGTGGTACGGACGATGACAGCCTTGACGACCTCGCCCTTCTTGATGTTTCCACCCGGGATGGCGTCCTTGACGGTGGCGACGATGATGTCACCGATCCCGGCGTAGCGGCGAGACGAACCACCGAGAACGCGGATGCAGAGAATCTCCTTGGCACCCGTGTTGTCGGCGACGCGCAGCCGCGACTCCTGCTGAATCACTTACTTCTCCTTGACCTGGACTGTTGCACGGCAGATTTCCGACCCGACGTGCGCGGTCTGTACCCGTGCCCTGCGAGAGGGGCCGCCCGGGTGGGCGGCACAACGGTGGGGTTGCCGTGCGTCTGCCGCAAGGCAACCCCACCATCGTACTGGATACATTATTCGGTTCTTACTTGGCCTTCTCGAGGACCTCGACGAGACGCCAGTGCTTGGTCGCGGACAGCGGACGGGTCTCCATCAGCTGCACGCGGTCACCGATGCCTGCGACGCCGTTCTCGTCGTGCGCCTTCACCTTGCTGGTGCGCCGGATGATCTTGCCGTAGAGCGGGTGCTTGACCCGGTCTTCGAGCTCGACCACGATCGTCTTCTCCATCTTGTCGGAGACGACGTATCCGGTGCGGACCTTGCGGCTGCCGCGCTCTTCAGTGCTCACTGCTTTTTCCTCACTCATGCCGCGTCACCTGCGTCCGGACCAACGGCCAGCCCGAGCTCACGCTCACGCAGAACGGTGTAGATACGCGCGATCTCGTGACGAACGGTACGAAGTCGACGGTTGTTGTCCATCTGGCCCGTGGCCATCTGGAAACGAAGGTTGAACAGCTCTTCCTTCGACTCACGAAGCCGGGTGACCAGCTCTTCTTCAGTGAGCTCGCGGAGCTCTGCGGCTGGGGTTCCAGTAGCCATCAGAACTGCTCCTCCCTTGTCACGATCCGGCACTTGCACGGGAGCTTGTGCATCGCGCGGCGCAGGGCCTCACGAGCGATCTCCTCATTGGGGTAGCTCATCTCGAACATCACGCGACCGGGCTTGACGTTCGCGATCCACCACTCGGGCGAACCCTTACCGGAACCCATGCGGGTTTCGGCCGGCTTCTTGGTGAGGGGGCGATCCGGGAAGATGTTGATCCAGATCTTGCCGCCACGCTTGATGTGCCGGGTCATGGCGATACGAGCGGACTCGATCTGCCGGTTGGTGATGTAGGCCGGCTCGAGAGCCTGGATGCCGTAGTCACCGAAGGTCACCTGGGTTCCACCCTTGGCGGCACCCGAACGGCTCGGATGGTGCTGCTTGCGGTGCTTGACCCGCCGTGGGATCAACATGCGTCAGCCCTCCTTCTGTTCAGTCGTAGCGGGTGCATCGGCAGTGGCGGTCGCTGCGCGGCCGGCTTCGGTGCTGGTCGCGGTGGTGCCGGTGGCACCGGAACGACGGGGACGGCTCGGACGCTCACGGCGCGGGCGGTCGCCTGCGGGAGCAGCCACGTTGGCGGCGAGCTCACGCTTGCCACCGACGATGTCGCCCTTGTAGATCCAGACCTTCACGCCGATGCGGCCGAAGGTGGTCTTGGCCTCGTAGAGGCCGTAGTCGATGTCCGCACGAAGCGTGTGCAGCGGCACACGGCCTTCGCGGTAGAACTCCGACCGGGACATCTCGGCGCCGCCGAGACGACCGGAGCACTGAACCCGGATTCCCTTGACGTTGGGCTGACGCATGGCCGACTGGATGGCCTTGCGCATGGCGCGACGGAAGGCGACACGGTTCGAGAGCTGCTCGGCCACACCCTGTGCGACGAGCTGAGCCTCGGCCTCGGCGTTCTTGACCTCGAGGATGTTCAGCTGGACCTGCTTGCCGGTCAGCTTCTCGAGCTCGGAACGGATGCGATCGGCTTCGGCGCCGCGGCGGCCGATGACGATGCCCGGGCGCGCGGTGTGGATGTCCACACGCACACGGTCACGGGTGCGCTCGATCTCGACCTTCGCGATGCCCGCGCGCTCCATGCCGGTGGCGAGGAGCTTACGGATCGCGACGTCTTCCTTGACGTATTCCGCGTACTGCTTGTCTGCGTACCAGCGAGACTTCCAGTCGGTGGTGATGCCGAGGCGGAAGCCGTGCGGGTTGATTTTCTGGCCCACTACTGAGCACTTCCCTTCCGGCGATTACGGGTCGATGTTCCGGTCTTCGGCAGGCTCTCCACGATCACGGTGATGTGACTGGTGCGCTTGCGGATACGGAACGCACGTCCCTGTGCACGCGGCTGGAACCGCTTGAGGGTCGCGCCCTCGTCCACGAACGCCGTGGCGACGACAAGCGTGCTCGGGTCGAGGTCGAGGTTGTTCTCGGCGTTGGCTGCTGCGGAGGCGATCACCTTGGCGACCGGCTCGCTCGCTGCCTGCGGCGCGAACTTCAGGATGTTCAGGGCGTCTTCAACCGAACGCCCGCGGACCAGGTCCACAACACGACGCGCCTTCATCGGCGTGACGCGCACGTGGCGCGCTACTGCCTTGGCGGTCGGGTTGGCGGTTTCGGTGTTGCTCATCGCCTCTTCGCCTTCCGATCATCCTTGATGTGACCCTTGAACGTGCGGGTCGGTGCAAACTCTCCGAGCTTGTGTCCGACCATCGAGTCGGAAACGAACACGGGGACGTGCTTGCGGCCGTCGTGAACCGCAAACGTGTGGCCGATGAAGTCCGGGATGATCGTGGAACGACGGGACCAGGTCTTGATGACCTGCTTGGTTCCCTTTTCGTTCTGCACGTCCACCTTCGCGAGGAGGTGGTCATCGACGAACGGGCCCTTCTTGAGGCTGCGTGGCATCCTTCACTCCCTCCTAGCGCTTGTTCTTGCCGGTACGGCGACGACGGACAATGAGCTTGTCGCTCGCCTTGTTCTTGCGGGTGCGGCCCTCGGGCTTGCCCCACGGGCTGACCGGGTGGCGACCACCGGAGGTCTTACCCTCACCACCACCGTGCGGGTGGTCGACCGGGTTCATCACGACACCACGGACGGTCGGGCGCTTGCCCTTCCAGCGCATACGGCCGGCCTTGCCCCAGTTGATGTTCGACTGTTCGGCGTTGCCGACCTCACCGATCGAGGCGCGGCAGCGAACGTCGACACGACGGATTTCGCCGGACGGCATACGCAGCGTGGCGTAGGTGCCTTCCTTACCGAGCAGCTGGATGCTGGATCCGGCCGAGCGGGCCATCTTGGCGCCGCCACCCGGGCGGAGTTCCACCGCGTGGATGGTGGTACCCGTCGGGATGTTGCGCAGGGGCAGGTTGTTGCCGGGCTTGATGTCGGCGCCTGCGCCGGACTCGACCGGAGCACCCTGGACCAGGCCCTTGGGGGCGATGATGTAGCGCTTCTCGCCGTCCGCGTAGTGCAGCAGGGCGATACGCGCGGTGCGGTTGGGGTCGTACTCGATGTGAGCGACCTTGGCCGGCACGCCGTCCTTGTCGTTGCGACGGAAATCGATCAGCCGGTAGGCACGCTTGTGTCCGCCGCCCTTGTGCCGGGTGGTGATACGACCGTGTGCGTTACGTCCACCGCGTCCGTGGAGCGGGCGAACCAGCGACTTCTCGGGGGTCGACCGAGTGATCTCGGCGAAGTCCGAGACGCTCGAGCCACGACGGCCCGGGGTAGTCGGCTTGTACTTACGGATTGCCATGAGTCTTCTCGTCCTCTATGTCTCGTCAAGTCCCGGGCGCTTACGCGACCGGTCCTCCGAAGATCTCGATGGGCTTGCTGTCGGCCGAGAGGGTCACGAGCGCGCGCTTGGTGTCCTTGCGCTTGCCGTAACCGAACCGGGTCCGCTTGCGCTTGCCCTGACGGTTGGCGGTGTTGACGCTGGTCACGGTGACGCCGAAGATCTTCTCGACGGCAATCTTGATCTGCGTCTTGTTCGAGTCCGGGTGCACCAGGAAGGTGTAGGTGCCTTCCTCGATCAGTCCGTAGGACTTCTCGGAGATGACCGGGGCGAGCAGGATGTCGCGGGGATCGGCGATGGTGCTCACTTGCCCTCCTCCTTGTTCTCTTCCTGGGCGGTCTCGGCGGGCCCGTGGATGAACGCGTTGAGCGCCTCGACGCTGAACACGACGTCATCGCTGTTGAGCACGTCGTAGGTGTTGAGCTGGTCGGGTGCAATGGGGTGCACGCCGTCCAGGTTCTGCACGCTCTTCCAGGCCGCGATGTCCTCGCGTCCGACGACGAGCAGGACCTTCTTGCGGTCCGAGATCTCGCCGAGGAAGGTGCGGGCGGACTTCGTGGACGGAGTCTGACCGGCAACCAGTTCGGTGATCACGTGGATGCGCTCGTTGCGGGCCCGGTCGGAGAGGGCTCCGCGCAGGGCGGCGGCCTTCATCTTCTTGGGGGTCCGCTGGCTGTAGTCGCGCGGCTGCGGGCCGTGGACGGTGCCACCACCGGCGAACTGCGGTGCACGGGTCGAGCCCTGACGAGCGCGGCCGGTGCCCTTCTGGCGGTACGGCTTCTTGCCACCGCCGCGAACCTCGCCGCGGGTCTTGGTGGCGTGGGTGCCCTGACGTGCAGCAGCGAGCTGCGCGACGACAACCTGGTGGAGAAGCGCGATGTTGGCAGGCGCGTCGAAGATCTCCGCGGGGAGATCGACGGTGCCGTTGGTCTTGCCGCCGGCGACCTTGACGTCCAGCGTCAGCTTGGTCGTCGATGTCTCGGTGCTGGTCATGCTCGTGCACCACCCTTCACTGCACTCTTGACGATCACGAGGCCGCCCTTGCGGCCGGGGATCGCACCCTTGATCAGCAGCAGGCCGTTCTCGGCGTCCACCTTGTGAACGGAGAGGTTCTGCGTCGTGATGCGGTCGCTACCCATGCGGCCGGACATGCGCATGCCCTTGAACACGCGGCCCGGAGTGGCGCAACCACCGATGGAACCGGGGCGACGGTGAACGGCCTGCGCACCGTGCGATGCACCCTGACCGGCGAAGCCGTGGCGCTTCATGGTTCCGGCGAAGCCCTTACCCTTGCTGGTTCCGGTGACGTCGACGTAGGCGCCGTCCTCGAAGACCTCGGCGGTAAGTTCCTGGCCGACCTCGTACTCCGAGGTGTCGGCAACGCGGAGCTCCACAACGTGGCGGCGCGGGGTGACGCCGGCCTTGGTGAACTGGCCGGAAGTCGGCTTGTTCACCTTGCGCGGGTCGATGGCGCCGAACGCGAGCTGCACGGCGCTGTAGCCGTCACGCTCTTCGGTACGAATCTGGGTCACGACGTTCGGTCCGGCCTTCACGACGGTGACCGGAACGACCCGGTTGTTCTCGTCGAAGACCTGGGTCATGCCGAGCTTGGTGCCCAGGATTCCCTTGATCTTGGTATCAGTCATTGTTTTTGTCTCCGCCGCGCTCACTGAATGTTGACGTCGACGCTGGCCGGAAGGTCGATGCGCATGAGCGCGTCAACCGTCTTGGGCGTCGGGTCGAGGATGTCGATAAGCCGCTTGTGAGTACGCATCTCGAAGTGCTCGCGCGAGTCCTTGTACTTGTGCGGCGAGCGGATGACGCAGTACACGTTCTTTTCGGTCGGCAACGGCACGGGTCCAACGACGCGGGCCCCGGTACGGGTCACCGTCTCGACGATCTTGCGCGCTGACGCGTCGATCGCCTCATGGTCGTAGGCCTTGAGCCTGATGCGGATCTTCTGTCCCGCCACGCTTAGTGTCCTTTTCTTGCCGCGTTTCGTAGTCCCACCCGAGTCGGGCCGAACTACCTCGTCTGCACAGTCCCTTACCTGGGCCGCAACTGTCCGAACGCTAGGCGACCGGGACACACCCGATCCGCTGCCGCTGTTCATCTGTCATGGTTCTCCGGTACACGCGGTCGGGCGTGTCGCCCTCCCACTCATTCTCCGACCCGGAACTTTTCAGCTTTTCGGGCCGGGAACGCGCACCGGATGCACTCGAATTCGAGTGCCAGTAGGTACTGCTTCCGTCTTGCATGTGGCCGCGAGCAGGTCATGTGATCTACACCGCGACGTTTCACCCCACCTGTTTCGGGCCGCAAACGATCGCGTCCCAGACAAGGCAACCCGACCAGTATGCCGTACCGGGCGGGAGACTTCAAACCGGGCTCGATCCCTCCCACCATCGCCCGAACTTACTCTGAAGTAAGATGCGTGGATGACGAACTCGAGTCCCACGTACGCCGCGTGGCAGAAACTCCCCGACAACGCGCTGGGCCACGCCCTCTTCTCTGTCGGCATGTGTCTCCGCGTCCCCTACTTCGGCTCGGTCCTCCCCCGCGTCGTCGAGATGCGGCCCGGCCGCTGCGAGGTCCGCGCCCCGAAATGGTGGGGCGTCCGCAACCACCTGGGCACGTTCCACGCGATCGCGGCGTGCAACCTCGCCGAGGCCGCCATGGGCATGCTGTCCGAGGCGACCGTGCCCTCGACCCACCGGTGGATCCCGAAGTCGATGACGGTCCACTACCTCTCCAAGGCGAACGGAACGCTGCGCGCCGTCGCGGAACTGCCGGAGCTGCCGGACTTCACCGCGATCTCTGCGGGCGCCGACGTCGTCGTGCCGGTGGGCATTTTCGACGGACACGGGGTAGAGGTGGTTCACGCCGACATCACGACGTGGGTCACACCGCGGTAGAACGCGAAAGGCGCATGTCGAAGCTCACATTCGTTGCGGCGTCATCGGGGGTGACCCGAATTGCCGTGTGGCACTTCCCCGCAGCCGGAACGTCGCGGCACAGCACCACCTTCCGGCCGGACGGGACCGGTTTCCGCCGCGGTCGCCGGGGCCGAAGTGGTACAGACGTCCGGCATTTATCGCGTACCTGTCTTTCCGCGTTACAGAAGATTTCCCCTCCCGTTCCTCGGGCGCGAAGGTGTTCCCCGGTCTGCCTTGATCACCCTCTTCGCGTGACATACTCGGGACATGCCAGCAGCTGACACCGCCGTTCTTGTCGAGGGAATCGAGAAATCCTTCGGTGACGTAGCAGCGTTGCGGGGTGTGAGCTTCGAGGTGCCCCGCGGCACGGTCCTGGGCATCCTGGGCCCCAACGGCGCAGGGAAGACCACCACCGTCAACGTGCTGTCCACTCTGCTGCGACCCGATGCGGGCCGCGCATTCGTCGCCGGACACGACGTCGTCGAGGAGTCGGCGAACGTCCGTCGCAGCATCATGATGACGGGCCAGTACGCCGCCCTCGACGAGTCGCTGACCGGTCGCGAGAATCTGGTGCTCTTCGGCCGCCTGATGGGCCTGCCCAAGGCGTCCGCGAAATCGCGCGCGCAGGACCTACTGACCCAGTTCGATCTGCTCGAAGCGGGCGACCGGAAGGTGTCCGGGTACTCCGGCGGCATGCGCCGGCGCGTCGACATCGCCTGTGGCCTGGTGATCCGCCCCGAGGTGGTGTTCCTCGACGAGCCCACCACCGGTCTCGACCCCCGCAGCCGCCAGGGCGTGTGGTCCCTCGTGTCCGCGCTGAAGGAGCAGGGCATCACGATCCTGCTGACCACGCAGTACCTCGAAGAGGCCGACCTGCTGAGCGACAACATCGTCGTCATCGACAAGGGCACCGTGATCGCCGAGGGCACGGCCGACGAATTGAAGGCCCGGACCGGCGGAAGCTACTGCGAGGTCGTCCCGGTGAGTCTCGACGACCTGCCGCGCGTGCGGGAGATCCTCTCGAGCCTGTGCCCACCCGGCCGGGTCATCGAAGAAGGCACCGACCGGTTGTCGATACCCGCCGAACACGGCGCCCAGACCCTCGCCGAGGTTCTGCGCCGCCTCGACCTCGCCGGGGTCACGCTCGCCGACATCGCCCTGCGGCGCCCGTCCCTCGACGACGTCTTCCTCTCCCTCACCGGTCACGTCCGCGTCGACGAGAGCCTGCCGTCGTGACGGCGCCCGCCCAGCTCGGATTCGAGAGTGCCCTCGAGGGCAGGCACCGGCGGCCGCAACCGTCGAGCATCCAGCAGTGGATTGCGCTGTCCAAGCGCAACCTGCACACGATGGCAGTGTCCGGTCAGTTCTTCATAGCAGTGTTGGCGCCGTTAATCTTCACCATCGGCTTCTACCTGCCGCTACGCCTGGTGATGAAATTCCAGGGCATCGATTACGCACAGTTCGTCATGCCGATCATCGTCCTGCAGGCCATGGCGTTCACCGCGATCTCGGCCGCCCATCGCGCTGCTACCGAGGCATCGAACGGGATGAACTCCCGGTTCCAGACGATGCCGATCGGCCCAGCAATTCCGTTGGCGGCACGGATGACCGCCAGCTTCGTACATTCGGCGATTTCGCTCGTAGCATCGATCGCATACGGATTGCTCATCGGATTCCGATTCGACGGAGGTGTGGCACAAACTGCCGCGTTCTGCGGACTGGCCATGGCCATTGGATTCACCCTCACAACGGGTGCCGATGCGCTCGGCACCCTGACCCGGAGCCCCGAGATTACAAGTCAAGCGCTGACGCTCCCTCAGCTGATCCTCGGCATGTTCTCGTCCGGGTTCGTTCCGGTGACGCAGTTCCCCGAATGGGCTCAGGGCTTCGTGCGCAACCAGCCGATCTCACAGTTCTCCACGTCCATGCGCGCGATGACCGATGGGACGATCACGTTCCAGTTACTGACACCTACCTTGCTGTGGTGCGCAGGATTTGCCTTGGTTTTCCTCCCGTTGTCGGTCTGGTCGAATGTGAGGCGCGGATGACCACCGAGTACCGATCCGACACACCGGCGACGGTGACCTTCCCCGAGGTGCTCGAACCCCACCCGGAGAATTCCCTCGCCGCGCTGTTCTCGCACAGCCTGCTGCAGACCAGACGACTTCTGCTCCGCTGGGCGCGCGACCCGTACACCATGCTTCAGGCGATCGTGTACCCGTCGTTGATGTTGCTGATGTTCTGGGCGGTCCTCGGGATCTCGATCACCAAGGCCACCGGGGTCAACAGCGTCTTCGGGACCGTTCCGATGATCACGCTCGTCGGCGCGATGTTCGGGTCCATCGCGGGCGGTCTGTCGCTGAAGAAGGAATGGGCGGACGGGCTCTTGAGCCGGTTCTGGGTGCTGCCCGTGCACCGCGCGTCGGGCCTGCTCAGCCGACTCATGGCCGAATCCGTGCGGATCATGCTCACCACGGTGCTGATCATCGCCGTCGGTTTCGCTATCGGGTTCCGGTTCGATCAGGGCATTCTCGCCGGTATCGCATTGATGCTCCTGCCGCTTCTGTTCGGGGTGAGTTTCGCGACGATGGTGACCGCCCTCGCCGTCAACGCGGCGAAGGCGCCGCTCGTCGAGATCCTCTCCCTGCTGTGCACCCTCCTGCTGTTCTTCAACTCGGGATTCGTACCCACAGGCGCCTACCCCACGTGGCTTCAGCCGTTCGTGGAGAACCAGCCGATGTCGTGCGCGATCGACGCGATGAAGGGACTGTCGATGGGCGGACCCGTCGCGGAACCACTGCTCAAGACCATCGCGTGGTCGCTCGCGGGGCTGCTGATCTTCACCTACCCCGCGGTGCGCGGCTATCGCCGGGCCGCGGGCAACCCGGCATAGCCACTCGTATTCCCGGACGTCAGAAGAATCTGATGCCGGCCAACCGGCGACGCGCCGCGGTCGCGGGGGTCAGTAGCCAGTCGACCGTCTCGACGATCCGGCCGACGCGCAGGAGTAGCTCGTCGAGGTCCTGTTCGGTGGCCGCCAGCGACCCGACGACGCCGTCCACCGACCGGACCGTGCCGGCGAAGGTGTCGAGCCCATCGGCGAACTTGTCCAGCAACGCGTCGAACCTGCCCAGCACACGGGTGAATTCGTCGAGGGACGTCCCGATCTCGTGTGCCACGCCGTCGACGCGGCTGATCGTGACGTCGGCATTGAGTGCGGCCTGAGTGAGCCTCCTGATACGGCCGGCCGTGTCGACGCCGCCCGCCGCCTCACCCGTCGGTTTACTCATCGATGTTCTCTCCTCGGCTCGTGCACGGACCTAGCGCGGGGTGTGCCCGGTGAGTGGCGGCTCGATCACCAGCGGATCGTCCGCAGCCGGTGGTCCGTAGACGCCGCCGTTCCTCGTCGCGTTCTCCTGACCCAGGTCGTCCGGTCGTGGCACGTTCACGGCACCCCGCTGCTCCAGGTACTGCTGCGACTGGCACGTCCAGTCCAGAGCGGGCTGACTCGGTTCCGCGTCGGTCACCAGACGGCGCGGGGCGTCGTAGACGCACATCGGTCCCTGCGTTCCGACCAGGAGTAGGTCGGCGAGTCCGCCCTTCTCGATCGACGCGATCTTCGGCAGCGCGCCGGGCATGATCGTCAGGCCGTAGTCGAGGGAGGGTGTGCGGTCACCGACGATCTGGGTGGGGAGAACCAGATTCGCCATCAGCGCGCCCAGTGAGTCCCGATTTCCGGACAGCAACGCGTCCAGGCTCGCCATCGTCTGCGGCGAGCGTCCGAGCAGGTCGACGAGGGCGGAATCGTGGGCCCGCAATTGCTCGAGGACGTTCCGCGCCGTACTCGCCGATTCCGGCAGAGCCGCGGTGAGACCGTCCGCCGTGTCCAGGAGCGGCATGCCCTTGTTCACGATGGTCGACAGTGCGTCGGTGCGGGTTTCGAGTGTCCGGGCGATGTCGGCGGAACCGTCGAGCAGGTTCTGCAGGTCCGGTCCCGTGCCCCCGAAGGCGGTGCCGAACGTGTCGGCCAGCGAGGACAGAGCGGTGACGTCCATCGAGTTCACGAGGTCCGTGGTCTCGACGAGGGTCGCGTCGAGCGAGCGCGGGATTCCCTCCTCCGGAACCTCGACGACGTCTCCGTCCGCGAGGTACGGCGGGTCCGCGCCGTCGGGCATGATGTCGAGCGCCTGGATGCCGATCGCGTTCTCGGTGGTGATCTTCGCGGTCGAACCGGCCGGCACCTGCATACCGGGATGCAGTTCGATGCCGAGGACGACGCCCGTCCCTCCGGGGTTCACGTCGACGGAGCTGATTGTGCCCACTCCGACGCCGCGATAGTTGACGGACGCTCCCTGGGCGAGGCCCGCGGCGTGGTCGAGCCGGGCACTCAGGTGAATGGGAGTTCCGAACGTGTCCGGGCCCGCGACGTACCGCAGCCCGAACAGAATCGCGGCGATCGAGATCACGAGGAACAGGACCAGCTGCGCCACCACGTGACGTGTCATCATCGGACGCCTCCGCCGAGTACCTCGGGCAGCGTGCGGGCTTCCGGCACCTCGAGCGGAGCCGATCCGGTGAGCAGCTTGGCGATGACGGCGGTGACGTCGAACGTTCCGTCGAACGTCGTGTAATCGCCCGGTGTGGCCGCGGCGAATCCACCCAGGAACGTCGCCACCGAATTCAGTGTCGGCGCGAGTTGTGACTCGAACCCGTCGAGCGCCGTGAGTACGGCCCCCGCGTCGCTGATCTCGGCCGACAATTCGGATCCGGCGCTGCCGAGGACGTGCTGCGCCTCGCGGCTGAGACGGGACGCCTCCCCCATCAGCGCGACGATCTGATCTCGTTGCGACACCAGGAGATCCACCGCCGGCACCAGACCGGTCATCGCCCGGTCGAGGATCGGTTGCCCGGCAGCGAGTTCCGCTGCGAAGGCATTGGACGCCACCATCGCCCGGTCGAGTTCGTCCCGGTGGTCGTCGACGACCCCCAGCGTGTCGTTCAGCATGTCCACCAGTTCCCGGACCTTGTCCGAGCGGCCCGTGAAGGCGACGGTCAATTCGTTCATGATGGCGTGCATCTGGTCGATGCCGCTGCCGTTCAGCACGGTGGCCAGCGCGGCCAGGCCGCTCTCGATGTCGGGACCGCGCGACGTCCGATCCAGTGGGATGGTGTCGCCCTCGCTCATCGGCGCGCCCGCCGCGTCCCCGACGTCGAGCCGGACGAAGGGATTGCCGAGGGCCGTGGGCAATTCGATCCGGGCCGTCGCATCCTGCGGTATCGGGACGTCGTCGCGGATCCGCATCTCGATGTGAGCGGTGAAGTCCCGGGTCGACACGTCCGAGACGCGGCCCACCACCTCCTGGCCCACCCGGACCTCGGCGCCCGGGACGACGCGATCGACTCCGTCGAACTGCGCGGAGATCTGATACGACGGACCTTCCGGCGAACGGCCCACCGACAGATCCTGCAGGCTCAGCGAACACCCTGCGGCGGGCAGCATCACACCGACGATCAGTGCCGCCGTCAGCGACTTCGTTCTCGTCCGGATCGTCATCGTCCTCCGACCATGAGTTCGCGCAGCCCGAACGGGTCGGACATGCTGGGCGGAAACTGAATCGGGTTGGTGATTCCCGCTCCTCGGCAGAGGATCGGATCGACCACCGCGCAGAGCGGGGACGTCGGCTCGGCTTGCGCCAGGTTCGTGGAGATGTTCAGTCTGATGCGGGCACGCTGGTCCGGAGTGACCGCACGCTGGATGTTGTCGATCAGCAAGGGCACCAGGTCCATGATCTCGGCGAGGTCGGTGTCGTGCCTCTGCAGCACCTCGCTCACGCCCGCGAGGTTGTCGATGCCGGCGGCGACGTCGCCGCCCCTGGCGGACACGAGTTGGTCGATCTGGTTCAGGAGCGCGGACAACTGGTTCACCGTGTCGCCGATCGCGAACTTCTGGCCGGCGAACTCGTCCCCGATCGCGGTGAGCGAACCGGCCAGTGAATCGACCTGCGCCTGACGCGACGAGATCGTGTTCACGAGCACCTCGAGGTTGTCGACGAGCGCTCCGACATCCGCACTGTTGCCCGCGACCACCGAACTCGCCTGCGACAGTGTGCGGATGGCGTCGTTCATCGCGGGACCGAGGCCGTCCGTCGACGCGGCGGCAGCGGAGATCGCGGCGCCGGCGTCGCCTCCGTCCGGGCCGAGCGCCTTCACGACGGTGTCGACGCTGTCCATCAGCTGGTCCCAGGTGATGGGCGAATGACTGCGTTCGGGTGGAATGGTCTGCCCACTCTCGAACACCGGGCCGCCGGTGTACGCGGGACCGAGTTCGACGAAGCGCTCACCGATCGCGGACGTCACCAGCACGTACGCGTTCGCGTCCGCGGGGAGCACGACGTCCGACGCGACGGACATCGTGACCATCACGGTCGCGCCTCTCGGCTCGACCACCTCGACGGTGCCGACCGGAACCCCGAGCACCGAGACCGTGGTGCCGGGGAACACGCCGTTGACGTAGCCGAATTCGGAATGCACGACAGTGGACGACGTGCGGAAGATCAGCAGCCAGCCGGCCACGACGACCGCCACCACGAGGGCGAGCACGCCGCCGATCCCGGCGGCCCGGCGCGCGATGCCCGCGTTCACGAGCACCCCGTGATCAGCCCGACGACGCAGAGCAGGTTGTCGGCGATCACGGCCGACGGCGCCGAGACGTCGGCCCAGTCGCCGGTTCCGGTCGCGTTCACGAGTGCCCTCGCGGCCGGTGCACCCGTGGTCAGGAGCGCGTCGAGGTTCGCGAGGTTCGCCTGCAACCGGTCCGTCACCTGCCTCGCGTTCGCGAGCAGTGAATCCAGCTCGGCGGTGTTCTCACCCAGGAACTGAGATGCCTGTGCGACGAGCGCCTGGAGATCGTCGACCATCTGGCGGATGGCCGCACGCCGGGTGGCGAGCGTGTTCATCACGACGTCCGCATTACCGAGCAGGGTGGTGAGCTGATCCTGCTGACCGACCAGCACGTCCGTGAGGGTCCGCGAGCTGTCGAGCAGCTGCGTCACCTGGTCGGCGTTCTTCGCCAGGATCGCGGACGCCGCACTCACACCCGCCAGTGCCTCCCGGTTCAGGTTCGCGTCCTGCGGCAACGTCTCCGTCACGACAGCGAGCATCTTCTGCAGTCCCCCGAGGTCGAGTTCGTCCGCCGTCTCGATCGCGGACGACCCGATGTCGTCGAGCGAGTACGGGACGCTGGTGCGGCGGAGTGGAATCACCCCGTCGTCCCCCAGGTCTCCCGGCCCCGACGGCGCCACGTCCAGATATCGCTTGCCGAGGATGGTCGACAGCTTCACTCCCGCGGACGTCGTCGATCCGAGGTGACGCTCACCGTCGAGCCGGAAGTGCACGACCACGTGATCGCCCGCCAGGTCCACTGCGGTCACCCGGCCGGCGGGGACACCCGCCACGTACACGTAGTCCGAATCGGTCAGGCCCGCAGCGTTCGCGAGTTCGGCCGTGTAACCGTCGGTCTGCACCGCGAAGCTCACCCGCGGGATCACCAGAACCAGCGCCAGCGCCAGCGTTGCCGCGAGGATTCCGGCAATCCCGACGATCAGCGGGTTGACGGGGCGCACTCGCTGATTCCCGGCCAGCGAGTCCCAGACGTCGCGCACCTTCTCGGTGACACTCATTGGCAGTACCTCGAATGCAGGTCGGGACCGAGGACACCTTCGCGACCGTCGACGTTGACGATGAAGGTGCACAGGTAGATGTTGAGCCACGAGCCGTACGAGCCCGAGCGGTCGACGGACGAGAAGAACTCCGGCATGGCGACCATCAGGTGATCGAATTCCGGGTTGGCGCCCAGCATCGCCCCCGTCAGCGAATCGAGCCGTTCCACGGTGCGGCTGAGCTCCGGGACGCGGCCGTCCACGATCTGCAGCGCCGAGCGGCTCACCGCCGCACTCTGATCGAGGGTGTCCATGAGCACCTCGTTGTTCTCGGCGAGCATTCCGGTGAACTGGGTGAGGCTGTCGACGAGGTGGGACAGCTCGGGACCCCGCGCCGCCGCCGTGCCCACCACCACCTCGAGGTTTCGGATGAGATCACCGATCAGCTGATCGTGATTTGCCAGGTTGCCGGTGACGTCCGCCACCCGGCGCAGCAGAGTTTCCATGCTCGTCTTCCTGCCGTCGAACACGGCGACGACTTCGGTGGCGAGTGCGTTGACCTGTTTCGGGTCGATGGCGTCGAACAGTGGCTTGAATCCGTTGAAGAGACTGGTGAGATCGAGTGCGGGCGACGTTCGGTCGAGCGGGATCGTGTCGCCCTCCTCGAGCGTGCCCTGGCCCGACGGCCCGGCCGCGAGATCGAGATACCGGACCCCCAGCAGGTCGCCGTATCGGATGGCGACGGTGGTGTCGGCGGGAAGTACCTGATCGCGCTGCACCTCGAAGTCCACCAGGGCGGTGGCACTTCCGGCGTCGCCGTCGACGATGTCGATCGAATCGACGCGTCCCACCCGCACGCCGGCGATGGTGACGTCGCTGCCGGGAGTGACCCCCTGGGCGTCGGTGAACAACGCCGTGTACGTCACGGTGTGCCCCTCGACCGGCACTCGCAGAGTGTTCACCACGAGCACTGCCGAGAGGATGCCGAGGACGGCGAAGATCGCCAGTTTGATTGCCGAGTTCCGGACGCTCATCCTCCGCCACCTCCCCCGCAGTTCGGTCCGTCCATGCCGGGATACCGCGGGCAGTCGGCCGACGTGTAGGGCCGCGGGTTGGACAGGTCCGCGGCAACGCGGACCGCGAACTTGCCGGTGGAGAAGACGGCGGCGCCGGCCTCGCCGAACGGGCCTGCCTCGTCGAGGGTGGCCCGCAGCAGATCGGACTTGCTGGCCATGGCGCCCAGGGTCGGCGAGACGTTCAGGGCCACCGCGATCATGTTGTCCGCGTTCTGTTCCAGGACGTCGCCGGAGTTCCTCGACACGACGAGTGAGGCGGCGAGGAAACCGGTGAAGCTGTCGGTGTTCTCGACGAGAGTGCTCGACAGAGACACCGCCGCGTCCATGGTGGCGAGGACGTCCGGTGCGGCCGCGGCCAGCTGCTCACTGATCCGGGCGATCTGCGGCGCCCGCTCCGCGACCGACTCGACGAGAGGCGCGGTCGACGTCGCCACCGTGTGGAGGCTGTCGATGGTGTGCCCCAGCTGCTCGCCGCGGCCACGCAACGCGTCCGCGACGGCACTGAGTGCGGCCTGCATCTGCTCCGGCTTCACCCGCGACAGCATGTCGTAGACCTTCGAGTACAGGTCGTACATCTGGACGGTCTCGGCCGAGGTGTCGGGTTGCAGCCGCGCGCCGGCCTCGAGTCGGGCGCCGCCGGTTCCGGCGGTCGACACCAGCTCCACGGTCTGGTCACCGAACAGCGTGCGGGGCACGACCCGCACCTGCACGGACGCCGGGATGTGACGCATCTGTTCCGGGCGGAGACTGATGTCCATGCCGGTCTCGTTCATTCCGGGGTCGACACTCGACACGGTCCCCACGGTCGCCCCCTTGTAGGACACCGTGGTGTGCGACTTCACGGCACCGGCGTCGGCCGGAAGCGTCGCTGTCACCACCGGATCGGTGACGATCGCACCGGTGCCGAAACCGACCAGCAATGCCGATCCCAGGATCAGGACGGCCACTCCGATCACCCCCCGCACGGCGAGTGCGCCGTTGCCCGGTCCCCCCGGACGGCCGCGCATCACGGCAACCCCAGTGCGGGGGCGGACGGGACGAGGCCCCACAGCGAGAGCGTCAGGAGCAGGTCGACGATGCCGATGGCGAGGATGCTGGTACGCAAGGCGCGTCCGGCCGCACGGCCGACGCCCTCGGGGCCGCCGTACGCGTGGTACCCGTACGAGCAATGGACGAGCGCGATGATCGTCGCGAACACGACAGCCTTGACGAAGGAGTACACGACGTCGGTGGGGGTGAGCATGAGATGGAAGTAGTAGTCGTAGGTTCCGGCCGACTGCCCGCCGAATGTGACGATCACCAGCCGCGAAGCGAGGTACGACGACAGCAGGCCGACGATGTACAACGGGATCACACAGATCAGGCACGAGACGAGTCGTGTGCTCGCGAGGAACGGCAGCGACCGGATCGCCATCGCATCCAGCGCACTGATCTCCTCCGAGATTCGCATGGCGCCGAGCTGGGCGGTGAACCCGGTTCCGACCTTCGCCGCGAGCGCGATGCTGGCGATCACGGGCGCCAGTTCGCGGGTGTTGAGGATCGCCGACAGGAGTCCGGACAGGGATCCCATACCGAGCAGGTCCAGTCCGCGCAGCCCCTCGATGCCCACCTGCGTCGCGGCGACGGCGGACATCGCGAAGACGACGCCGATCGCGCCGCCGCCGGCGAGCAGCGTGGCACCGCCGAAACTGATGTCGCCGATCTGCCGCATGATGTGCCGCCAGTACTTGACGATCGCGAGGGGAATTCCAGCGATCACATTGCCGTAGAACGTGAATTCCCGGCCCAGCCCCGTCATCAGGTCGAGGGGCTGGCGGGCCCGGGTCCGCACCCAGTGCCCGGCGGGCCATCTGGCACTCACGACCATCAGTAACCACCTACCGGGACGACGAGAACGGAATAGAGCTGACTGAGCACCGTGTTGACGATGAAGACCAGGATGAAGGCCAGGACGACGGCCTCGTTGACGGCGTCGGCGACACCGCTGGGTCCGCCCTTGGCGTGCAGCCCCTTGAAACTGGCGACGAGCGCCGATGTCACCGCGAACGCCATCGATTTGACGAGGGCGACCACGAAATCCGACAACCGCGTGTACTGGGACAGTGCGGTGAGAAAGCTTCCCGCCGAATTGTTCTGGACGACCACCTGGAAGAGGAAGCAGGCCGACACTCCGACGGCGGTGACCATCGCGCACAGTGCGACGCCGACGATCACCGCCGCGAGCACTCGCGGGACGACGAGCCGCTCGATCACGTTGAGCCCGAGGACCTCCATGGCCTCGACCTCTTCGCGGATCGTCCGCGAGCCGAGGTCGGCGCAGATCGCGGACCCTCCGACCCCGGCCAGCATCAGCGCGCAGACCAGGGCGGACGCCTGCCCGACGATCACGAACCCCACGACCGCCCCGGTGTACCCCTCGGCGCCGAGCTGACCGGCGAGGCTACCGATCGTGACCGCGATGAGGACTCCGATGGGGATCATCAACAGCAGGGCGGGCGCCGACGTGACCGACGCGATCCGCCAGGCCTGGTCCAGCAGTTCCCGCCAGGCCAGCTTGCGCCGCACCAGAACTCGCACCGCGGCCACCGTAGTCGCGATCGAGAATCCGATGAGTGCGCCGACTTCGTTGGCGAAATGACTCACGGGCCCTTTGGCGGGTGGCAACTCGAATGTCACGCGGTCCTCCCCCGTTGCCGGTCACCGCAGAGCGGCGACCGGCTCGAGATGTTCGATACGGGGTCAGACGACCGCGACGCCGGTTGCGCCGTGGGCCTTTCGGAGCTCGCCTTTGACGACCTTGCCGCTGGCGTTGCGGGGCAGTGCGTCGACGATCACGACGTCTTTCGGGTGCTTGTACCGGGCAAGCTTGTCGTCGAGCCACGCCGCGAGTTCTTCCACGGTCAGGTCGGATCCCTCGTCGTCGAGTGCGACGACGGCGACGGGCACCTCGGTCCACTTGGGATCGGGCCTGCCCACGACGGCGGCCTCCCGGATCCGCGGGTGTCCGAACAGGACGTTCTCCACCTCGGCGCAGTAGATGTTCTCGCCGCCGGAGATGATCATGTCCTTCTTTCTGTCGACGACGTAGACGAATCCTTCGTCGTCCTGCCGCACCAGATCTCCGGAGTGGAACCACCCACCGGCGAACGCATCCGCCGTGGCGGCCGGGTTCTGCCAGTACTCGAGCATCATCGTCGGTCCGCGGTAGACGATTTCGCCGACGGTCCCGGGTGCGACGTCGTTCATGTCGTCGTCCACGACGCGCGTCTGGATCGTCGGGATCGGTTTGCCCACCGAGCCCAGCTTGCGGATCGCGTCGTCCCCGTCGAGGACGCAGGTGATGGGCGACATCTCGGTCTGCCCGAACACGGCGACGATGAGCGCCCGCGGGAACGTGTCCGCCATGGCGCGCAGCACCGTATCCGATGCGGGCGCCGCACCCCAGCTGATGACGCGAAGGGCGAGGTCGCGACCCCGGACGGTCGGGTCGGCGCAGACGGCCTGCCACTGCACCGGCACGAGGAACACCGTCGTGATCCGCTCCTGCTCCCACACGTCGAGCATCTCGGTGGGGTTGAACGCCTTGAGCGGGTGAATCACCGTGGTACCGCCCAGCATCAGCATCGGGGCGACGGAACCGAGAGCTGCCACGTGGAAGACGGGGGACGCGAGGAACCCGATGTCGTCGCCGCGGTCGTAGCGCATCGCGCGGATACAGGTGATGGACTGTCCGACCATGTTCGAGTGCGACAGCACCGCACCCTTGGGTGTACCCGTCGTTCCGGACGTGTAGAGAATCAGGGACGGTGTGTCCTCGGGCAGATCGACGGGTGCATACGCCGGGCCGGCCTCCGACACGAGTTCTTCGTAACCGAGCACGCCGGCTTCCGAGTCGGCGCCGATGTTCACGACCAGGCTCAGTTCGGGAACGTCCTGACGCACCGCCGCGACCAGCGGTGCGAGCGCGGGCTCGGTGAACACCGCACGAGCCCCGCAGTCACGGGCGATGAACGCGACCTCGGGCGGGGTGAGCCGGAAGTTGACGGGGACCGCGATGGCACCGAGGGCATTGATCGCGAGAACCGCTTCGAAGAATTCGGTGCGGTTGAGGGTGAGCAGCAGAACACGGTCGCCGAAGTTCACACCGCGGCGGGACAGCGCGCCGGCGAGCGCCTCCGATCGGTCGTGCAATTCGCGCCAGGTCGTACTGTGGCCGAGAAAGCGGAACGCGGCCTGATCGGGCTTCATCTCCGCGTGCGACGCAACCCAGTTGTTCCAGTGGTTGCGGCGGGATTGCAGTGGCTGCTCCAGCAGCTCGCTACGTGACGACATGTGGTGGTGGTCCCTTCGCTGCACTCGTGCCCGGCGCCCGTCCGTCCGTTCGGACCTGCACCGAGCTGTGACGAGTATTACAGATCTCGACGTCTATCGGAACAGTCTTGTTAACCGCAATTCGCATCAGCTCCGGAAGTTCGGAGCGCGTTTCGCGAGCATCGCGGTGACGCCTTCGACGAAGTCGGGGGCCTGCAGCAGTTCCGCCTGGCCCGCCTTCTCGCGGTCGAGTGATGCGTCCAGAGCTGTGAGCGTCGCTGCGGTGAGTGCCCGCTTGGTGAGTTCGATGGCCCGCCTCGGACCACGAGCGAGCCGGGCCGCCACGGCATCGACGTGCGCGGCGAGTTCGTCCGGAGGAAGGACGCCGGCGATCAGTCCGTCCCGCTCCGCCTGTGCGGCGGGTAAGCGCTCTCCGAGGAGAGCCATCCGGGTAGCCCGTGCCCGGCCGATGGACGCCGCGATCAGCGCGCTGGAACCGCCGTCGGGCATCAACCCGATGTTGACGAACGCGAGGAGTAGATAGGCATTCTCGGAGGCATATGTCAGGTCAGCCGTCAGAGCGATGGACGCCCCGACGCCCGCGGCCGCCCCGTTCACCTGAGCGATGACCGGGACCGGCAACTCGACGATGGCACGAACCACCCTGTTGGCGGAGTCCATCACCACCTCCGCGGTCGCTTCCCGGCCTCCGGCCGCGGCGGCCGCCGCGAGGTCCGCGCCCGTGCTGAACGCCTTGCCCGCCCCCGCGATGATCACGACGCGAACCGAGGAGTCCGTGGCGGCTGCGGTGAGCACGTCGCCCAGCGCCGTCATGTGTGCCAGGTCGAGGGCATTCATCCGGTCGGGGCGGTCGATCGTGATCCGGAGGACCCCGGCCTCGTTGACGACGCGCAGCCCGTCGACCGCCGGCGCGGTCACGACACCGCTCCGATGCGCGAGTCGACCGTGCGCGCGAGCCGCCCGGTGATGATCGATTCCGCCTCCGCGACCATCCGGGTCACGAGTTCGCGCACGGTCGGGATGTCGTCGATCAGGCCCTGACTCTGTCCCGCGGTCCAGATTCCGGCGTCGAGATCGCCCACTTCGAACACCGTGCGTCCCCGGGCTCCGGCGACGAGATGCTGGATGTCGGCGAATTCGCAGCCACGGGACTCGATGTCGACCACCTCGGCGCTGATCGCGTTGCTCGCGACGCGGGCGGTGTTGCGAAGGGATCGGAAGATGAGTTCGGTGTCGCGTTCGGTGTTGGCGACGATCTGTTCCTTGACGGCGTGTGCCACCGGGGATTCGACCGTGCACATGAATCGGGTGCCCATGTTCACGCCGTCGGCGCCGAGTGCGAGCGCGGCGACGAGGCCGCGCGCGTCCGCGATACCGCCGGACGCGATCACGGGGATCGTGAGCTTTCGGGTGGCGGCCGGGATCAGGA
The DNA here is from genome assembly GCF_030056875.1 of Rhodococcus sp. IEGM 1351. Taxonomy (NCBI): domain Bacteria; kingdom Bacillati; phylum Actinomycetota; class Actinomycetes; order Mycobacteriales; family Nocardiaceae; genus Rhodococcus; species Rhodococcus sp. IEGM 1351. Next base: position 557,219 of record NZ_JASHKU010000001.1, on the reverse strand, counting down.
TCAGGCCCGCGACGTCGTCCTCACCGGGGTGGCCTGCACATTCGAAGCCGTCGATGCTGACCGCGTCGACACCGACCTGTTCCGCCTTCACCGCGTGCCGCACGCTCGTGCACTTGTGGATCACCTTGATCCCCGCGTCCTTGAGGTGCGGGAGGTGGTCCACCGGATTGGAGCCGGCGGTCTCGACGATGCCGATTCCGGAATCGATGATCGCCTGGCGGTACTCGGCGTACGGCGGCGGGTTGATCGACGGGAGGATGGTGAGATTCACGCCGAACGGTTTGTCGGTGAGCTCCCGTGTGCGGGCGATCTCCGCGACGAGATGTTCGGGGGTCGGCTGGGTGAGCGCGGTGAGAAATCCGAGCGCTCCCGAATCGGCCACGGCCGCTACGAGTTCGGCACGGCCGACCCACATCATGCCACCCTGGACGATCGGGTGCTCGACACCGAAGGCCTCGGTGAATTTCGTCCTCATTCAGTTCACCTCTTCGAACGTGCCGCCGGTGGCGGCCTTGTCCAGCAGTAGTTGGGGTGGGAGGAATCGGTCCCCGTACCGCGCGGCGAGAAGCTGCGCCCGGGAGACGAATCCCTGGATCCCGCCCGGGTACTGGTCGATGTAGCGGGCCACGCCGCCCGTCCAGCCGGGGTAGCCGATGCCCAGAATGGAACCGACGTTGGCGTCGGTGGTCGATTCGAGCACCCCTTCTTCCAGGCAGCGGACCGTCTCGACGGCTTCGATGAAGAGCATCCGCTCCTTGATGTCCTCGAACGGAATCTCGGTGCGCGCACGGTCGCGCCGGAACGTCTCGAGCCCGGACCACAATCCGACGCGCTTACCGTCCGCGTATTCGTAGAAGCCGGCGCCCGTGGAGCGACCCTTGCGGCCGAACTCGTCGATCATGCGATCGACGACGGCATCCGCCGGATGTGGCTCCCAGGATTTCCCCTCGGCGAGTATCGCGGCCTTCGTCTCCTCGCGGATCTTGCGGGGCAGCGTGAGCGTCAGTTCGTCCATCAGCGCGAGGACAGGAGCGGGGTATCCGGCCTGCGACGCCGCCTGCTCGATCGACACCGGGGAGACGCCCTCGCCGAGCATCGCGATACCTTCGTTGGTGAACGTACCGATGACGCGGCTCGTGAAGAACCCGCGGCTGTCGTTGACGACGATCGGAGTCTTGCCGATCTGCCGGACCACGGCGAGCGCGCGTCCGAGCGCGTCGTCGCTCGTCTTCTCCCCCTTGATGATCTCGACAAGGGGCATCTTGTCGACCGGCGAGAAGAAGTGCAGGCCGATGAAGTCCTCGGTGCGCGAGACGTTTTCGCCGAGGAGGGTGATCGGCAATGTCGACGTGTTGGAGCAGAGCAGTGCGTCGGGCGCGATGAAGCCGTCGATCTCGGCGAACACCGTGTTCTTCACGGCCGGGTCCTCGAACACGGCCTCGATGACCAGCTGGGCGCCCGCAGTGTCGTCGGGCCTGTCGGTGGGGAGGATCCGCGCGAGGATCGATTCGGTCTTCTCGGGGGACGTCCGGCCCTTGGCGACCGCCTTGTCCAGAAGAGTCTTCGAGTAGCCCTTGCCCTTCTCGGCCGCGGCCAGGCTCACGTCCTTCAGCACCACGTTCATGCCCGACTTGGCACACACGTACGCGATGGCGGCGCCCATCATCCCGGCGCCGAGCACCGCGACCGTGCCGACGGGTACGCGGCCTGCTCCGTCGTACTGCTCGACCAGACTGTTGGCCTTCTGGAGGTCGAAGAAGAACGCGCGGATCATGTTCTTCGAGATCTGTCCCGTGGCCAGCCCGGCGAAGTAGCGGTTCTCGATCTTCTGAGCCGTGTCGAAGTCGACGAGCGCGCCTTCGACGGCAGCGCTCATGATCGCAATCGGAGCCGGATAGGGCGCGCCTTTGAGCTGTTTCCGCAGGTTGGCAGGGAATGCGGGAAGGTTCGCGGCCAGCGCCGGGGACGCGGGAGTTCCACCGGGAAGCCGGTACCCCTTCACATCCCACGGCTGCACTGCGTCGGGGTTGTCGGCGATCCACTTCTTCGCCGCGGGCACCAGGTGATCGACGTCGTCCACGAGCTGGTCGATCAGGCCGAGACCGTGCGCCTTCTCCGCGGTGTGACGCTGCCCCTGCAGGAGAACCTGGGTGAGAGCGGGGACGATTCCGAGCAGGCGCACCGTCCGGACGACGCCGCCCCCGCCGGGAAGGAGACCGAGCGTCACCTCGGGGAGTCCGATCTGCACGCCTGCGGCATTCAGCGCGATCCGATGGTGGGTGGCGAGTGCGATCTCGAGTCCGCCGCCCAGGGCGGCGCCGCCGATGGCCGCGACGACGGGTCTGCCCAGCGTCTCCAGCCTGCGGAGTGGTTCCTTGATGCGGTCGACGTTCGCCATCACCGCCTCGGCCTGTCCCGCGCGGGACTTCAGGATGTCGTTGAGGTCGCCGCCGGCGAAGAAGGTCTTCTTCGCGGAGGTGACCACGACCCCGGCGATGGTGTCGCGCTCGGCGGTCAAGCGGTCGACGACCTCGCCCAGGGACACGATGAACCCCTCGTTCATCGTGTTCGCGGACTGGGCGGGGTCGTCGAGAACGAGGGTGACGATTCCGTCGGCGTCCTTCTCGTACCGAATTGTGCTGTCAGTCATGCTGTTCGCTTCTCCTGTGGTCAGTGCTGGATGCGTTCGACGACTGTCGCGATGCCCATGCCCGCGCCGACGCACAGGGTGGCCAGGCCGTAACGCTTGCCCCGGCGTTCGAGTTCGTCGAGCAGCGTGCCGAGGATCATTGCGCCGGTGGCGCCCAGGGGGTGGCCCATCGCGATGGCGCCACCGTTCACGTTCACCTTGTCGAGCGGGATCTCGAGGTCCTTGGCGAACTTCAGCGCCACGGAGGCGAAGGCCTCGTTGATCTCGAACAGATCGATGTCGGAGACGTCGAGCCCGGCCTTCGCCAGTGCTTTGCGCGCCGAGGGCGCGGGACCGGTGAGCATGATCGTCGACTCGGAGCCGATGACTGCCGTGGACACGATTCCGCCGCGCGGCGCGAGGCCGGCGCGTTCGCCTGCTTCTGCGCTGCCGATGAGCATCAGGGAGGCACCGTCCACGATTCCGGACGAGTTGCCGGCGTGGTGGACATGGTCGATGCGCTCCACCCAGTGGTATTTCTGCAGTGCCACCGCGGAGAATCCGCCCTGCTCCCCGAGAGCGGCGAACGACGGCGTCAACGCCGACAGGCCCTCGACGGTGGCGCCGGGCCGCATGTGCTCGTCCCGGTCGAGGACGACGACACCGTTGCGGTCCCGTACCGGGACGACCGAGCGATCGAACCGCCCGTCGGCCCAGGCGTCGGCCGCCAGTCCCTGTGAGCGAACTGCGAACTCGTCGACCTGGCTGCGACCGAATCCCTCGATGGTCGCGATGAGATCGGCGCCGATCCCCTGCGGGACCATGTAGGTGTCGTAGTTTGTCGCCGGATCGAGTCCCCATGCACCGCCGTCCGATCCCATGGGCACCTTCGACATGGACTCGACGCCGCCCGCGAGAACGAAGTCTTCCCAGCCGGAGGCCACTTTCTGCGCGGCGAGGTTGACGGCCTCGAGACCGGAGGCACAGAAGCGGTTGATCTGGACACCCGCGACGGTCTCGGGCAGTCCGGCAGCCAGCGCCGCGACACGCGGAAGCACGCCGCCCTGTTCACCCAGCGGCGACACGATGCCGAGCACGATGTCGTCGATCAGTGCCGGGTCCAGACTCGGATTCCGGATCTGGATCTCCTCGATCAACCCGACCGCCAGGTCGATGGGCTTGGTGCCGTGGAGGGCACCGTTGCTCTTACCCCGTCCGCGAGGGGTTCTGATCGCGTCGAAGATCAATGCCTGCCCGCTCTGCCGGGTTGCACCCATGATCCAGCTACCTCCGATAGTTCGAAATGTGACATCCAGGAGCGCACGACCGTCAGGAGACCGCGGACACATGCGAATTGTCGTTAACTTATTCTGCGCGTTCCTCACGTGTCAATAGCTCTACGGCAACTCCGCAGCCAGATTCACCGGCATTTTCCGAGAATGTGGGGTGACGATTTCTCCGCAGGCGACCCTCAGCCGACCCGACGATGCGAAAGTCTCGGTTAAGATCATCGGCAGTTAAACTGGCAGAAGACTGCCGATCGATGGAGGTGACCGTGGCCCGGACCAGCACGGCGGCCGGTGCCGCCACCGAGCGGCCGATCCGCCGTCGCCCGAAGAATCGCAAGGCCCAGATCGCGAACGTCGCGGCCGAGGCCTTCAGCGAGCGCGGCTACCACGCGGTCGGCGTCGACGAGATCGCGGCCACCATCGGGATCTCCGGCCCCGCCCTCTACCGGCACTACCCCAACAAGTACGCCCTGCTCGTACACGCCGCCACCACGACAGCCGACGCACTGCAGGCGGCAGCGGACGGCGCCCTCGACGGCATGGCCGAGCGCGAGCCCGGCGACCGACTCGACCATCTGATCTCCGCGCTCGTCGCGAACACCATCGAGAACCGCAAGGTCGCCGGGCTCTACCGCTGGGAGGGCCGGTACCTCGAGGCCGAGGATCGCACGCGCATCCGCGACGTCTTCGTTCACGTCACCCGATGCGTGGCAGACCCCCTGCGGGAACTGCGACCCGAACTCACGTCCGTCGACGCCACGACGCTGGGGGCGTCGACGCTGAGCGTGATGGGGAGCATCAGCGCACACCGCACCACTCTCGCGACGCGCCGGCTCGACGCGCTTCTGAAGTCGGCGTGCGAATCGATCCTGCGCGCGACACTGCCTCCCGCCGTCCCGACCGAAGGAAGGAACACAGGCACAGGTGCGGTACGCGGCCTGGCGGTGACGTCCAAGCGTGAGTTGCTGATCAACGAGGCCGTGAAGATCTTCGACCGGCACGGCTACCACGACTCGAGCATCGAAGAAATCGGCGCCGCGGCCGGCATCAACGCGTCGAGCGTGTACCGCCACTTCCCCAGTAAGGCCGACCTTCTCGCAGCGGTGTTCTACCGCGCGTCCGACCGGCTGGCCGTGGCCACCTCGGCGGCGCTGTCCACCGCCACCGGCCCCGAGGATGCGCTCCGCAAACTCGCCGAGTCCTACCTGGAACTCTCGTTCGGGAACCCGGAAGTGCTGTCGGTGTACTTCGCGGAAATCGGGAACCTCCCGAAGAACGAGCGGACCAATCTCCGCAACGTGCAGCGCCTGCACGTCGAGGAGTGGGTCCACCTGGTGACCACCGTGCGCACCGAACTCTCGGCTCCGGAGGCACGGTTCCTGGTACACGCAGCGCTGGGGCTGGTGCTCGACATCGGCCGCCTGGTCCACTTCGACACCCGCGAGGAGTCGCGTGCGCGTCTCCACACCCTGATGACGGCGGTCCTACTGGGCCACTGAGGCCGTGTCCCTGGACGAGTCGCCCAGGGACACAGCCGTCACGCGGCGCGTCGACGGAATCCGCGGTGATTGTCGCTGTCCGCGCCCAGATCACGGGGACGGTAGCCCACCGGGTATCCGGGGTAGCTCCGGTTGTGCCGATCCCGTGCGGCCTTGGACTCCCGACGTGGCGGTAGGAAGCGCACGAACCTCGCACGGACCCCCAGCGCACGGCGGGACGCGTTCTGCAGCCAGATCGGGGCGGCGGGAAACCCGAACGCTGCCAGCATCATCGGGTCGAGGAGCGCGTAGACCCCCTGCGCGACGAGGGGCCGGAGTGGCGCCGGAAACCAGGAACAGAACAGCTTCAGCGTGTAGGTGCCGACGCGATGGTTGTCGTCGGTGTACCGGAAATACTTCCGCTCGTAGTCGACTTTGAACCGGTAGAAGTCCTCGAAACTCTCGGGAATGTTCTTGATTCCCATTCGGATTCCCACCTGACGGTAGAAGTGGAAACACGCGAGACGCTCGTTCGGAGTCAGCCGCCGCCATCCGAAGCGGTCGATCCAGTCGATCGGCTCGTAGATGAAGGTGGTCAGCACGTACAGCATGTCGCCGTTGTCGATGTCGTACTTGCCGTGCATTCGGTTCACGACGCGCAGTGATTCGATGCCGCGCTCGGAGTCGTAGCCGTGTTCGACGAGTTCGGCCATCAGCAGTGCGGTGTCGTCGTACCTCTTCTGCGGCCGTTTCTCGAACTCACCGGTGCGCTGCAGCAGTTCCGAAATGGTGGGGACACAGTATGTCCGGAACAGCGCGAACTCGAGCGACCGCTGGTAGTCCCACGGAAACTCGTAGCCGGCCGTGATGCGATGGATCTCCTGGTGATCCCGGACCGGGTCGAGTTCCTCGATCCGCCGCTGCCAGCCGTGCCTGCCCCGCGGAACCCCGCCCGGCGCGCCGGTGTCGGCGCGCTTGCTCTTCATCAGCATGTGAATACCCTCCTGCCGCGTGATCAGCGTCCGTGCCGGTTCTTCAACATCCAGGCCGAGATCTTCATGTCCCGCGACTTGCGCTGCATGGTGAGCAGGTTCAGCGGAGCCGCGAATCTCTGCCGGGCGATGGATTTGACCCGGCTGAATTCACGCAGACCGTCCGCTCCGTGGATCCGGCCGAAGCCCGAGTCTCCGACACCGCCGAACGGCAGCGCCGCCACGCCGGCGAACCCGAGCACCGAACCGATCGTCACCACTCCGGCCCTGAGTTTTTCGGCAGCCTGCATCGCCTTCGTCGCATCCCTGGTGAAGATGGACGCGCCGAGCCCGAACGTGGTGCCGTTGGCCTTCGTGACCGCCTCGTCGAGGCTGGCGACCCTGTTGATGACGACCGTGGGGCCGAACGTCTCCTCGCGGATCGCGGTGCTGTCCTCGGGAACGCCGGTCAGCACGATCGGTCCGACGTAGCCGTCCTTGATGGATTCCAGTCCGCCGACCACAGCGGATCCGCCCTTGTCGAGTGCATCCTGGACGTGGCCGCGGACGACGTCGGACTGGCTGGCCATCGTCATCGGACCGTATGCGGCGTCCCGGGGGCCGGGGCGCAGGACCTTCGACTTCTCGGCGACCAGCCGGACGAACTCGTCGTAGACCGAGTCGACGACGTAGATGCGCTCGACGCCGGCGCACGTCTGTCCAGCGTTGCCCATCGCCCCGAACACCGCGAAGCCGGCGGCCTCGTCCAGGTTCGCGTCGGCGTCGACGAGCATGGCGTCCTTGCCGCCCGCCTCGACGACGAGGGGGGTCAGCGTTTCGGCACACGCGGCCATGACGCGCTTGCCGGTGGCGGCAGATCCGGTGAAGGCAATCTTGTCGACCCCGGCCGAGACGAGAGCAGCGCCGGTCGACCCGTCTCCGGTGACCACCTGCAGTACAGGTTGGTTGGGGACGAGCGCCTTCCACTTGTCGGCGAGCCACACCGCGACCCCGGGGGTCAGCTCGCTGGGCTTGAAGACGACGGTGTTGCCCGCCGCCAGCGCATAGGAGATCGACCCCATCGGCGTGTACACGGGGTAGTTCCACGGCCCGATGACACCGACCACACCCATCGGCTCGTATCCGACGCTGCTGGCCTGGTTCGCGCTGACCAGGCCCGATGGCACCTTCCGCCGCTTCAGAACCTTGCCCGCGTTCTTCGCGGCCCAGTCGAGGTGTTCGATGGCGAGCATCACTTCGAGGAGCGCGTCGTCGTACGGCTTGCCGGTTTCCGCGGCGACGAGCGCGGCCAGCTGCTCGCCGTCCCGGGCCATCGACTTCTTCCAGTCGAGGAGCCATTGCTTGCGGCCGTCGAACCCGAGAGCGTTCCACCACTGCGCGGCGGCGCGGGCCGCGTCGACGGCGTCGCGCACCTCCTGCTCCCCCTGGATCGGGTACTCGGCCAGGACGTTGCCGTTGCGCGGGTCCAGGGACGCGAACGTCTTCGGCGCCTGCTCCGTCCGGGCTGCGGGCTGCTCGCCGGCCGTCGTCTCGGTCGTCTCCGCCTGCTGTGGCATGGTCGATGTCCTCCCTCAAGATCACATCAAATATATGTGATGTGATGTAATGTAGTGGACATCACAGTATGCGGCAGACCCCATCGCGGCAAGCCCCGCACCGTCACCTCCGGCCGTCCGATTCGCCGGCCGCATCAACCATGAGGAGTCCCCCGGACATGAGCGTCGAATTCACCAGTGAACAGAAGGACTTCGCGGCGGCGATCGCCGATTTCTGCAAGCGCGAGAGCGGCACCCGCGAGCAGCGCGACAGGCTGACGAATCACGGCGAGCACAACCACAATCAGGACGTCTACGAGAAGATGGCCAAGCTGGGCTGGCTGGGCATCACCATTCCCGAGGAGTACGACGGCTCGGCCGCCAGCCACGTCGACATGTGCATCCTCCTCGAGGAGGCCGCCAAGGGGATGGCACCCATCGGCGGCATCGGTCCCACCCTGATCACGGGCGGTGCCTACACCAAGTTCGGAACCGACGCGCAGAAGGACATCGTGCTGCGCGGCATCGTGGCCGGCCGATCACAGTCCATCTCGATGTCCGAACCGGAAGCCGGTTCCGACGTCGGCAACCTCAGCACCCGCGCGGAGAAGACCGCCGACGGCTGGGTGATCAACGGTCAGAAGACGTGGTGCTCCAACGCGCACTTCGCCGACAACATCCTGCTCGTGGCCCGCACCGGGCGCGGCGACGGCAAGCACGAAGGCCTCACGATGTTCCACGTCCCGGCGGATACCGCCGGGCTGAAGATCAGCGGCATCGACACGATGGGCGGCAAGGAGGTCAACGACCTCTACTTCACCGATTGCGTCCTACCCGAGGACGCGGTGGTGGGCGAGGTCGGCAACGGCTGGCGCCAGCTGATGACCGGCCTGAACTTCGAACGCCTGATCCTCGCCGCCATGATGCTCGGCACCGCGCAGCGCGCGTTCGCCGACACCCTCGACTTCGTCACCCAGCGCAAGCAGTTCGGGCGGCCGGTCGGATCGTTCCAGGCGTTGCGCCACCGCATCGCCGATCTCGCGACGGAGATCGAGTGCTGCAAGCTGCTCGTCTACAGCGTCGCCAAGGACGTCGACGCGAACCCGGACAAGATGCTGGCCCGCGAGGCGTCGATGGCCAAACTGAAGGTCACGGAGACGGCGAAGAAGGTCGCGCTCGAGGGCATGCAGATGATGGGAGGGTACGGCTACGCCACCGAGTTCGACATGGAGAAGCACGTCCGCTCCACCATCGTGTCGAGCATCTACGGCGGTACCAACGAGATTCAGCGCGACATCATCGGCAAGACCTACGGCTTGTAATCACCACCCGCGGTTTATGCTGGTTTGCCGCATCGAAGGAGTTCTCCATGGCATCGCCCTCCGTGTCACGATCCCCAGCGGGCCGCACCCTGCGCCGCCGACCCCAGCTGTCGGACGACGTCGCCGTGCACGTCCGCAACCTGATCATGTCCGGGGGCGTTCGCCCGGGTGACTTCATCCGCCTCGACGAGACCGCGGCGGATCTGGGGGTCAGCGTCACACCTGTCCGTGAGGCGCTCCTGACCCTGCGAGGGGAGGGACTCGTCGAACTGGTCCCCCACCGCGGGTACGTGGTCGCACCGCTCAGCCGGGACGACATCCACGACCTCTTCTGGCTGCAGGGGCAGATCGCCGAGGAACTCGCGGTCCGCGCAAGTCGGTCGGCCACCCCGGAGGCCGTCGAGGAGCTGACCGCGATCAACGAGAAGCTGCGACGCGCCGTCCAGGACGGCGACGCCGACCGCATCGAGGATCTCGAGTTCTCGTTCCACCGGGTCATCAACCGTCTCGCCGACGCGAGCAAGCTGTCGTGGTTCCTGCTCAGCGCCACCAGGTACACCCCGGTGCAGTTCTATTCGTCCGATCCGGCCTGGGGTGAGTCGGCGGTCGAGAGCCATCGCCGGCTCATCGCCGCGCTCGCCGACGGGAAGTCCGACGTGGTGGGTGCGGAGAACAAGGCCCACTTCATCGACGGCGCCCAGCGACTGGTCGCACATCTCGACGAGGTCGGCATCTGGGACTGACCGGCACCACCGGTGCCCCGGCGCCGGGTCAGCACGGTGCGGGGTTGCGATCTCCATAGCTGGGGTCCAGCGCCCGCTGGATGATGTACACGGCCCGCGGATCGGTGGTCAGCTTGTTGTGTTCGGCCGTGTTCGCCTCGCAGCCGTCCTGGAGCCAGACGTTGTGCACGGTGGCGCCCGGGCCTGCCGTCAGGAAGGTGTTCTCCGGCGGGGTCGACACGGTGTCCCTGCGGCTGGCGACCACCGTGTACTCGATGCCCGGGTCGGTGTCGCCACCCGCGTTGAGGAGCTGGAGGAAGGGCGAGCCCACCATCTGCTGGATGTAGGACGGTCCGACCGCGACACCGGCGAGAGTCGTGACCGGCACACCGAGAGCCTGCGCGATCGCTCCCAGCGCCTGGACGTCCCCGAAGCTGGTGCCGTGGTTGGTGGCGCCGAGCGTGACAAGGGAATGCACTTTGTTCAGCGCGGGGTTCGTGCGGTCGGCGCCGCCGTCGAACCGCAGGTACTGGCGGGACACCGTCCCACCGAGCGAATGCCCGACCATGTCGACCTGCGAAGCGCCGGTGGTGGTCCGGACCTGGTCCACGAACCCGGCGAGCTGCCGCGCGGACTCCGCGATATCGGCGCCGCCGAACATGCGCATCAGGTTACCTTCAGTCAGACCGGCGGCCTGTCCGTAGTTGAGGGCGAAGACGCAGTAGCCCTCCGCGGTGAGCGCCGGGGCGAGGTCCTTCCACGTTCCCAACATGCCGGTCCAGGTGCCGTGCACCAGCACGACGGGACGCGGATGCGCCGCGGACGGCTTACAGCTCCAGTCGTTCGCCCCCGGCAGTACCGACGGGTCGGCCGCGGGTGCGGGTTCCGCTTCCACGGGATCCGCTGCCGCTGGTGCCACGCCGCAGAGCATCACGATGCCTGCCAGCGCGAACAACAGGGCCCTACCGGCCGACGATATACGCATATTCCTCGTATCCTGAGTTGACGGAAATAGACTTCAGGTTACGTTACCCAACTGTCCATTAAAGTCTCAACTTGAGATCGAGACTCTGGGGGTGATAACCCACACGGCTCGTCTTCGGCTGATCACGGACAGCCCTCCCGGCCATCCGGAAGGCTCACCGAAACGAACCACCAACGACACACGATAGTCGGGATGAGAAAGCTACTGCCAATCGAGTGAGTGGGGCGATTATGTATTTCTCCGTAGAACAGCGGAACGGCGACGATTCCGGAGAGCATTCTGACGCCTCGGCGCAGCAGGCACTCGAGGGCCTGCGCGCGGAACTCGACGCAGTCGACGCGACCCTGCTCGAAGCGGTCCGGCAGCGGTTGGAGGTGTGCCTGCGCATCGGCGAACTGAAGCGACGCGAGCACATCGCCATGATGCAGCCAGGTCGGATCCACATCGTCCACGAGCGGGCGCGACAGTACGCGGACAGCCACTCACTGTCCCCGGAGTTCTTCGACTCGCTCTACGACCTTCTCATCGCCGAGACGTGCCGGCTCGAGGACCTCGTGATCAACGCGGAGCCCGCCGACGAGGCCCCCCGCCACAACGGACACCACGACCACCGTGACAACCACCACGTTCGTCGCAGTTCCGTGCCATCTGCGAATGTCGAGTCGTGATGAGTACCCGGACGCTCTTGGTCGACAACTACGATTCGTTCACCTACAACCTGTTCACCCTGCTGGCCGAGGTGAACGGTGAACCCCCCACGGTCGTGCACAACGACGTGGAGTGGGACTCGATCCCCTGGTCCGACTTCGACAACATCGTCATCTCCCCCGGCCCCGGACGCCCGGAGCGGCAACGAGACTTCGGGATCAGTGCGCGCATCATCACGGAGACCGAACTACCCGTACTCGGCGTGTGCCTCGGTCATCAGGGACTGTGCCAGCTGTTCGGGGGCAGCGTGGTCCTCGCACCCGAACCGATGCACGGCCGCGTATCCCTCGTCGAACACGACAGTTCCGAACTCTTCGCCGGCATTCCGTCACCGTTCCCGACGGTCCGCTACCACTCGCTGATCGTCGAGGATCTCCCCGACGACCTCGAGGCCACCGCCCGGACCGCCGACGGCCTGCTGATGGGTGTCCGTCACCGCACTCGTCCGCTGTGGGGCGTCCAGTTCCACCCCGAATCGATCAGCACCGCGTTCGGTCACGAACTGCTCGCGAACTTCCGCGATCTCACGCAGACGCATTCCGGGACACCCACGCACGGGTCCATGCTGAGAATCCCGATTCCCCACGCGCCGTACGTGGTCCAGCAGGTGCGCGTCGATCACGAAGTCGATCCCCGCACCACGTTCGAGGATCTCTTCGCGTCCGGACCCAACGCGTTCTGGCTGGACGGGACGTCGGCCTCGGAACCGACGTCGCGATTCACCATCATGGGCAATTGTTCCGGCCCGCGCGCCGAGTACATCACGTACGACGTCAGCGAATCGATCGTCCGGATCACCCGCGAGGGGTTGCCGGTCGAACAGGTGCACGCACCGTTCTTCGACTACCTCGAGCGGCAACTGCAGGCCCGGTCGGTGCCCGGTCTCCCGGGTGTGCCGTTCGGCCTCGGCTACGTGGGGTACCTCGGCTACGAACTGAAGGCCGAGACCGGCGGCACGGCGGCCCACAAGTCGCCCACCCCGGACGCCGCGCTGGTGTTCGCGGACCGCGCTGTCGTCATCGACCATTCCGGCGAGCGCACCTACGCGCTGTGCCTGAGCGATCACCAGGACGATCCGGAGTTGCGCCGCTGGCTCGACGAGATGGAGGTGGCGCTGCATCGGCTGGCCGAGCCGGACAACCCGCCGACCGCGGTGTCGCCGATCCGGAAGCCGGAGTCCGCCGAACTCGCCCTGCGCCACGAGCACGACAAGTACCTCGAACACATCGCGACCTCGCTCGGCGAGATCCGGACCGGCGAGTCCTACGAGGTGTGCCTGACCAACATGGCGACGGTGGACCAGTCGATCGATCCCCTGCACACGTTCGAGTTGCTGCGCTCCATCAGCCCCACCCCGTACAGCGCGTACCTCCAGTTCGCCGGACTGTCGGTTCTCAGCGCCTCCCCCGAACGGTTCCTCAGGATCGGCGCGGACCGGGTGGTGGAGTCCAAACCCATCAAGGGGACGCGGCCGCGCGGCGCGACCCCCGCCAAGGACGCGGCGCTGCGGCAGGACCTGCTCGACAGCGAGAAGGACCGCGCCGAGAACCTGATGATCGTCGATCTGACGCGCAACGATCTGGCTCGGGTGTGCGTTCCCGGATCGGTGCACGTTCCCAAGCTCTTCGACGTCGAGACGTACGCGGCCGTGCATCAACTCGTGTCGACCGTGCGCGGGACCCTCAGCGCGGACGCCTCCGTCGTCGAGTGTGTTCGCGCCGCCTTCCCGGGCGGATCGATGACGGGCGCCCCGAAGATCCGGACCATGGAGATCATCGACCGGCTCGAGTCCGGGCCGCGCGGTGTGTATTCCGGGTCGATCGGCTACTTCTCACTGACGGGGACGGCCGACCTGTCGATCGTCATCCGCACGATCGTCGCCACAAACACCGAGGTGACGTTCGGTATCGGTGGGGCGATCACCGCCCTCTCCGACCCGGAGGAGGAGTTCGACGAGGCGATGGTCAAGGCCGCCACCATGTTGCGGGCACTGACCGTGACGGCAGACCGGCCGAACGAGATCGGGCCGTGAACGTCCCGGCCGCATCCATCCGGACCGTCGCGCTGATCGGCGGTTCCGGCGATGTCGGCCGGATGCTGGCTGCTCGGCTGCGTGCCGACGGAAACACGGTGCGCACCATCGACATCCGATTCACCGATCGATCCGACCCGGATCAGGTGAAGGGCGACGTCACCGACCCGTCGCCCGAGCTGCGGACGGTGGTGAACGCGGCCGATGCGGTGATCCTGGCGATCCCCGAAAGCATCGCGCTGGAGGCGATTCCGTTCGTCGTCGCGGAGTTGGCCGAACACGCCCTGCTGGTCGACACGCTGTCGGTGAAGTCCCGATTCGACGCCGCCCTGCGCGACAGTGCGCTGCGCACCGGTGCGGTGGGCATCAACCCGATGTTCGCGCCTTCCCTCGGACCGGAGGGCCGCCCCGTCGCGGCGGTGACCTACCGGGACAGTGGTGAGGTCGAGTGGTTCCTGTCGGTGCTGTCCGGCTGGGGGTCGTCGGTGGTCCGCCTGGACGCCGAACACCACGACCGGCTCACCGCAGCGACCCAGGCGCTGACACACGCCGGCGTCCTCGCGTTCGGCCTCGCGCTGGCGGACCTCGGTGTCGACGGCGCCGAACTCACCGCGGTGGCGACCCCTCCCCATCTCGTGTCGCTCGCGCTCCTCGCGCGGGTCGGCGGAGGCGTCCCGGAGGTCTATCGGGACATCCAGGCGGGCAATCCGTTTGCGGGCGAGGCCCGCCGCGCGCTCGCCGCCGCACTGACCACTCTCACGGAAACTGTCGAGCGGGGCTCGGAGGACGATTTCGCTTCGCTCATGTCCCGCTCGACGTCGGCGCTCGGCGACCGGAGCGAACCCCTCGCCCGGCTGTGCGCCGACCTCTTCACCGATCTCGTTCACGGACAGCCGCAGTCGTGGGACAGGAACGGAGATTCGTCATGACGCCCCCGAAGACTCCCTCGCTCCCGGAGTACGACCCGGCGGATCCGGTGGAGAGCGCAATCGTGACCCGGCTCGCCCGGAACTGGGGTCAGCGGGCCACCGTGAAGAAGCCGGAACCGGACCTCGACGCGCTGTTCGACCTCGACAAGCAGGACTACCCGAACGAGTTGCTGCCCTTCGCCGATCACGATCGCTTTCTCGGCATGAGCGAGGAGCACCGGAACCAGCTCCGGGCGTGGGCCTGGATCGCATTCAACAAGAACGTCATGGACATCGAGCAGTACGTGGTCAACCCCGGGTTCGACCTCGTTGCGCACGACGCCCTGGACACCGGGCTCGGAGACACGTTCGCCGTGGCCGTCCACCAGGCGATGGTCGACGAGCAGTACCACACCCTCATGCACCTGAACGCGAGCGCCGTCACGCGCAGACAACGGGGTTGGGCGATGCCCAACAACGCCCTTCCCGACGTCCTGACGTTGCGCCGACAACGTGCGGCGACGGCCGATGCCGCCGACCCGAGGAAGCGGGCGATCACGACGTTCGCCTTCATGACGGTGGCGGAGATCTCGATCAGCTCCTACCTCGACCTGATATCCGAAAACGACGTCATCCAGCCGGTCAACCGGGCGACGGTGAGGCTGCACAATCGCGACGAGTACTGCCACGCCTCGATCGCCGACGACATCGCCGGCGTCGTCTACGACACCCTGAGCCCCGACGACCGCCGCCACTTCCTGGACGGGCTCGTCGACGCGATGACCGCTTTCAGCAGCAACGACTACTCGACGTGGCACACCATCGTCGGACTCATGGACTTGAGCGGTGGTCAGGCGATGATCGACGACGCCGAACACGACACCCGCCGATCCGCACTGGTCCAGGATTTCGGTGGCATCCACAAGCTGTGCAAGCACCTCGGCGTCGCGGGCGAGATGTCCTTCGAGTGGGCCTGACTCCCACGGCGACGGGACAGACGGGGCCACGTGGTGGGAAGGCGCGGAGCCTTCCCACCACGGGCCGCGGAGATCAGCGCCCGGATCGCTCCTCGGCCTGAGCCACGAGCGCGGTGAGCGCGGCAACCCAGAACTCCCCGAACCGGTCTACTTCCGGCGTCGAGAGGATGCCGGGCGGGAAGGACATGAACGCCGACAACTGCAGGCCCTCCGCGGTTTCCGAGATCACCGACTGGATGTCGAGGACGGCCTGAGCAGGCATCGCGCTGTTCTCGTATCCGCCTGCGATGGAGGATTCGAAATCGGGCAGCCAGTCGAGTCCGCGTACCGCCTCGGGAACCTCGGCCGCGCTGACGCGTCCGATGTAGTTGAACACGATCTGCGGTTCCGACCAGTTCCTCATGACCGCCGACGTGTCGGGGTTCAGGTACCGGAGCAGGCCGTACCCGATTCCCCGGTCCGGGATCGCGCTCAGCTGATCCCGTACGGCGCGCACGGCGTCCGCCGCGCCCGCGCCACCCTGCAGGGCATCGGCGATGTCGACCCCGGCGAGGTCGAGACGTGCCGGGTACATCGTGGTGAACCAGCCGACCGTCCGCGACAGATCCGCACCCGGCACCGTGGACTCTTCACGTCCGTGGCCCTCGAGGGTGACGACCGTCGACGAAGCCTCGACTCCGCGGTCGCGCCGCCATCCGGCCACTGCCAACGCGAGGGCTGCCGCGAGGACGTCGCCGATCTCACCGTCGAGCGCACCCGGCGTGCCACCCAGCAATGCCTCGGTGACCGGTGCCGGAACATCCACCCGGGTCCGCTCCAGCGTGCTCACCAGATCGGTTCCCAGGTCCAGCTCGCGCGATCCGAGCAGCGGATCCGGGCCGGTCAGCATGTGTTCCCACACCTCGAGTTCGGCCACCCGCTCCGGCGTCGCTGCCGCTTCGAGCAGACCGTCGGTCCAGCGCCGCAGCGACGTACCGACCGGCTCGAGTGACGGCGACGTGCCGGCGGCGATCTGCGCGCCCGCGGTCGCGAAGTCCGGCACCAGGATCCGCCACGACACGGAGTCGATGACGAGGTGATGCGGCACCACGAGGAGCCGGCCGCGCCGATCCGACTCGGCGGGGTCGAACCAGACGAACTGGAGCATCGACCCGGTGCGCGGGTCGAGGCGATCCAGCGCCGCGTCGAACGCCGCACTCGCCACCGCGTCGAACTCCGGCGAACCGGGCTCGTCGCCGGCTGCGATCTCCACCCGCTGCACGGTGGCGTCGATGTCGACGCTGCCCGCGGGTGCGATCTCGAGCGCGTCCCCCACGCCGGACGTGACCAGGGTCGACCGCAGCACGTCGTGCTTGTCGACCACGGCGGCGATCGTCGCGATCACCTGCTCGCGTTCGATCCCGGCGGGCAGTGTGAGCAACAACGGCATCACGAACCGGTCGAAGTCGCCGCCGCGCTCGACCATCTTGCGGGCAACTGGGGTGAGCGGCACCGTTCCGACGCCACCACCCTCGTACTCCTGCAGTGCGGTCGCCGCGGACTCGCCTGAGTCCGCCACCGCGGCCAGCTCGGCAACGGTGCGCCGCTCGAACACATCTCGCGCGGTGAAGTGGATACCGGCCGAACGTGCCCGCGCCACCAACTGGATGGACACGATGCTGTCGCCGCCGAGCTCGAAGAACGAGTCGTCGATTCCGACGCTCTCCCGGCCGAGCAGTTCACCGAACACGGTCGCGAGTGCACGCTCGGTCTCGGTGCGCGGCGCCCGGAATTCGGCCGCCGACGCGAAGTCCGGCACCGGCAGTGCGCGCCGGTCGAGCTTGCCGCTGGTACCCAGCGGCAGTTCGGCGAGAACCATCACGGAATCCGGAATCATGTACTCGGGCAGCGATTCCGCGACGAACCCGTTCAGCGCCGCGGCGTCGAGAGCGGCATCCGGCTTCGGCACGACGTAGGCGACGAACCGCGCACCCACCTCGCTGTTGTGGACGATCACGGCGGCCTGCGCCACGTCGCGGTACCGGACAAACGTCTCCTCCACCTCGCCGAGCTCGATGCGCAGTCCGCGCACCTTCACCTGGAAGTCGGTGCGGCCCACGAACTCGAGGACGCCGTTCTCGTTCCACCGGACGAGGTCGCCGGTGCGGTACATCCGCGCACCCGAATCGCCGAACGGGTTCGCGACGAACCGTTCCGCACTCAGCGCGGAACTGTTGACGTATCCGCGAGCGAGTTGCGCGCCGTCGAGGTACAGCTCACCGGGAACACCGATCGGCGCCGGGTTCAGATGAGCGTCGAGCACGTAGGCGCGCGTGTTCCACGCCGGCGAACCGATCGGCGCGATCGTCGCTGTTCCCGACGGCTCCACCATATGGGCCGTCGAGTTGATGGTCACCTCGGTCGGGCCGTACAGGTTCACCAATTCCGCGGAACCGAGACCGGAAACCCGGTCGGCCGCCGACTGCGGCAGCGGCTCACCGCCCGCGAAGACCAGGCGCAGCGAACCGCACCGGTCGGCCGTCGCAGCGTCGAGGAACATGGTCAGCACGGACGGGACGAACTGGATCACCGTCACCGCTTCCGTACCCACGGTCGCTGCCATGTACTCGGGGTCGCGGTGACCGTCCGGCGACGCGATCACGAGAGTGCCACCGACCACCAACGGCAGGAACAGCTCCCACACCGAGGCGTCGAACGTGAACGGTGTCTTCTGCAGCACCACGTCCTGCGCGCCGATGCCGTAGACGTCCCGCATCCACGCCAGCTGGTTGGCCAGCGCCGAGTGCGGAATCGCCACGCCCTTCGGACGTCCCGTCGAACCCGACGTGTACAGCGCGTAGGCCAGGTTGTCCGCGCGCAGCTCGGCGAGCCGCTCGGAATCCTCGACCGGGCCGTCCGCGTACTCGGACAGGTCGAAGTCCTCGACCAGGTACACCGGCACGTCCACGTCGAGATTCGCGATGTCGTCGGCCAGGCTCAGCACACAGGTCGGCATGGCACTGTCCACGACGTACGAGGTGCGGTCCGCGGGGTGCTCCGGGTCGATCGGCACGTACGCGCCGCCCGCCGTGTGGACGGCGTAGAGGCTGATCACCATGTCGAGCGAGCGTCGCATCGCGATGCCCACCACCGAGTCCGGCCCCACACCCATCGACATCAGGTGCCGCGCCAGACGATTCACGCGCGCGTCGAACTCGGCGTAGGTGAGGCGCACGTGGTCCGCCACCACGGCCGTTCGATCCGGCGTGCGAGCGACCTGGGCGCCGAACATCGACACCACGGATTCGTCGGTGACGTCGTGCCCCGAGTCGTTCCACCCGGACAGGACGAGTTCGCGTTCGTCGCCGGTCAGCAGATCGAGATCTCCCACCAGCGTGGAACTGCCGGCCGCGATGGTCTGCAGGATCCGGTTCAGCCGGGACCCGAGCCGCTCGACGGTGTCGGCGCCGAATACGTCCGGGAGGTACTTCAGGACCAGCTGTAGCTCGCTGTCCGACTGGGCCAGCAGGCTCAGCGGGTAGTGCGAGGCGTCGCTGATCTGCACCCCGGCGACCCGGAGCCCGTCGATGTCGCTGTCCTCGGTGAGACCTGCGCGGTCCACCGGGTACGACTCGAACACCGTCAAAGTGTCGAACAGCCCACCGATTCCGGCGATCTGCTGGATCTCCGGAAGACCGATGTGATGGTGGTCGAACAACGTCGACTGTTCCGCCTGCAGCCGCTCGAGCAGTCCGAGGAGCGACTCACGGGGATCGATACGCACGCGAATCGGGATGGTGTTGATGAACAAGCCCACCATCGACTCGATGCCTGCGACCTCCGGCGGGCGACCCGACACGGTGGCGCCGAAGACGACGTCGTCCGAGGCCGTCATGCGGGCCAGCAGCAGGCCCCACGCCGCCTGGACGATCGTGTTCATCGTCAGGCCACGGTCCCGGGCGATGCGCGCCAGGTTCTCGCTCACCACCTCGCCGAGGTGCAGCGCGAACTCGGCCGGTTCGGGACGGTCCTCGCTGCTCGGTGCCGGGGCCAGCACGGTCGGACCGTCCAGTCCCGCCAGTGCGTGCGCCCACGCGCTGCGCGATGCGTCGGTGTCGCGTTCGGACAGCCAGCCGAGGAAGTCGCGGTAGCCACGCACGCGCGGCAGCGCCGAACCGTCTCCGCGGGTGGCGTACAGCACCAGCAGGTCCTTCATCAGCAACGGCATCGACCATCCGTCGAGCAGGATGTGGTGGTTGCTGATGGAGAACCGGTAGCTGTTCTCACCCGTGCGGATCAGCAGGAACCGCATCAGGGGCGGACGACTCATGTCGAACCGCGCCGAACGATGTTCGCTCAGAACGGAACTCATCCGCTCCTCGCGTTCGGCCTCGGACAGGCCGGAGAGGTCGAGCTCTTCCCACGGCAGTGCGACACGGTCGACGACCACCTGGACCGCGGTCCCCGAATCGTCGGGGACGAACGCCGTGCGCAGGTTCGCGTGACGTGCGATCAACGCCTCCGCCGCGCCGCGGAGCCGGCTGGTGTCGACGGTGCCCTGGAAGTCCAGCACCACCTGGGCGGTGTAGACGTCCACCGCGTCCTCGGCGAGCACGGAATGGAAGAACATTCCGGACTGAAGCGGGGCGAGCGGCCACACGTCGGTGGCGTCGGGGTAGCGCCGTTCGAGCGCCTCGAGGTCGTCCTGCGTCACGGACACCAGCGGAACGTCGGACGGTGTGAGACCGCCGCCGTTCGGCCCGGAGGCGTGCTCGGCCAGTGCGGTCGCCGCGGCGTGCCACAGTTCGGCGAGCTCCCAGACGTCCGCCTCGTCGAGAATCTCGGTGGCGAACGCGATCTTGGCCTCGATCTGGGGACCGGACGCCGTCTCCGAGGTCACCGCGTTGATGCTGAGCACCGCCGGGGCCACCATGTCGTCGTCCATGGCACCGCCGAACTCACCCGAATCGCTGTCGGGGATCCAGCCGAGATCCCGGATCTCGGCGGGCAGATCCACCGAGCCCGCGCGACCGAGGTAGTTGAACCCGATCTGCGGAGTCGGCAACGATGCCAGGGCCGGAGCGGTCTCCTCGTTCAGGTAGCGAAGCAGCCCGTAGCCGATGCCCTTGTCGGGCACGGCAAGCAGCTGTTCCTTGACCGCCTTCAGCGCCGCGCCTGTCGACGTCCCGCCGTCGAACGCGTCGTCGAGATCGGCCCGGGAGACGTCCAGCCGCACCGGGTACAGGCTCGTGAACCAGCCCACCGTGCGGGAGAGGTCGGCACCGGGCACGGTCGCCTCTTCCCTGCCGTGTCCCTCGAGGTTGATCAGCACCGAGCGATCCTCGGTCCCGTTGCGGAGTCCACGCCAGCGCGCGACCGCGAGAGCGAGAGCCGCGAGCAGGCCGTCGTTGACACCTCCGTTCACGGACTGCGGGATCGTGGTGAGCAGCGCCTGCGTCACCTGCGTCGAGAACGTCATGCTCAGGCGGTCGGTCCGGGCGATCACGTCGCGTGCGGGATCGAACGCACGCTTTCCGATCAGCGGATCCGTGTCCGCGAGCATCCCGCGCCAGAAGTCGAGTTCCGCCACGCGGTGCGGCGACTTCGCCTCCTCGACCAGACCGTGCGCCCACGCACGGACCGAGGAGCCGACCGGTTCGAGCTGCGCCGGCTGTCCCGTCGTGATCTGCGAACCCGCGGTCGCGAAGTCCGGCAACAGCACTCGCCAGGACACACCGTCGACGACGAGGTGATGCGCGAGCACCAGGAGGCGGCCGCTCTGCCCCGGCAACGAGGCCGCGGGAGCGAACCACACGAACTGCGTCATCCGGCCCGACGCCGGATCCAGCCGTTCCGCCGCACGGTCGAGAGCCGCGCGTGCCAGTCTCTCGAATCCGTCCGTTCCCGGCTTGTCGGTGAACTCGATCTGCTCGATCGTGTCGTCCGCACCGAATGCGGCTTCGGTCGGGAGAGTCTCGAACGCCCAGTCGTCCCCGGTCCGGGTGAGCCGGGATCGGAGGATGTCGTGGCGTTCCAGGACAGCATCCACCGTGGCCACCAGTTGATCCCGCGTGACCGCGGGCGGGGTGGTCAGCAGAACCGCCTGCGAGAACTTCTCGAAGGTCCCTGCCGTCTCCACCAGCCAGTGCGCGATAGGCGTGAGCGGAATCGAACCGACGCCACCGCCCGGCAGCTCCTCGAGCTTCACCGACTCGACGTCGGTGGCCCAGTCGGCCACGTCGGCCAGCGCCGAGACGGTCTTGCGCTCGAAGACGTCCCGCGCCGTGAACAGCACCCCGGCGTTCTTCGCGCGGGTCGTGAGCTGGATGGACACGATGCTGTCGCCGCCGAGGGCGAAGAACGAGTCGTCGACGCTGACGCGGTCCACACCGAGCACCTGCGCGAAGACGTCGGCGATGGCCTTCTCCATCGGCGTCGACGGCGCGCAGTACTCACTGGCTGCCGACACGAACTGCGGCTCGGGAAGCGCCTTGCGGTCGAGCTTTCCGGCGGGCGTCAGCGGCACCGAGTCGATCGCCATGATCGACGACGGCACCATGTACCCGGGCAGGGTCTCCGACACGAACGCCGACAGTTCCGCGACGTCGATCGACGCGCCCGGAGCCGGCATCACGTACGACACCAGCACGGTCTGACCGGTCTGCTCGCGGTGATGGCCCAGCGTGACCGCGAAGTCCACGCTCGGGTGGCTGCCGAGTTCGGCGTCGATCTCGCCGAGTTCGATGCGGAACCCGCGGACCTTCACCTGGAAGTCGGACCGGCCGACGTAGTCGAGGACGAGGTCGCCGGTCTCCCCGTCGTGCACCCAGCGGACGACGTCGCCGGTGCGGTAGAGCCGCTCACCGGGACCGCCGAACGGGTTGGCGACGAAACGCTCCGCCGTCAGGGCGAACCGGTTGTGATAGCCGCGTGCCACGCTCGGACCCGCCACGTACAGCTCACCCGCGACCCCCACCGGGACGGGCGTGAGCCGGGAGTCGAGCACGACCACGTCGACGCCCCGGGTGGGACCGCCGATGGTGACGGGCCGATCCGCCTTCATCGGGTTGCTCGACGTGCTCCAGATCGTCGCTTCGGACGGGCCGTACAGGTTGAACATGCGCCGGCCGGGTGCCCACTTCTGCATGAGTTCCGGCGGGCAGGCCTCGCCGGCCACCGACAGCACCTCGATGCCTTCGAGCCCGGCCGGGTCGACCGTGGTGAGGGCCGCGGGTGTGATGAACGCGTGCGTGACCTTCTGCTTCTTCAGCAACCGGGCGAGTTCGTCGCCGCCGTAGACGACGCCGGACGCGATGACCATCGTCGACGCGGCGGCGACGGCGTGCAGCAACTCGAACACGGACGCGTCGAAGCTCGGCGAGGCGAAGTGCAGCACCCGCGACTGCGGGGTGAGCCGGAGCCGCTCGACCTGTTCGGTCGTGACGTTCGCCAACCCGGTGTGGGTGACGACGACGCCCTTGGGCAGACCCGTCGACCCGGACGTGTAGATGACGTACGCCGCGTCGTCGACCCGTGTCGGACGGATGCGGTCGGCGTCGGTGACGGCCTCGGAGGACACGGACGCGCAGTCGCCGTCCATCTCGTCCTCACCGAGCACCAGCCACCACACGGTGTCGGGCAGCTCGCCGACGTGGGCGCCGGTGGTGAGACCGACCTCCACGTGAGAGTCCGTGACCATGTGCAGGATCCGGTCGAACGGGTAGCTCGGATCGACGGGCACGAATGCCGCGCCGGTCTTCACAACCGCCCAGATGGAGAGGATGGATTCGACGGAACGCGTCAGCGCCAGCGCGACGAAGTCGTCGGCCCCGATGCCCCTGCCGATCAGGACGCGGGCGAGACGGTTCGAGCGCTCGTCGAGCTCACGGTAGGTGACCTGCTCGTCGCCGCACACGACGGCGACGGCGTCGGGGTCGACCGCCGCGGCGGCGGCCAGGATGCTCGACAGGAGCTCGGGTGCGGCACTGTCGGCGCCGCGGACGGGTGCCAGCACCTCGTGCTCGTTCTCGCTCAGGACGTCGATGTCCCCGATCAGCACGGACGCGTCGGCGGTGATCGCCTCGAGGATGCGCTGGAAACGGAACGCGAACGACGCGATGGTGCGTTCGTCGAACAGATCCGTCGCGTAGGTGAAGACGCCCCGCATCGGCGCGTCCCCGTCCGCGTCGGCTGCGTCCGCGAGCGTGAGCTGCAGATCGAACTTCGCGGCGCTGATTCCACCGTCGAGTCCCTCGACCGTCAGGCCGGGTAGCTCCAGGTGCGCCTGCTCGATGTTCTGGAACGCCAGAGCCACCTGGAAGAGCGGCGAGAACGCCGTCGAGCGTTCCGGCTGGAGGATCTCGACCAGCCGCTCGAACGGCACGTCGGTGTGCGTGAACGCACCGAGGTCGTGCTGACGCACCTGCGCGAGGAGATCGGAGAACGTCGCGTCGACGTCGACCTGCGCGCGCAACACGAGAGTGTTGACGAACATGCCGACCAGGTCGTCGAGCGCGGCCTCGCCGCGGCCCTCGATGGCAGTACCCACCGCGATGTCGTCCGTGGCGCTCAGCCGAGCGAGCAGCACCGACAGTGCCGCGTGCGCGACCATGAACAGCGACGCGTTGTGCTCGCGCGCCAGCGCCCCGAGCCGGTCTCGCAGTTCCGCGTCGATCTCGAAGTCGAAGTTCGCGCCGCGCATCGACTGCGCGGGCGGCCGCGGCCGGTCCGTCGGCAACGGCAGCACGTCCGGCAGACCGCTGAGCGTGGTCCGCCAGTAGTCGATCTGCTTGGTGGCCAGCGAATCCGACGCGTTCTCGTCGCCCAGCAACTCGTGCTGCCAGAGCGAGAAGTCCGCGTACTGGACGTCGAGCGGAGCCCAGGCGGGTTCGGAGCCGGCGGCGCGGGCGCTGTAGGCGATCACCACGTCGCGCGCCAGCGGTGCCGTCGAGGCACCGTCGGACGAGATGTGGTGGACCACGATGACCAGCACGTGCTGCTCGGCGTCGATCCGCAGGAGACGCGCGCGGACCGGGACGGCCTTCGCGACGTCGAAACCGGCGGTGACGAGGGAGATCACGCGCTCATGCAGGGCGTTCTCGTCGGCGACGTTCTCCACGTCCAGTGAGGTGAAACTCCGGGCCCGCGACAACACGACCTGGCCCGGACCGTCTCCGGTGTCGGGGTACGTCGTGCGCAGCGTCTCGTGCCGTTCGACGACGTCGCCGAGTGCCTGTTCGAGCGCCGAGACGTCGAGGCGGCCCGTCAGCTTGATCGCCAGCGGAATGTTGTACGCCGCCGACGCCGTGTCGAACTGGTTGATGAACCACATGCGGGACTGCGCCGGGGACAGCGGAATCCGGGTCGGACGCGGCTGCGGCACCAGCGCCGGGCGGTTCGCGCCCACCGAATCGGACTGCTCGGCGCGAGCCGACAGCGCGATCACCGTCGGAGCCTCGAACAGTTCCCGCACACCGATCGAGGTGTCGAGTGCGGCGTTGATACGGGCGACCACGCGCGTCGCGACCAGTGAATTGCCGCCGAGGTCGAAGAAGCTCGTGTCCACGCTGATCCGCTCATGACCGAGCACGTCCGCGAAGACTCCCGCGACGATCTCCTCGACCGGGGTACGCGGAGCCTTGTAATGGTCCACGGAGCCACCGAACTCGGGTTCGGGGAGCGCCTTGCGATCGAGCTTGCCGTTGATGTTCAGCGGCAGCGCATCGAGGGCGATCAGCGCGGACGGCACCATGTACCCCGGCACCGACCGGCCGGCGAACGCGAGAATGTCGGCGTCGTCGACGGAGTCGCCCTGCTCCGGCACCACGTAGCCGACGAGCCGGTCCCCGGTGTGACGGTCGTGGTGGACCACGACGACGGCCTGCGCCACCGACGGGTGTGCCACGAGCGCCCGCTCGATCTCGCCGAGCTCGATGCGGAAACCGCGGACCTTGACCTGGAAGTCGCTCCGGCCGACGTAGTCGAGGTTGCCGTCGCGGTTCCATCGCACCAGGTCACCGGTGCGGTACATCCGGTGTCCGGCCTCGCCGAACGGGTTGGCGAGGAACCGTTCCGCGGTGAGGTCGTGGCGGCCGAAGTAGCCGCGCGCCAGCTGCTCGCCCGCGAGATAGAGCTCACCTGTGACGCCGGCGGGAACGGGGTGCAGACGCGAATCGAGAACGTAGGTCTGCGTGTTCCATTCGGGCCTGCCGATCGGGACCGAACCGTCGCGCTCGTCGCCGCACCGGTAGTGGGTGACGCTGACGGCGGCCTCGGTGGGGCCGTACAGATTGAAGATCTCCGCGTCGGAGACGTCGCGGAACCGGAGCATCGTGTCGGCGGGCAGTGCCTCACCGATGCAGAGCACGCGTGTCAACGACACCAGCTGGGCAGGCTCCGCCACCGCGACGAACGCCGACAACAGCGAAGGCACGAAGTGCACGGTCGAGACCTGCTGCTCCGCAACGAGTGCGGCCAGGTATGACGGGTCGCGGTGGCCGTCCGGTGTGGCGACGACCAGACGTGCGCCCGCGGTCAGCGCCCACCAGAACTCCCACACCGACAGGTCGAATGTCGCCGCCGTCTTGAGCAGCACCGAATCCTCGGCGGTGAGCGGGTATTCCGACTGCTTCCACCGCAACTGGTTCGCGATCGCACGGTGCGCGATCGCCACACCCTTCGGGCGACCGGTCGAGCCGGACGTGTAGATGACGTACGCGGCGTTCTCCGGCCGCAGCGGTGCGATCCGCTCCGAGTCGGTCAGCGGAGCCGGGTCTATTCCGCCCAGATCCAGTTCGTCGAGGAGGAGGTAGTCGACCCCACCCGGCAGTCCCCCGACGACGGCGCGGGTCGCCAGAACGCAGACGGGTTGCGCACTCTCCAGCACGTACGCGGTGCGCTCGGCCGGATGATCCGGGTCCATCGGCAGGTACGCGCCGCCGGCCGCGGCGATCGCGTACATGCCGACCAGCAGTTCCACCGAACGCGGAATCGCCAGGCCGACCACGGTTTCCGGGCCGACCCCACGGCCGACGAGGTGGCGGGCCAACCGGTTGACCCTCGCCGAGAAATCGGCGTACGTCAGAGACTCGCCCTCGAACACGAGGGCGGTGACGTCCGGGTTCTCCGCGGCGGCGGACGCGAACATGTCTGCGAGCGTCGTCTCCGGCAGCGCCCGCTCGGTGTCGTTCCATCCGGACACCACGAGCGCGCGCTCGTCGCTGCCTGTGAGCGGCAGGTCGCCGACCGCGGTCCGCGGCGAATCCACCGCGGCGGCCAGGACGCGGCGGAACATGTCCGCGAAACGCTTGACGGTGGCGGCGTCGAACAGGTCGGTGGCGAACGTGAACACGCCCGACATCTGCTCCCCCTCGGGGCTGTCCCCCAGGATCAGATGCAGGTCGAACTGTGCGGTGTCGCCCTCGACCTCGAGCGGTGTGACGGTGAGGTCGGGCAGTTCCAGCTCGGCCTTCGTCGTGTTCTGGAACGAGTAGCCCACCTGGAAGATCGGGTGGTGGGCCATCGATCGTGCCGGGTTCAGGACCTCGACGAGGCGCTCGAACGGGACGTCGGCGTGCGAGAACGCCTCGAGGTCTGCCTCCCGGGCACGGTCGAGGATCTCGTCGAACGTCTGCTGCCCGTCTACCTGTACACGCAGTGCGAGGGTGTTGACGAACATGCCGACGACGTCGTCGAGTTCGCGCTCACCGCGGCCTGCGATCGGGGTGCCCACCGAGATGTCCTCGGTGCCGGACAGACGGCTGAGCAGCACCGCGAACGCGGCGTGCACGGCCATGAACACGCTGGCGTTGTGCCCGCGGGCCAGTGCGGCCAGACCGCGGTGCACCTCGGCGTCGATGGTGAAGTCGATCCGCGACCCGCGCAGGGACTGCACGGGCGGTCTCGGCCGGTCCACCGGCAGCTCGAGAAGGTCGGGCACGCCGGCCAGCGTCTTCGTCCAGAAGGCCAGCTGGGCGGCGATCAGGCTGTCCGGGTCGTCCTCGCTGCCGAGGAGTTCACGCTGCCAGATCGCGTAGTCCGCGTACTGCACCGGGAGCGGCGCGAAGCCGGGTTCCCCGCCGGCCGCCCGCGACGCGTACGCCACCATGACGTCGCGCACGAACGGCGCCGTGGACTCCCCGTCGGTGGACACGTGGTGCACGACGAGTGCCAGCACGTAGTCCTGCGGGCCGACCTCGAACAGTCGCGTCCGGATCGGCGGGACGTCGGCGGTGACGTCGAATCCGGCGGTGACCATCTCCACCAACTGCTCGCGCAGTTCGTCGTCTGACACCGCGGCGGGCGTCAGGTCCAGCCGGACCTGGTCGGCGGGGAGGATCACCTGGTGCGGGCCCTCCGGCGAGTCCGGGTAGATCGTGCGCAACGACTCGTGCCGGTCGAGCACGTCGAACACGGCGGATTGCAGCGCGTCCACGTCGAGTGCACCGGTCAACCGGACCGCGAGCGGGATGTTGTAGGCGGGCGAGTCGGGGTCGAAGCGGTTGATGAACCACATCCGGGACTGTGCCAGCGACAACGGGACGAAGGCAGACCTCTCCCGCGGCGCGAGGACGGGTCGCTGTCGGATGTTCTCGTCGGGGGTGCCGATGCGGGCGGCGAGGCCCGCGACCGTCGGCGCCTCGAACAGTTCCCGCACTCCGATGCGACGACCGAAGACCTGTCCGGCCCGCGACACGACACGGGTGGCGCTCAGCGAGTTTCCGCCGAGGTCGAAGAAGCTGTCGTCCACGCTCACCTCGGTAAGCCCGAGGACATCTGTGAAGATGTCGGCGATCGACTGTTCGATTGATGTCGATGGGGCACGGAACTCGGCTACCGACGACACGAATTCCGGCTCGGGTAGCCGAGTGCGATCAAGCTTGCCGATGGTCGTCAGTGGGATCTCGTCGAGGAAGATCACGACGGCGGGAACCATGTACGGCGGCAGGGTCTCGCCGACCAGAGCCTTCAGGTCGTCTGCCTCGAGAGTGCCACCCATGGCAGGCAGCACGTAGGACACAAGCGCGGTCTGACCGGACGGGTCCTGGCGACCCACCGTGACGGCAAACTCCACCGTCGGGTGCGCGGCCAGCGCCGCATCGATTTCACCGAGTTCAACGCGGAACCCACGGACCTTCACCTGGAAGTCGGACCGGCCGACGTACTCCACCCGATGTCCGTCCGCCCAGCGCACGACGTCGCCGGTGCGGTACATGCGCGCGCCGGGTTCACCGAACGGGTTGGCCACGAACCGCTCCGCCGTGACCGACGGACGGTTGTGGTAGCCGCGGGTCACCGACGGGCCGCAGATGTAGAGCTCCCCGGGCACTCCCTCCGGCACCGGACGCAACCGCGAATCGAGGATGAGGGATTCGACGCCACGCAGCGGCGAACCGATCGTCACGCGCTCACCCGCCACCATCGGTTCGGTGATGGTGACGATGACCGTGGTCTCGGTGGGACCGTAGGCGTTGCGCATCTCGCGGCCGGGAGCCCACCGTGCCACGAGTTCCGGTGTGCAGGTGTCGCCACCGACCACGACGGACGTGACGGAGTCGAGCCCGTCGGGGTCGACGGTCATCAGCGCGGTCGGCGTCATGACCACGTTGTTGACCCGTTCGCGACGGATCAGGTCGGCGAGTTCGTCGCCGCCGTAGACGTCTGCGGGCGAAATCACCAGAGTGGCACCCGCGCTGAACGCGGCGAGCATCTCACCGACCGACGTGTCGAAGCTGGGCGAGGCCACATGCAGGAATCGGGAACTCGGCGACACGCCGTATTGCTCGCGCACCTCGTGAGTGAGGTTCGCAAGACCGCGGTGGGTCACCACGACGCCCTTCGGCTTACCCGTCGAACCTGACGTGTAGATGAGGTACGCCGGGTGATCGACCGCGAGGAGACGGATGCGGTCATTGTCCTCAACCGGGCCTGCATCCTCCAAATCGACTTCGGCGACGAACTTTTCGTTGTCAAGCTGCAACCACGTCACGGCCTGCGGGAGACTGTCGTGCACGCCTGACACAGTGAGGCCCAGGCCCGCACCCGAGTCCGACAACATCTCGGCCACGCGGTCGAACGGAAGCTTCGGGTCCACAGGCAGGTAGGCACCGCCGGCCTTCGCGATCGCCCAGATTCCCCAAATCGATTCGACAGAACGCGTGATCGCGAGAGCAACATAGGTCTCCGGACCCACGCCGTGCCCAATGAGCACTCGTGCCAACCGGTTGGACTGCTCATCGAGCTGACGGTAAGTCAGCTCACGTCCCTCGAAAGAGAGCGCGGTTGCATCCGGAGCGATCTCGACCCGTGAACGCAGCAGATCGGGCAGCACCTGCGGTGCCACCGAATCGAGACCTCGCACCGGCGCGATTGCCGCCTTCTCCTGCGGATCGAGGATCTCTATATCACCGAGCACTGCCGACGGCTCAGTCGAGACCACGTCGAGGATGCGGGCGAATCTCCTCGCGAAGCCCTGGATCGTGACCTCATCGAACAGATCTGTCGCGTAGTTGAAGGACGCGGAGATACCCGCGGCTCCCCCATCGACGTAGCGCTCGCCGACACTGAGCTGTAGATCGAATTTCGCCACATCCAAAGGTGTTTCGAGTATCGACACCTCCAGTCCGGGGAGTTCGAGGGTGGCGCCGGTGCTGTTGTTGAACGCCAGCGCGACCTGGAACAGCGGTTGATGCGCGGTCGAGCGGGGCACCTTCAGCACCTCGACCAGGCGCTCGAAGGGGACGTCGCCGTGCGCGAATGCCTCGAGGTCCGTCTCGCGAACCTGCTCGAGCAACTCGACGAAGCGGGCGTCCGGGTTCACCGTGCTCCGCAACACCAACGTGTTGACGAACATGCCGACCATGTCGTCGACTTCCCGTACGCCGCGACCAGCGATCGGGGTCCCGATGGCGAGATCGGTGTCGGAGCTGAGACGCTCTAGCAGCACCGCGAACGCCGCGTGCACAACCATGAACATGCTCGCGTTATGCCGGCGCGCGACAGCGGCGAGCGCTCGATGCGTCTGCGCATCGATCTCGAACGCGAATGTCGCGCCCCGCAACGACTGCACCGGCGGACGCTGATGATCGGTGGGCAATTCGAGCAGTTCAGGGAGGTCCGCGAGTGTCCTACTCCAGTAGCCGATCTGTCGCGCCGCGATCGAACCCGGTTCGGATTCGTCGCCGAGCACCTGACGCTGCCACAGTGCGAAATCCGCGTATTGCACCGAGAGCGGCTCCCAGCCGGGTTCTGTCCCCGCAGCGCGCGCAACATACGCTTCCATCATGTCGCGGAACAGCGGCGCCATCGATGCACCGTCAGCCGCGATGTGGTGGACGACGAGGACGAGGATGTACTCGTTCTCGCTCACCTGCAGAAGGCGGACGCGAAACGGAACGGAAGTGCTGACGTCGAAACCGGCGTTTGCCAGTTCCCTGGCCTGCCTGTACAGCTCGGCCTCGTCGCCCACAGGGTCCGCGACCAACTGCGGTACCGCATCCGAGGCCGGGAGAATGACCTGACACGGCCCGTCGGGCGATTCGGGAAACACGGTGCGCAGCGACTCGTGCCGTTGCAGGACATCAGCAATTGCAGCATGCAGGGCCTCGATGTCCAGGTTTCCGCTCAGGCGTAGCGCCATCGGCAGGTTGTAGGCCCCCGACCCGGTGTCGAACTGGTTGATAAACCACATCCGGGACTGTGCCAGTGACAGCGGAATCCGTTCCGGACGCGGTCCGGCGACCAATGGAAGACGGGGTCGGTCGCCGTCGACAGCCCGCTCGACCAGTGCAGCAACACCCTCGACGGTGGGGTTCTCGAACACCGAACGCACCGTGAGCTCCGTGCCGAGAGCCATATCGAGACGTGCAACGACACGGGTGGCACTGAGCGAGTTCCCGCCGAGATCGAAGAACGAATCGGTGGCGCCGACTCTGTCGATTCCGAGGACCTGCGCGAAGACGCCCGCCACGACCGCCTCGACCTCGGTCCGCGGTACGACGTACTCGCGATGCTCCGATTCGAAGTCGGGTTCCGGCAGGCGCTTGCGGTCGACCTTGCCGTTGTTGTTGAGCGGCATCGACTCGAGCACCACGAGTACGTCCGGAACCATGTGCGCGGGCAGCTTCTTCTCGAGCGAGGCCAAGACCTCGCTCGGGTGCAGCTCGCCCTCGGCCGGCACCGCGTACGCCACGAGGCGCTGACCCTGCGGACTCTCATGCACCACCGCCACCGTCTGGTAGACGTCGGGGTGGGCGAGCAGCGCGAACTCGATCTCACCAAGTTCGATACGCAGCCCGCGAATCTTGACCTGGAAGTCGGTACGGCCCAGGAAGTCGTAGTTCTTGTCGTTTCGGCGACGCACGAGGTCGCCGGTGCGATACATGCGCGTTCCCGAAGCGCCGAACGGGTCGGCGATGAAACGGGTCGACGTGACACCGAACATGTTGCCGTATCCGCGGCCGACCGCGATGCCACCGACGTACAGCTCACCCGTCATGCCGTCCGGCACTCGGCGCAGACGGCCGTCGAGAACATAGAGAGCCACGTTGTCCAGCACGGGTCCGATCGGCAGACGCAGCTGATCTGACACCGCGTCCGCGGGCTGGATCACATACGACGTCACGATGTCTGACGCCTCGGTGGGCCCGTAGCTGTTGTGGCACCGCACGCCTCGGTCGAGGAACTTCTTCAGCGGCGCCGCCTTGACGGCTTCGCCACCGAGCGCGATGGTGCGAACGGAGGCAAGTTCCTCATCGTTCTCCAGCTCGGCGACGATCTCGAATGCTCCGGGCGCCATGTTGACCACAGTCAACTCGTTCTCGGCGATCTGCCGCAGAATCGACTGCGGCTCGAAGCCTTCCACCGCGAGATGGATAGCGCCTCCCGATGACAGCGTTCCCCACACCGTCTTCTGGGTGAGGTCGAATCCCGGAGCCGACGAAACCAGAACACCGTCCCCTTGCTCGAGGGAGAGCTGCCCCCGGAACCAGACCATCATGTTGCAGAAGCCGGTCATCGGTACGAGGGCGGGCTTCGGCCTGCCGGTCGACCCTGACGTGGAGATCACGTATGCCAGGCGTGCACCGGAACCCGGCTCCGCCCAACGGTTGTCGAGATCGGTGCCCTCGCGCGCGGCGAGCGCCTCGGACACATCGGGATCGTCGAGAACGAGTACATCGACATTCACGCCGTCCGCGTCGGCCCACGAGCCCGTGCTGATCACCATGCGAGCGCCACAGTCCTCGATCATGGCTGCGATGCGCTCAGCCGGATACGCCGGATCGATCGGAGCATAGGCAGCTCCGGCCTTCCAGGTCGCCAGCATGCCGACGATCCACTCGATCGACCGCGGGACGACGAGGGCCACCACGTCGTCCGGACGGACTCCGCGAGCCACCAGCTCGTGCGCAACGTGGTTCGCACGCGTGTTCAGCTCGCGCCGCGACAGTCGGATCCCGTTACCTACGAGCGCGAGAGTGTCCGGGTCGAGACTCACCTGCTCGTGCCAGCAATCGATCAGATCGACAGGAAGGGCGTCGACGCGTCCGTCGGACGTCGAGGTGGCCTCGGCGATCACCCCGGCGAGCATGCCTGCGAACTGATCCGCGAAACCCTCACCCGACGCACCGTCGAGCAGACCGGGCAGCAAGGTGGACAGCGCGACAGTCACCGCGGCCTCCGGACCGACACCGACACTCGCCAAGGTCTTGGCCAGCTCGCCGGACTTCTCGTGCCATTGCCGATAGGTGACGTCTATTCCGTTGTGCGACAGCGCGGTGCCGTCGGGGTTGACCGACGCCGCAGCGTCGAGCAGCTCCGGCAGCGGCTTCGCGGCCAAGTCCTCGGCGACACTGTGCGAACCGAGCGACGCTACGGGGGCTTCGGACGCGACGCGGCTGTCGAGCTCCGCGTGCTCGTCGGCCGACAGGATGTCGATGTCGCCGACCACGACGGAACTGTCCGCCACGACCGCGTCGAGGATGCGCTGGAAACGATCCGCGTACTTGCCCACGGTCGTCTTATCGAAGATGTCGGTGGCATAGGTGAGGACCGCCCGCGTCGGGCCTTGGGCGTCCGCTCCCTGCTCGTCGATTGCGAGCGTCAGATCGAACTTCGCGAGGGTGGCTTCGCTGTCCAGTGCCGTCACGGTCAGTCCCGGCAGCTCGAGCCGGGC
This sequence comes from Rhodococcus sp. IEGM 1351, assembly GCF_030056875.1. NCBI lineage: Bacteria > Bacillati > Actinomycetota > Actinomycetes > Mycobacteriales > Nocardiaceae > Rhodococcus > Rhodococcus sp. IEGM 1351. Next base: position 523,491 of record NZ_JASHKU010000001.1, on the reverse strand, counting down.
AGTCTCGTTGTTCTGGAAGGTCAGCATGACCTGCACCAACGGTGCATACGTGTTGGACCGCACCGGAGCGAGCGCTTCGACCAAACGCTCGAAGGGCACATCCGTGTGCTCGAACGCGCCGAGATCCGTCTCGCGCGCACTCGCCAGGACGTCGCCGAAGGTGGCCGATTGCGCGACCTTCGTCCGCAACACGAGCGTGTTGACGAACATACCGACGAGGTCGTCGAGGGCGGCATCTCCGCGACCACCCACCGGTGTGCCCACCGCGATGTCCTCGGTCCCGCTCATCCGCGAGAGGAGCACCGCGAAGGCGGCATGCACCACCATGAAGACGGTCGAGTTGTGCCGACGGGCGACCTCGGCGAGCGCGGCCTTCTGCTCGGCATCGATCTCGAACTCCACACGCGCACCCTGTGGCGACCGGTGGGGGGTCCGCTGACGATCCAATGGGAGGTCGAGCAGGGCCGGGAGGTCCGCGAGGGTGTCCTTCCAGAACTCGAGCTGCTTCGACGCCGGGGACGTCGGGTCGTCCTCGGAGCCGAGCACCTCACGTTGCCACAACGCAAAGTCCGCGAACTGCACCGGAAGCGGCGTCCAGCCAGGCTGCCCGCCGGCAATCCGAGCACTGTAGGCAGTCAGCAGGTCGCGCGCAAGAGGCGCCATGGACCCGCCGTCCGCGGAAATGTGGTGGATCACTACGACGAGCACGTGTTCGGTACTGCTCTCGCCGCCTACCCGGTAGAGCGCGGCGCGAACCGGGACGGCCTTCGCGACGTCGAAACCGGTCGTTGCGAGGGCGAACACCTGCCGGTGCAGATCGGTGTCGTCGGCGACAGGCGTGACCGCAAGGTCGATTCCTACCTCGTCCGGGGTACGCACGACCTGGTACGGCCCCTCCGGCGAGGAAGGGAACAGTGTCCGCAGCGATTCGTGCCGTACCACGACGTCCCGCAACGCGGTCTGCAACGCCGCGACGTCGAGCGATCCCGTGAGCCGTAGCGCGAGCGGGATGTTGTACGCGGCTGAAGCCGGGTCGTACCGGTTGGCGAACCACATCCGCTGCTGTGCGAGAGACAGCGGGATGCGGTCGGGGCGCGGACGTGGAACGAGCGCGGGGCGGGCGGCAGTACGGGCGCCGTGTTCGGCCACGCGCCGGGCGAGACCGGCGACGGTCGGTGCCTCGAAAAGTTCACGAACGCCGAGGTCGGTGCTGAGCGCCGTGTTCAGCCGCGACACAACGCGAGTCGCGACAAGCGAGTTGCCGCCCAGATCGAAGAACGAGTCGTCCAGTCCGACCCGCTCCACACCGAGAACGTCGATGAAGATATCCGCCACGGTGCGCTCGACGTCTGTCTCGGGAGCCCGGTATTCCCTTCCCTCCGTGAGGAACTCGGGCTCGGGCAGGGCCCGGCGGTCGAGCTTGCCCACCGGGGTGAGCGGGATGGCGTCGAGGGTCACGATCGTCGACGGCACCATGTATGTGGGCACGAACTCGCCCACGAAGTCCAGCATCCGGGTGACGTCCACCTCGGCGCCCGGCACCGGGAGCACGTACGACACGAGGACCGAATCCCCGGACGGTCCGGGCAGGACGGACGTCGTGGCGAAGTCGACGGCGGGGTGCTTGGCGAGCACCGCGTCGATCTCGCCGAGTTCGATGCGGAATCCTCGGATCTTCACCTGCTGGTCCGAGCGGCCGACGTAGTCGACGGTCAGCGCGCCGTCCGCGTCCTTCGTCCAGCGCACGACGTCCCCGGTGCGGTACATCCGGTCGCCCGGCTCACCGTACGGGGTCGCGACGAAGCGTCCCGCGGTCAGCGGCGTGCGCCGATGGTAGCCACGGGCGAGTCCGAGACCCGACAGATAGAGGTCACCTGCGATACCGACCGGAACGGGGCGGAGCCGATCGTCGAGGACCAGTGCGCTGGTGCCGCGGATCGGACCACCGATCGTGACCGGGCCGTCGGCGGCCATCGGGTCGCTGATGTTGGTCATGATCGTGGTCTCGGTGGGACCGTATCCGTTGAACAGCGAGCGTCCGGGTGCCCAGCGCGCCGCGAGTTCCGCCGGGACGGCCTCGCCGCCGGCGACGACGAACTGGAAGTCGTCGAGCCCGGACGGATCCACGGACGCCAGCGCCGAAGGCGTGACGAAGCCGTGCGTGACGCGGTGCTCGCGCAGGAACTGCGCGAACTCGGGTCCGCCGTACACGTCGGTGGGAGCGATCACCATGGTGGCGCCGGCGCCGACCGCGAGCAGCAGTTCGAGGACGGACGCGTCGAAACTCGGCGACGCGAAGTGCAGCGTCCGGGAGTCCGTCGTCACCTGGTAACGCTCACGCTGTTCGGCCGCGAAGTTGGCGAGACCCCGGTGGGTCACGACGACGCCCTTGGGCTGCCCGGTGGTGCCGGACGTGTAGATCACGTAGGCGCTGTTGGCCGGTGTCACCGCCGTGCGACGCTCCGGCTCCGCGACGGGGGCCGTGGAGTACCGCGCGGCGGCGTTCTCGAAGTCTTCGCCGTCGAGGACCAGCCAGTCAACGTCCGCCGGAAGCCGGCCGACCTCGGAGCTCACGGAAAGTCCGAGCGACACACCGGAATCGGTGACCATGTGCGCGATGCGCTCGTCCGGGTACCGGGGGTCGATCGGCACGTATGCGCCGCCGCTCTTGGCGACGGCCCAGATGCCGACGATCGACGCGATCGAGCGGGTGATACCGAGCCCGACGAACGTCTCCGCGCCGACTCCGCGCTCGATCAGGATGCGCGCCAGACGGTTCGAGCGCTCGTCCAGCTCGCGGTAGGTGATGCTCTCGCCGCCCGAGACGACCGCGTCACCGTCGGGATTCGCGGCGACGGCCGCGGACAGCAGTTCGACGAGAGTCGTGGGCGACGTGCCCTCGATACCGCGGACCGGTGTCAGTTCCTGGGTCTCCTCGGCGTCGAGGATGGGGATGTCCCCGACCGTGATGTCGGTGGTCGTCGCCACAGCCTCGAGGATCCGCACGTAACGATCCGCGAAACCCTCGACCGTGCCTGCGTCGAAGATCTCCGTCGCGTAGCCGAGCGACCCACTGATGCCGGTGGGAACTCCCTCGTCGGACCACTGCTCCTGCAGGTCGACGGTGAGGTCGAACTTGCTGAACTCGACATCGACCGCGCCGGGGGTTGCTTCGAGCCCCGCGAATTCCAGCGCGGGAATTCCGTTGACTTGGTGCGTCAGGACTACCTGGAACAACGGCGTGTACGCCGTGGATCGGGTCGGCTTCAACGCGTCGACCAACTGCTCGAAAGGAACGTCCTGGTGGCTGAACGCCTTCAGATCTTGTTCGCGGACCTGTTCGAGGAGAGCCGTGAACGACGCACCGGGTTCGACCTCCGTCCGCAGTACCAGCGTGTTGACGAACATGCCGACGAGGTTGTCGAGCGCCTCGTCGCCGCGGCCCGCGATTGCCGTTCCGATGGCGATGTCGGTTGTCGAGCTCAGCCGCGCCAGCAGCACGGACAGCGACGCGTGCAGAACCATGAAGAGGGAGACATTGTGCTCCCGTGCGGTCTCCCCCAGCCGACGGTGGAGGTCGGCGCTGACGGTGAAGCCGACCGAGCCACCTGCCATCGACCGCACTGTGGGGCGGGGCCGGTCGGTCGGCAGCTCGAGCACGTCAGGCAGACCTGCGAGAGTCTTCGACCAGAAATCGATCTGCTGCGTGGCAACAGATTCCGGATCGTCTTCGGATCCGAGGACAGCGCGCTGCCAAATCGCGTAGTCGGCATACTGGACCGGGAGTTCCGGCCACTGCGGCTCGCTCTCCTCGCGACGCGCGGTGTAGGCCGCCATGATGTCGCGTGCCAGCGGCAGCGTCGACGCGCCGTCGGAGGCGATGTGGTGCATCACCAGAACCAGTACATGGTCGTCCACACCGATCCGGAACAAGCGTGCGCGAACCGGGAGGGTGTCGGTGACGTCAAATCCCTGGGACGCGAACTCGAACAGCCGCACCGTCAGATCCGCCTCGGCGACCTCGAACGATTCGAGCCCCAGGTCGACTTTCGACGCAGGAAGAATGACCTGGTGCGCACCGGAATCCGAGTCGGGGAACACCGTCCGCAGGATTTCGTGGCGCGTCACGACGTCGGAAAGAGCGGACGACATCGCCGCGACGTCGAGGTCGCCACGGAGCCGGACCGTCAGCGGCACGTTGTACGCCGGCGACGCCGGGTCGAAGCGGTTGAGGAACCACATGCGCTGCTGCGCCAGCGACAGCGGGAGTTCCTGTGGCCGGGCCTGCGCGACGAGAGCGGGGCGCGGTGTTCCGTTGCCGCCCTGTTGCTCGACGAAGGCGGCCAGTTCGGCGACGGTGGGAGCCTCGAAGAGATCCCGCATGCCTACGATCGCGCCCGTCGACGACGACAGGCGTGCCGCGACCCGGGTGGCGCTGAGCGAATTGCCACCGAGATCGAAGAACGACGCGTCGACGCTCACGCGATCGACACCCACCACATCGCCGAAGATCGTTGCGACGATCTCTTCCAGCGGCGTGCGCGGAGCAACGAACTCAGCGGTGTCCACGGCGAACTCGGGCGCCGGGAGCGCCTTGCGATCGATCTTGCCGCTCGAGTTCAACGGCATCTCGTCGAGGACGACCAGCGCGTCGGGGACCATGTGTGACGGTAGAACCGAACGCAGGTGCGTGGACACGTCGTGGGCCGCCACGGTCGCATCTGCCGGGGCCGTGACATACCCGACGAGCCGCTGAAGACCGTCACGCTCGTGGACGACGACGATCGACTGCTTGACCTCGTCCATCGCGGTCAGGGCCGACTCGATCTCACCGAGCTCGACCCGCAGACCGCGGATCTTGACCTGGAAGTCGCTGCGCCCGAGGAAGATCAGCTCACCGTCGGCGCGCTCGCGCACGAGGTCGCCGGTCCGGTACATGCGGGCGCCGGCATCGCCGAGGGGGTTGGCGACGAAACGCGCGGCGGTGGTGCCGGTCATCCCGCCGTAACCGCGTCCCACTACGACGCCGCCGATGTATAGTTCGCCGGTCACGCCGGTAGGCACGGGGCGCAGCCGCTTGTCCAGCACGTAGTAGTCGGCTCCCGGCAGCGCGGACCCGATCGGGATCGGGGTGGCCTCTGCGCCGGGTGCAGTCAGGTCGAGCTCGTAGGACGCACTCACGTCCGACGCTTCCGTCGGGCCGTAAGAGTTGACCAGGCGGACACCCCGGCCGATCAGCTTCGCGTACGCAGCCGGCCTGATCTGCTCCCCACCCAGGACGACGCAGTCCAATGACGCCAGGCGGTCGTCGACATCGAGTTCGGCAAGCAGTTCGAACGCGCTGGGCGCCATGTTCACGACGCGGACATCGCTCATGGCGAGATGACGGAGTATGTCCGCCGGGTCGAACCCCTCCGCCGCGAGGTGGAGTACGCCACCGGAGATCAGCGGAACCCAGACGTTCTTCTGTGTGAGGTCGAACAGCGGGGAACTCGCGACGAGGACACCCGTGCCGTCGCCGATGCGAATTTCGTCGCGGTACCACCGGTAGGTGTTCATCACACCAACCATGGGCACCATTGTCGGCTTCGGCCGTCCCGTCGAGCCCGACGTCGAGATAACGTATGCGAGACGGGATCCCGCCTCGTCGTCCGTCCACGGGTCGAACCCGAGGTCGCGCGCGTCATACTCGGCCAGCGCCGCGACGGTGTCCGGAGCGTCGAGGACGACGGCCTCGTCGAGAACGGTGTCACCCAACGGCGTACGGCCCAGTTCGCGCCACGACGACGTGGTGATCGCCACGCGCGCTCCGCTTGTCTCCACCAGACCCGCGATACGCTCGAGAGGCCACGCCTGGTCGAGTGGCGAGTACGCGGCACCGACCTTCCACGCGGCGAGCATCCCGACGACCCAGTCGAGCGAACGCGGAACGATCAGGGCGACGACGTCGTCGGCCCCGACACCCCGGTTCGCGAGTTCGCGGGCCACCTGGTTGGCGCGGCCGTTCAGCTCGGCACGCGTCGTCGCGACTCCACCGCCGACCACCACGACGGCGTCGGGGTCGCGCTGCACGTGCTCGTGCCATGCGGCGAGAGGGGACTCCGGCCGGGCCGCGGCCGTATAGGCGGGGGCCGCCTGCTCCGAGACGATCGGTGCGGCCGTGTACTTTTCGAGGTCGACGTCTCCAACGAGCGCGTGCGCATCGGCGATCACCGTGTCCAGGATCGCCCCGAAGCCGTCCTTTCCGTCCTCGGACGGCGGGGCCATCATAATCGTGGGAACCAGACCGGACAGCACCACGGAGACGATCGCGTCCGGACCCATCCCCCGCTCCGACAGCGGCGCGGACATCATGCGGAGCCGCTCGTCGAACTCGCGGTACGTCACCTGCATGCCATCGTGGGCGACCGCGACGGCGTCGGGAGCGACGTCGACAGCGGCAGCCAAGAGCTGCGGCAGCTCGCGAACGGTCATCGTGCGGGCGGGCCTGACAGGGGTCAACTTTGCTCTTTCACGTTCGGTGAGAATGTCGATGTCGCCCACCGAGACATCTGGGTCGGTGACGACGGCTCGAAGAATGCGGACGAAACGCTCCGCGATCCGCTCCACGCTCGCCCGATCGAACAGGTCGGTGGCGTACGTAAACCGGCCGCTGAGTCCGAAGGGCCTTCCGGTGTCGTCGACTCGCTCGGTCAAGGTGAGGGTCAGGTCATACTTCGCGCCCTCACCCAGGTCCTCGAGCACCTGCACCGACAGCCCGGGCAGCTCGAGAGCGCCGATGCGGTTGTTCTGGAACGACAGCATCACCTGGAACAGCGGCGAGTACGCGGTCGAACGCCGGACACGAAGGGTCTCCACCAGGCTTTCGAACGGTACGTCTGAGTTCTCGAAAACGTTCAGGTCGTGCTCTCGTACCCGCGCGAGCAGGTCGCCGAACCCGTCGCCCGCGTGCACTTCGGTACGCAGCACCAGTGTGTTGACGAACATTCCCACCAGGTCGTCGAGCGACTGGTCGTGGCGCGCCGCCGTAGGGGTGCCGATCGCGATGTCGTCGGTGCCGCTGAGCCGCGAGAGCAGAATCGCGAGAGCGGTGTGCGTGACCATGAACAGCGAGGCGCCCCGCGCCGTCGCGAGTCGCTCGAGTCCGTCGTAGACCTGCGACTGGATTCCGAAGTCGACGAAGTCTCCCCGCATCGACTGCCGGGAGGGTCGCGGGCGATCGGTCGGGAGTTCGAGCAGTTCCGGAGTGCCCGACAGTGTCTCCGACCAATACGCGATCTGTTTCGCCGCGAGCGACTGGGTGTCGGCGGGATCGCCGAGGACTTCGCGCTGCCACAGCGCGAAGTCGGGGTACTGCACCGGCAGCGGCTGCCACAGCGGAGCGGCACCGGCGGTGCGCGCGCTGTACGCGACCATGACGTCGCGCGCGAGCGGCGACATCGACGCACCGTCGGCGCAGATGTGGTGCACGACGAGGACGAGCAGGAACTCGCTCTCGCTCGTGGCGAACAACCGGATACGCAGCGGGGGCGCGACCGTGACGTCGAACCCCTCGGTGGCGAATTCGGTGAGGGCCGTGTGGAGTTCGGCCTCGGTCACCGGGACGGGCGTCAGGTCGACGGGAACCTGTTCGGTGTCGACGACCTGCTGGTACGGGCCGTCGCCGGAGTCGGGGAAGACGGTCCGCAGAGACTCGTGCCGCGCGAGCACATCCGACACGGCCGACGACATCGCGTCGAAATCGAGCGAACCGGACAGGCGCACGGCGAGCGGGATGTTGTACGCCGAGGACGCGGTGTCGAACCGGTTCATCAGCCACATGCTCTGCTGAGCCATCGACAGCGGAACACGCTCGGGGCGCGGTCCCGCGACGAGGACCGGCCGGTCGGAGCCGGTGCCGGCCTGCTCGGCCACCTTTACTGCGAGCCGCTCCACGGTCGGCGCCTCGAACAACTCGCGCACACCCAGACGGGTGCCCGCGGCAGCGTTGAGCCGGGCGACCGCCTTCGTCGCCACGAGCGAGTTGCCGCCGAGGTCGAAGAACGACTCGGCGACACTGATCTTCGCGAGCCCGAGCACGTCGGCGAGCACACCGGCGACCAGTTCCTCGGTGGGCGTGCGCGGCTCGATCATCTCGCTCTGCAGGGCGTCGAAGTCGGGCTCGGGCAGGGCCTTCCGGTCGAGTTTGCCTGCGGTGGTGAGCGGGATCTCGTCGAGGACGACGATCGCGCTCGGCACCATGTGCGCCGGAAGTATGTCGCCGACGAAATGCGTCACCTCGGTCACGTCCACCGCGGCGCCCGCGGTCGGCAGCACATACGACACGAGGGCGGTCGAACCCGATGGCATCGACGTGCCGAGGGTGGCCGCGAATTCGAGGTCCGGGTGCTTGACCAGCGCCGCGTCGATCTCGCCGAGTTCGATCCGGAAACCACGGATCTTCACCTGGAAGTCGCTGCGGCCCACGTACTCCACGCCGTAACCGGCGCGGTGCCCGTGGTCGACGACGAACCGGACGACGTCGCCCGTGCGGTACATCCGGCTGCCGCTGTCGCCGAACGGGTTCGCGACGAAACGTTCGGCGGTGAGGCCGAGACGGTCGTGGTAGCCGCGGGCGAGGCCGGGGCCTGCGATGTACAACTCCCCCGCCACGCCGACGGGTACCGGGCGCAGCAGTTCGTCGAGAACGTAGACGGTGACACCGCAGACGGGACCGCCGATCTCGACCCGGCTCCCGGGCACCAGCAGGTTGCTGACGTTGCTCATTACGGTGGCCTCGGTGGGTCCGTAACCGTTGTACATCCGGCGACCCGGCGCCCAGCGTTCCACCAGTTCCGGCGGGCACGCCTCGCCGCCGACCACGACGACCTCGAGCCGGTCGAGTCCGGCCGGCTCCACCGATGCGAGCGCGGCGGGTGTGACGAAGGCGTGGGTGATTTCGTTGTCCGCGAGGAAGTTTCGGAGTTCCTCACCGCCGTACAGGTCGGCGGGGGCAACGACCATGGTGGCACCGCAGCCGAAGGCGAGCAGCAGCTCGAGGACGGACGCGTCGAAGCTCGGGGACGCGAAGTGCAGGGTCCGTGCCGACGGGCTCACCCCGTAATGGGTGCGCTGCTCGGCGGAGAAGTTGGCCAGCCCGGTGTGAGTGACGACGACACCCTTGGGCAGACCGGTGGTACCGGACGTGTAGATCATGTACGCCGGGTGGTCGAGCCGTACCGGCGCGGTCCGCTCGGAATCCGTCACCGGCTCCGCCGACTTCGGGGCGCACAGCGCGTCGCACTCGGACGAGTCCAGGGCGAGCCATTCGACACCCGAGGGAAGGGTGTCCCGCTGAGCGGCCACGGTCAGGCCGAGGATCGCGCCGGAGTCGGCGACCATGTGTGCGATGCGCTCGGACGGGTAGCGGGGGTCGACGGGCACGAAGGTGCCGCCGGCCTTGGCCACTGCCCACGTTCCGATCACCGAGTGCAGCGAGCGCGTCATCCCGAGCGCCACAGACGTTTCCGGCCCCACACCGCGATCGACGAGAACCCGGGCCAGTCGGCTCGAGCGCGCGTCGAGTTCCGCGTAGGTGAGCGATTCGCCGTCCGCGACGAGAGCCGTGCGCTCGCCGTTCTCCGCCGCGGTCGCGGCGAGGATCTCCGGCAGCGACAGCGGTGCGGCGGCGTCGGTGCCGTGCGCCGCCAGCAGGGACGCACGCTCGCCGGGAGCGAGGATGTCGATGTCCGCGACGAGCGTGTCGACGTCCCCGGACAGCGCACCGAGCACGCGGACGACCCGCTCCATGATCTCCTCGACCTCGGCGGCGTCGAAGATCTCGGGAAGGAACTTGGCCGTGAGGTGCAGCCGCGGGTCGGTCATCGCGACGATCGCCAGCGGGTAGTGCGTGGCGTCGTTGGACGTCACGTCGAGAACTCGGAGACCCTCGATGTCGCTGTTCTTCGTGAGCGCCTCACGGTCGAGCGGGTAGGACTCGTAGACCATCAACGTGTCGAACAGCGCGCCGAGGCCGAGTCCCTGCTGGATGTCGGTGAGCCCGACGTGATGGTGATCGAGCAGCTCGGTCTGCTCGTGCTGGATGCGGTCGAGCAGGGTGCGGACGGCGTCGCCGGCCCGGACGCGGACCCGCACCGGCAGGGTGTTGATGAAGAGCCCGAGCATGGACTCGATGCCGGGCACCTGCGGCGGACGGCCCGAGACGGTGGTGCCGAACACCACGTCGTCCCGCCCGGTCAGCCTGCCCAGCACGATTCCCCACGCGGCCTGGACGAGGGTGTTCATGGTGACGCCGAGTTCGCGCGAGCGCGCGGTCATGTCGGCGAGCAGGTCGTCCGGCAGATCGATCACGAGCTCACCGGGCGTGAGCGTCGGGGCGGTCTCCGCGTGCGCGGGTGCGAGGAGGGTGGGCTCCTCGACACCGTGCAGGGCCTTCGTCCATGCGGCCACGGGCACCTGCGGGTCCTGCGCGGACAGCCACTCGAGGTAGCTGCGGTACGGACGCGGCTGCGGCAGTGCCAGCGCGTCGCCGTCCACCGCGTACAGGGTCAGCAGATCCTGGACGAGGATCGGCAGCGACCAGCCGTCGAGGAGGATGTGGTGGTTGGTGACGGCGAACCGGTAGTGGTCCTCGCCCGTCTCGACCAGCAGGAATCGCACGAGAGGCGGTGCGGTCATGTCGAATCGGTCGGTCCGGTTCGCGAGCATCAGCGCATCGAGTTCTGCCTCACGGTCGGCGTCGGACGCTGCTGAGAGGTCGACGTGCGTCCAGGGAACGTCCACCCGGTCGACGACTACCTGCATGCCGGTGCCGTCGTCGCCCGCGACGAACGCGGTGCGCAGGTTGGGGTGCCTCGCGACGAGCGACTCCGCGGCACGGCGGAGACGGTCGGTGTCGACGGATCCGCCCAGGTCCATGACGAGCTGGGTGGTGTACACGTCGGTGGCGGTACCGGCCAGCGACGCGTGGAACAGCAAGCCCACCTGCAGCGGGGCCAGCGACCAGACGTCGGTGAGCGCGGGATAGTCGCTCTCGAGGGTGTCGATCCGGCTCTGACTCAGCGAAACGAGGTCGAGGTCCGACGGCGTCCGGCCACCGGCTCCGGGCCGCCTCGTGTGCTCGACGAGCCCTTCGAGCGCGCGCGTCCACAGGCCGGTGAGCTCGCCCACCTCGGAGTCGGTGAGAACACCCTGGGGGAAGTCGACGGTGGCCGAAAGTCGCTGTTCTCCTTCGACATCCACGATCATCGCGTTGATGTCGAGGGCGAAGTGCACCGGCATCTCGCTGTTGCGGGTACCGGTCAGCTCCATCGTGTCGGTGTCCGGCACCCAGCCCGCCGCCCGGAACGCGTCGGGGATCTCGCCCACCGACACGCGACCGAGGTAGTTGAAACTGATCTGCGGGCTCGGCAACGCCGCGAGAACCGCGCGGGTCTCGGCGTTGAGGAATCGCAGCATTCCGTAACCGATGCCGTGCTCGGGTACCCGTGCGAGTTGTTCCTTCACCGATTTGACGGCGTGACCTGCGGCCGCACCGCCGGCGAGGGCGTCGCGCACGTCGACGCCGGGCGCCGACAACCGGACCGGGAACATGCTGGTGAACCAGCCGACCGTGCGGGAGAGATCGGCGCCGGGCAGCACCGTCTCCTCGCGGCCGTGACCTTCGAGGTGCACGAGGGTCGAGGTCTCGGTGACGCCGCGTTCCGCGCGCCATGCAGCGACGGCCAGGGCGAGTGCGGTGAGGAGACCGTCGTTGACGCCGCCGTGGAATGCGCGCGGCACGTCGGTCAGCAGACCGTCGGTGACGTCGGCCGAGACCTCGAGGCGGACCCGGCCGGTGGTCGAGACCGTGTCGCGGCCGTCGAGGGCCCGCGAACCGATCAGCGGGTCCGCACCGTCGAGGGTGGTGCGCCAGTAGTCGAGTTCGGCCACGCGGCGGGCGCTCCGGGCGTTGTCGGCGAGGCCGTGCGCCCAGCGGCGGACCGAGGTGCCGACCGCCGGGAGCAGCGGGTCCGCCCCGGCGGCGATCTGCGCCCACGCGGACGCGAAGTCGGGCACCAGCACTCGCCAGGACACCCCGTCCACGGCGAGGTGGTGGATCACGACGAGCAGTCGTCCCGACTGCGGGGTGCTCTCACCCTCCCCGCTGTCGGCGTCCTCGCCGTCCTGCGGTGCGAGATCTCCGGAGTCCTCAGCGGGCGTGAACCAGACGAAACGCACCACGCTGCCGGTCGCCGGGTCCAACGTGTCCACCGTGCGCTCGAGGACGTGCGCGGCCAGCGCCTCGAACGAGTCGGTGCCGGGTCCCTCGCTGAACTCGACGCGATCGACGAGCCGGTCGACGTCGACGGAGCCGATCGGTGCGACCTCCAGCGACCATCCGGCCGGAGAGTCGGTGCGGCGCAGCGACGAACGCAGAGCGTCGTGGCGATCGACGACGGCCGCCAGCGTGCGCACCAGGCGGTCGCGCTCCACCTTCGGCGGCAGGGCCAGGAGGATGGACTGGGAGAAGCGGTGGAAGTCGCCGCCCAGCTCCGTCATCCAGTGCACGACCGGTGTCAGCGGCATCGTGCCGATACCGGCGCCCGGCAGTTCCTCGAGGACGTGCACCGTCGCCGATTCGGATGCCGACTTCGCGACCTCGGCGAGCGAGGCCACGGTCTTGCGCTCGAAGACGTCACGAGCCGTGAACAGGACACCGGCTTCCTTCGCGCGGGACACCAGCTGGATCGAGACGATGCTGTCGCCACCGAGCGCGAAGAACGAGTCGCCGACACTGATCCGCGGCAGACCGAGAACCTCGGCGAACAGTCCTGCGATCGACTCCTCCATGGTGCTGCGAGGGGCCACGTACTCACTGGACTCCGCCGCGAACGTGGGTTCGGGCAAGGCCTTCCGGTCGAGCTTGCCGCTCGCGCCGACCGGCATCTCGGCGATCACCACGACGGCGTCGGGAACCATGTACGAGGGCACCGCACGGCCGACGTGGACGGTCAGATCCTCGACGTCCAGCGCCGAATCGGGTTCGGGGACGACGTAACCGACGAGCCGCTGCCCCAGGGAACTGTCGTGGACGACCGCAACGGACTGCGCCACATGGGGATACGAGGACATCGCGGCCTCGATCTCGCCCAGTTCGATGCGCAGGCCGCGCACCTTCACCTGGAAGTCGGTGCGACCGAGGTACTCGATGCTGCCGTCGACGCGCCACTTGACGAGGTCGCCGGTGCGGTACAGACGGGTTCCCGCGGCACCGAAGGGATTGGCCACGAAACGTTCTGCCGTGAGCTCCGGCCGGCCCTCGTAGCCGCGCGCGACCTGGGCGCCCGCGAGATAGAGCTCTCCCGCGGATCCGATGGGAGCGGGCCGGAGGTGGCCGTCGAGCACGTACGCCTCGGTGTTCCACACCGGGGTGCCGATGGGAATCGTGTGGAGGGTCTCCCGATCCACCTCGCCTGCGGTGGCGTGCACGGTGAACTCGGTGGGGCCGTACAGATTGTGCAACCCGGCGTCGGACTTCGCGCGGAACGCTGCGGCGACGACAGGCGGAAATGCCTCTCCCGCAACGAGAACGACGCGCAGGCTGACGAGTTGTTCGCGGTCCGCCTCGGCGACGAACACCGACAGCATCGACGGGACGAACGACGTCGCGGTGACGTTCTCGCGCGCGATCACGTCGGCGAGATAGGCGGGATCGCGATGCCCCTCGGGCGCGGCGATCACCAGGCGCGACCCGGAGGCGAGTGCGGCGAACAGTTCCCACACCGACACGTCGAACGTCGTCGGGGTCTTCTGCAGCACGACATCGTCCGCATCGAGCCCGTAGCGCGACGCGATCCACGTGACCTGGTTCAGGACCGAAGCGTGGCTCACCGCCACACCCTTCGGACGTCCGGTGGACCCGGACGTGTAGATGACGTAGGCCGGGTTGGCCGGCCGCAGATCGGCGGTCCGTTCGTCGTCGCGGATCGGGTCCGCCGGGACGCCGCTCAGATCCAGGGCGTCGATCTCCACGACGTCCTGACCGGCGGGAAAGGCGAGGCCGTCCCGCGCGACCGTGAGGATGCACAGCGGGCGGGCGCTTTCGAGCACGTACGCCGTGCGCTCGGCGGGGTGGTCGGGGTCGAGCGGCACGTACGCGCCGCCCGCCTTGACGACGGCGTACATCGCGACCATGGAATCGAGCGAGCGGCGGATCGCGAGCGCGACCTTCGTCTCCGGACCCACTCCCCTGCCGATCAGTGTCCGGGCGAGACGGTTCACCCGCGCGTCGAACTCGGCGTACGTGAGCTCCGCACCGTCGAAGACGAGTGCCGTCGCGTCGGGGGTGCGTCCGACCTGGGCGTCGAACAGGTCGACGACGGTCCCCGCCGGCGGCGACACGACGTCGCCGTTCCACCCGGTCACGACCTGTCCGCGTTCCTCGTCGCTCATCGCGGCCAGGTCCGACACCGAAGCATCGTCACCGGCGGCGAGGAAGCGCTCGAAGAAGTCGAAGAAGCGGCTGTGGTGACGGTCCAGCTCGTCCGCCGAGTACAGATTGGGGTTGGCCTCGAAGTCGATGTGGATCTTGCTGCCCGCCACACCCTGGTAGATGTTCAGCGAAAGATCTTCGACCGGTCCGGTGGTGAGGACGTTCTGGTGTCCGGTGACCGTCCCCAGCTTGATCTCGCTGTGGAACATCATGATGTTGATCGAGGGACCGAAGAAGCCACGCTGCCCCTGGGGCGCTCCGGCGTCCCGGCGGATGTCCTCGTGCCGGTACCGCTGGCGGCGCAGGGCGCCGGTGAGCTCGATCTGGACGCTCTTGACCAGCTCGGGGACGGTCATCTCCGGGGTGATCTGCAGTCGGAGCGGAACGATGTTCGACACCATCCCGCCGGAGCGGCGCAACGTGGCGGTGGTGCGCGCCGAGACCGGGAGGCTGAGGACGACGTCCGTCCGGTCGGTCATGTGGGCCAGGTACGCGGCGAATGCGGCCACCACGATGGGCGCGGAACTGGCGTTACTGCCGCCGAGAGCCTCGTCGAGAAGGGTGGCGGTGGACTCGGGCAGCGCCTCGGAGGAGAGCCGCGCGAACTTGCCCACCATGGCCGCACGACCGGCCAGGCTCGGGGCCTCGGGCAGGTGCGCGGTGCGTTCGGCCCAGTATTCGCGATCCTTCGCGAACCGCTCGGAGTTGCGGTACCGCTGCTCGTCCTCGACGATCCGGACCAGGTCCTCGGCGCGGCAGGCCGGCGGCTCGGTGCCTTCGACCAGCGCGGTGTAGATCTCGGCGATGCGTGCGATCAGCGCCATCGCGCCGAAACCGTCGAGCGCGATGTGATGGATGCGGCAGAACCAGAAGTAGTGATTCTCCCCGACGTGGAGCAGGTAGACCACGACGAGGCGGTCCTCGAGGAGGTCGACGGGGGCGCTGTAGTTGGCCCGCATCCACTTCTCGGCGGCGTCGACGGAATCGTCCTCGGCGCGGAGGTCGACGTAGGTGATGGCGTCGTCGAGCGCCTTGTCGACGTACTGGTACGGAACGCCGTCGATCTCGACGAGGCGGAGGAAGCCGGAGCCGAACTCCCGGCCGGTGCGCTTGCTGGCCTCGGTCAGCAGGTCGAGGTCGATGTCACCGCGAAGCTCGATGTACTGGGCGATGGTGAGAGGAACGTCGCCCATCGCGTGTTGCGCGAACCAGATGCCACGCTGCGCAGCCGACAGCGGAAACGCTCCTTCCGGAGCACCACTACTACCCGCTGCTTGTCCCGACCCCAAGGGTTACTCCGTTCTCGAACGCGTGGCGACTGCCGCCTGTGTCTTTGGTGATTCGTAGCTCTCGGTCCCACGGACTACGTCGTGGGCCGGTCTTCCGATGAACGCCATCACATGAACAGGCCTTGCCGGTTCGAAGCATCTCGCGGAGGGGGGACGTGCCGGGCATGGGACGCCCTGCGCTGATCGAAGAGTTCCACCACACTCGGAGTCGATGTCAGACGATCGTCCGAAACCCGATTGCCTGCGACGCTGAACACTCCAAGGCCCTTACATCCCGAACTACTTACGGTGAGCGGGTTCATACGTGGCTCCGTTCTCTCATCGATCCAACAAGCGGCCACCCAATCGGTGCTCGTCATCCTCCGAGTCGAGAGCCGAGTCTACGGCGCTGGTGGAGGAGCGAAACATCGTCGCGATCATTGCTTCGGCCTCCTCTCGCTCGGTGGTGACGATTTCGGTTCGTACGGTTCTGCGGTAGCGCCGGGAATTACATCGGTGTCGGATCCGCTCCCGTTACCGGCGCCGGTGTGACGTACCCAACCCTCGATACTTCCAGAACCAGGCCTGAATTCGATCTTCGACGCGCACATATTCAACAGGGAGAACCACATTCCAGGCACTGCGTACACCCAGAACGTGGATACCGTACCGAGGGTCGGAATTTCGCCAGGTGTACAACTATCGTATCCAGTTTCATGTTCCGCCTCCCGACTGTTATCCGTGCACGGTGCAATCGATCTGGTGACCGACCGCGGCGTTGAACACTCACTGCCCCCCGTGACCGCAGTTTTTGCCAACCACCGTGTCTACCAAAGCGCCGCGCAGGTCTCAAAACGAAGAGCGCCCGGAGTTGCGCACAGGGAATAACCGACCAGGTCCGTCGCGGATCCGCATCGAACGAAAACTTGGACGCTCAGTCAGCACCCGGGCACCATCAGATCGCCCGCTGACCTGCCACGAGGACGCGGAAGCACGGCCCCGCCACAGAGGTGCGAATCGACGGCACCCCGGGGGTATCCCAGTATCTGGAACACCCTCCCGCTGCGCGACACTGCCGATGTCCGATTAGTCGCGTTTGCCGCGGCGCGACCGATCGCAGGCAGACGGGAGATTTCTCACATTCGCCGATGCTCGGGCGTCGGATCGCGCGCCTCTACCGGCAAGCAACCAAAGTAAGACTAACCTAACCATTGTCGCCCAACGACACTGACATCGACGGACTCGCAGGCTCAGCGTCCGTGCCGCGCGAACCAGTCGAGCAGGTCGGGGTCGTCCACGGCGCTGCGGTCCACCGTGCGGCCCGCGTCCGCACCCTGGAATATGCGCTTGAGAGGCACCTCGAGTTTCTTGCCGGTCCGGGTGTGCGGGATGCCGGGAGCCTCTATGATGTCGTCGGGCACGTGCCGGGGAGAGGCCTGCTCACGAATCGCTCCGCGGATACGCTGCTTGAGCGCGTCGTCGAGTTCCGCCCCCTCCGACAGGACCACGAACAGTGGCATCCAGTATCCGCCGTCCGCCAGGTCGACACCGACGACAAGCGCCTCGGCAACCTCCGGGAGCTTCTCCACCACCTGGTAGATGTCGGCGCTACCCATCCGAATTCCGTTGCGGTTCAGGGTAGAATCCGACCTTCCATGCATCAGGACGGTCCCGCGATCGGTGATCGTGATCCAGTCGCCGTGCCGCCACACTCCGGGAAACACATCGAAATATGCTTCACGGTAACGCTTTCCGTCCGGATCGTTCCAGAACGACACCGGCATGGACGGCATCGGCGCAG
Organism: Rhodococcus sp. IEGM 1351; assembly: GCF_030056875.1. Taxonomy (NCBI): domain Bacteria; kingdom Bacillati; phylum Actinomycetota; class Actinomycetes; order Mycobacteriales; family Nocardiaceae; genus Rhodococcus; species Rhodococcus sp. IEGM 1351. The sequence continues at coordinate 505,949 of NZ_JASHKU010000001.1, read as the reverse complement.
TCACGACCAGTTCACCCACCTCGCCTCGCACCGGCCGACCCGACTCGTCGAACGCGTCGACGGCGACACCCAGACACGGGGCGGACAGCTCCCCCGGCCAGACCGGCACAGTCCGCGCTCCTCCGACGAACGCCGACACCACGTCGGTCCCACCGGTGATCGACACGACGGGAACCCTGCGACCGACGTTCTCGGACAACCACAGTGACGACGCCGCAGGCAGCGTGGACCCGGTCACCCCCACCGCGCGGAGCGCGCTCAGGTCGTGCTCTCGTACGGGAACCACCCCCGCCTTGTCGCACGCGAGAACATAGCCGGGACTGGTGCCGACCACGGTCACACCCAGACGTGACACCAATGCCCACAACGCATCCGGCGTAGGAAACGACGGGCTTCCGTCGTAACAGACGATGGTGGCCCCCACCAGCAGTCCCGCCGTCTGGAAGTTCCACATCATCCAACTGGGACTGGTGTACCAGAAGAGGGTGTCGTCGCGACCGATGTCGAGTTGGAGCGCGAGCGACTTCACGTGTTCGAGGAGAACGCCGCCGTGACCGTGCACGATGCCCTTCGGCAGGCCCGTGGTTCCCGAGGAGAACACCACCCACAGCGGGTGGTCGAACGGGACGGCCACGGACTCGAGTACGGCGTCCCGGCAGGCGGCCTCCGCCCAGGTGAGGGTGCCGTCGACGACGGCGTCCGGATCGAGACGCGGCACGACCACCGTGAGGGCCAGCGACGACAATCCGCCCCGCAGGTCGGCCGACGCCGCGAGCCGATCGTGTTCCTTGCCGCCGAACCGGTAGCCGTCCGCGGTGATCAGCGCTTTCGGTTCCAGTTGACCCAGGCGATGGAGCGCGGCAGGCGCGGAGTAATCCTGTCCGCACGCGGCCCACACGGCGCCGAGCGACGCCGTGGCGAGGAACGCGACGACGGCCTCGGGAATGTTGGGGAGGTAGCCGACGACCCGGTCACCGACTCCGACTCCGTGCTCGCGGAGAGTCGCGGCGAGGCCCGCCACCGCGGACCGCAACTCGTCCCACCCGACGGAGATGCCGGTGGCGCCCTCACCCGCGTACAGGATCGCCGGTGTGCCGGGGCGGGCGTTCCGGAAGACGTGGTCGACGTAGTTGAAGGTCGCCCCGGGGAACCAGACGGCACCCGGCATCGCGGCGTCCGCGAGGGCCGGTCCGGGGTCGGTGGCGGACCGGATCTCGAAGTAGTCCCACACGTCCTGCCAGAACGCCGCCGGATCGGCGACCGACCAGCGCCACAGCGCCCGGTAGTCGTCGACCCGGACGCCGTGACGCCGGGCGACGAAGCGGGCGAAGTCGGTGACGACCGCGTCGCGCACGTCGGATTCGGTGGGCACCCATTGCGGATCGGCAGTCATGGGCACCATCTTCCCCGAGAGCGCGGCCGTCCCGCGCTCTTTCGCCGCCTACCGCGGGGACTCGGACGTGCTTTTCCCCTTCGACTCGGCCTGGGAACGGCGCAGGATCGCCTCGGCGTGACGCAGGACCGGCGCGTCCACCATCTTTCCCTCGAACGCGAAGACTCCTCGCTCGTCGGCGACGGCGGCGAGAACCCGCGTCGCCCAGTCGACGTCCTCGTCGGACGGCGCGTACGCCTCCCGGATCACCGCGACCTGGCTGGGGTGGATGCCCACCTTGATGTCGAATCCGACGGCGACGGCGTCGACCGCCTCGGCGCGCAACCCGTCGAGGTCCTTGATGTCGAGATAGACGGAATCCAGGGCGAGCCGGTGATATGCCTTGGCGGCCAGCAGTGTCGACGACCGCACCTGGGTGGCGACGTCCCGGTAGCTGCCGTCCTCGCGGCGACTCGAGTTACCGCCCATCGCCGCCACGAGATCCTCGGCGCCCCACATCACGCCGATAGTGCTCGCCGCCAGCGCGATCTCGCTCACCGCGAGCGCACCGAGCGGCGACTCGACGAGGGCGATCACCTCACGCGGCGCCAGCGACAGCACCTGGTCGGCGGACTCGCACTTGGCCAGCATCAGCCTCGTGTAGCGGGTGCCGTCGAGTGCCAGCAGATCGCGCTCATGGTCCTCGGTCCCGACCGGATTGACCCGCACCACCGTGCGATCCGGATCCAGCGGGGTGTCGATCAGGGCGACCCGTGCCGCTTCCTTGTCCGCGGGCGCCACCCCGTCCTCGAGGTCGAGGATCACGACGTCGGCTGCCGCAGCCGCCTTCGCATACCGTTCGGGCCGGTCGGCCGGGCAGAACAGCCAGGCGGGCCCGGGCAGTTCCCAGCTCATGACGGCTTCTTCTGAACGAGGGTCTTGCGGACCGCGATCGCCACCACGTCGCCGTTCTGATTCCGGCCGGTGTGTTCGAGCGTGACGATGCCCTCGCCGGGCCTGCTCTTCGACTCGCGCTTGTCCGCGATCTTCGTCTCCGCGTACAGCGTGTCGCCGTGGAACAGCGGCTTCGGGAAACTGATCTCCGAGAACCCCAGGTTCGCGACGATGGTCCCCTGCGTCAGTTGCGCCACCGACAACCCGACCAGCGTCGAGAGGGTGAACATCGAGTTGACGAGGCGCTCACCGAACTGGGTGTTCTCGCTGTACGCGGCGTCCAGGTGCAGTGCCTGGGTGTTCATCGTCTGCGTCGTGAAGAGGACGTTGTCGGCCTCGGTGACGGTCCGGCCGGGACGGTGCTCGTACACCGCTCCCAGCTCGAACTCCTCGAACCACAGGCCCCGCTGAACGATTCGCTTCGGTTCGGTCGTGGCGGTCACAGGCCTGCCTCCCGCGCGATCAGCATCAGCTGCACCTCGGTGGTGCCCTCGCCGATCTCCAGGATCTTGCTGTCGCGGTAGTGCCGGGCCACGGTGTACTCGTTCATGAATCCGTAGCCGCCGTGGATCTGGGTGGCGTCGCGGGCGTTGTCCATCGCGGCCTCGGAGGCCACGAGCTTGGCGATGGCGGCCTGCTTCTTGAACGGCTTGCCGGACAACATCCGGGCGGCGGCGTCGTAGTACGCCGTGCGCGCGGTGTGGGCGCGCGCCTCCATGCGGGCGATCTTGAACGCGATGGCCTGGTTGTGTCCGATGGGCCGTCCGAACGCCTCCCGTTCCTTGGCGTACTTGACCGACTCGTCGACGCATCCCTGGGCGGCTCCGACGCTGAGCGCGGCGATGGCGATGCGTCCCTCGTCGAGGATCCGCAGGAAGTTCGCGTACCCGCGGCCGCGCTCGCCGAGCAGATTCTCCTCGGGAACGCGCACGTCCGAGAACGTGAGCGGGTGGGTGTCGGAGGCGTTCCAGCCGACCTTGTTGTACGCCGGCTCGGCAGTGAAGCCCGGCGTCGACGTCGGCACGAGGATGGTGGAGATCTCCTTCTTGCCGTCCTTCGTACCGGTCACCGCGGTGACGGTGACGAGCTTGGTGATGTCGGTGCCGGAGTTGGTGATGAACTGCTTGTTGCCGTTGATGATCCATTCACCGCTGTCGAACTTCGCGGTGGTCTTCGTCCCGCCGGCATCGCTTCCGGCGCCCGGCTCGGTGAGCCCGAACGCGGCCAGGCTCTTGCCGCTCGTCAGCTGCGGCAGCCACTCCTGCTTCTGCTCCTCGTTGCCGAACCGGTAGATCGGCATCGCACCCAGCGACACGCCGGCTTCCAGGGTGATCGCGACACTCTGGTCGACCTTGCCCAGTTCTTCGAGTGCCAGGCAGAGGGCGAAGTAGTCGCCGCCCATTCCGCCGTACTCCTCGGGGAACGGCAGGCCGAACAGGCCCATGTCGGCCATCCCCGACACCACCTCGTACGGGAACGTGTGGTTGGCGTCGTGTTCCGCCGCGACCGGTGCCACCACGTTCTTGGCGAAGTCGGCGACGGTCTTCGCCAACTGCTGGTACTCGTCGGGAAGCTGGCCGGTGGCAAGGAATTCGGTCATGACGCGTCTTCTTTCGTGTCGGTGGTGTCGGTGTGCGGGGTGACTCGTGCGAGCAGCTGGTCGACCATCACCTGGTCACCGGGTGCGACGAGGATGTCGACGACGCCGTCGACGGGGGCGGTGAGCGAGTGCTCCATCTTCATCGCCTCGACCACGACGAGCGTCTGGCCTGCGGTGACGTGGGCGCCCGCCTCGGCGCCGACGGCGATGACGGATCCGGGCATGGGGCTGGTGATCTCGGCCTCGCCGGCGTGGACGTCGCCGGTGCGGACACTGAGTTCACGGACCTCACGCAGCATCGTGGTGCCGTCGGAACCGGCGAGCCAGATGTGCCCGTCGGTCTGGGCGACCCGGTAGGTCTCGCGTCTGCCGTCGATCACCACGGAGAGCGTGGCTGCGTCGAGCGCCGCCGTCAGGGACAGGGTGTCGCCGTCCTCGACCTGCGCGGTGGCCTCGGACGGACTGCCCGTGATGCGCACGTGGTCGGTGCGGGTGGCGGAGGACAACCGGATGCTGGTGGGCGCGGGAACCCCGACCCGCCAGCCGCTGGGAACGTCCCACGGATCGGCCTGTGCCCGCTCGGGCCAGCGCTGCAACCAGCGGAAAGCCGCAGCGGCGATCAGGGTGGCATCGGTGGCCTCCGCGGCGACGAAGTCCTCGAGCCGTCGGTCGAGCAGACCGGTGTCGAGGTTGCCGGCCACCACGTCGGGATCGGCGAGCAGGAAGCGCGCGAACTCGATGTTGGTGACCACTCCCAGCACACCGGTGCCGGCCAGCGCCCGGTCCAGCTTGCGCAGCGCGCCGGCGCGGTCGTCGGCGTGGGCGATGACCTTCGCCAGCATCGGGTCGTAATCGCTGCCGACCACCGTGCCGGGCTGCAGCCCGGAGTCGACCCGGACACCGGGGCCGGCGGGTTCGACGACGTCGGCCACGAGTCCGCCGGTGGGGAGGAATCCGCGACTCGGATCCTCGGCGTAGACGCGGGCTTCGATGGCGTGACCGGTGAGGGTGATGTCGTCCTGGGTGAAGCCGAGCGGCTCACCGGCGGCCACTCGCACCTGCCACTCGACGAGGTCCAGGCCCGTCACGAGTTCGGTGACCGGGTGCTCGACCTGCAGCCGGGTGTTCATCTCCATGAAGAAGAACTCGTCGGGCTTGTCGGCGGAGACGATGAACTCGACCGTTCCCGCTCCGGAGTAGTCGACGCTGCGCGCCGTGTTGCAGGCGGCCTCGCCGATCCGGGCGCGTGTCGCCTCGTCCAGCAGCGGCGACGGCGCTTCCTCGATGACCTTCTGGTGGCGACGCTGCAGGCTGCATTCGCGCTCGCCGAGGTGGACGACGTTCCCGTGTCCGTCCGCGAGGATCTGCACCTCGATGTGCCGGGGCCGCAGCACGAATCGCTCGAGGAAGAGTGTGTCGTCGCCGAACGCCGACGCCGCTTCACGACGCGCGCTGCGCAGTGCCTCGGCGAGTGCGCCCGGCTCCTCCACCAGACGCATGCCCTTGCCGCCGCCGCCTGCCGACGGCTTGACGAGGACGGGGTATCCGATGTCGCCTGCGGCCGCGATCAGTTCGTCGTCGGACAGGCCGGGGCGGGCGATGCCGGGGACGACGGGCACGTCGAACTTCGCCACCGCGTTCTTGGCGGTGATCTTGTCGCCCATCACCTCGATGGCGTGAGCGGACGGACCGAGGAACGCGATCCCCGCGTCCGCGCAGGCCCCAGCGAACTTGGAGTTCTCCGACAGGAACCCGTAACCGGGATGGATCGCCTGCGCGCCGGTGGCCTGCGCAGCCGCGATCACCTTCTCGATGACGAGGTAACTCTCCCGCGCCGCGGCGGGACCGAGCAGCACCGCGGTGTCGGCCTCGCGGACATGCCGCGCGTCGCGGTCCGCCTCGCTGAACACGGCGACGGAGCGGATTCCCATGGCCCGCAGTGTGCGGATCACGCGCACCGCGATCTCGCCGCGGTTGGCTACCAGGACGGTATCTATCCGAGTCATTTCAGTCATTCCACTCACATCCGGAAAACGCCGTAGGAGACCGGCTCGACCGGTGCGTTCGCACACACCGAGAGCGCCAGTCCGAGAACAGTTCTGGTATCGGCGGGGTCGATGATGCCGTCGTCCCACAGCCTGGCCGTCGAGTAGTACGGATTGCCCTGCGCCTCGTACTGTTCGCGGATCGGCGCCTTGAACGCTTCTTCGTCCTCGGCCGACCACGGGTTGCCCGCGCTGTCGAGTTGCTCGCTGCGCACCGTCGAGAGCACCGACGCCGCCTGCTCTCCGCCCATCACGGAGATCCGGGCGTTCGGCCACATCCACAGGAACCGCGGCGAGTACGCCCGCCCGCACATCGAGTAGTTGCCCGCACCGTAGGAGCCGCCGATCACGACGGTCAGCTTGGGAACCCGGGCGCACGCCACCGCGGTCACCATCTTGGCGCCGTGCTTGGCGATGCCGCCCGCCTCGTAGTCGCGACCGACCATGAAACCGGCGATGTTCTGCAGGAACAGAAGCGGAATCTTGCGCTTGTCGCACAGTTCGATGAAATGCGCGCCCTTCATCGCGGACTCGGCGAACAGCACGCCGTTGTTGGCGACGATGCCGACCGGGTGGCCCTCGACGTGCGCGAAACCGGTGACCAGGGTCTTGCCGTACTCCGCCTTGAACTCCTGGAACTCGGCGCCATCCACGATCCGGTCGATGACCTCGTGGACGTCGTACGGGGTGCGCGGGTCGGTGGGGACCACGTCGTAGAGGTCGGTCTGCGGCGCCGACGCGGGGACGGCACTGATCACATCCCACGGCCGCTCGGCACGCGGGCCGAGGGTCGCGACGATGTTCCGCACGATCCGCAACGCGTCCTGGTCGTCCTCCGCGAGGTGGTCGGTGACGCCGGAGACCTTCGAGTGCAGGTCGCCGCCGCCGAGTTCCTCCGCTGTCACGACCTCACCGGTGGCAGCCTTCACCAGCGGCGGACCGCCCAGGAAGATGGTGCCCTGGTTGCGGACGATGACGGCCTCGTCGCTCATCGCGGGCACATAGGCGCCGCCGGCGGTGCAGGAGCCGAGGACCGCCGCAATCTGCGGGATGCCCTGCGCGCTCATCGTGGCCTGGTTGTAGAAGATGCGGCCGAAGTGCTCGCGGTCCGGGAACACCTCGTCCTGCCGCGGCAGGAACGCGCCGCCGGAGTCGACGAGGTAGATGCACGGCAGCTGGTTCTGCAGCGCGATCTCCTGCGCCCGCAGGTGCTTCTTCACCGTCATCGGGTAGTAGGTGCCGCCCTTGACGGTCGCGTCGTTGGCGACGATCACGCATTCCCGGCCGGACACCCGGCCGATGCCGGCGATGACGCCCGCTCCGGGGCACTCGTCGTCGTACAGGCCGTTCGCCGCGAGCGGGGAGATCTCGAGGAACGGGCTGCCGGGGTCGAGCAGGGTGTCCACTCGGTCGCGGGGCAGGAGCTTGCCTCGGCCGACGTGCCGCTCGCGCGACTTCTCGCTGCCGCCGAGCGCGGCCACGGCCAGCCTCGACTTCAGCTCGTCCACCAATTTCGTGTGCTCTGCCCGGTAGCCCTCCCGTGCAGTGGTTCCGCTCAGTGCCATCCTGCCGCCTTCTCGTCTTGACGCGCGTGCCGAGTGAGTTAATACTCGATAACTGAATCTAAGATAACTGTGATTAACTGAGTTGTCCAGACCACATCCGAGAAAGAGCAAGGCGATGACCACAGACGTCGACGGCGCCGAAGCGCCGATCACGCGCCGGGAGCAGATGAAGGCGGATCGTCGCCGCCAACTGCTCGAGGCCGCCGCCCGCCTCATCGCCGAACGGGGCTTCCTCGGCGTCCGCCTCGAGGACCTCGGTTCCGCAGCGGGAATCAGCGGCCCCGCCGTGTACCGGCACTTCCCCAACAAGGACGCCGTGCTCGTCGAACTGCTCGTCGGGATCAGCACGCGACTGCTCGAGGGCGGATCGCTCGTCGTCGCGGAGGCCGCCTCCCCGGAAGCGGCCCTGGAGGGTCTGATCGACTTCCACCTGGACTTCGCGCTCGGGGAACCCGACCTCATTCGCATCCAGGACCGGGACCTGGAGAGCCTGCCCGCCGAAGCCCGCCGGGAGGTCCGGCAGACGCAGCGGCGCTACGTGGAGATCTGGGTGAAGGTGCTTCTGCAGGTGGACACGTCACTGGACGAGACGGATGCCCGCACCAAGGCGCACGCCACGTTCGGGCTCATCAACTCGACCCCGCACAGCGCCGATCCCACCACCCCCTCGCGCACCCGGAAAGTGCTGCGCGACATGACGCTTCTGTGCCTGCGCCCGTGAGTACTTGTTAACCGCCCGCGGTTAACAAGTACTCACGGGCGGCGAAGCCGCAGAAGGGCCCCGCCCTGACCGGACGGGGCCCTCCTCGTGACGGTGCGATGTGCCGTCTACACCCTGTTCTTGCTCGTCATCGAGGTGTATCCGAGGGTCAGCACGGCCGCCACGGCGATGCTGATGACCCACCGGATCCAGTCGATGCCGCCGGTGTCTCCCTTGTCGAGGAGCCCCTCCCACACCCAGTACCCGATCAGCGCGCCGATGATGCCGAGCACGACGGTGATGACCCACCCCATCGCCTGCTTTCCCGGAATCACGAGACGCGCCAGAACGCCGATGACCGCACCGAAGATGATGGTGCCGATGATGTTGCCGACCATGGCCCTTGTCCTCTCAACACGCAATTCATGGTGCGAGCGGAAGGTCACCGCTCATCTCGAACATAACCACCTGGACACCCGTTCGACAGGGCTTCGGCAAATCGTTGCCAAAAGGTTCATGCGGCGTACCGCTGTGAACCCCCTCGGTTCAGCGAATGCCCTGCCGTCGCAGGGCTACGGACACCGCTGCGGCCCGGGTGTCGACACCGAGCTTCGCGTAGATGTGGGCGAGATGGGTCTTGACCGTCGCCTCGCTGATGAAGAGGGCTTTGCCGAGCTCCTTGTTGGTCATGCCCTTGGCCAGCAGAGTCAGCAGTTCGGCCTCCCGCGGTGTGAGAGCCTCCTCGGGGCGCTGCATCTGCTGCAGTAGTCGCGAGGCGACGGGCGGCGACAGCACACTCTGGCCGGCGGCCGCGCCGCGCACGGCCGCGAAGATCTCCTGGGGCGTCGAATCCTTCAGGAGGTATCCGATGGCACCGGCATCGATGGCGCGCACCACGTCGGCATCCGTGTCGTACGTCGTGAACACCAGCACCGGCAGGTTCCGATCGACCTGCCGGATGCGGCGAATGGCCTCCACCCCGTCGATACCGGTGCCGAGGGCGAGATCCATCGTCACGAGCTGCGGCCGGAATGTGCTCACGGCGTCGACCGCCTCCTCCCCCGTGCCCGCCTCGGCGATCACCTCGATGTCCGGCTGCGAGTCGAGTAGCGCTCGCAGTCCGGCGCGCACGACCACGTGGTCGTCGACCAGCAGCACGGTCACGGTCGTCATGCCGCGGTTCCTCGCGCGCACGGTATCTGAGCGGCCACCACGGTGCCCTCGCCCGGCGCGCTCTCGACGGTGAACGTGCCGCCCAGTTGCTCGACGCGACCGCGCATCGCGCGCAGGCCGTATCCGCCGCGCGCCGAAAGAGTTCCGGCGGGCGCGGGTTCGAAACCGGCGCCGTCGTCGAAGATGTCGAGCACGACGGCGTCCGGAAGATACGTCAACGTGACACCCACGGTCTCGGCGTGCGCGTGCCGGGCAATGTTGGACACGGCGCTCTGGGTGATCCGCAGCAGCGCGTGCGTCACCTCCGCCGGAATCGCGATCGGAGTACCCACGACCCGGAGCTCCGCCCGCGGATGGTGGGTACGCGCGGCAGCGAGCAGTGCCGCGTCGAGCGGCTGGGATTCCAAGTTGGGCGCCGCGAGATGGTGCACGAGACTGCGTGTTTCCGCCAGGTTCTCGCGCAATGTTCCGGTCGCCACGCGGACGTCCTCACGTGCCCGAGCCTCCGTCCGCGGATCTGCCTGCGCCCAGATCTGCTCGGCCGCCTCGAGCCGAAGCAGGCTGCTGGTCAGTCCCTGTGTCACGGTGTCGTGGATCTCGCGGGCCAGTCGTTCGCGTTCGGCGAGCATTCCCGCCTCCCGCTCGGTCTCCGCGAGCCGGGACCGGGTCTCCGCCACCTGGCGGAGCAGTCGCACCCGTTCCCGGCCGTCCCGCTCGATCTGGCTGTACGCCACGACGATCAGCGCTCCGGTACACAGCGGTCCGACCAGCACCGCCCACTCGCTGCGGCCGGAGAAGGTGAAGAACGCCAGCGACGTGAGCACGGCGAGAACCCCGACGACCGGGTACGCGATCCGGCTCGGGTAGGCCCTCGTGCACAGGAAGAACATGGGAAACGCGCACCAGGCGAAACTCGGCGCGAGCCAGACGAGCACCGCCCACGTCGTCAGGACCGGCCACACCCACGGTTCCCATACGCCTTCCCGCCGTGCGACCACGGCGGTGACCGTGTACAACGCGGCGAGCGCGGCAATCAACGCGACCACGACGACGAACTGCTCGCTCACTCCGTGGTAGGTCAGATACCGCGCCGTCGACGTCGCGAGGAGGACGTAGAACGACACATGGATGGCGGTAGCGAGCGGGCCGCGCAGACCCGCGCCGTCCGCCCCGTCCACTCCGTCCACGGGTGTCGTCACGTCGATTGATCCTACGGATCTGCCGTGGGTCGCGGATCAACCGTTCGGATGATCTGCCGGGGCCGGACGGATGAGTTCGGGAGCGCCGTCGGTCCGATGCGGTCACCGGCACCGCCGGGCCAGGCTAGTCAGGTCAGCTCGCCACTTCCCGAAAGGCCTTCCGATGCGCACCTTCCACCGCCTGCCCCGCATTCTGGCGATCACCGTCCCGCTCGCCGCGATCGTCGCCACCTCGGCGTGCGGCACGTCCGCGTCCGACGAGGCCAGTCCGGCGTCCACTCCGGTCGCGACCGCCGCTGCGCCGGTCCCGATCGACGGTGCGGACGGCGTGTTGAGCCAGAACCGTCTCGGTATCGGCACTGCGCAGGCCGCCGCGCAGGCGGCGCTCGCGAAGTGCCAGGCCGACGGGCTCGGCTTCGTCACCGTGTCGGTGGTCGATCGCGCCGGCAACGTGCAGGCCATGTTGCGCGGGGACAACGCGGCTCAGCACACCGTGGAGGCGGCCCGCCAGAAGGCGTACACCGCTGCCGCGTTCGGCGCGAACACCAGTGATCTGAGCGAACGGGCCAAAGGCGACGGCGCGACGGTCGCCGACCTTCCCGGCACGTTGTTCCTCGCCGGCGGGGTGAGCGTGAAGTCGGCCGGCGGGTCGATCGCGGGTATCGGCGTGGGCGGCGCTCCCGACGGAATGCGGGATCAGGCGTGCGCGGCCGCCGGGCTCGACGCGATCGCCGGGGCGCTGGGGTGAAGAGCCGCCCCGTGTCGACGCCCGAACCGGAACGCGCGCTATAGGGACTGAACGAGATTCTCGCGCTCACCCCCGTCGCGACGTTGCTGCGGACCAGGTGACGAGGCGGGTCAGGTGCGCCCGATCAGGTCGAGGGACTGCTCGCGCATCTCGACCTTGCGCACCTTGCCCGTCACGGTCATCGGGAACTCGTCGACGACGTGCACGTACTTGGGGATCTTGTAGTGGGCGAGCTTGCCGGTACAGAATTCGCGCACCTTCGCCGCGTCCAGGGGTTCGGCACCGTCCTTCATCCGCACCCACACCATCAGTTCCTCGCCGTACTTCGCGTCCGGCACCCCGATGACCTGGGCGTCGAGGATATCCGGATGCGTGTACAGGAACTCCTCGATCTCGCGGGGATAGACGTTCTCGCCGCCGCGGATGACCATGTCCTTGATCCGCCCGGTGATCGCGACGTAGCCGTCGGAATCCATCACACCGATGTCGCCGGTGTGCATCCACCGTCCGGCGTCGATTGCTTCCGCGGTCTTCTCCGGGTTGTTCCAGTACCCGAGCATCACCGAGTAGCCCCGGGTACAGAGTTCACCCGGGGTGCCCCGCGGAACGGTCAATCCTGTTGCCGGATCGACGATCTTGACCTCGAGATGCGGACCGACGCGGCCGACCGTCGACACGCGCTGATCGATCGTGTCGTCCGACCGGGTCTGCAGCGACACCGGGGACGTCTCGGTCATGCCGTAACAAATGGAGACCTCGGCCATCCCCATCTGTTCGATGACCTGCTTCATCACCTCCACCGGGCAGGGTGATCCGGCCATGATTCCGGTCCGCAGGCTCGACAGGTCGAACGATGCGAAGTCCGGTTCGGCGAGTTCGGCGATGAACATCGTCGGCACCCCGTACAGCGAGGTGCACTTCTCCGCTTCGACGGCCTGCAGAGTGGCTTTCGGGTCGAAGGAAGGCCCCGGAATGACCATGGTCGCGCCGTGACTCGTGCATGCCAGGTTGCCCATGACCATGCCGAAGCAGTGGTAGAACGGCACCGGGATGCAGACGCGGTCGTTCTCCGTGTAGTGGCACAGCTCGCCGACGAAGTATCCGTTGTTCAGGATATTGTGATGGCTGAGCGTCGCACCCTTGGGGAATCCGGTTGTCCCCGAGGTGTATTGGATATTGATCGGGTCGTCCGAGGACAAGGCCGCCTGCGCGGCGGGCAGCAGGGACGGGTCGGCGGCGTGCGCAGCCATGCCGTCCGACGCCAGCTTGCTCCACTCGGCACTTCCGAGGAGCACCACCCTCTCGAGGTCGGGGCACTGCGGCCGGACCTCCTCGATCATGCCCGCGTAGTCCGAGGACTTGAACTCGGGCGCCGACACCAGCAGACGGATACCGGCTTGATCGAGCACGTACTTCAACTCGTGCGCCCGGTAAGCGGGGTTGATGTTGACGAGCACGGCGCCGATCTTGGCCGTCGCGAACTGGATCAGGGTCCACTCCGGGCAGTTCGGCGCCCAGATCCCCACCCGGTCGCCCTTCCCGATACCCCGCTTCAGCAACCCCACCGCCACGGCGTCGACGTCCCGCCTCAGCTCCGCGTACGTCCACCGCCGCCCCGAGGGCCGGTCGACCAGGGCGTCACGATCGGCGTGGGCTGCCACCGTCCGGTCGAAGTTGTCTCCGATGGTGTCGCCGAGCATCGGGGCGTCCCACACGCCGTTGGTATAGCTGGGAAGCGGGGTTGTCATCACTCTTCCTCTCCAGGAGCCCGTTCGGGCACCTACGGGACGGGCGGACCCGGAGGCCCTTCCGCGGTCGAACTTACTCTTGGTTGATGTGATCCAGGGCATACTGCACGGCGAGGGGCGCCGATATCTGTGCGAAGTCCGGACACCCCTCGCCGGCTCTGTCAGAGCGCGTCGTCTTTCGTTTCCACCAGGGCCTTCGTGCACAGTAGGCTGACCACGCCGAGGACGGCGAGCATGACGCCGATCGCGGCGCTGCCGTACGCGGACGCCAAGGGTGCGGCGATCAGCGGCGGCACGGCGCCGCCGAGCACGCCGGCGAGGTTGTAGCCGAGGCCGGCGCCGGTGTAGCGGTAGCGCGTCTGGAACATTTCCGGAAGCAGAGCCCCGCAGGGGCCGTAGGCGATTCCGAAGATGGCGAGCGTGACCATCACGCCGATCGTGAACGCCACAGGTGAACCCGTGTCGAGCAGCGGGAACAGCGCGAGCGCCCACACGACGGCCAGTCCGCAGGAGATCATGATGACCCGCCGACGCCCGATCCGGTCCGAGTACAGAGCGGAGACGACGATCGTGAGTCCGAAGACTACGGCCGAGGCGATCCCGACCGTCAGCACGAACGGGCGGCTGAACCCGAGGGTCTTGGTGCCGTAGCTGGTGAGAAACGCTGTGCCCATGTAGAAGAACGCGAACAGCGTGGCGAGAGCGCCGGCCGAGAGGAGGATCTCCTTGGTCTGGTACCGCCAGGCGTCCATCAGCGGGAGGGTCCGCGGGGTCGCGTCGGCACGGTCGGCCTGCTGGGCCGCGCGGAACACCGGCGTCTCCTCGATCGCCAGCCGCATGTAGAGGCCGATGCCGACCAGGACGGCACTGAACAGGAAGGGAATCCGCCACCCGTATTCGAGGAAGACCTCGTTGGTGTCGCCGAGCAGGGTGCCGGTGACGAGGAACGTGGCGCTGGAGAGGATGAAGGCCACCGCGGGGCCGAGTTGCGGGAACATCGCGTAGAGGCCGCGCTTGCCCGGGGGTGCGTACTCCGCCGTCAGCAGCGTGGCGCCCGCCCACTCGCCGCCGACCGCGAATCCCTGACCGAAACGCAGCAGCACCAGCAGGATCGGGGCCGCGACCCCGATCGTCTCGGCACCGGGCAGCAGGCCGATCAGGAACGTCGAGACACCCATCAGGATGAGCGTGGAGATCAGAGTCTTCTTACGTCCGATCCGGTCACCGTAGTGGCCGAACAGCATGGCACCCACGGGCCTGGCGACGAACGCGACGGCGAAGGTCGCGAAGGAGGCGACGGTGCCGGCGGTGGAGCCGAGCGCGGGAAAGAACACCGTGGGGAACACCAGGGCTGCGGCGGTGCCGTAGATGAAGAAGTCGTAGAACTCGATGGTCGTGCCGATGCCGCTGGCGACGGCCACCTTGCGGACGCTGGTACCGCCCTGGCGCACCGGTGTGGGGGCGTGGGGGGCGCCCGCACCCGAGTTGGAGACTGTGGTCACTCGATTCCTCCGTGGTCCGTGGGGAACACCCTGGTGGGCGTATCCCGGATGAGAGGAAAAGTAGTGATCCGGCTCACTGTGTCACCACCCCCGGATAGGGGGGTGGTGACGTGTGTCACGTCACTCGGCGGTGCCGGACGCGCCGAGCAGCTCCTTGCGGAGTTCGGTCCACACGGTGGCGTACGAGTCGATCACGGGTTCCGAGATCCACTTCGACTCCCCCGCCGCGACTTTCGCGAGAGCGTCGGCGAACAGGTCCTGGTAGCGGGACAACCGGGGTACGAACGCCGACAGGTCGTCGAACACGACCGACGCCCGGCGGTCCAGGTCGGCCAGCTGATCGGCGTCGGCCGAATCGATCAGTCCGACGAACTCCTCGTGGAACGGCACGAAGCTCTCGTACACCTCCGCGATGGAGTCCTCGTCGATGGACACCCGCTCGGCGTCGAGCTGATCCTCGAGCTCCGAGTGTCCGGCCTCGGTGAGCCCGATCCGGCCGTCCGACACTTCCTGCGCCTTGCCCTGGGTCAGCAGCGCGTCGTAGGCGGCCTGCGCGGACGCGGCGCTCACACCGAGATGCTCGGCCAGAACGGCCGCGCTGACCTGCTCTTTCAACCGGACCGCCTGCAGCAGGGCCAACTCGTCCACATTGCCAGCGAAGGCCATAGATCTCTCCTCGTCACACCCCGTCCAGGGCGGTTCTCCGCAGGTCCGGTCGGACCTGCCGCCCTTTAGATAACACGACTACAGTTCGAGGATCTCCGAGGGGGCTGCGAGCGCATCCGCGCGGGAGGTGTCCTTCAACTCCACTCCGGACCGGCCCAGTTTCCTGGCGCCGGACACGAGACCCGCCACGACGCGGGCTGCGAGTTCGTAGCCGAGCCCCTCGGGTGGGTGGATGTTGGACACGCAGTTCCGGTCCGCGTCGGTGCGTCCGGGACGTGGGAGGTGCGTGAGGTAGACGCCGACACTGTCGGCCACCGACAGTCCGGGCCGCTCCCCGATCAGCAGGACGAGGGTCTGCACGCCCAGTGCCTGCGCGATGTGGTCTCCGAGCGCCACCCGGGCCTGGGTCGCGATCACCGGCGGCGCCAGCGAGTACGTCCCGCCGAACTCGTCGACCAGTGCGGACAGCAGGGACACCCCGTGATCGGTGAGCGCCCGGGGCGACAACCCGTCGGCGAGGACGAATCCCACCTCGGCCGTTCCCGCGGGTACCGCGGACAGGTCTGCCGGTGTGCGGCCCAGGTCGGGCCGCCGCAGGTACTCGCTGCGGTCCGACGCCTGACTCGTGACGACCACGGGCCTGCCCAGGCCCACGGCCTCGACCTGCTCGGCCAGCGCCTCCGCGTCGAGCGGCTGGTGGACGGCGTCCCGTGCGGCGGCGTGCGCCGACCGGAACTCGAGGACGCGCTGCGTGGGCAGGGCGTCACCGGTGCGGCCGAGTCCGATACGCGCCTGCGTCGTGGCCCGCAGTTCCGCCCAGAAGTCTTGCACCACAGGATCGCTCATCGTGCCACCGTCAGCGCCCGCAGCGGCGACGCCGCGGCGTCGACCGGCAGGACCCGTCCCGCGTCGTCGACCATGCCGAGACGGCGCATCCAGTCCTCGAATTCCGGTGCCGGTCTGAGTCCGAGCACCTGACGTGCGTACAGCGCGTCGTGGAACGACAGACTCTGGTACCCGAGCATGACGTCGTCCGCGCCGGGTACCGCGATGACGAAGGCCGCGCCTGCCACCCCGAGCAGGGTGAGCAGCGTGTCCATGTCGTCCTGGTCGGCCTCGGCGTGATTGGTGTAGCAGACGTCGACACCCATCGGCAGGCCCAGGAGCTTTCCGCAGAAGTGATCCTCGAGCCCGGCCCGGATGATCTGCTTGCCGTCGTACAGGTACTCCGGACCGATGAACCCGACCACCGTGTTGATGAGCAGCGGTTCGAGATCACGGGCCACCGCGTACGCCCTGGTCTCGAGGGTCTGCTGGTCGACGGGCCTGCCACCCGTGCCGAGGTGGGCGCCCGCACTGAGCGCCGAACCCTGACCGGTTTCGAGATACATGACGTTGTCGCCGACGGTGCCGCGTTTCAGGGACCGGCCGGCCGCGTTGGCCTCACGGAGCAGCGAAATGTCCACACCGAAACTGGAATTGGCGCCCTGAGTTCCGGCGATGGACTGGAACACGAGGTCGACGGGAACGCCGTCCTCGATCAGGCCCATCGTGGTGGTCACGTGCGACAGCACGCACGACTGCGCCGGAATGTCGAAGCGCTGACGGATGTCGTCGAGCAGGTGGAGCAGTTCCGCCGTGGCGTGCGGCGAATCGGTGGCCGGGTTGATTCCGATCACGGCGTCACCGCAGCCGAGCAGCAGGCCGTCGAGCGTGGCGGCCGCGATTCCACGCGGGTCGTCGGTGGGATGGTTGGGCTGCAGCCGGGTCCCCAGGTGTCCCGGTACGCCGAGCGTCGTCCGGAACCCCGCGGTGACGGTGACGGCCCGCGCGACCGCGATGAGGTCCTGGTTGCGCATGATCTTGCTGACGGCCGCGACCATCTCCGGGGTGAGCCCCGGGGCGACGCGGCGGAACGTCTCGGCCGCACCGTCTCGCGCCGCGACGTCCAGCAGCCAGTCGCGCAGTCCGCCGACGGTGAGATGGGAGATCTCGCCGAACGCGACCCGGTCGTGCGAGTCGATGATGAGCCTCGTGACCTCGTCGTCCTCGTAGGGAACGACGAGTTCGTTCAGAAACGTGCCGAGCGGGACGTCGGCCAGCGCCCACTGCGCGGCGGCGCGTTCGGCGTCGGAGGACGCCGCGCACCCGGCCAGTTCGTCTCCGCTGCGCAGCGGTGTCGCCTTGGCCATGAGGTCGACGAGACCGTCGAACGTGTACCCGGTTCCCGCGACTCCGTGACTGTAGGTGGTCATTCGAGTTCTTCCTCTGCCTTCGCAAGAACAGCAAACTCCTCGTCGGGCGAATTGGCAACGAGGTGATGGCGGCTGTACAGGCCGAAGTACGCCATGAAGGCCGCGAACGCGATCAGCGTCCAGAGTGCGGCGACCGGATCGACGAGGAAGGTGGCGATCACCGCGGCGGCCGCGATGACGAGCGCGAACGACGTGGTGACGATGCCGCCCGGGGTGCGGTACGGGCGCTTCATCTCCGGTTCACGCCTGCGGAGGACGATGTGGCTGACCATCATCAGCACGTAGCTGACGGCCGCGCCGAACACCGCCATGTTCAGCAGCATCGCGCCCTCACCGGTGAGCGACAGCACGAACCCGATGACACCCGGCACGATGAGGGCGAGCGTGGGCGCCTTCCGCGAATTGGTGATCGACAGACTCGTCGGGAGGTAGCCGGCGCGGGACAGCGCGAACGTCTGCCGCGAGTAGGCGTACATGATCGAGAAGAAACTGGCGACGAGGCCGGCCAGACCGATGTAGTTGACGACCTTCGCCGCGGTTCCGTCACCGAGCGCCTCGACCAGCGGATTGCCGGACGTCGACAGGCTCTCGGCACCCAGCGCTCCGGTGGCGAGGAACAGGACAGTTGCCCCCGTGACGATGAGGATGAGCATGCTGATGATGATTCCGCGCGGCACGTTCTTCTCCGGCTCGCGGGCTTCCTCCGCGGCCAGCGGCACGCCTTCGACGGCGAGGAAGAACCAGATGGCGAACGGGACGGCCGCCCAGATTCCGAATGCGCCGAAGGGCAGGAAACTCGACGCGCCCACCGCATCGGTCGCGGCGATGTCGGTGAGGTTGCCCGCGTCGAACAGACCGATCGCGGAGACCGCGAAGATCACGAGACCGACCAGTGCGATCGCCGTGATGACGAACATGGCCTTGAGTGCCTCGCCGGCGCCGGTCAGATGGATTCCGATGAAGATGGCGTAGACCGCCAGGTACACCCACCACCCGTCGGTGATACCGAACAGGTTCAGTGACTCGACGTAGCTGCCGATGAAGGTCGCGATGGCGGCGGGCGCGATCGCGTATTCGATGAGAATGGCCGTGCCGGTGGCGAATCCGCCCCACGGCCCGAGTGCGCGCCGCGCGAACGTGTAACCGCCGCCTGCGGCGGGCAGGGCGGACGACATCTCGGCCATGCCCAGCACCATGGCCAGGTACATGCCCGCGATGACGACACCGGCGATCAGCAGGCCGCCGAATCCGCCCTCGGCCAGTCCGTTGTTCCATCCGGCGTAGTCGCCGGAGATCACGTAGCTGACACCGAGGCCGGCGAGCAGCACCCAGCCCGCCGAACCCTTGCGGAGCGTGCGTTTTTCCAGATAGCTGCTGTCTTCCGAGTGGAAATCGGCAGCATCGTGATGTTGACCGGTTCCGGAATTCTTGGATGGTTCTACGAGTGACATTCCGTCCCCTACGTCGATCCGAATGGTGCCTCGCCCGCACCGCTCGGGGAGCGGAATCGAACGGCCGAGGCCAATGGTGAACGAGTTGTGTACACGTCGTGTCAGCAGAACGTGACCGCGACGTAAAAACCTGGGTCGTAGCGCGCTTCGGGTGCTACGGGACCGGGCGGCGGGCGGGCACGGGACATGCGTCGACGGCTTCGGCGACCACTTGCGGTTCGGGGGACGGCGCGGGCCTCCAGCCCTGCTCCCACTGCTGGCCCACGATGACCTCCTCCGCGGCGAGGCTGGCGTTCTCCTCCGGGGTAAAGGCACGTGCACGACTGAGAAAGCGCATGCCTTCGGGACTTTCCAGGCTGAATCCCGATCCGCGACCGGGCACCACGTCGAGCACCAGCTGAGTGTGCTTCCACGCCTCGAACTGCGAACCGGAGATCCACACGGGCACGGCATCGGCACCCTCGGCCCGGGTGGACGGGGTCTCCCCGACACCGAGACGCAGGTCGAGGACGCCGAGCAGCACGTCGCGGTCGCCGACGATGAATTCACCGTCGGGGTAACACATCGGCGCGGAGCCGTCGCAGCACCCGCCGGACTGATGCATCATCAGCGCCCCGTGGGTACCGCCGAGGCGGCGGAGAAGCTCCACCGCCCCGGCGGTTGCCTTCAGGCGCTGAGGCGCCCGGGCTGCGTCCATCAGAAGAAGCCCTGAGCCTTCTGGGCGTAGCTGACCAGCAGGTTCTTCGTCTGCTGGTAGTGCTCGAGCATCATCAGGTGGTTCTCGCGGCCGATGCCGGACTGCTTGTAGCCACCGAACGCGGCGTGCGCGGGGTACTGGTGGTACGTGTTGGTCCACACGCGGCCGGCCTGGATGTCACGTCCGGCCCGGTAGGCGACGCCACCGTCCCGCGACCACACGCCGGCGCCGAGGCCGTACAGCGTGTCATTGGCGATCTCGATCGCCTGGTCGTAGTCCTTGAACGACGTGACGGAGACGACGGGACCGAAGATCTCCTCCTGGAAGATCCGCATCTTGTTCTGACCGGTGAAGATCGTCGGCTGCACGTAGTAGCCGCCGGACAGATCGCCGCCGAGTTCGGCGCGCTCACCGCCGGTGACGACCTTGGCGCCTTCGCCCTTGCCGATCTCGATGTACGACAGGATCTTCTCGAGCTGATCGTTCGAGGCCTGCGCGCCGATCATCGTGTCGGTGTCGAGCGGGTCGCCCTGGCGGACGGCCTTGGTGCGGATGGCCGCCATCGCGAGGAACTCGTCGAAGATGTCCTCCTGGATCAGCGAACGCGACGGGCAGGTGCACACCTCGCCCTGGTTGAGGGCGAACATGGTGAAGCCCTCGAGCGCCTTGTCCTGGTAGTCGTCGTTGGAGGACAGAACGTCGGAGAAGAAGATGTTGGGGCTCTTGCCACCGAGTTCGAGGGTGACCGGGATCAGGTTCTGCGACGCGTACTGCATGATGAGCCGACCCGTGGTGGTCTCACCGGTGAACGCGATCTTCCGGATCCGCGGGCTCGAGGCGAGCGGCTTGCCCGCCTCCACACCGAAGCCGTTGACGATGTTCAGCACACCGGCGGGCAGCAGGTCGCCGATGACGGAGATCAGGTGCAGGATCGACGCCGGGGTCTGCTCGGCCGGCTTGAGAACGACCGCGTTGCCCGCGGCGAGTGCGGGAGCGAGCTTCCACACGGCCATGAGAATCGGGAAGTTCCAGGGGATGATCTGGCCGACGACGCCGAGCGGCTCGTGGAAGTGGTAGGCGACGGTGTCGGAGTCGATCTCCGACAGTGCACCTTCCTGCGCCCGGATCGCGCCGGCGAAGTAGCGGAAGTGGTCGATGGCCAACGGAATGTCGGCGTTCAGGGTCTCGCGGATCGGCTTGCCGTTGTCCCAGGACTCGGCGAGCGCGATGGACTCGAGGTTCTCCTCGATGCGGTCCGCGATCTTGTTCAGGATGATGGCGCGCTCGGCCACCGACGTCTTACCCCAGGCCGGAGCCGCAGCGTGTGCGGCGTCGAGCGCAAGTTCGATGTCCTCGGACGTCGAACGCGCGACCTCACAGAACGGCTGCCCGGTGACGGGTGTCGGATTCTCGAAGTACTGGCCCTTGACGGGCGCAACCCACTGGCCGCCGATCCAGTTGTCGTAACGCGATTGGAAGGACATGACGGCGTCCGGCGAACCCGGGCGGGCATACACGGTCATCGATAACTCCCTGGTGTCGTGAAACTCGGGTGGAACTGGGTGTGACTCACAACACTAGGGACCGTACCGTTGCAACTACGTTGCGTACTGCTGATCGAACAGATCGATCCTGGACTTGACCTGGGAATACAGGGGCGAACGCGGGTCGAGGCCTGCCAGATACGCCTCCCATGCGGCGACGTCCTCGCGGCCGTGGACGGACGTGGTCCATTTGGCGAGCAACCGTTGATCACCCTCGCGCAGCAGCGCCGCCTGGACGCGTGCCCGCAACTCGTCGCGAAGATCCTCGACCCCGGGCGCCTCCGACCCGGGAAGGACCGGTCCCGAGTAGACGTCGAGGGCGGCGGCGAGCTCGCCGCGATCCAGGGCTCCGCGGACCTGCCGGACGTCCGACGTCAATTCGGCGAGCAGCCGATAGGGCCGCGAACCGAGGTTTGCGGGACCGAAAACCTTACGCAGGCGCGACATCTCGGCACGGATCGTGACGGCGTCGAGTTCGTTCTCGTCGAGCAGCACCGCGAGGCGGTCGGAACTCAGGCCTTCGGGGTGCTCCGCCAGGAGCAGGAGAATCTCCGCGTGCCGCTGCGACAGCGGGATGCGTTCGGGCCCACGAACCAGAGTCGGCCGTCCCGATCCCAGCACCTCCAACCGCAGTACCGTCTCGACGAGCGGGTGCGGTGAACGCAGCTGGTGCAGTCGCAACTCCGCCTCGGCGGCCGCGACGGTCGCCCTGATCAGCGAGAGCACCTCGGGCACCGCCACCCGCGGACCACCGGTGATGTCGATCGCCCCGACGATCAGCCCGGTCGCGGGGTCGTGGACGGGCGCCGCCGAACAACTCCAGTCGTGCACCGAGCGGCTGAAATGCTCGGCACCGAAGATCTGCACACAATGGTCGAGCGCCAGCGCGGTACCCGGGGCGTTGGTGCCGACGGTGTCCTCACTCCAGTCGGCGCCCTCGACGAAGTTCATCTCCAGTGCGCGGTCCTTGGCGGACGAATCGCCCTCGACCCACAGCAGTTGGCCCTTCTCGTCCGTGATGGCCACGAGCAGCCCCGTGTCGGCGGCGTCCTCGACGAGAAGCTTGCGGACCACCGGGCGGATGATCGACATCGGGTGCGACGCCCGGTACGTGGCGAGATCCGCGGCCGCCAGATCGACCGCGCGGGCCGACCCGTCCGGGTTCACTCCCTTGCTGGTGCTGCGCATCCACGAGTCGAGGATGACGGAACGGACGGAATTTCCCTCACCGTCCGGGGCACGACCGGAGGGTGCGTGACGCTCGACGAACAACTGATGCGCCGACGACACCCTGCGTGCCAGCATCGCGACGTCGTCTCCCGGGCGCACGGCGACCCACGGATTGCCCCCTGTGGGCGGTTGACTTTGCATCGAACTCCTCCACGGCGTCTCTGCCTACTGTAACCCGCATCACACGGGCCCGTGTCGCCCCCTCGGTCACTCCCCCAGGAAGGTACTGACGCGCTCGGCGACCATCACCGCCGTGGCGTGCGGCCCACGGCTCGGGACCACCGGGAACACCGAGGTGTCGGCGATGGTCAGCCCTTCCATTCCGCGGACGTTGCACCACTCGTCCACCACCGCCCCCTCGTCGTCGCGTCCACCCATCCGGCAACTGCCGCACAGGTGCAGCGACGTCCCCAGATGCGCGAGCACCGAGCGGTCGGACACCTCCTCCGACAGCGGCACGACGAACGGACCGAGCTCCGGCGAACGCAGCAGTTCCAGTGCGATGGCCTGCCCCTCGCGCAGCGCCCGGCGGTCGGCGGCCGATTGCGCGTAGCGGTATTCGATTCGGGGACGGTCCCGGCGGTGCCGCGACGTGAGCCGGATGTCGCCCCGGCTGTCCGTCACCATGAGCCCGATCCCGAGGACCGGGTCGGGCTGCCCGGATCCGGGGACGAGCACGTCGAACGGCGCCGTGTACGGACGGATCTCGAGGTCGCCGACATTCAGCACCGTTTCGACGACCGGACTGGTGTCGCTGCGACGGAGCGTGTCCCGGATACGGTACGGCAGAGCCACTTCGGGGTGGTCGCTGAAGTCGCTGCCGACCCCGGGCGCGTCGAGTATGACAGGAATGTCGTTGTCTTTCAGGTGTTCTTCCGGACCAATTCCCGAAAGCATCAGCAGCACCGGGGTTTCGACGGGACCTGCCGCCAGCACGACCCGACCGGTGCGGACCGTGCGCCGCACGCCGTCCGACTCCACCTCCACTCCGACGGTCTCGTTACCGGAGAACAGGATTCGGATGACGTCGGAATTCGCTTCGACCGTCAGATTGGGCCGCTCCCACGCCGGCAGCAGGTACGCCACCGCCGTGCTGACACGGCGGCCGCCGTCGACATTCAGGGGCACCGGACCGATCCCGCCGACGCCTGCACCGTTCTTGTCCGGTTCCTCGGGATGTCCCGCGCCGAGGGCCGCGGCGCGGAATGCCGCACTGATCTCGCTCAGCCGTTCGGCGGGCTGCCTGCGAACGGGCATCGGCCCGGTCGTGCCGTGCCGGGAATCGTCGAAGTCGGCGTCACGCTCGAGCGCCCGGAAGACGGGCAGCACGTTCTCGTACGACCACGACGCGGGCCAGTGCCGGAAATCCGCTTCCGTCCCACGGACGAAGTAGGCGCCGTTGACGGCGCCCGAACCGCCGAGGACGTGCCCACGCACCATGGCCGAGGGAACGCTCGGTGCCAACTCCACGCCGTACGTCTCCGCGAACGCGCTGCCCGGACCGACCGGCAGTGTCCGGTAGTCGAGCACGGGACAGTCGGCCACCGACCGGTAGCCGGGTCCGGACTCGAGGAGCAGGACCGATCGTCCGGGATGCTCGCTGAGCCGAGCGGCCACCACACATCCGCTCGAACCACCGCCGACGACCACGACGTCGGCGGCGCGAATCGGATCGGCCACTACGACTTCAACCGGGGCTTCAATGCGTCGAGGTCGCGGGCGGTGATGGCGCCCTTCCATAGCCCGGCGCCGTACGCGACGTCGTCGATCCGCTTGAACACCGTGTGACGCACGGGTCCCAGCCCTCCGGCCTCCCGGTGAGTCACCCAGTCGGCGACGCCCTCGGCGACGGCGATCGCGAGCGCGATGCGGCGAATCCGTTTCGAGAGCAGCACCGCCAGCAGGGTGATGGGCCAGTAGTGACGACACATTGCGGACGCCAGCTGCCAGGCACCGCCGGCGAAGCCCTGCGCCGCGAGGATCGCGGCGATGCGGGTCGGCTGGTCGAGGCCCGTGAACATACGGCGCAGGCGCAGCACCATCATCGCGAGTGTGGCGACGGCGCCGAGCAGGCCAAGCCGGGTGCACGTGGCGGCGGCGAGGCACGCGAAGAACGTCCACGGCGACATCGACAGCGGGGGAACCATGCCCGAGTGCCTCGCCGCCAGCGGCGCCGCACCGGTGCCGTAGAACAGCTTGCGGTCGAACCACTTTCCGAACGTCACACGGTGATCGTGCGCAACGTGGGCCACGGGCTCGTATCGCAGTCGCCAGCCGGACTCCTGGAGTCGCCAGCACAGGTCGACATCCTCCGCCACGTGCATGGACTCGTCGAAGCCGCCGAACTCGTCGAGCACCTCGCGACGGGCGATCATCGCAGCGCTCGGGACGTATGACACCGGGCCGCCGGACTGGACCGCGGACTCCTTGCGTCCGAGGTCGAGGGAGGAGCGGGCGTGCTCGTACCGCGCGAGTGTGCTCGCCTCGGGTTCGAGCGCCACGATCCTCGGGGCGACGAGTGCGACGGCGGGATCGCTGAAGTGACCGAGCATGACCTCGATCCAGCCGGTGCGCGGCAGGACGTCGGAGTCGAGGAACGCCACGAACGGAGTTGCGGCGTAACGCAGACCGGTGTTCCGGGCAGCGGCCGGCCCCTTGGCCGTCTCGTGGCGCAGGACGGTGACGTGGCCACCACACCCGTTCTGCAGCGCGGGGGCGACGATCGGGACGTCGGAGCCGTCGTCGACGACGACAACCTCGAGTCCGCGGAGCGAGGCCAGCACCCGATGCAGCCCGGACGCGTTGTTCTTCACCGGAATGACAACGGTGACATCCCGGGGGGACGGAGTACTCATGGGGCGCGGGTTGGCGACCCCCGAATCGAGAAGGCGGCGTGCGACGACCGCGGACTGCGGATCGACGACCTCGAGGTAGCCGTCTCCGATCATGGCCGCCGCGGTGGGCGCCAGCTTCAGCATCCGAGTCGGCGAACCGCCGATCAACACTCGACCTCCGGAATATGCGCGTACCTTGGGGTCGATTCGGATCCCGAATCCATCGGGAAGTCGAGCTTGGCGCATCAGTCGATCGTATGCGGATCGGAGAGCGCTGGCAGGGCATGCCGGAAATTAGTCGCGTGGGCATGCCGGAAATCCGCCCTCGGCAACTCGAGGACGCCCGTGCGGGTCATCGGAGCCTCCCATCGGCGCCCGGTTCCCACCGGAGCCTTCCATCGGGGCCCGGTTCCCACCGGGCCAGTGCCTTGGTGACTGTGTGGACGAGTACGCCGAAGATCTGCGCCCCCTCCGCGGCCGTTGCGCCCGTCGGGTCACCGAGCACGCCGTTGGCCGACACGGCGACCATACCGCCTTCGCGCAGTCTTGGCATCAACCTCGCAACAGGTTCCGTATTACCGACTTCAGCCCTGGACAACCTCACCCGACCAGGTGAAAGGTGTAGCAACAAGGACGTTTCCGTACGCCCGGCATGGGCGTCCGCCCCGGGAACCGCACACGGCACCCAGGCCACATCGCGAGCCTCGTACCGAAGCAAGGCGACAGCCTTGACCAATGCGGGCCCGTTTCCGCCGTGCCCGTTGACGAACAGCACACGGTCGGCCCACCGGCACGCGGACCTGCCGTACTCGACCAACACGGCCTCCAGCGCCTCAGCCCCGAGCGACACGGTCCCGGGAAACCCCTCGTGCTCGCCACTGGCGCCGTAGGCGATCGGGGGTGCCACCAGCACGTGCGGCAGCGCGCGGGACACGGCGTCGGCGATGGCGGTATCGGTGTCGAGCGGCAGATGCGGTCCGTGCTGCTCGAGCGAGCCGACCGGGACGACGACCGTCGACACACGGGATGCGAGTTCGGGCCACACCGCGTCGTCGAGGTGTCCGGAATGGGGCATCCCCCGATGCTAGGCGACGCGGAACCGGCTGCTGCTCGCACTAGAGCGCGAGCGCCACCCGCTCCCCCTCGATGACGGCGGAATGCGCGCGGCGCGGAGCCAGGGCGTCGCCGATGCGATGAACCTCGATACCGCTGTCGGCCAGCTCTTTCCAGAGCCCGTCCTCCGGCTGCTGATGCGCCGAGGAGACCACCCAGTCGACGGTGAGTTGCCGCGGCTCACCGGTCGGGTGATGCAGGAGCGTGACCTCGAGCCGCCCGCCGTCGACGACGTCGCACCCGGTCGGCACCACGTCCGTCACCTGCGTGATGCCCTTGCCGTGCGCCCGCCGGTTCCATCCCTCGAGGTCCAGCGTGATGCCCAGGTCCTGGCCGACGATCATCCCCGGAGTGCAGATCGTGACGGCACACCCGTCGTCGGCGACGAACTCCGCGACGGACGTGCCCTGATGAAATCCCAGTTCGTCGACCACCAGCACCGTCCCGGACGGACACGCGCGACCCTCCAGCACGTCCCGCACGTCCACCACCCGCCCCGACGCACCCGCCCAGTGCGGACGGCGCGGACGTGCCCCGGTCGCGAGCACCACCACGTCGGGACGTCCCCGCACCAGGGTCTCGGCGGTCGCGTCGGTGCCCGTCCGCACGTCCACACCGCGCCGAACGCATTCCGATTCCAGATCGACGACGAGGTCGAGGAACTCGCGGCGACCCGGGACGACGGCGGCCGTCCGGACCTGGCCGCCGAGAACAGTCGCGCGTTCGAACAGCGTCACGTCGTGGCCCCGCTGCGCCGCGGTCGCCGCGGCCTTCAACCCGGCCGGTCCACCGCCGACCACGAAGACCCGCCTGCCGCGAACGGTCGGTTCGGGCAGCGGGACCGCTTCCCTGCCCGCGCGCGGGTTGACAACGCATCCGAGCCACCGGCCCAGCCCCATGCGTCCGATGCATTCCTGATTGCACGCCAGGCACGTTCGGATGTTTCCCTCTTCGCCGGCCAGGGCTTTCGCCGCGAAGTCCGGGTCCGCGATCTGGCCGCGCACCACCCCGATCAGGTCGCAGTGTCCCTCGTGCAGAGCCTGGTCGGCCTGGTGCGGATCCGAGAATCGGCCGACACCGACCACGGGAAGACCGACCCGTCGCCGGATGGCGTTCGGGACGAACAGCGCGTACCCGCGAGGGACGGCCATGGACGCCTCGATCATGTGGAGCGTCTCGGTGGCCATGCCGATGGACGTGTTGATGTAGTCGACCCGGCCGTCCGCCTCCACCAGAGCGGCCACCTCCACCGCCTCGTCGAGGCGGACTCCACCGTCGAACAGATCCTCCCCCGCGAGTCTCACCCCGAGTGCGCGGTCCGGACCGATCGCGGCACGCACGGCCTCGACGACCTCGAGGAGGAACCGGGCACGGTTCTCCAGCGACCCTCCGTACCGGTCCGTGCGCTGGTTCGTGGCGGGGGCCAGGAAACTGCGCACCAGCGACGAGTGGGAGCACTGCAGTTCGATCCCGTCGAATCCGCCTCGGACACAGTGCTCGGCCACGCGCGCGTACCCGTCGACGAGGGTCCGGATCTCCCGCCGATCGACCGCCTTGGGAACTTCACGGAACAGTGGGTCGGGGACGGCGCTCGGCGCCCACAGCGGCCACCGCGAGTACATGCTCGATCCCTGGCCGCCGTTGTGGTTGACCTGAGCCAGGATCGGGACACCGTGCTCGTGGACCGCGTCGGTGATCCGCCGGTACCCCGGGACGACCTCCGGCCGGTAGCCGGCGATCACCTTCTCGTACGGCCAGTCCCCCGGATGGGTGGCGTGCTCCTCGGAGATAATCAGGCCCGCACCGCCCTTCGCGCGCGCCGCATAGTAGGCGGCGTGCTGCGCGGTGGGCAGGCCGTCGACGGCGTACCCCGTGAGGTGCGCGGAGAAGACCACCCGATTGCGCAGGGTCAGCGGCCCCAGGCGCAATCGGGTGAACAGGTGGCGGTACGCGGAGGTGCTCACACCTTGGTGTTGCCCATGTCGACGGCGACCTGACTGCCCGTGACCCTCCGCGAACCGTCGCCGGCAAGCCACAGCACCGCGTCGGTGATGTCGTCGGTGTCGGCCAGCGGGTGGTCGGTGAGGATGGTGCCGAAGCTCGACAGATAGTGCGGGTGCTTCTCGAGTATCACGAGGCTGCCCGGATCGGTGCCCATCGGAGTCTTCACCCCGTACGGATGAATGGAGTTGACCCGGATGCCGTATTCGCCCAGTTCCTTCGCCGCGGTCTGGGTGAGTCCGACGAGCCCGAACTTGGAGGCGGCGTAATTCGCCTGCCCCGGAAGCGGCTTGATACCCGCGACGGAGCTGATCACGATGATCGAACCCCCGCGACCTCCCTCGATCAGCGCCGGGACCGCAGCCTTCAGCGTCTTCCACGCGCCGGTGAGGTTCACGTCGATCAGCGTCTCCCACTGCTCGTCGGGCATCTCCCAGAAGCGGCTCCAATTGCAGATCCCGGCGTTCGCGATCACGATGTCCAGCCGGCCGAACTGTTCGACTCCCCGGTCGACGACAGCCTTCAGTTGCGCACTGTCCCGCACGTCCGCCTGCTCGGCGAGAATCTTGCCGCCCTCGGATTCCACGAGCCGCATCGTCTCGGCCAGGTCGTCCGGCGTCGCAGGCTCGTAGCTGTTGTACTCCGACACCGGCCCGCAGATGTCCACGGCGATGATCGCCGCACCTTCCCGCGCCAACCGCACCGCGTGCGTCCGCCCCTGCCCACGGGCAGCCCCGGTGATGAACGCGACCTTGTCGTCGAACTGTCCCATGAAATGTCCTATCTCTCGTTGACGAGGGTGAACGGATGGTGGTCGAACTCGTTCTGTCCGTGTGCGGTCCAGGTCAGCGCCTCGGCGCGACCCTCACGGACCGCCTCGAGCAGTGTGCGGGGTGCCACGCAGTCGCCGACCCGCACCGCATCCGTGTGCGACGAGCCGAGGGTGTCCTCGGGAAGGCGATGCGAGCAGTCGATGAGCACGGCGCACGGCACCACCGACTCTTCGGCGGTGTACCGGTTTCGTAGGCGCACACCTTCGTCGCCGATCGACACGATGCGGCTGTCGAGGTGGCGCGTCACCCCGGCTCGTTGCAGACGGGTGTTGGCGTCGGCCAGGTCCCCGGTCATGCCGAGTCGTGAGCCGGCAACGGAATCCTGGGTCACGATGCTCACCTCCCGGCCCCGCGCCGCGAGCCATTCGGCGACTGCCACGCCGACCGGTCCGCCGACCGGGTCGAAGACGACGTGCGGCCCTTCCGTCGACGCGTCGGCGTCCAGCAGATCCGCGGCACCGATACACCGGACGCTCCCCTCGACCGGGAACGGCAACGCGCGAGGCCTGCTGCCGGTCGCGAGGATCATCCTCGTGCCCTCACCTTCCGCGGCGTCGAGTTCGGCGTCCGAGACAGCGGTACCGAGACGGAATTCGACTCCGAGCCTGCGGCATTCGTCCTCGAGCCAGTCGGCCAACGCCGTGAGGTGCGGCGCACCCGCGGCGGCCCGGATAATCCCGCCGAGCCGGGCCGACGCGTCCGCCACGGTCACGCTGTGACCGTTGAGGGCCAGCACTCGCGCCGCTTCGAGACCGGCCGGACCGCCGCCGACCACCAGCACCGCGCCCGTGGCCCCACCAGTGCTGTCCTCGGCAGGATCGACGGTCTCGTGTCCGGCCGTCGGATTACCGACACAGGTGACGACCGGATTGCGGGGGTCGAGCACCTGGCACGTCTGATTGCACAGGACGCACGGCCGCGGCACCGCACCGCGACGGATCTTGACGACGAGGTCGGGGTCGGCGATCTGGGCGCGCGTCATCTCGACGACGTCGGCGACACCCTCGTCGAGCGCCCGCCGGGCATCGGCCGGATCGACGACGCTGCCCTGCAGAACGACCGGGACCATGCCTGCGACGGCAACGCGGATGTCCCGGCAGAGTTCGGTGTTGAACGCGGGTTGCCGATGAAAGTCGGGGCGGTAGGCGTTCGGCGTCATCGGCCCGCCCCGGACCACCACGAGCAGGTCGAGAGCCCCGGCGAGTTCCCGTGCGTGCCCGACGGCGATCGACGGCGTGATCCCCGCCCAGGACGTCGCCTCGTCGCAGCTCAGGCGCAGGGACAGGACCCGGCCGGGACCCAACTCGTCGCGGACGGCTGCGAGGACCTCGCGGGTGAGGCGCAGCGGGTCGGCGCCGTATCCGTCCTCGCGCATGTTGGTGAGGTTCGAATGGAACTGTCGCAGCAGCCCTCTCGGTCCGGCGTCGAGCTCGACACCGTCCACGTCCGCGGACACGGCCGCGGATGCCGCGGCACGGAAGCCCTCGACGAGCTCGTCGATCTCCGCCTGCCCCATCTGCATCGGCATCTCACGGGAGATCACGTCGGCAATCCCCGACGGTCCCCACAGCACCGCCTGCGAATACGCACTCGACCCCTGAAGTCCGGTGTGACCCAGCCCGGCCAGCACCAGCGTGCCGTGCGGACGGCACGCCGCGACGACGTCCCGCCAGCCGCCGACGCAGTCGGACGCCAGCGGCGCGCGCTCGTACGGCCAGTCGGAGGCATGAACCGACGCCACCTCGGTGACGACGATCCCCGCGCCACCACGCGCCCGACGTTCGTAGTACGCGACGTGCCGCGGTGAAATCGTTCTTCCCGCACCGAGATTGGTGGTGTGCGGACCCAGAAGCACCCTGGACCGGGCGTGGCGTCCGGCCAGGGTGATCGGGTCTGTCAATTGCGCAGACATCTACGCCGTTCGTCGGTCAGGATTCGGCGCCGAGCACACGGGCGAATCCGGGCGGGATCACGACGTCGGACGGCGTGAGGTCGTGAATGTTCGCGTGACCCAGCCCGAGCAGTGCCGAGTCGATACCTCCACGGAGGACGTCGAGGACGTTCTCGACGCCGGCCTGACCGTTCGCCGAGAGGCCCCACAGGTACGCGCGGCCGATCATCACCGCCCGCGCACCGAGCGCGACGGCCTTCACGACGTCGCTGCCCCGGCGGATACCACCGTCGAGAAGCACCTCGACCTGGTCGCCGACGGCCTCCGCGATGGCGGGCAGCGCTCGAATCGGCGCCGGGGTGCCGTCGAGGTTGTTGCCGCCGTGATTCGACACGGAGATGGCGGTGACCCCGGCGTCGACGGCGCGCTTCGCGTCGTCGACCCGCATGACACCCTTGAGCATGAACGGCCCGCCCCACTGCTCGCGCAGCCACGCGATGTCGTCCCACGTCGGCAACGGCGTCTGCATCCACTCGCCGTAGGCGCCGAAGAACGTGGGCGGTTCCTGACCGGGCTGCGCCAGGTTCGGGGTGGTCAGATCCGGGATCTTGCGGGTCTTCGCGAACTCGTACAACCACTTCGGACGACTGATGCCCTCGGGGGCGAACTGGAGCATCGCCTTGAGATCCATCTTCTCGGGGATGGCCGGGCTCCCCCAGTCGCGTCCGTACGAGAACGACCAGTCGGTGGTGATGATCAGTCCGGTCGCCCCGGCGGCACGGGCGCGTTCCATCCGCTGGATCAACACGTCCCGGGTACCGACCCAGTACATCTGGAAGAACGTCTGAGGGTTGGCCGCCGTGACCTCCTCGATCGACTTGCTCGCGAACGAACTCAGACCGATCGCCGTTCCGCGTGCCGCCGCCGCGCGGGCGACCGCGACTTCACCGTCGGGATGCACCGCCTGCACACCGGTCGGGGAGATCACGACGGGCAGCGAAATCGGCTGTCCCATCACGGTCGTGGACAGCTCACGCTTGTCGGACAAACCGACGACGTGGGGGGCGAACCCCAGCTCGGCGAACGCCGCGATGTTGTCGTCGACCGTCACGCCCCGCTCGGAACCGGCGATCAGCGCCGCGTACACCGACTTCGGCAAGCGCTTCTTCGCGCGACGCTGAGCCTCCGCCACCGTCTCGAAGAACGGATTCTTACCCATGGCAATACCTCTCGTACCTGGCAGACGACTTACGTCTGGTCCATGCCCGCAAGCGGGTTCTCGTCACAAATCTTGGCCGGCGGACGCACCATCAGCGTCAGCGGAACCGGCGCCCGCGGAGTCCGGCGCTGGCCGGTGCGGGAGTGGTCGACACTGGATTTCGGGATCTCCCCCGCGGCAGCCAACGCCAGTTCGCCATTGCCGATCACACATTCGGGGTCCGGGCCGTCCATCGGCAGCCCGGTGAAGAACTTCGCGGCCATGCATCCGCCGCGGCAGGAGTCGTAGTGGTTGCACTTGCTGCACGCGCCGCCGGTCTGCGGGGACCGCAGCTCCTGGAACAGCTCCGACGTCTGCCACACCTGCTGGAAACCGCCGTCCGCCACGATGTTTCCGGCGAGGAACTGCTCGTGGATCGCGAACGGGCAGGCGTAGACGTCGCCGATCGGGTCGATCAGGCACACCACCCGTCCGGCGCCGCACAGGTTCAGACCGGGCAACGCATCGCCGTAGGCGGACAGATGGAAGAAAGAGTCTCCGGTGAGCACGCCCTCGCCGTTGGCGACCAGCCAGTTGTACAGCTCACGCTGCTGCGCCTGCGTGGGATGCAGTTCGTCCCACACGTCCGCGCCACGCCCCGACGGTCGCAGCCGGGTGATACGCAGGGTGGCGCCGTACTTGTCGGCCAGGGCCTTGAAGTCGTCGAGCTGGGACACGTTGTGCCGGGTGACCACCACGGAGATCTTGGCGTCCTTGAAACCAGCTTCGGACAGATTCTCGAGTGCCCGCACCGCCATCGCGAACGAACCCGGACCACGGACGGCGTCGTTGACCTCGGCCGTCGCACCGTCGAGGGAGATCTGCACGTCGACGTAGTCGCTGGCCGCGAGCCGGGCGGCGACCTTCTTGTCGATCTTCACCCCGTTCGTGGAGAACTTCACCCCCACCTGGTGGGCGGTCGCGTAATCGACCAGCTCCCAGAAGTCCGAGCGAACCGTCGGCTCACCGCCGCCGATGTTCACGTAGAAGACCTGCATACGCTGCAGTTCGTCGATGATCGACTTGCACTGCTCGGTGCTCAACTCCCGCGGGTCACGCCGGCCGGAGGAGGACAGACAGTGCACACACGACAGGTTGCACGCGTAGGTCAACTCCCAGGTGAGGCAGATCGGGGCGTCGAGACCGAGTTCGAACTGGTCGACGAGGCGGCCGACCGGGGCGGAAGGCCTTTCGAGCATGGAGGTCATGGGCTGTGTCCTCTGGTACGGGTGGAGAGAGCTGGTCAGGCGGGGACGATCATGTGCGACTCGGCCAACGTGCCGAGCGCGCGCGCATACTGCGCGGCAGTGTCGTCCCCGATACCCTGCGCCCGCAGTGCGGACCGGGCGTCGGCGTGTGAAGGAAGCGCTTCAACCACCGCGACGATCGTGCGGTTCTTCAGGAACGACAACTTGCGCGTCCCGAAGTGGTAGAGCAGCGCCCCGAAAGGTTCGGGACGCAGCGCCACCTGCGGATGAAGCTTCCAGCCCACATCGAGATCGATACCGGCGTTGCCGGCCACTGAAGCAGAAGCTGGAGCGGACATGATCAGTACACGCCGCACATGCCGTCGATCGAGACCTCTTCCACCAGGGATTCCTCGACCAAGTCGTTTTCCAGCACGTTGTTGTCGCGATCCGACATGATTTCCTCCTACTGTTCGGTGATACGGCGCGAGCCGGAGGGATGTTCCCCGTCATAGGAGACCGTCCCTGTGACTCGCCTCACCACTGTAATGGCATCGAGTGCAGAATGACAGACCGGGAGGGGACGAAAATTGAGAAGTCGTCGAAAACCATCCAGTCGGATAGGGCGACGCCCGTCCACGACGCAGGATCGGATCAGTACCGTCGGGATCGAACTGTTCACGGAACAGGGGTTCGACGCCACCAGCGTCGACGAAGTCGCCGAAGCGTCCGGCATCGCCCGGCGCACCCTCTTCCGCTACTTCCCGTCCAAGAACGCGATCCCGTGGGGTGACTTCGACGCTCACCTCGCCGAAATGCGCGCCCAACTCGCAGCGCAACCCGACGACATCCCTATCGTCGACGGACTCACCGCAGCACTCCTGCAGTTCAACGCGTTCCCCGCGAGCGAGGAAATCAACCACCGCAAGCGCATGGGGCTGATCCTGCGAGTCCCGGCCCTGCAGGCGTATTCGGTGGTCATGTACGAAGGGTGGCGCAACGTCATCGCCGAGTACGTCGCGAGCCGGCTCGGAACCTCACCGACCGACCATGTTCCGCGGACAGTCGGTTATCTTCTACTCGGCGTTGCGATGTCGGCGTACGAGCAGTGGCTCGACGACGATTCGCTCGAACTGAACGAACTACTCGCCAGCGGAATGCAATCGCTCTACGATGGGCTGAGCTCCCTCGGCGAGTCCGACTCCCGAACCTGACCCACTCCCGCCATCACCTCTCGGCAAGGTTGCCTCGAATGACTTCCACTCTCGACACACCCGCTTTCGACTCTCTCGCACCGTGCGAATCCGGGCTGTGGTCACATGGTCACGTCACGGTCGAGCGGGTCGCAGCCGGGCCGCTCACACTCACCCGTGACGGCGACCAGCTGCGGGTGACGCACGCCCTGACACCCGAAGATCTGAGCGAACGACTCGTCGCCTCGGTTACCGCGTCCATCGAGGACGCCGACTTCGGTCAGGACGAATTCGAATCGACCATGGTCGGACTGGTCCGCTCCACCGTCGACGGTGCGCTCGAAGCGTGGACCGTCTACTACCGCAACTCCCTGAACGAACTGCTCGACGGCACCGCCGACTTCGCACCGATCCACGAGAAGGCAGAACAACTGGTCCATGGCTCCGTCCTCGACCTCGGGTCGTGCTTCGGATTCCTTCCCCTCCGACTCGCCCGCGCCGGCCGGTCCGTCACGGCGACCGACATCCTGCCCGGCACCATGACCCTCCTCGACGCCGTGGCACCGGGACTCGGACTCGATCTGCGCACCCTCGTGTGCGACGCCGCGCACGTGCCGGTTCCCGACGACAGCGCCGACACCGTCACCGCAATCCACCTCCTCGAACATGTCGACGAAAACATCGGGGCCGCAGTGATATCCGAGGCCCTCCGCGTTGCCCGCGACAGGGTTGTCGTCGCCGTCCCCTACGAGGACGAGGCAACGGCCTGCCACGGACACATTCGCACCTTCGACACTCCGTCGCTCACGAAGCTCGGTGAATCGACGGGACGCCCCTTCGAGGTGTTCGAACACCACGGCGGATGGCTCGTCATCGACTGCTGACCACCTCACGACGCCCACAGATGCGCCGAGGTCGGGAGCGGCGGCGCGGTTGATCGGTAGTGGTGCCCGGTCGGGGTGCCGACGTCGATGAGATGGGTGCGGCCAGGGTTGTGTACGGGGCGGGCGGACCACCCGTCGCCTTCCTTCGCATGGTTGCACGCCTCGCACAGCCCGGACCCGTTGTGCACACTTGTCTCACCAGACCTCCGCCGTGAGCGGATGTGGTCATGATGCCGGATCGGCGCATCGCACCACGGGGTTCGACACGTCCGATCCCGCAGGTCGATCAGCTTTCGCAGGCTTTTCGGGAACGTGCGGGCTTGCGATTCCATCGCGGTCAGCGCCCCCGACTGCGGGCACGAATACACCCGCCGCAACGACGTCTCGGTATCTCCATCGACGGCGTCCGCCACCAACTGCCGGGCGATGCCTGCCGGCACCGGCCCGAACCCCTGGAGCTGTGCCGCCTCGTGCCCGCCGGCCAGCAAGGCCTCGTCCGAGAGCACCAGGTTCACCGCCACCGGAACACCACCAGCAGCGGCCCGCCCGGTGCCGCGGTCGAACAACAGGTCCACCATCAGCTGATTGCGGGTCCGGCCACCACTGTTGCCGGTGGCGATGACACTGTCCGCATCCCGCCCCAGCGTCGCCTGCAGACACACCGCCTGCTCCATCGGCATCAACACGCTCAGATAGGCCATCGAATCCGGCGCCGGCCGTGTCGTCACCCGACGCTCGGACACCGCCTTGCGATGCCGGGCCACGACCGCCGCGGCGTCGAGTTCGACCGCCAACGCTTTGGCCCGTGCGATCAGACCGCGGTCACCGACCCGTCGAGAATGGCTGGATCCGAGCACAACCGGCGGTCCACGATGCCCCGATCCGTGGCCGACAGGCATGCTGTTTCCCGCACCAACAACGTCGCCCGCCATTCGTTCAACCGACCCGACCGCAACATGGCCAGGGTGTGCGGCATCTCGTGCACCAGAGCCTGCGCGAAACCCAGATGCCGCCCGCCGCGGTTCGGGGACTCTCTGCGCGCCAACGCAATCTGCGACGCGATGCCCCGGTCCCACTCCACCCGCGGCAACCCCCGAGCCCTGCGGTCCGCACGGATACTCGTCGCGACGCCGTCGGCGATCACCGCCTGCACCGCACACCCGACCGACTTCAACGCCTCGATCGCATCGAGCCACTCGATCCCCAACCCCGCATCCCCACCCGCCTCGACACATCGCAGCCGCGCCGTGAACGCACGCAACTCGTCCAAATCCGCTGCAACCAGAGCCCCCACAACCAACCTCCCCAAGGTCGTTCGAAACTTTGTTCGATTCTAGCAACGGAACCCGACCCGAGCAATAGACGGACGGCTCCCACAGGTCCGCCGCACAGGCGCGCGTTCGACAATCCCCCGACGCCTCCTCCGGTGGGTCCGCCACAACCTCGATCCCTTCGCCTCGGTCGGCGCTCACAGTCGGCACCACGAAGGTTCAGCTAACGAAAGCCTATGCCGCAGCGACAGAAGCAACATACGGACCCGATCGTCAGGCGGGGCCGCCGGACCCGAAGGAGTATCCGATGACCCACAGGATCCGCAGGTTCCTCGCCGGAGCGGCCGCATCGTCCGCCCTCGCCGCCGCCGTGGTCGCGGTGGCCGCCGCACCCGCCCAGGCCGAACCCTCGGCCGACTGTCACACCGGCACCACGCCCACATCGGGCACCTCGCACTGCACGGCCAACGACGTGCCCGCCGGCAGGACCGCAGTCCACATCGGGACCGTCGAGTGCTTCGGCCTGACGCCACGGGCGATACCCGGACCCGGCGGGGTCACGCACATTCCGTGGATTCAGAGCTATCGCCGCGATGGCCTATGGGTACCGACGGGGACACCGTCGACCGGATCGTGTGTCGGGGGGATCGGCGCCCCGTGGTGGGAGGTCGGCGTCTCGACGGGCGCCTTCACTACCTGCGGGCTGCAGGAGGGGATCGTCACCTACGTCAGCGTCGCCTGCACTCCGATCCGCCCCCAGTAGGGCACACGACCATCAGCGATCAAGGAGTGTGGCCGGCGAGTATCTGCTCGCGCAGGATGTCGGCGTGACCGGCGTGCTGGGCGAGTTCACGCAGGACCTGCAGGTACAGCGCCCACACGGTGCGCTCGCCCCGGCCGTCGACCGTGTCGTCGAGCGCCAAGGCGGCCATGGTCCGCCGGGAGGCGTCACAGCGTTCGGCGTGGGCGTCGAGCACGGATGCGATGGTGTCGGCCCGGGTGAGGGTGAACGACTGGTCCGGGGTGCTCACGATGCCGATCTCCCGGTACGAGCGACCGGTCACAGCCTGGTCGAACCACACGCCCTCGACGTAGGTGACGTGTTTGACCAATCCGAGCAGCGTCGTCTTCGAACGCACCAGACGCCGACGCGCCTGCTCGTCGTCCAGGTCGTCCAGACTGCCGCGCAGAGCGGCCCGGTACTCGTCGAGTAATTCGTCCAACCGGCCGCGGAGATCGACAGTCCACCCCATGCTGGGCATGATAATCACCTCCGAGCGGCCGGCGTGTCGGATCTGCTGAAACCTTCCGCGGCAGCGGCCCGAGCGACGAGCAAGGCGCGGAAATATTCTCGGCGTCGGTAGCCGAATACGACGTCGTCGCCGAGGTGCGGCCCCTGTTCTGGGACGGCACAGCGTGAAAGCGCGGAACGGCACGGGCCCCGATGGTCGAAAATGGAACCATGGCAGGGAAAGCGAGCGAGATCGTTCTGAGCAAGCATGAACTTCGTGAGGTCGTCGCGTTCGCCGCGGCATGTGCGGAGGTGGTGCTCGCGGTATTCGAGGCCGATCAGCCGCACGACTCGCGGCCCCGCGCCGCGATCACTGCTGCGTGGGAGTTCGCGCGGGGTGGCGAGCGTGGGAAATCTCTGCGCGACACAGCGTGGGCGGCGCTCGAGGCAGCCAAGGGCACGGACACTGCGGCTGCGCGCGACGCAGCGTGGGCTGCGATGTCTGCGGCAGGCGCCGCCTATTTGCATCCGTTGCCCAAGGCCACCCAGGTCAAACACATTCTCGGGGCGGGCGCTCACGCGGCCAGAGCTGCCGAGCTCGTCGCCGGTGACGACCGGACCGTCGGTGCCGGACACGTCGAACAAGCGGTGCATCGTGCGACACCGGTCGTTGTCGACGTGCTCGAACGCTTTCCGGCGGCACCGGGTGGCGGTGGACGGGTCGGCGAGTTGATCCGCATGCTGGACACCGACCTGCGGCGCCGACCGTCGACCCAGCCTCCCTGTGCCGCTACGAATTCGTGAGGTCGCGCCGGCGGAACAGCACGACTCCGACCGCACCCACGACGACGGCGATCACCGCCAGCCAGACCAGCGGAGTGGCCGTCACCTCCGTGGCGGGAACGGGAGGGACGTGCGTGAACGGCGACAGATCGCGGACCGCCTGAGGCAGCCCGAGCAGTGATCCGAGGAATCCGAAGATCAGGCAGCCCGCGAGCGCACCCCAGGAGAGCCCGGCCGCCCAGGCGGGAACGCCGCCGAACGCCAACACCGCCAATGCCGCGACCACCCCGATCGCCGGTACGAAGACGAGGGCGGCCCCCGTGAGGTTCACGACCTTTCCAGGCACGTCGTCGGTCACCAGACCGTACGCGAGACCGGTCGCCGCCCCGGTCAGCGCCTGCAGGACGACGATGCCGACGGTGACCAGGCCGATGTGCGCCAGCATCCACCGCGGACGCGAGACCGCTGTCGCGAGAACGGGTTCGAGTCGCCCCGCCGATTCCTCACCGCGCATCCGCAGTAAAGCCTGTACGGCGTAGCCCGCAACCGCGATCGCCATCATGCCGAAGATGGCGGCGAAGTAGGCGTCGACCATGTTCGTCGTGCCGCCACCGAGCTGTTCCATCATGTCGGCCACCTGCTCGCCCTCGCCGAGGAAGTCGTCGATCTGGTCTGCGATCGCGCCGTACACCACGGCGAGGACGACGATTCCGAATGCCCACCAGAACAGGATCGTCCGTTGCATCCGCCACGCCGATCCGACCGCCGTCGGCAGCGAACGGGATGCGCGGGCGGGGCCCGGGCGGGTCGGCACGAGCCCGGAGCCTATGTCCCGGTGCTCCGTGAGGGCGAAGCCGACCGAGCCGACCGCGAGTGCGAACACGGCGGGCAACGCCAGCACCCACCAGGCGTTGTCGTCGTACGGACGGACCTGCTCGGCCCAGCCGATCGGCGACACCCACGTCGGCCAGCCACTCACCACCCGAGTGCCGTTGTCCGTCACGGTCCCCGTCATGTCCCCCACCGCACGCAACAGGAATGCCACGCCCAGGGCGGCCCCGGCGAGTCCGTTCGCAGTGCGGGCACTGTCCGTCACCTGCGCCGTCACCGCGGCGATCGCCGCGAACGCGATACCGGCACCGGCGACGGCCGCGCCGAGCGCCACCGACCCGTCCAGTGGCAGACCCGCCGCCACCAGCACCACGACGTTGAGCAGTCCGAGAGCGAGGTTCGCTCCGACCGCGACCACCAGGGCCGCGGTGAGCAGTGCCTTCCGGCCCACCACGGCGGCCTCGACGAGTTCGGCGCGGCCGGTCTCCTCGTTCTGGCGGGTGTGCCGCACGACCAGCAGGGTGGTCATCAGGCCGGCGGCCAGCGACAGGGGCATGACGATCTGACAGGCGAGCACGGCGCCGGCGCTGTACCCCGACACGAGACCGTTGGTGGCCAGCGCGACCGGCGACGCCGCGGTGGCCATCGCGAAACTGCGCAGGTCGGGCTCCGTGGGATACAGGCCGAGCACGCTCGACGCCGAGAATGCCTGCAGCGCTGCGAGAGCGAGCAGCCACACCGGCAATTGGATTCGGTCGCGGCGCAGGGCGAGCCGCACGAGCCGGGCGGTCCCCGCATACTGGCCGCGGCCAGCCGTCGCCGGCGCCGTCACCGTGCTCATGGCGTCCGCGTCCCGGACTCGGCCCGCCGGTGGTTCTCGCCCTCCCGGGCCAGTTCGTCCCCGTAGTGCCGGAGGAACAACTCTTCCAGTGTCGGGGGCGTCGACGTCAACGACGTGATCCCGAACGTCAGCAGATGGCGCAGCACCCCGTCGATCGCGCTGGTGTCCACCTCGCACCGGGTGTGCAGGCCGTCGACTCGCACGTCGTAGACCCCCTCGACGGCGTCGAGTCCGGTCACCGGCCGCTGTGTGTCGGCGGTGATCGACGTGCGCGTGAGGTGACGCAGTTCCGCGAGGGTGCCGGTCTCCACCGTCCGGCCCTCGCGGATGATGCTCACCCGATCGCACAGCGCCTCGACCTCCGCGAGGATGTGACTCGACAGCAGGACCGTCTTCCCCGCGTCGGACATCTCCTCGACGCAGTCCTGGAACACCGACTCCATCAACGGATCCAGCCCGGATGTGGGTTCGTCGAGCACGTACAGTTCGACGTCCGACGCGAACGCGGCAACCAGTGCGACCTTCTGCCGGTTGCCCTTCGAGTACGTGCGCGCCTTCTTCGTCGGATCGAGTTCGAACCGCTCGAGGAGTTCCGCGCGCCGCGGCTCGTCCAGCCCGCCGCGCAACCCCGCGAGGAGGTCGATCGCCTCACCGCCGGTGAGATTGGGCCACAGGTTCACCTCACCGGGAACGTAGGCGAGCCGCCGGTGCAGCGACACCGAGTCGCGCCACGGGTCACCACCCAGGAGGCGGGCTTTACCCGAATCCGCGCGCAGCAGGCCGAGCAGTACCCGGATGGTTGTCGACTTGCCGGACCCGTTGGGGCCGAGGAATCCGTGCACCTCCCCCGTCCCCACCTCGAGGTCGAGGCCGTCGAGTGCGCGGGTCGGCCCGAACGTCTTGACGAGATTCTCCACCGAGATCGCAGCCATGATGGGGACGCTACGCCGGTTCGCGGGTGGCCACGACGGGTTCCGCGGCCCCGGCCGCGACGGGGCCGGATCAGATCAGACCGAGTTTGCCCGCCTCGTACACGGCCTCCGCACGGCG
Organism: Rhodococcus sp. IEGM 1351; assembly: GCF_030056875.1. Lineage (NCBI taxonomy): Bacteria > Bacillati > Actinomycetota > Actinomycetes > Mycobacteriales > Nocardiaceae > Rhodococcus > Rhodococcus sp. IEGM 1351. Next base: position 464,299 of record NZ_JASHKU010000001.1, on the reverse strand, counting down.
GCCGACGTCGAGTTTGCGCATGATGTTGCTGACGTGAAACTTCACCGTCGTAGCCGAAATGAACAGCCGCTCACCGATTTTCGCGTTCGACAGACCCTTGGCCAGGAGTTGCAGGACCTCGAGTTCACGCTCGGTGAGCCCGTCCCGCGGCGTCGTCTGCCCGTTGAGCGAGCGGATCACGGCCGACGCGCTGCGTGAATCGAACGCGCTCTCGCCGCGGGACACGGCGCGGATGGCGCGCACCAGTTCGGTGGTGTCGACGTCCTTGACCACGTATCCGCGGGCGCCGGCGTGGATGGCGCGGACGACGAGTTGCTCGTCGAGAAACGTCGTGAGCACGAGCAGCCCCATCGTGCCGTCCGCGGCGGACAGCTGGGCGCACAGTGCCAGCCCCTCGTAATCGGAGGCCGCCGACAGCTTCAAGTCCATCAGCACGACATCGGGCGCGACGTCACCGACGACGGCCAGCGCCTCCTGCATGGACGACGCCTCCCCGACGACCTCGAGATCCGCCTCCCGTTCGAGGACCGAACGCAGACCCTGGCGGAGAATCGCGTGGTCGTCGACGAGCACGAGCTTCACCACCGAGGTGGGGCGGGCGGACCCGGCCTGGTCACGCACCGAGGTTCGTATGGTCATCGGTCCACCTCACTGTCGGAATGTAACGGGATCCGGGCAGCCACCCGGACTCCGCCGATCCTGGCCCGCGCCACTTCGAGAGTGCCGCCCAATTCGGCTGCCCGGGCCTGCATGTTCGCCAACCCGCGGTGGTGGCCGTCGAGGTCGTTGTTCGCCGCCATCCGCAGCATCAGGCGCATCCGCTTGGGGTCTCCGTCTCCGTCGTCGGCGACGGAGAGCAGCACCGAATCTTCCGAATACGTGAGCCGCAGGACGGCGCGCGTCGCGTTGGCGTGGACCGCCGCGTTGAACAGCGCCTCGCCGGCGATCCTCAGCAGCGCGTGTTCCCGGTCGCTGGACAGCTCGGCGGGGGTGCCGCCGACGCGGACGGTGACCGCGAGTTCGTCGGGCATGTGCACCACCCCGAGCTGCTCGAGCATCTCGGGCAGGGACGTCCGGTCGGAGCCGCCGGAGTGATTGAGCGCGTAGATGGCCGAGCGCAACTGCTCCACGGCGCGGCGCGTCAATTCCTTTGCAAGATCGAGCCTCTCGCTGCGTTCGTCGTCCGGGACACCGCTCCGGCACACCTCGATCTGCATCCCCGCCGACAGCACCGCCTGCGTCACGCTGTCGTGGAGTTCGCGCGCGATCCGGTGTCGTTCCTCGTCGAGGACCTGGTGCCGGTGCGCCGCTCCGAGTTGACGCTGGGTGGATTCGAGTTCGGCGTTGCGCACCGCGAGATCGGAGGCGGTACGACGCGCCTCCGAGTATGCGTGCTCGGCCCGCTCAAGCAGCAGCTGGCCCCGCTGGTAGAGCGCCGAATTCTGCAGAGCCACGGCGGTCTGGCTCGCGAGGATGCTGAGGACCGCGCCGTCGGTCGTGTCGAGCGTGCGGTGCTCGGCCGTCCAGGCCGCGAAGGCTCCCACGACGCCACCCTCGAGGACGATCGGCACGAAGGCATGGTGCGCGTCGATGACGGGAGCGCCCCCGGTGCGCGCGGACCTGATGTCGGCCAGACACGTCACGACCTCGTCCGGCAGCGGCGGGCCCTCGACATTGTCGACGAGGAACGGCGTCGCGTCCGGGCCCAGGACGAGCCGGCGTGGGCCGGCGTCGGGCAGCATGCCGTCGGCGAGGGCAAACGCGACCCATCGCGCGTCCAGGTGCGCCCGCGCCGCCTCGGCGACCGCGCAGATGAGGGTCTCGGGGCCTTCCACCGTGCGGACGAGGGCACGCGAGATGAGCTCCAGTGCGTGGACGACACGTTCGAGACGTTCTGCGGCGCCACGATATTGGGGGTAGAACGTCGGCTTGCCGGACCGCAGTCCGGTGAGCGTCGACAGGTCCGGGACGTTCATGCGCTCACAGCGCAGTCCGGAACAGCGCCACCATCTGCTCCTGGGTGGCCGTGCGCGGGTTGGTGGACATGCAGGCGTCGCGGAGCGCGAACTCGGCCAGGCGTGACAGGTCGGCTTCGCGAACCCCCAACTGGCCCAGACCTTTCGGAACTCCGACCTCGCGGGCGAGGCGTTCCACCCGGTCCGCGACCGCCAGAGCAGCCTCCGCGGGTGTTCCGCGACGCTCCTCGAGACCGAGAGCAGCGGCGATGGCGACGAACGGGGTGGCGTCGTCGGTGGCGTTGAAACGGATCACGTGCGGGAGAAGGATGCCGTTGATGACTCCGTGCGGCAGGTCGAGCAGTCCCCCGACCTGATGGCTCATCGCGTGGGCGGCACCGAGGATCGCATTGGTGAACGCGAGGCCGGCTTCGAGGCTCGCCTGCGCCATGACGGCGCGCGAATCCATCTCCATCGGCTCCTCGATGGTGCGGACGAGGGTGTCGGTGACCAGCCCGACCGCGCGGAGCGCATGGTGGTCGGTGAGCGGGTTGTGGGCCAGCGACACGAACGCCTCGATACCGTGAGTGAGGGCGTCCAGGCCGGTCGCCGCATTGAGCCACTCCGGCATGGTGGTCAGCAGCCGGGGGTCGATCACGGTCACGTCCGGTACGAGCGCGCGGCCGATGATGGTGATCTTGGTGCCCCGCTTCGTGTCCGTGACGATGCAGAACTGCGACACGTCGGCGCCTGTGCCCGACGTGGACGGCACCATCACCAGCGGCGGGATCGGACTGGTGGCCTGGTCGACTCCCTCGTAGTCGAGGATGTTGCCCCCGTTCGCGGCGAGCACCGCGATGCCCTTCGTCGCGTCGATGACGGAGCCGCCGCCCAGGGCGACGAGGACGTCGCATTCACCCTCGCGATACGCGTCGTGCCCGGCCGCGATCTCGTGGTCCTTGGGGTTGGGCGTCAACGCGCTCCACACGACCGGGGTGAGGCCCTGCTCGCGCAGCTGATCCTGAAGCTCGGTCGCCCAGCCGGCGTCGATCAGACCCGGATCGGTGACGAGCATCGGCCTCGATCCGCCGAGGCGGAGTACCGCGTGCGCGGCCTCGACCATCGATCCGATACCGAACACGATCTCGGGCGCATGGAATTTGACCAGCCTGCCCGGGGCGGTGGTGCGGGTGGACGGATAGGATACGGACAAGTCGACACTCCTCCCGACACCTGCGTGCATGTGATCCAGATTACAAGACTCTGACCTAGACCCTACGGTCCGGGACGAGCTCCCACACCCACCGAAGGACAGGTACGTACCTACCCGATCGGGTAGGTAGACGGGATCTTCACCGCAACGCGTGCCCCAGCTCGGCCGCGCGGGACATCAGCTGGGCGGCATCCCGCGCGACGACGACACGGTCGCAGATCTCGGCGTACTCCGGCATCGCGCACGATGCCTGGTTCCAGTACCGCTCGGGTTCCGGGGTGATCCAGGCCAGCCGGTGCACTTTGCGACGCAGTTCGGCGAATTCGTCGACACCCGGTGGGAGGCCGTTGCACCGCCCGTCGCCGACGACGACCACCGAGGTGCGGGAGTTCACGTCGGTGCCGAACGCGGTCAGCACGTCGGAGAACACCCGGCCGTAGTCGCTGCTCGCCTCCAGATCGATGCGCGGGTCGGCGAGCACCGACGCGAGCGCGTCGTCGTCGGCCCCGGCGAGGAGAGTGTCCGTGACGTCGACGGGCCGGTCCACGAACGCCAGGACCTGGCAGCGGCTCGCCCGGCGATGCATGGCCTGTGCCAGCCGGAGGGTGAAGGCGGTGACGGGTCGCACCGACAGCGACACGTCCGCGAGGATCAGCACCCGCACCCGGTCCGGGCGGGGCGCCTTCACCATGAGGTGGAAGGGTATGCCCTCGGTCCGCAGGCTCGCGCGCACGGTCCGGCGCATGTCGAGCCGGCCCCGCGCCAGTTCGCGCGGGCGGGGGCGTGACGGTCCGCGCATCCGCCGAAGCACCTCGTAGCACGCCTGATTCACTTCGGCACGGGACGTGGCCGACACCGCGCCGCCCGTGGTCCCCGGTGCTTCTGCGGGTCCGGCGGTCAGGTCGCGGGCGTCCGCCAGCGCGCCGACGAAGGCCTCCACCGCCTCCGCCAGCCGGTTCAGCTGGGCCGCGGTGAGTGGTTCGGCCCCATCGGAATCGGCGTAGACCGTGCTCGGGTCGTAGGCGTCGAGCCACGCGAGAATCGACTCCGGATCGTCCCAGGACAACGATCCGACGACGGCACCGCTCGTCGACGACGCCAGGTCACCGACGGCGGTGCTCGCCGCCCGCTCGACCTCCACCGTGTAGGTGACACCGCGTCGTCCGGACTCGGCTTCCGAATCGACGGACAGATCCGCGTCGCTCGACGTCATGCTGACGTCGTCGTCGTCCTTGTGGGGGTTGAAACCCTTCTGCGCTTCGGGGGTGTCGAAGTGGTCGCCCACCTCGGCGGCGCGCTCGTTGTACTCCGCGTACCGGGCGGTCTCCGCGTTGTCCGCCACCTCCAGCGCGGAGGGCAGGCCCTCCGCGAACTCGGTCCGGGACGGGGGACGCGCGTCGGGTGCGGCGTCGGCGACCGATGCGAAGAACACGTCGAAGGCGCGGTCGAAACCCGCCTGCTCGTACGTGTACTTCGCGCACACCGCTCGCAGCGACGCCCTCAGTGTGGGCAGGTCGCGGCCGCCGACCAGGCCGAACACCCGGCGAGCCTCGATGACCTCAGCAGGAGACGCGGCGACGCCGTAGCGGCGCAACACCTTTCCGAAGGACGCCGCGAGCACGTCGAGAAGTTGCGCGGGCAGGGACGGAGAGGGGTCGGGCTGCGGGCGGAGCATCGTCAGCGCCTGCCCTGCCGACCCGCGCCGACGCCGCCCCGGTCGCGGCCACCGTGCCCGCGGAAGACGGCCGTGGTGGTGTTGGCCGGCCGCGATGCGACCGTCACCCGCTCCACCGGCCCGGCCGGAGCGGTTTCGCCGTCGTCCGCCGGGACAGGCTGTTCGCCGGAGAGCCGGGTGCGGACCAGTTCGACGTCGCTGGTGTATTTCAGCAGGGCGGTGAGCAGGATGTCGCGGACCTCGGCCTGCGAACTCACGGCCACTCCCGTCGACTTCAGGACCACCGCCGCCCGGGCCGCATCGATGACCTCCGCGATGGACGGACTCTTGCGGAGCGGCAACTGCCGCAGCGTGCGAGCCAGATCCACCACGTCCGCCGCGACGGCCTCCTCGACCTCGGGGGCCTTGGCCGTCACGATGTCCCGCTCGCGCTGTGGTGTCGGGTAGCCGAGGTGGTAGTGCAGGCAACGACGCTTGAGTGCGGGCGACAGTTCACGAGTGTCGTTGGACGTCAGGATCACCCACGGCGCCGACCGCGCGGTGAACGTCCCCACTTCGGGGATGGTGACCTGTCCCTCCGCGAGAACTTCGAGGAGCAGCGCCTCCATCGACTCCTCGGTGCGGTCCACCTCGTCGACGAGCAGCACCACCGGTTCCGGTGACAGGATCGCCTCGAGCAGCGGGCGGACCGACAGGAACTTCTCCGAATACAATCCGAAATCCTGCGCGGCCAGGAACTGCGACGCCTCGGCGACATCGTCGAACGCGGCCATCTTCTCACCGATGCGGTCGCGCAACATCTGCACGTGCAGAAGCTGTTTCGCGTAGTCCCACTCGTACAGGGCCCGGTTGTCGTCGAGACCTTCGTAGCACTGCAGCCGAACGAGCTTCCGCCCCGACGCCTCGGCCAGCGACTTCGCCAGCTCCGTCTTGCCGACGCCGGCAGGCCCCTCCAGCAGCAGCGGGCGCTCGAGCGCGGTCGCCAGGTGGACGACCACCGCGAACTCGTCGTCGGCGATGTAGTCGACCTCGCGCAACGCCTCCTTCAGTTCCGCGCCGTCGGCGAAGCGGATGTCCTCCGGTTCCGGGGCTGTGTGCGGTGCAGTCATGATCGGGGCGTCCGTCCTTCGTCAGCGGTGTGGTGGTGGGAACGCGTCCGGGGCGGGGCCGGGCTGGGGTGAGGCGCCCGCCCCGGACGCGAGTCTTCTGCGGTCGGTCAGTACGCGTTGTTGATCGCGTGATCGACCACGGGGAGCATCGACTCGACCGTCACCTCGCGCGGGTTGCCCGGTGTGCACCAGTCGCCCTGGATGTGCTCGGAGATGGCCCGCACGGTCTTCTCGTCGCCCCGGATGGTGTCACCGCGACCCTCGTACTTCTTGGTGTTCATCTGGTTCTTGTCGTACGAGTCGGTGCGCACCTGACCGAAGTTGTCCGGAATGCCGACGTCCTTCGCCAGGCGGATGGCCGCCTCGACCGCTGCGTCCGCTGCCTGCACCGTGGTGAGGTTGCGGGTGTCCACGCCCAGCGCTCCAGCCAGCTGAGCGTAGCGCTCGTACCGCGACGGCAGGTTGTACTCCCAGACGCGGGGCAGGGCGATGGCGTTGTTCAGGCCGTGGTGGCTGTCGAAGAACGCGCTGACCGCGTGCGAGATGGAGTGCACGATGCCGAGGCCGCCGGAGTTGAATGCCTGGCCGGCGATGTACTGCGCGTTCATCATTCCCTCGCGGGCCTTCAGGTTGCGCGGCTCGAACACGGCCTCCCGCAGGTTCTTCGCGACCAGTTCCACCGAGTACAGCGCGTTGCCGAGCGACGGCGCGAAGTCGAGACGCGACACGTACGGCTCACTGCCGTGCGCGAGAACGTCGAATCCGCAGTACGCCGTGAAGTGCTGGGGGCAGGTGTAGTACAGCAGCGGGTCGTCGATCGCGAGGGTCACGATGGTCGCCTCGTCGAATCCCACCCACTTGTGCGGGTTGTTCATGTCCGACGTGTCGGTGATGACGTACGCCCACGATGTCTCCGAACCCGTACCGGCCGTGGTGGATACGGCGATGTGGGGTGGGTTCTCCTTGTTGGTGGACTTCGCGAATCCCTCGAACTCGTTGATGTTACGGCCGTCGTGCGCGACCACCACCCGGGCGCCCTTGGCGGCGTCGTGACTCGAGCCGCCGCCGACGGAGATGATCGAATCGCACTTCTCCTTCTGGTAGAGCGCGGCGGCTTCCATGACGTTGTAGTCCTTGGGATTGGACTCGACCTTGTCGTAGAGCACGACCTCGACGCCCTGGTACTCGATCTTGCCGACCAGTTCCTCGATGATGCCCGAGCCGCGCAGGCCCGTGGTCATGAGCAGGGTCCTCTTGAATCCGAGGTTCTTCGCCTCGACGCCGATGATGTCGTGGGCGCCCACTCCCATCAGTGCCCGCGGGAACGGGTGGAATTCCTTGATGGGGAAGTCCCAGATCTGGTTGAGCTCGATGGCCATGGCCGTCTCCTCGATTAGTCGATGTCGGATCTGAAGCGTTGCGGAAGGGGACGCACTCGATGTGATCGGCGTCTCACCTGGAATCCACTGTGACCTAGTTCGGGCCCCGGTTACAGGCCTGCGGGGCCGAACCGTCCGACCGCGGCGCACAAACTGCCCGAACGGGCAGGTGCGGCCGGGCCGAGCCGGAGGGGGCGGCACTCGATAGGATGTCCACTTCACGCGGAGTCCACCCGCTAGGCAAAAACTAGAACCTGTTCTATATTTGGAGCAGGCAAGCGAGCGTTCCGGCGCTGCGAAGTACGGAAGGACTGCACACACGATGACGACTGTCGAGGTGCCGCACAGCTCACGATCGGTGGTGCTCACCGTGTCGGGCGTGGTCGAGGAAACCCCCGACTCCCGGTCACTGGTCTTCGACGTCCCGGCAGACCTCGCCGACAAGTTCGCCTACAAGCCGGGCCAGTTCCTCACCCTGCGCATCCCCAGCGACCGCACGGGCTCGGTCGCCCGGTGCTACTCGCTGGCCAGCTCACCGTTCACCGACGACGCCCCCAAGGTGACCGTCAAGCGGACGGCCGAGGGCTACGGGTCCAACTGGCTCTGCGACAACATCGCCGTCGGCGACACCCTCGAGGTCCTCCCCCCGTCGGGAGTGTTCACCCCCAAGTCACTGGACCACGACTTCCTGCTGTTCGCGGCAGGTAGTGGCGTCACGCCGGTGATCTCGATCCTCAAGTCCGCCCTCACCGAGGGGTCCGGCAAGGTCGTGCTCTTCTACGCCAACCGCGACGAGAAGTCGGTCATCTTCGCGGAGGAACTCCGCACGCTCGCGAGCCGGTACCCGTCACGGCTCGTGTCCATCCACTGGCTCGAGACGGTCCAGGGACTGCCGAGCGTCGATCAACTCGCCTCCGCCGTCGCGCCCTACCTGGGGCACGAAGCATTCATGTGCGGACCGGTGCCGTTCATGGACACCATCCACAAGGCGCTCGCCGACGCCGGGATGCCCCGCAGCCAGGTGCACGCCGAAGTGTTCAACTCGCTGGCCGGCGACCCGTTCCGTGACGCCGACGTCGTGGAGGTCACCGACGACGAGGCCGCCGACGCCGCCACCGTGGAGGTGGAACTCGACGGCGAGATCCACAACCTGAGCTGGCCCCGCAAGCAGACCCTCGTCGACATCATGCTGGCCAAGGGAATCGACGTGCCCTACTCCTGCCAGGAGGGCGAGTGCGGGTCCTGCGCGTGCACCGTGCTCGAGGGCAAGGTCGAGATGGAGAACAGCGAAATCCTCGACCCCGAGGACATCGAGAGCGGCTACATCCTGGGCTGCCAGGCCCGGCCGGTCACCGACCACCTCAAGATCGAATTCTGACTCCGCTCACCCGAGCCGGCCGAAGCCGACGACGGCGGAGTCGCTCGTCCAGTCCACGGTGTGGACGCGGATACGGCCGAACTCGTTGCCGCCGACCGTCGTAGCGGTGTCCCCGTCCACCGCGACGACGACATTGGTGTGCTGGCCGACCCAGCTGCTGTTGTCGTAGAGCACCACGTCCCCGACGGTCGGGCGGTATCCGCCCCCGACCTCCTCGAACCGCGACTGCGACTCGTAGTACTCCTGCAACGTGTAGACCCCGGGAATCCGCCAGTGCCCGGAATTCGGATTCGCCAGAGGCAGGCCGGCTTCCCGCATGATCCAGCTGACGAAGTCCGCGCACCAGGGCTCCTCGACCCCTTCGGAGTAGAACGTGCCCGGCCGCTGCCTGTCGTGTTCGGCCTCGAGCAGCCCGACGATCCGTGCCTGCTGCGGCGACAACGCGGATGTGTCGACGGCCGGGAATTCTGCGGTGTCCCACGGTAGATAGCGGTCCGGCGCGAGCCACAACACCCCTCCCGCCACGACGACCATCACAGCGACGACGGCGCCGAGGATCACCCCGGCACGTCGGCGGCGGCGAGTGGGCGCGGGAGCAGTCATGCCACCGAATGTAGCGGGTATCCGGTCACCGCATCGCGCGGTAGCCCGCACGCTCCTCTGCGGTCAGATGCTCGCACGCATACGTCAGGGCGGTGCGGCCCATCGCCGCGGCGTGCCGGTCGAGGAAACCGGTGAGCAGGTCGTGGTCGACCCGCTTGCCGACCTCGCGCAGCATCCAGCCCGTCGCCTTCTGCGTGAGGTCGCGGCGATCACCGAGAACACGCTCCGCGACCTCGAGCGTCGTGGAGGCGTCACCTCGGCGGATGAAACCGAACGTACTGAGCAGCGCGACACGGCGCCGCCAGAGGTCGTCGTCCGCGGCCAGATCGAACACCGGGGCGCGCGGCCGGTCGTACAGCCACGCGCCCAGGATCCGGTCGGCGGACGAGTCCACCAGATCCCAGTTGTTCACCCGTCCCCGCATCACCACGTCGAGGTAGAAGGTCGCGATCTTCTCGCGCAGGGCGTCGTCGTCTGCCTTCGCCGCCCGGTCGAACTGCGTCGCGAGCACCAGCAGCCCCGCCAGTCGATGCTCGTGCACCGGACTGTCGAGGAGCACCGTCACCTCCGGAAGGTCCAGATCGGCGTGCGCACGAACCACGCTGCGCGTCCCGGGAACCCGCACGCCGATGAAGACGTCGCCCTCCCCGTACTCCCCCGGACCGGTCTTGAAGAACCGTGCCAGATTGACGGCGTCGGTCTCGTCCGACAACTCGTCGAGTGCGCGCTTCACGTCGTCCGCGGTGGAAGTCACGAAGGCACTGTCCCACAGGGGGCCGACAGCCGCCGCGACAGCACGGGCAAAAATCACGAAACATACTCTGACCTGCAGTTCGCGTTATCCGACTGCAACGAGCCAGGTATTGATCGGTCGGTCAATCAGGCGTGTACTCGAGGTGGACACAATCCATTTCGAGGAGGCTGGACATGAGATCGTGGAGTCGTATGCAAGATGTGGTGGCGATCGTGATCGGAGCCTTCGCGGCGCTCTCGCCGTTGTGGCTCGACACCAACAACGCCGCGATGTGGTCACTCATCGTGCTCGGTGTACTCGTGGCCCTCTCCGGTCTCGTCCACATGAGCCGCCCGGAGATGACCGTGGCCGAGTACGCGATGGCCGTCTTCGGAGTGCTGTTGTTCCTCTCCCCGTGGGTGATGAACTTCGACGCATTCACGGGCGCGTCGTGGACCGCATGGGTCGTCGGTGTCCTGGCAGTCGTCGTGGCTGTCACGGGGTTGCCGATGATGAGTTCCCGGATGCACGGACACGGAGGTCTGGCGACACATCACTGATCTGTGAACCACAGCACCGAGAACATCGATTGGGGCGGGGCGCAGGCTTACGGCCTGCGCCCCGCCGTTCACGTCCGGAAAGGCCCATGCCAGCACCTCATCTCGGTAAGCCCGGTGGCCTCCAACCGCGGAAAGGCCGGCGGCGGCGCAGCGCGAAGATCGACGGCGACGCCCGGGAACTGATTCTCGACGCCGCCGAATCCCTCATCGCCGTACACGGATTCGATGCCACGTCCACCGCATCGATCGCCTCTGCCGCGCACGTCCCGAAAGGACTGGTGTTCTACTACTTCCCCTCCAAAACCGACATCCTTCTGGCGCTGCTGTCAGAGAGACTGCCCACCGAACCCTTCGGCGACGTGGCCCCCCTGGTGACTCCGGGCGACCCCGCCGCCAGCCTCGTCAACCTCGACAACGCGCTGAATCTGCGCGATCACCACTCGTCGGTGATGCGCGTGATCATCTGGCGCGAGGCCGAGACCCACCCGGACGTCCGTGCACACCTGCGGCGGTTCCGCGACTACCTCAGCGACATCACCGAGCGTCTCCTGCAGGCCAGTTCGCCCTACCCCGTGCAACCCGGGACGCTCCGGGCCTGCGCGACGGCGTGGGTGGCCGCGATGTTCTCCGTGGCGGGCAACGACCGCCTCCACGACCTCGACGACCTGCCGCGACGGCACGGCGAGGAACTCGACAACGTCGCACGCGTCGTGGCGGCCGGGATGGTTCAGCTCGGCTGAGAACGCCCCGCCGACAACAGCTGACCGGCGGGGAACGCCTCGGCGCTCGCGGGCAGCCGCCCGGGCCTGCCGCTGAGGAAGACCTCGACGGTGCCCTCCCCCGCGCTCGGACGGTTCAACGCATCGATACGGCGGAGGGTCTGCGCCGCCACCGCCTCCGCGCTGTCGAACAACCGCACCCCGGCGGGAAGCTGCGCCGCGATCTCGTCGGCCATCAACGGATAGTGGGTGCAGCCCAGCACCACCCCGCCCACGTCGTCGGGTGTGCGCTCCACGGCGGAGGCGATGGCAGCGGTGGCCGCGTCCCGCTCGCCGCGGTCGATCGCCTCGGCGAGACCGTGGCACGCGACACCCACCACGGAACTGCCGTTCCCGAACTTCTCGATCAGATCGGCCTGATACCGGCTCGCCGTGGTCGCCGCGGTCGCCCAGACGGCCACCGACGGACACGCGGCGGCCGCCGGCTTGATCGCCGGAACCGTGCCGACGACCGGAACAGCCGGTCCGACGAACTCCCGGACGTGGTCGAGCGCCGTGACGCTCGCCGTGTTGCACGGCAGCACGATCACCTCGGCTCCGCGGTCGAGGCAGCGCTGCGCGGTCGCGAGAACGCGGTCGATCACCCACTGTTCCGGCTTGGGACCCCACGGAGCCCCGTCCGGATCCAGAGCGAGGATCAGATCCAGTTCCGGTCGCAACTTGCGCAGCCACGCCGACGTCGGCAACATGCCGAGACCCGAGTCGATGAGCGCAACAATCACCCGGAGAATCTATCGCGCCCCCGCCCGGCGGCCTACGCCGACGCGGCCTCGAGGACCTCCCCGATCGGAGTTCCCGCCGCGATCTTGCCCCGCATCTTCATGACGCCCCCCGCCATGCCGGCGCCGACGACACCCGCCAGGATGCCGTCCCGCTCGTAGTAGGCGAGGAACTTGCGGCCGTCGTCCTTGATCACGTGCACCTCGTCGGTGGCCGCCACCGTGCCCAGTGCCTGGATCTTGATGTCGTACTGGTCGCTCCAGAAGTACGGCACCTGAGCGGCGGCGTTCTCGTCGCCGGTCCCGGTCAACGCCCCGGCGAGGATCTTGGCCTGCTCACCGGCATTGCTCCAGTGTTCGACGCGTTTGCGACCGCCCACCTTCAGCTGCCACGCGGCCACGTCGCCGACTGCCCATACGTGCGGGACCGCCGTGCGTCCCACGCCGTCGCACACCACACCGTTGTCCCGTTCGACGCCCGAGCCGTCGAGCCACGCGGTGACCGGCACCGAGCCGACTCCGATCGCCACCACGTCGACGTCCACCTCGCTTCCGTCGCCGAGGACGGCTCCGGTGACGCGGTCCGTGCCCACCAGCGAGGTGAGCCCGACACCGGCACGCAGGTCGACTCCCTCGTCCGTGTGCAGCCGGGCGACGAGTCCGCCGATCTTCTCGCCGAGCACGGACGCGAGCGGTGTCGGCTGCGGCTCCACCACCACCACGTCGAGACCACCGGCCCGCATGCTCGCCGCCAGCTCGCAGCCGATGAAGCCCGCCCCGACGATCAGGGCCCGCTTGGCCTCGGCGAGGTCCGCGCGCAACGCCAGGCTCTCGTCGATGGACCGGAGAACGTGGACGCCCGCGAGGTCGGGCAGACCCGGTATCCGCCGCGGCACGAGGCCGGTGGCGATCACCAGTTCGTCGTAGCCGAGTTCGGTGCCGTCCGCGAGTCTCAGGATGCGGGAACCGGTGTCCACCGAGGCCGCCTCGACCCCCAGACGCAACTGGATGTTCTTCTCGTCGAAGAACTCGCGCGGCTTGAGTGTGGTGTCGCTCTTCTCCCCGCGCATCACTTCCTTCGACAGCGGCGGGCGGTCGTACGGAAGGTGCGGTTCACCGCCGAGAAGCACCAGGTCACCCTCGTATCCGGCCCGCCGGAGTTCCTCGGCTGTGCGCAGACCTGCCAGGCCCGCTCCGACGATCACAATTCTCTGCACTGTCCCCGTACCCGCCCAATCTGCCCCTGCGACGAACATGACCGCCATCACATCTCTGGCACAAGTCATATCAAACGCGCTCCGCACCCGTGAGTACTTGTCAACCGCGGGCGGTTGACAAGTACTCACGGGTCAGAGATCGGCGATGGCCTCCAGCGGCCGGGTGCGGGCGGCCCGGCTCGCCGGCCACAGCGCGGCGAGGACGCCGACCACGCCGGATCCGAGGAGCATCGCTATCACCTGCCCCCACGGCACCGTCACCTGGTCGAGCCCCTGGTCCTTCAGGGTGCTCACGAAACCCCAGCCGAATGCGATGCCGAGCAGCACGCCGACGGCCGCACCGAACACCGCGATCAGCATCGACTCAAGGTAGATCGTGCGACGCATCTGGGACCGCTGCATTCCGACCGCGCGGAGCATGCCGATCTCCCGCCGACGCTCGACCACCGACAGCGCGAGCGTGTTGATGATGCCGAGAATCGCGATCACGACGGCGAGTGCGAGCAATCCGTAGAGGATGGCGAGGAGTGTGTCGATCTGTTGCCCCTGTGTTCCCTTGAACTGTTCGCGGTCCTGCACCTGAACCACGACGAACTGCTTGGTCGCGGATTCGAGGTCGGCGCGCAGCTGCGTCAGATCTGCACCCGGCTTCGCGTCGACGAGGACAGCCAGATCGGGAATGGTCGCGGCGGGCATCACCTGGCGGTACACGTCGTCCGAGACGAGCCAGTCGCCGACCAGCTGGTTGTCCTCGAAGACACCTGTCACCTCGGCGTCGACGACCTTGCCGTCCGCGCTCGTCATCGGGACGGTTGTCCCCAGTGTCCAGCCCTTCTGCGCGGCCGTCGTCTGGGACACGATGAGGTGGTTACCCGTCAGATCGGCGCCGCCCGCGACGAGCTTGTAGTCGAGGACGCCCTCGAGCGGGCCGTCCAGCGACGCGCCCTGCTGCTGCTCGTCGTCGACCTTCACGGACACCGGATGCAGGGCGGCGGCGCTCTGGACGTCGTCGAGGTTCCGCACGGCCCTCGCCGCGCCGCTAGGCACACCGATCTGGTTGGGGCCGGTGAGCACGTAGTCGGCGGACACCCCCGAGTCGACGAGCTGGTTGACGCTGGCCTTCGCGGACGCGCCGAACACGCCGATCACGGACACGAGCATCAGACCGAGCGTCAGCGCGAACGCGGTGGCGGCGGTACGACGCGGATTCCGCACGGCATTGGTGCGGGCCAGGCGCCCGACCGGGCCGAACGGCTTGGCCAGTACCGCTCCGAGCGCCCCGACGATCGGCCGGGACAACGCAGGCGCAGCGAACAGCACGGCCAGGATCAGACCGAGCGCGCCGGCACCGACGACGGCGGCCGCGCCCCCACCCGTGCCGCGCGAACCGATCACGAGTCCCACGACGCCGAGTACCCCGAGGACGGCGCCGGCGACGGTCCGCACGTGCAGCGAGTCACCGGTAGACGCGAATTCCTCCCGCATCGCCGCGACCGGCGGCACCTTGGACGCGCGCCGGGCGGGCGCGTACGCGCTGATCGTCGTCACCAGCACCCCGACCACGAGGGCGATGAGAATCGTGCGCGGCCCCACCTGCAGGGGCCCCTCGGGCAGACCGACGTCGAACGCGTTCAGCAGTCCGCGCAGACCGTAGGCCAGGCCGACGCCGGCGGCGATCCCGATCGCGCTGCCGATCACGCCGACCACGAGGGCCTCGAAGACCACGGAACGGCCCACCTGCTTGCGGCTGGCACCGATCGCGCGGAGCAGCGCCAGTTCGCGCAGGCGCTGGGCCACGATCATCGAGAACGTGTTGTAGATGATGAACGTGCCGACGAGCAGGGCGATCGCACCGAATGCGAGGAGGAAGTAGTTGATGAAGCTCAGCGCCTCCGTCACCTGCGCCTTGGTTTCCTCGCGCACCTCGTCGCCGGTCTGGACCTTCGCGTCGGGAAGGGCCGCGGCGATCTCGTCGCGCAATTCGGTCTGGGACGGACCCGTTCCGGCGACGTCGATGTACTCGACGTGCTTGCCGTCGGTGAACAGTTCGCGGGCCTGCGAGTCGACGAACGTCGCGCCGATGAATCCACCGGTCTCGTTGCCGGTGTCGTAGATGCCGGAGACGGTGACGTCGACCATGCCGCGAGCGGGCACGAGAACCTTGGTGGTGTCGCCGACCGCCAGTTGCGCGCGTTCGGCGGCACTGGCGTTGACGGCCATCTGACCGACCTGGGCCGGCGGGCCGCCCCGAACGTATTCGTCGGGTTCACCGAGCGCCTGACCCGGCGGGAGGTACGACTCGCCGATGCTCGGCGCACCACCAGTCTGGACGGCGGCGCCGTCGGAGTCGATGAGGACGATCTGCCCGCTGACGGCTGGTGCCACCGCGCGCACTCCGTCGAGCGCGGTGATGGTGTCGAGGTCGGCGAGGGGCACTCCGCTGGAGTTGCGCTCCTCGCTCGACACGCGGACGTCGACCCCTTGCGCGGTGTTCTCGAAGATCGAGTCGAACGTCTTCTGGAGTGTGTCGGTGAAGACGAAGGAGCCTGCGACGAACGCGGTGCCGAGCACCACGGACAGCACCGTCAGTGCCAGCCGAACCTTGTGTGCCGCCAGATTGCGCAGCGACACCTTGCGCATCGGAGCGCTGGATGTGGACGCCATGCGGTCAGACCGCCGCGTCGGACGCGAGGGCGTGGGCGGGCTCGTCGAGTCGCTTCATCGTGTCGAGGACCGAATCGGCCGTCGGGTCCCGCAGTTCGTCGACGATCTTGCCGTCGGCGAGGAAGACCACCCGGTCGGCGTAGGCCGCCGCGCGGGGATCGTGCGTGACGATGACGACGGTCTGGTGGAACTCGTCCACCGCCGCCCGCAGGATCGCCAGCACCTCACCCGACGACTTCGAGTCGAGGTTGCCGGTGGGCTCGTCGCCGAAGATGATCTCCGGCTGCCCGGCCAGGGCGCGGGCGCACGCGACCCGCTGCTGCTGACCGCCGGACAACTCGCCGGGGCGATGCTCGAGACGGTCCTGCAGTCCGAGCTTGGTGAGCACGTTCTCGAGCCACGCGGCGTCCGGCTTGCGGCCCGCGATGTCCAGCGGAAGGGTGATGTTCTCCAGTGCCGTCAGCGTCGGCACCAGGTTGAACGCCTGGAACACGAAACCGATGCGGTCGCGTCGCAGCTGCGTCATCTGTTTGTCCGTCAGCGTCGTCAACTCGGTGTCGCCGATCAGGACGGAACCCGAACTGGCCGCGTCGAGACCTGCCAGGCAGTGCATCAGCGTCGACTTACCGGAACCGGACGGTCCCATGATCGCGGTGAACTCACCACGGGCGAACTCGGCGGATACCGCGCTGAGCGCGTGAACCTGGGTGTCGCCGGTGCCGTACGTCTTGGACAGCTCGACAGCACGGGCAGCGACAGCGGGGGCATGCGTGCTCATGATCGCCTTTCGTCATTCCTCTTGTGGCGGTCCGGCCCCGTGGTGACGGGCCGGGACGGTGCACGCGCGGCGCACTCCTCCATCTTGTCGACACCCGCGGCGCCCCGCCATCAGGGACCACCCTGATCTTGGGTCCCCGCGGCCGTGATCTCGGACACGGAGACCCGCGCGGAAACGCCCACGACGGAAGTACCGACCTGGGAGAATTCCGGTATCGCCGGTGCGAAGGAGAGCCTCATGGCCAACGAATCCCCCCAACCCCGGGCGGGATCGCGGTTCCTCGACGCGTTCCTGCAATCACCCTTCGCCGGCCTGGCGCCGTGGATCCTGATGTCGCTGCTGTCCGGTCCCGGGCGGTTCGAGGAATCGGTCGCCACCGCTCTCGGGTTGTCGATTCTGTTCCTGTTCCTCAGCCACCGCCGCGGCGGAACCCTCAAACCCCTCGAAGTGTTCGACATCCTCTATTTCGGCTGCCTCGCCGCCATCGGACTGTTCGCGTCCGACGACCTGATCACGTGGCTGGAGAAGTGGTCGGGCGAGATGTCGAGCCTGGCGCTGGTCGCGTTCGCGTTCGGCTCGCTGCTGCTACGCAGTCCGTTCACCCTGCCGTACGCGAAAGAGACCACGCCCGAGGAATATTGGACCTCGCCGCTGTTCCTCAAGGTCAACCAGCTCATCACGCTGGTGTGGGCGCTGTCCTTCACGGTATCGGCAGCGGCCGGACTGTACGGCGACCTGGTCCTCGACCAGCCGGACAATTTCTGGACGGGCTGGATCATCCCGATCGGAGCGCTGCTGTTCGCGCTGTCCTTCACCGAGTGGTATCCGGACGTGGCGAGCGCGCAGGCGCCGCGGGCGCCCGGAGAACCGGAAGAAGTGGCACCGCCCCTCGTCAAACTGTTCGACTTCCTGCCGCCGTTCGTGGTCGGCGTGGGGATCGCGATGCTCGTCACCGACAACGACCCCGACTGGCTGGGCATCACTCTGATCGTGGTCGGCGCCGTCGGCACCGCCGCGCTGCGACGCGCGGACACACAGAGCCGAAGCAGTTCGGCCGCGTGAGGCAAAACGTCACTGATCGGATCACCGACTATTAGCCTGATGTGACTGACGTCACAGACGAGAGGTGGGCGCATGTCGGACGCCGACAACGAGATCATCTTCGACCGACTCGCGCACTGGGCGCAGGTCCGACCGGATGACGTCGCCGTGCAGTTCCAGGGCACCGAATACACGTGGTCCGGATGGCACGACCGGATCCTGCACATCGCGGGAGCCTTGGCGGAGGGCGGAATCGGGGCGGGCGACACGGTCGCGTTCGTCGACAAGAACCATCTGTCCTGCCTCGAGGTCACCTACGCCGCCTCGCTCCTCGGCGCGGCCGCCGCAGTCCCCAACTGGCGATTGGCCGGTGAGGAACTCGACTACGTGATCAACGATTCCGGGGCGCGGATCCTGTTCGTGGGCAACGAGTTCCTGCAACAGGTCATGGCACTGCGCGACCGGCTGACCGGCATCGAGCAGATCATCACCGTCGGCGGAGAGCACGACGAGTTCGAGCCGTGGCTCGCCGAGGCGTCCGTGCTGTCGTCGCCACCGGAGGTCGGAGCGGATGCGACCGCCCTGATCCTGTACAGCTCGGGAACCACCGGCAGGCCGAAGGGGGTTCAGCTGACCCACCGCAACCTGATCGCCCACAGCGCCGCCGTGCTCGAGATCCTGCCCGCGCGGCACGACGACTGCCTGCTCGTCGCCATGCCGCTGTTCCACGTCGGCGGCAGTTGCTACGCGATCATGGGCGTGCACGCCGGCGCCCGATGCCACTTCACCAGGGAGGCCGACGCCCCGTCCCTGTTCGGCGCGCTCGCGGCGGGTGCGAACATCGCGTTCCTGGTGCCGCCGGTGATCGCCGGAGTGCTGGCCGCGGGCGAGCAGGCCGTGGCCGCGTTCAGCGCGCTGCATCGCATCACGTACGGCGCGGCGCCGATGCCGCTGCCGTTGCTGCGCAGCGCGCTCGCGGCCTGGCCGGAGACGGAGTTCGTCCAGGTCTACGGAATGACCGAGTGCGCGGGTGTCGTCACCGCTCTGCTGCCCGAGGTGCATCGCGACCCGGCGCAGGAGGAGAGGATGGCGTCGGCGGGCCAGCCCATTCCCGGTGTGGAGATGCGCATCGTGGACCCGGCCACCGCCGAGGACGTCGCCCCCGGCGAGACGGGGGAATTGTGGTGGCGTTCGGAACAACGCACGCCCGGGTATCTCGGCAAGCCCGAGGCGACGGCGGAGGCCGTCACCGCCGACGGATGGTTGCGCAGCGGCGACATGGGACGCGCGGACGCCGACGGTTTCGTGTTCATCGAGGACCGGCTGAAGGACATGATCATCACCGGCGGTGAGAACGTGTACTCCCCCGAGATCGAACGGGTGCTCGTCGAGCATCCGGCGGTGGCGGAGGTGGCGGTGATCGGCGTGCCCGACGACCACTGGGGTGAGACGGTCAAGGCTGTCGTGGTGCCGGTGACCGGGACGAGTATCGAACCGGACGAGCTGATCCACTACACCCGCCAGCGTCTGGCGAAGTTCAAGTGCCCGACGACGGTCGACATCGTCGATCTGCTGCCCCGCAACCCCACCGGCAAGATCCTCAAGCGGGAACTCCGCGCGCCGTACTGGAAGGACCGCGCCCACAAACTCGTGTGACCGCCGTCCATACTGGAACCGTGACCGCTCGATGCCCCTGTCTGCTCGGTGAACCGTACGACGAGTGCTGCGGGAGGTATCACCGCGGCGAGACGACGGCGCCCACGGCCGAACGCCTCATGCGATCACGGTTCAGCGCGTTCGCCGTGCTGGATGCCGACTACCTGCTCGCGACGTGGCATCCGAGCACGCGGCCCAGGACTCTCGACCTCGATCCGGAGCAGCGCTGGACCCGCCTCGACATCCTGGGCACGAGCGGCGGCGGACTGCTCGACACCACCGGCACCGTCGAGTTCCGCGCGCACTACGTACTGGACGGCCACCGCGAATCGCTGCACGAGAACAGCCGATTCGTCCGGGAGGACGGCAATTGGCTGTACCTGGACGCGATCGCGACGCCACGCCAGGGGCTTCCTCGTGTCTGATCGGCTCCGGCTTACGATCGGATCATGATCAACCACCGGATCGGTCCTTTCGCCGCGTTCGCCGCCTGCGCCCTGACCCTGACGCTCACCGGATGCTCGGAGTCGAACTCCGCCAGCAGTGTGGCGGCGACGTCACCGGCCGCGGCCGCCACCACCAGCAGCGCCCTCGAATCCGAGTCGGCGCCGATCCCGACGGACGCGTCGCCGAAATCGTCCGCGGCGTCCGAGTCCGCGAAGCTCACGGTCACCGACGTCCGCGTCGGCGAGCACGAGGGATTCGACCGCGTGGTGTACGAACTCGGCGGCAAGGGCACGCCGGGCTGGCGGGTCGCATACGTGGACGAGGCGGTGCAGGACGGCAGCGGCAAGACGATCCCGGTGTCGGGCAACGGCATCCTGCAGGTGCAGATCGACGGCTCGGCGTACCCGTTCGACAGCGATGTGGAGGGGTACTCGGGCCCCAACCCGGTGCCCGGTGTTCCCGGCGGCACGGTGACCGAGGTGAACGGCGCGCTCGTGTTCGAAGGTGTCACGCAGTCGTTCATCGGCGTGACCCGACCGGACCGTCCCTTCACGGTGTCGGCCCTGTCCGATCCGACGCGGGTGGTCGTGGACGTCGCGAAGTAGCGCTTCCCGCCCGCAGCTTGACCTCGAGTAACGTTGAGGTTCTACCGTCGTGTCATACCCCGGCTCTACCGTGGGGGGATAGCGACAGGAGGCCGCTGGCATGAGCATGGAAGTCACGGCGTGGAACGCGATGTACAACGCGATGCACGCCCAAGAGGATCGTCGACCCTTCTCCCGCACGACGTTGCGGCGGATAGCCCGATTCGCCCTGCCGCATCGACGCAGCCTCGGGTGGTATCTGCTGCTCAGCGTCGTCACGGCCGCGCTGGCCGTGGCCACCCCGGTGCTGGCGGGCCGTGTCGTCAACGCCATCGTCGGGGGCGACGCGGTGTCCGTCGTCGTGCGCCTCGCGGCGCTCATCGCGGTCATCGCCGTACTCGAATCCGCACTCGCCCTGTGGACGCGGTGGCTGTCCGCGAGCATCGGTGAGAACCTGATCCTCGACCTGCGGACCGCCGTGTTCGACCACGTGCAGCGGATGCCGATCGCGTTCTTCACCCGCACTCGCACCGGCGCGCTGGTCAGCCGCCTCAACAACGACGTGATCGGTGCGCAGCGCGCGTTCAGCGACACGCTGTCGGGCGTGGTGTCCAACCTCGTCACGCTCGGCATCACGCTCATCGTGATGATCGGGATCTCCTGGCAGATCACGCTGTGCGCGCTGCTGCTGTTGCCGATCTTCGTCCTGCCCGCCCGCAAGATGGGAGCGCGGCTGGCGCAACTCAATCGTGAGGCAGCCAACCACAATTCGGTGATGAGCACTCAGATGACGGAGCGGTTCTCGGCACCGGGTGCCACACTCGTGAAGCTGTTCGGCCGCCCGTCCGAGGAGTCCGCCGAGTTCGCGGTCCGTGCCCGGCGGGTACGGAACATCGGCGTCCGCACGGCGATGCTGCAGTCGGTGTTCGTCACCGCGCTCACTCTCGTGTCCGCTCTCGCGCTGGCGCTCGTCTACGGGCTGGGCGGGTTCTACGCACTGCGCGGACAACTCGACGCGGGTGCCGTCGTCGCGATGGCGATGTTGCTGACCCGGCTGTACTCGCCCCTCACCGCACTGGCCAGCGCACGCATGGACGTGATGAGCGCGCTGGTGAGCTTCGAGCGCGTCTTCGAGGTCCTCGACCTGAAGCCGCTGATCGCGGAGAAGCCCGACGCGGTCGCGGTGCCCGAGGGCCCCGTGTCGGTGGAGTTCGACTCCGTCGAGTTCGCATACCCCTCGGCCGACAAGGTGTCGCTGGCGTCGCTCGAAGAGGTCGCGACCCTCGACACCCGCGGCGGCGTCGACGTGCTGCACCAGCTGTCGTTCCGCGCCGAACCCGGGCAGATGGTCGCGCTGGTGGGATCGTCCGGAGCAGGCAAGTCCACCATCGCCCAACTGGTTCCCCGGCTCTACGACGCAGACGCCGGCTCGGTGAAACTCGGCGGGGTGGACGTGCGCGACCTGACCGCCGACTCCGTGCGGGCCACCGTCGGCATGGTGACTCAGGACGGGCACCTCTTCCACGACACCGTGCGTGCCAACCTCCTGCTCGCCCGCCCGGGCGCCACGCCGGCCGAACTCGCGGAGGTGCTGGAACGGGCGCGGCTCACCGACCTCGTCGCCGCCCTGCCCGACGGCCTCGACACAGTGGTCGGCGAACGCGGCTACCGGCTGTCGGGAGGCGAACGCCAGCGGCTGACCATCGCGCGCCTGCTGCTCGCGCATCCGCGGGTGGTCATCCTCGACGAGGCAACGGCGCACCTCGACTCCACGTCCGAGGCCGCCGTCCAGGAGGCGCTGGGCGAAGCCCTCGCCGGACGGACCGCGGTGGTGATCGCGCACCGGCTGTCAACCGTCCGCGCCGCCGATCTGATCCTCGTGGTCGAGGCCGGGCGCATCGTCGAACGCGGCACCCACTCCGAACTGCTCGCCGCGGGCGGCCGGTACGAGGAGCTGTATCGCACTCAGTTCGACACGGGCACGGTGTCGTCCCCCACCCTCACCGAGGTACTCCGGTGAGTCTGCGAATGGCCGAGAGGGGCAGGCCGATCCAATGCGGGCGGTTCCGCGCCTCGTACACGGTCTCGTACACCGCCTTGTCGAGTTCGTAAGCCCGCAGCAACGCCGCCGCCTCACGCGGGTCGGTGCCCGACACGGAGGAATAGCCCTCGCAGAAGGCGTCGGCGTTGCGCTGTGCCCACTCCCTCGCGCGGAAGTCCCGCTGCGACGCCGCCCCCATCGCTCCCATCGGCACCGAATCGGCCAGCAGGTGGTGAGCGGCGTAGTCGAACGACCGCAGCATTCCCGCGACGTCCCGCAACGGACTGTCCCGTTCCCGGCGCTCGTCGAGCGTCTTGGCGGGCTCCCCCTCGAAGTCGATCAGCAGCCACCGCTCCGGCGTCCGCAGCACCTGACCGAGGTGGAGGTCGCCGTGAATCCGCTGGACGGTGGTGGCGCCCAGAGCTTCCGCCTCGGCGAACTTGCCCCGCACCGCCGAGGCCACCTCTCCCAGTTCGGGAACGATCGAGGTGGCGGCGTCCAGCCTGCGCGTCATCGCCTCCACGGTCGTCGACGCCACCTGTCGTTCCTCCGCCCCGAGCGCACGCGCCAGGGTCGCGTGCACCTCGGCGACCGCGGCGCCCATCCGGTAGGACTCACCGGCGAAGTCCGTCCCCAACTCCGCGGCGTGGAGATCCGCTTCGATCAGGAGGTCGCGGACGCTGCCGAGCGCCATGCTCCACCCGTCCGCCGAGTTGGCCTCGAAATCCTGCACCATCGCAAGGGTGGTCAGAATCCCGGCCACGTCCGTCTCCATCCACGCCCGCAGCGTCGCCACGTACTCGCAGCCCGCCTCGGCGAGCGCGAGGTGGAGTTCGACGTCCGGGTTCACCCCCGGCGTGACCAGACGGAAGATCTTCATCAGGAGCTTCTCCCCCAGCACCACCGACGTGTTCGACTGCTCCGCGCCGAGCGTCCGCCCGCGGAGCCCCGCTTCGATCATCGTGCCCGGCACGGTCTTCAACTGCACCGGCCCGGAACCCTCGGCCTCCGACAGCAAGTCGGCATACAGGGTGATGATCTCGGCATCGTGCAGGCCGTCGTACGCGATCATGATGTTTCCGTCGCCGTCCGGCAGCGCCCACGGCTCGAGGTCCTCGGGTAGATGACTGCGGAACCCCAGCGGTATCTGGTACACCTGCGGCGGCCCCGCCTCGAACTCCACCGACACCAGGAGATGCTCGGCGGAGAAGCCGGAGACCGCCATCAGCTCGTGGCGCAGCAGGATCCGCACCGCCGAAATGGTGGTGCCCTTGGCGGCGAACCACCGCCGGTCCGGCAACCAACGGACGAGTTGCCGCTCGAGGGTCTCGTCGGGAATGCGTTCACTGCTGGGTTCGTTCACTGCTGCACCGCCTGTTCCGCTTCGCTGCTGACCGGGTGGCCGCTCACCGCGCCGTCGGACTTCGGATCCGGTTCCAGCGCAAACCAGAAGAATCCGTGACCGGGGAGTGTGATCATGTACCCGTCCTCCCCGATGGAGGGGAAGGGAACGGAACCGGTGAGCTCCACGGGAATTCGGCCGGCGAACTGGGTGAGGTCCAGGATCACCGCCTGCGGGAACCTGGACAGGTTGTTGACGCACAGAATGACGTCGCTGTACGGCCGGTCCTGGCTCGGCGGCGTCTCCCGAACATACGACAGGACGGCCGGGTTCGCGCTGCCGAGTTCGGTGAACGACGCCGTTCCGAACGCCGGATGCTGTTTGCGGACCTGGATCAGGCGCCGGGTCCAGTGCAGCAACGAGTTGGTCGAGTTCATCTGCGCCTCGACGTTCACCGACTGGTAGCCGTACGTGGGATCCATGATGACCGGCAAGTACATTCGCGCCGGGTCGGCGCGGGAGAATCCGGCGTTGCGGTCGGGAGTCCACTGCATCGGCGTGCGCACCGAGTCCCGATCGCCGAGCCAGATGTTGTCGCCCATGCCGATCTCGTCCCCGTAATAGAGGACGGGCGAACCCGGCAGGCTCAGCAGCAGCGCGGTGAACAGCTCGAGCTGGTTGCGGTCGTTCTCGAGCAACGGAGCGAGACGTCGGCGGATGCCGATGTTCGCCTTCATCCGCGGATCCTGTGCGTACTCGGAATACATGTAGTCGCGCTCCTCGTCCGACACCATTTCGAGCGTCAGCTCGTCGTGGTTCCGGAGAAAGATTCCCCATTGGCACGAGCTCGGAATCGGTGGGGTCTGCGCGAGGATCTCGGAGATCGGGAACCGGTTCTGCCGCCGCACGGCCATGAAGATGCGAGGCATCAGCGGGAAGTGGAACGCCATGTGGCACTCGTCGCCCACGTCCGGTTCCCCGAAGTACTCCACGACGTCCGACGGCCACTGGTTGGCTTCGGCGAGCAGTGCCCGCCCCGGGTACTCGGCGTCGATGACTGCCCTGCACTTCTTGAGAAACGCATGGGTCTCGGGCAGGTTCTCGCAGTTGGTGCTCTCCCGCTCGAACAGATAGGGCACGGCGTCCAACCGGAAGCCGTCGATTCCGAGGTCCAACCAGAACCGCAGCACGTCGATCATCGCGTCCTGGACGTCGGGATTGTCGTAGTTCAGGTCCGGCTGATGGGAGAAGAAGCGATGCCAGTAGTACTGCTTGCGCACCGGATCCCACGTCCAGTTGGACGTCTCCGTGTCGACGAAGATGATGCGCGCCTCCGGATACCCTTCGTCACGGTCCGACCACACGTAGAAGTCGCCGTACGGGCCGTCGGGGTCGGCGCGCGACTCCTGGAACCATGCGTGCGTGTCGGACGTGTGGTTCATGACCAGGTCCGTGATGACTCTGATCCCGCGACGGTGCGCCTGATCGAACAGCTGGACGAAGTCGTCGACCGTCCCGAGCTCGGGGAGCACGGCGCGGAAGTCGCGGATGTCGTATCCGCCGTCGCGCAACGGCGAATCGTAGAACGGTGGCAGCCACAGGCAGTCGACGCCGAGCCAGGACAGGTAGTCGAGTTTGGACGTCAGCCCCCGGAGATCGCCCGTTCCGTCGCCGGAGGAATCGAAGAACGCGCGGACCAGAACCTCGTAGAACACCGCGGTCTTGAACCACTCGCTGTCCACCTGCAGTTCTCTGGCGTGGAAGAAGTCCTCGGACCGGGCCTCGATGATGTGGCCTTCCAGGTCGTGCTCCGGCGGGGCCGCGCCCTCCCGGGACGGGTCGGCGAAGGCCGACGACGAATCTTCCAGGGGCATAAGCACCTCGGTTCGCGACTCGATCACAGGAACAGGGGCGTTCCCCGGACACGTGCCTCGATCGTAGGTCGGTCCTGCCCGAACCGCTGGGGACGCGCGCAGCGTGTCGATCGAGGACAGTAGGTGTCCGCTATTGCCGCCACACTGGGTGCATGACCGAATCACCCAGCACCCAGAACCTCATCTCCGACGAGCGCGGACTCCTTCTCCTCATGCTGGACAACCAGCGCACCGCCTTCCGCAACGCGCTGTCCGGGCTGACCGAGGAGCAGGCCCGCAGTGTGCCCAGCGCCAGCGAGTTGAGCCTGGCGTCACTCCTCAAGCACGTGATCGACGGCGAGGAGGCGATGACCTCCCGCATCACCGGGGCCCCGCGCGATGTCGGCGACGATCCGGTGGCAGCGTGGATGGCCGCATGGAACGTCGCCGAGGACGAGACCGTCGACGTTCTCCTCGCCCGCTTGGACGACGCACAGCGCGCCACCGAGGCCGCGGTCGCCGCCGAAACCGATCTGGATCGCGACGTCGACCTGCCCGCCGACGTGGCGCAGTGGATGGCGTCGGGAGTCACCTTCACGGTCCGCTACATGCTGCTGCACCAGATCGAGGAACTCGCCCGGCACGCCGGTCACGCCGACATCATCCGGCAATCCCTCGACGGTGCACGCGCCGATACGCTGGCCGGCGGCGGCAGCTGGTCCTGACTGTTTCCACTCTCTCGGGTAAATTCTCCGCTCGGGCGGCGCTGCAGAGCTGCCCGGACGAGACAACGAGGAGTTCAGGTGGACGGTATGAGCGTGATGCGACGCACGATCGCGGCGGCAACGGTCGGTATCGCGGCGACTTTCGGCCTCTCGGGCACGGCAGCGGCGGAACCGGCCACCCCGGACGTCCCCGGACTCGCCGAACTGCGCACCCAGGCCGACAAGCCCGAGGAGAAGGCCGCGGTCGAGGCGCTGGCCACGTCGACCGTGCTGCATGATGTCGCGGGCGCGTACACGCCGTTCCTCTACACCGCACCGACCGTGGGTTGCGGCACCGTCGCACCGGTCACGCTGACGCTGGCGTCGGGCACCACCGGGCCCACCGCCGAGGTGAAGGCCAACGAGATCAGCTTCCAGGCTCTCTCCGCGTACCCCGGTGTCGTGAAGTCGTCGGGACTCAACGTCGCGTGGATCAACACCAACACCGGCGCCAGCGGAATCCTGCCCCTCGACGGCGTCACCGACGGCGGCTACCCGGCGCTGAACAAGGTCGTGACGACGGGGCCGGGCACCGTCGTGGCATCGATCTTCGGCACCGTCGGTTACACCAACGCGACGTGCTACGTGCTGCCGACCGTCGGTTCGTTCTTCGTTCCCGAGGAGGGGCCGCTGCCCGCCGAGGCGGCACAGCCCGCCCCGGCTCCCGCTCCCCCGGCGTAATCGCCGGGGGATCCCGTTCGGGACGGCCGCGCGAGAACTACTCGCGCGGCCTTTTCCGGCTGTCCCGGTCGCGCTGGAACTTTCCGCCTGCCCGATCGTCGCGGCCACCGCGCGGCCGACCCGACGGCGGACCCGAATCGGGCTGCAGCTGAATCAGCACACCGGAGATCCGGGTACGGCGCAGGGCTTCGAGGGTCTCGCTGGACAGGTCGGCGGGCAACTCCACCAGGCTGTGGTCCGGGCGGATGCTGATGTGCCCGAAGTCGCTGCGCCGCAGCCCACCCTCGTTCGCGATGGCACCGACGATCGCACCGGGCACCACACGGTGCCGCTTGCCGACCGCGATGCGGTACGTCGCGAGCTCCTGGCCCTCCGGTCCACGCGACCGCGTCGGGGGGCCGTCGTCGAAACGGCGCGCCGGGCGTTCGCGGGGCTCACGCTCGCGGCGGGGCGCGGGCGGCGGTTCGGGCGCCATGAGGAACGCCTCACCGTCGCGCGACTGCACCGCGAGCGCGGCGGCGATGTCGGCGAGCGGGACGTCGTGCTCCTGCTCGTAGTCCTCGATCATCTTGCGGAACAACGCCAGGTTGTCGGACGTGAGGCTCTCGGTGATCGAGTCGCCGAACTTGGCCACACGCTGCGCGTTGACGTCGTCGACGCTGGGCAGCTGCATCTCGGCCAGCGGCTGACGGGTCGCCTTCTCGATGGCCTTGAGCAGGTGACGCTCGCGCGGCGCCACGAACAGCAGCGCCTCGCCGGCGCGCCCGGCGCGACCGGTGCGGCCGATCCGGTGGACGTACGACTCCGTGTCGTGCGGGATGTCGTAGTTGACGACGTGGGAGATGCGGTCCACGTCCAGACCACGCGCGGCCACATCGGTGGCCACGAGGATGTCGAGGGCGCCGCTCTTGAGCTGGCCGATGGTCCGTTCACGCTGCGCCTGCACGATGTCGCCGTTGATCGCCGACGCGGAGAATCCGCGCGAGCGCAGTCGTTCCGCGAGGTCTTCGGTGGCCTGCTTGGTGCGCACGAAGATGATCATCGCCTCGAAGTCCTCGACCTCGAGGACACGCGTCAAGGCGTCGAGCTTGCGCTGGTGCGCCACCTGGACGTACCGCTGCGAGATGTTGGAGGCCGTCGACGTCTTCGACTTCATCGTGATCTCGACGGGGTCGTGCATGTACTGCTTCGAGATCTTGCGGATGGCCCCCGGCATCGTCGCCGAGAACAGCGCCACCTGCTTGTACTCCGGAGTGTCGGCGAGGATGCGCTCGACGTCCTCCTGGAAACCCATCTTCAGCATCTCGTCGGCCTCGTCCAGGACGAGGTACGAGAGCTTGGACAGGTCGAGCGTGCCCTTCTCCAGGTGGTCGATCACCCGACCGGGCGTGCCCACCACGACGTGAGCGCCGCGCCGCAGCCCCGACAACTGGACGCCATAGCTCTGACCGCCGTAGATGGGCAGGACGTGCAGGCCCGGAATATGGGCGGAGTACTTGCCGAACGCCTCCGCGACCTGCAGCGCCAGTTCCCTCGTCGGCGCGAGAACCAACGCCTGCGGCGACTTCTGCGTCAGGTCGATCTTCGAGAGGATCGGTACCGCGAACGCAGCGGTCTTGCCGGTGCCGGTCTGCGCCAGGCCGACGACGTCGTTGCCGGCGAGGAGGGGCGGAATGGTGGCTGCCTGGATCGGCGAAGGCGACTCGTAGCCCACATCGGACAGTGCCTTCAAGACCCGATCATCGATGTCGAGGTCGGCAAAAGTGGGGGGTTCGGGGTCACGCTCGATATCACTCATTGACCAGCAGTTTAGTGCACGAGTCCACAGTGCATCGCCACGCCGCGGAAATACGCGGCGACCGGGACGGGAGACACCTGCCGCACCTCGTCGCCTAGCGTGGACGGCATGGTCGATGTCGCTGTCATTCAGTTCGCTCCCGGTCAGGACAAGCAGGAGAACCTGCGCACCCTCCGCACGCTCGCCGCCGAGGCCGCGGGCCGCGGCGCGAAGGTGGTGGTGGCGCCGGAGTACGCGATGTTCACGGCGCCGAGAACGGACGAGCGGATCGTCGAGTCGGCCGAGGGCCTGGACGGCGAGTTCGTCAGCGGGCTGGCCGCGACCGCGAAGGAACTCGAGGTCCACCTGATTGCCGGGGTCAACGAGCAGTTGCCCGGGGACGATCACATCTCCAACACCGTCGTCGCGCTCGGACCGGGCGGCGACATCGTCGCCACCTACCGCAAACTCCACCTGTACGACGCGTTCGGCTACAAGGAATCCGACGTCATCCGCGCCGGGGAGATCGGCGCCCCGGAGACCTTCGCCGTCGACGGCCTCACGTTCGGCATGCAGACCTGCTACGATCTCCGGTTCCCCGAGGTCACCCGCCGCATCGTCGACGCGGGCGCCGACGTGCTGCTGCTGCCCGCACAGTGGGTGCCCGGACCGTTGAAGGAGGACCACTGGTCCACTCTCGTGCGGGCACGCGCCATCGAAAACACCGTGTACGTGGCCGCCGCCGACCAGAGCGCGCGCACCGGGGCCGGCAACAGCATGATCGTCGATCCGATGGGCGTGACCCTCGCGTCCCTCGGTGAGCGGGTGGGTACAGCGGTCGCGGCGGTCAGCGCGGAGCGGATCACCGAGGTGCGGGAGAAGAACCCCGCACTCGCCCTGCGCCGATTCACCGTCAGCGAGATCTGAACGGCCCGATCGGGAGTAGCGTCGGAGACGAACTGTTCTCCCCGATCACGGAGCGTTCGATGTTGTACACCAGTCGCGCCGACGCCGGCCGCAGACTGGCCGCCGCATTGGAGCACCTGCGCGGCACCGATCTGGTGGTGCTCGGTCTGCCGCGGGGCGGCGTCCCAGTCGCGTTCGAGATCGCTGCCGCCCTGTCTGCGCCCCTCGACGTGGTCCTCGTCCGCAAACTGGGTGTCCCGTGGCAGCCGGAACTCGCCATGGGCGCCATCGGTGAGGGTGAATCCCGGGTGATCAACGACGACGTCATCCGCATCGCCCGGATCAGCAAGACCGCACTCGCCATGGTCGAGGCGAAGGAGCGCCGCGAACTCGAACGGCGGGCGCGGGTGCTGCGCGGCGGGAAACCGCGCGTGTCGCTCAAGGGCCGCACGGCCGTCCTCGTCGACGACGGCATGGCCACGGGCGCGACCGCGGCGGTGGCCTGCCAATCGGTGAAGAAGCTGGGCGCGGCACGCGTGATCGTCGCGGTCCCCGTGGCGGCCCCGGAGGCCGTCGGACGTCTGCGCGTGACCGCCGACGAGGTGGTCTGCCCGTACATCCCGGCCGATCTCGGCGGAGTCGGCAACGCGTACGACGATTTCCATCAACTCTCGGACAGCGAGGTCACAGACCTTTTGGCCCACCACTGACGGTGGTTCTCGAGGAATCTTCAGCTCCAGTGCAACGTTCCCGGAGGCCCTGTCGATACACCGGACAGAGCACAGAACAGACTGCCTTTGGAGGATCTCGTGACCGTCTCTGCCGATACCGTCGAAACCGTCGTCACCGCGTGCCTCGACCGATTGGGAGACCCGTCCGGCTGGGTCACCTCCGATGCCTACCGGCACAGCCTCGCTCTCTGCATCATCGAATCGGTGCAGTCGAGCGCCGGGCACAGCGAGGTCGCCGTCGTCGACCGCTATCTGGCGTACCGGCGGGCGCACCCCGATCAGCCCCTCACCGACGGCGCGCGCGACCTTCTCCGCACGTTCGAGGAGGCGGGCAGCTCGGATCAGTGGGCGGGCAAGGTCGGTTCGTACAAGAGGCGGTACTCCGCGACCGGTGTGCCGATCGAAGCGCGCCACATCCAGCTGGCGGCGGAGCGACTACACCAGCTCCGGATCAACAGCATCGACGACCTTCTCGAGGCCGCCCGGGACGAAGCCGCCCTGGAGCAGATCCACGACGCGTGGATCGAGGTGTGCGGTGAGAGCAGCGACGTCACGTGGGCGCATTTCCTGATGCTCGCCGGGATCCCCGGGGTCCGGCCGAATCGGGTGGCGGACGTGTTCATCAGCGGCGCGCTCGGCATTTCGGAAGCCACCGACGACGGCCTCGCCGAGGAGATTCTCGAGGCGACCGCCACCGAACTCGGTGTCGATCCGGACCAGTTGAACTACGCGATCCGGCGCTGGCTGTCGGCCAACTCGCGCCGTCTGGAAGAGGCCGCCTGAGTTATCAGTTTACGCCGAGTTACACTTATCTCCGCTGGTCAGACACGAAATACACATAACGGACATCGACCCTGGTGCGAAACTGGGACAAATGTGATCGAATGCACATCCGTCATGTCGTTTCAGTGGAGGGGTCATAGTGCGTGAATTCTCGGTACCGCAGTCGTTCTCAATTCCGGAGGACGCCTCCATGGCGGACACGGTCTTCCGTCATGCCGAGGAAGACCCGAAGTTCGTTCCGTTCAAGCGCCCCGGCAACGGTGGGTGGGTAGACGTCACCGCCGCGGAGTTCGCGGAGCAGGTCTCCGCCGTCGCGAAGGGCCTCATCGCTTCCGGCGTCGAGCTCGGTGACCGCGTCGCGATCCTGTCGGCGACCCGGTACGAGTGGGTCGTCATCGATTACGCGATCTGGACGGCAGGCGGGTGCACCGTCGCCATCTACGAAACGTCCGCACCCGATCAGGCCAAGTGGATCCTCGAAGACTCCGGCACGTCGCTGCTGGTCGTCGAGAACGCCAAGCAGGCCGACGCGCTGAAGGTCGTCACCGACGCCGCGCCGGACCTGCGTGAGGTTCTGCAGATCGAGGGCGGCGCGATCGACGAACTGTCGAAGCGCGGCGAAGGCGTCACCGACGAGCAGTTGCACGAGCGTCGTCACCAGGTGCGCGCGTCCTCCCCCGCGACCCTCATCTACACGTCGGGCACCACGGGCCGCCCCAAGGGCGTGCAGTTGACGCACTCCAACTTCTACGCGGAGTCCGCGGCCGTGAAGCTGGCGCTCAGCGACGCGATGTACGCAGGCAGGCGCACCCTGATGTTCCTGCCCCTCGCGCACGTCTTCGCCCGCGCCATCTCCTTCGGTGCGTTCGACGCCAAGGTCACGGTCGCGCACACCGCCGACCTCACCACGCTGCTCGACCAGTTCGCCGCGTTCAAGCCGCACTTCATCCTGTCGGTGCCGCGGGTGTTCGAGAAGGTCTACAACTCCGCCAAGCAGAAGGCGTACGACGGCGGCAAGGGCAGCATCTTCGAGAAGGCGTCCGCCACGGCCATCGCGTACAGCGAGGCGCAGGACAACGGCGGCGCCGGGCTGGGCCTCAAGCTCAAGCACGCCCTGTTCGACAAGCTCGTCTACTCGAAGCTGCGCACCGCCCTCGGCGGCGAGTGCGACCGCGCCGTCTCCGGTGGCGCCGCACTCGGTGCACGCCTCGGTCACTTCTTCCGCGGCATCGGCGTCCCGGTGTACGAGGGCTACGGCCTCACGGAGACGAGCGCCGCCATCTCCGTGAACACCACCCGCGCACAGAAGGTCGGCACCGTCGGCAAGCCGATCGACGGCCATGCCGCGAAGATCGGTGAAGACGGCGAACTGCTCCTGACGGGTCCCGTGGTGTTCGGCGGTTACTGGCACAACGAGCAGGCCACCGCGGATTCGATCCGGGACGGCTGGTTCCACACCGGCGATCTCGGCTCGATCGACGAAGAGGGCTACATCTCCATCACCGGCCGCAAGAAGGAAATCATCGTCACCGCGGGCGGCAAGAACGTCGCGCCTGCGGTCCTCGAGGACGCACTCCGCGCGCACCCGCTGATCAGCCAGTGCCTCGTCGTCGGTGACGGCAAGCCGTTCATCGGCGCGCTCATCACCCTCGACTCCGAAACCCTGCCGGGCTGGAAGGAACGCCACGGACTGGCCGCCGACACCCCGGTGTCCGAACTGGTGAAGAACCCCGACCTGGTCGCCGAGATCGACGAGGCCGTGGCCGAGGGCAACACGAAGGTGTCCAACCCGGAGCGGATCAAGAAGTACCGCATCCTCGAGGTCGACTTCACGCAGGAGACCGGTGAGCTCACGCCCACGCTGAAGCTCAAGCGGAACGTCATCCACAAGGAGCACGGCGCGGCCATCGAGGCCATCTACGCGTAGGCGGCTCCGCCGCCCGTGAGTGGTCGAGGAGTCCGGAGACTCCTCGACCACTCACGGGCGCGCAGCGCCGAGGATGAAGTCGCGGACCACCGCGGTCACGGTCGCGTGGACCTTCTCGTGGAGCAGGTCGTGTCCGGCGTCGTCGAACTCCCGGAATTCGAGGCCTCGTATCCCCGCCGCCCAGTCCCGGACGGGGTCGATCGGTGCGATGCGGTCGTCCACGCCGTGGACCGCGAGCAGCGGTATCCCGAGTGATTCGAGCGCATCCGCCGTCTGCTGCACGGCTGCGGTCTTCGGTGTCCCGCACAGAATCGCGCACCGGAAACCGGCGTCACCGGACGCGAGAAGTTCCATCGAGACCGCGGCACCGAGCGAATGCCCCATGAGCACGAGCGGAACATCCGGTGCGTGCCTGCCGGCGAGGCCGGTGAGAAGCGCGGCGTCCTCCGCCAGGTCCGCCACGGATCCCGGATGGTCGCCTTCGGACAGTCCGTGACCGGCCTGGTCGATTCCCCACACCCCGATTCCGGCGGGCGTGAGTCCGCGCGCGAACCGGTGGTAATGACCCGTGTGCTGCCCCATGCCGTGGAGAAACACCAGCTGCGCGGCGGGTCCTCCCACCGCGCTCCAGTGCCGGTAGTGGACTCGTCCGGAGTGGCCGTCGAAGAAGGGCATGGCTGCCATTCTGGCTCTGTCGCACCCCGATGGCACAATCGGCCGGGTGAACTCACCGGCAGAACTGGGGACGTAGCTGTGTTCCTCCTCGACGACACCATCGTCTACAGCGCCAGCGACCTCTCCGCGGCCGCCACCTGCGAGTTCGCGTTGCTGCGCCGGTTGGACGCCACGCTCGGGCTCGCCGGGGCCGGTTCCGCCACCATGTCCGTCGACGACGACCCCATGCTGAAACGGACGTCGAGCCTGGGCGATGCTCACGAACATCGCCGGCTCGAGCAGTTCCGCGCCGAGTACGGCGACGGGGTGGTCACGATGGACCGTCCCGAGTACACCGCGGTGGGACTGTTCGAGGCGAACCTGGCCACCGTGGAGGCGATCCGCGGCGGCGCCGACGTCGTGTACCAGGGGACGTTCTTCGACGGCCGCTTCCTGGGTTTCTGCGATTTCCTCGTTCGCGACGGCGACACGTATGCCGTCCACGACACCAAACTGTCCCGGCACGCGAAGGTGTCGGCCCTGCTCCAGCTCGCCGCGTACGCGGAAGCACTGGCCGACAACGGGATCCCGACCTCACCGGACGTCCACCTGCTGCTCGGCGACGACAGCGACTCGGCGCACTCGCTCGGCGACATCTTTCCCGTGTACTCCGCGCGACGCTCCTCGCTCGAGCGAATTCTCGACGAGCACCGCGACGAGCAGTCCCTCGCGGAGTGGGGCGACCCCCGGTACACGGCGTGCGGCCGGTGCGACACGTGCACCCCGGAGGTGGAGCAGCACCGCGACCTCCTGCTGGTGGCCGGAATGCGCACGACGCAGCGGAGCCGGCTGATCGCGGCCGGGATCGGCACTCTCGACGCCCTCGCCGCGCATACGGGCAGCGTCGAGGGCCTGCCCGAGCGCACCCTGGAATCGCTTCGCGCGCAGGCCGCCCTGCAGTTGCGCCAAGAGTCCTCGGGCACCCCCGAGTTCCAGGTGTACGCCCCGCAGGCGCTGGGCGGGCTGCCGGAACCGGACGACGGCGACATCTTCTTCGACTTCGAGGGAGACCCGCTCTGGGCCGAGAACGGATCCACGGACTGGGGTCTCGAATACCTCTTCGGCGTGGTCGAGGGTCCCGCCGACGCCGCCGTGTTCCGGCCGTTCTGGGCACACGACCGCGCCGAGGAGCGGCAGGCACTCGTCGACTTCCTCGACTACGTGACCACGCGTCGTCAGCAGTATCCGAACATGCACATCTACCACTACGCCGCGTACGAGAAGTCGGCGCTGCTGCGGCTGGCGGGACGGCACGGCGTCGGCGAGGAGACCGTCGACACCCTGCTGCGCGACAACGTCCTCGTCGATCTGTATCCGGTGGTGCGCGGGTGCCTGCGCATCGGCGAACGGTCCTACAGCATCAAGAAGCTCGAACCGCTGTACATGCCGGAGCAGCCGCGCGACGGCGACGTCACCAACGCCGCCGCATCGGTGGTCGCGTACGCCGACTACTGCGATCACCGCGACAACGGCCGGGAGGACGAGGCACGCGCGCTGCTGCAGGGCATCGCCGACTACAACGAGTACGACTGCGATTCCACGCTGCGGCTGCGCGACTGGCTGATCGGGCAGGCGGAGACCCACGGTGTCGCCCTCCGGCCGCCCGGCGACGGGCCCACCCCGGTGACCGAGGAATGCACCCCCACGGAGGCGGCGTTACGCGAGTTCGCCGGGCACGGACCGAGCGAGCACCGGGAACACGACCAGCAGGCGGCCGCGCTCATGGCGGCGGCGGTCGGCTATCACCGCCGTGAGCGGAAACCGTTCTGGTGGGCGCACTTCGACCGGCTGGTCGTGCCGCACGACGAACTGTCGGACATCCGGGACGTTCTGGTGGTGTCGTCCGCGGTCGTCGAGGAGAACTGGCACAAGAGCAGCCCGCGGCAGCGCAAGCTGCGCCGGCGACTTCAGCTCACCGGCCGTTTCGGGACCGGGAGCACGGTGGGGCCCAAGACCACGATGTACGCGCTGTACGACACCCCTGCACCCGAGGCGGTCGCGGGCGACAATCCGCAGCAACGGGGAACGTGCACGGTCAACGTGCTCGACGTCGGGAAGGACGGCCGCCGCCGCGACGTGGTGATCGTCGAGGAACTCCTGAACGGCGAGGAGTACGTGCAACTTCCGACGGCGATCACCCCCGGGCCGCCGATCACGACCGACCGGATCGAATCGTCCATCGCGGTGGCCGCGGACGGCATGTGCTCGCCGCTGCCGGCCCTCCCGCTGTGCGCGTCGGTGGACATCCTGCGGCGGTCCGACCCGCGCACCCGGAGCGGGAATCCGCTCCCACCCGTCGACGGCACGGATTACGCGGGCGCGATCACCGCGGCACTACTCGACCTCGACGACTCGTACGTCGCGGTGCAGGGGCCTCCCGGCACCGGCAAGACGTACACCGGGGCCCGGGTGATCAAGGCGCTCGTCGAGCAGCACCACTGGCGGATCGGCGTAGTCGCACAGTCGCATTCGGTGATCGAGAACATGCTCGGCGGCGTCGTGAAGGCCGGGCTCCCCGCCGAACTCGTCGCGAAGAAGGACGGGCGGCATCGCGCCGCGACGTGGACCGACATCAGCTCCAACGACTACCCCGGCTTCATCGACCAGGCCGAGGGAACGGGCTGCGTGATCGGCGGGACCGCATGGGACTTCGCGAACACCGACCGGGTTCCGCCGGGCAGCCTCGATCTGCTGGTCATCGACGAGGCCGGGCAGTTCGCTCTCGCCAACACCATCGCGGTGGGCGGCGCGGCCCGCAATCTCCTGCTTCTCGGCGATCCTCAGCAACTTCCGCAGGTCAGCCAGGGCACCCACCCGGAACCGGTGGACGCGTCGGCCCTCGGGTGGCTCGCCGAGGGGCACGGGGCGCTGCCCGCGAGCCGGGGATATTTCCTCGAACGCACGTGGCGGATGCACCCGGAACTGTGCGCGCCCGTATCGACACTGTCCTACGACGGCAAGCTGCGTTCACAGGAATCGGCCAGTGCCGCACGACGACTCGACGGCATGGAACCGGGCGTGCACACCGTCTTCGTCGACCACCAGGGCAACGCCACCCAATCCCCCGAGGAGTCGCGGGAGGTGGTCAACCGGATCACGAAGCTGCTCGGTTCCGGCTGGACCGACCCCAGCGAGTTCGAGGGCACCCGCCCACTCGGCGAGTCCGACATCCTGGTCGTGGCGCCGTACAACGCGCAGGTCGGGTTGATCGAACGCGATCTGGCCGCGGTCGGCCTCGACAAGGTCGAGGTGGGTACGGTCGACAAGTTCCAGGGGCGGGAGGCGGCCGTCGCCATCGTGTCGATGACCGCGTCGGCGATCGAGGACGTGCCGCGCGGCATGTCGTTCCTGCTGTCGCGGAACCGGATGAACGTGGCGGTGTCCCGCGGCAAGTGGGCTGCGATCATCATCCGGTCGGAATCGCTGACGCGGTACATGCCGAGCACCCCGGAAGGTCTGACCGAGCTGGGTGCCTTCATGCGGCTCACCGGTCAGCCGAAGCACTGATCTTCGCCGCGGTAGGTGGGCACCACGGTGCGGGAGCCGTCCGACTCGACGAGGTGCACCTCGGTGAACCGCTCGCACAGCTCGCCGGCCTTCGCGTGCCGGAACCACACCCGGTCGCCGATGCCGAGATCCGCTGCCGCCTTTCCGGTCACCGGGGTCTGGACCTCACCGGCGCCCTCGTTGCGCAGTAGCTTCAGCCGCGGCGGCCACACCGGCGTGGGCACGCGACTGCCCCCGGCGGGACCGGAGGCGATGTAGCCGCCGCCGAACAGCGTCGCGATGCCGGGTGCCGGCCGCCGGACCGTCGACAGGGCGAAGTACAGCGACGGGTGCGGACGGAACGCGCGGTACTTGTCGAAGAGCGTCGGGACGTACAGACCGGAGCCGGCTGTCACCTCCGTCACGACCGGGTCCGCGGAGCTCACCTCCACCGAGCCGGTGCCCCCGCTGTTG
The DNA here is from genome assembly GCF_030056875.1 of Rhodococcus sp. IEGM 1351. NCBI lineage: Bacteria > Bacillati > Actinomycetota > Actinomycetes > Mycobacteriales > Nocardiaceae > Rhodococcus > Rhodococcus sp. IEGM 1351. The sequence continues at coordinate 426,330 of NZ_JASHKU010000001.1, read as the reverse complement.
ACGATCTCGAGCACCCCGACCTCCGACTGCACGGCGTTCACCACGGCAGTGCGACGGGACGTGAGTTCTTTCGCGGACGCCCGCTTCATCCAGCCGATCGGCGGACTGGAGTCGGGCAGACCCGCGATCTGCGCTTCGTAGAACATGACACCGACGACGGCGAATCCCCGCCCCGCGGCGCGCTTCGCGAACGCGGCGACGGCGGACGGTTCGCGGAGCGGGGAACGGCGCACCCCGATGTGGACCGGCCCGAGCCGCAACGAGGCGTCGACGTCGATGCACAGCCGGGCCGGGAGGGACGTGGTGCCTGCCGCGGCGAGAACGAAGTCGAGGTGGTCGTCGCTGTCGACCATCAACGTGATCCTGTTCAGCAGTTCGGGATCGGCCGCGAGTTCTGCGAGTGCCCCGCGGTCGGCCGTCGGGTAGCCCATCAGGATGTCGTCCGCGCCGTGCCGGGCGAGCCAGATCGCCTCGCGCAGCGAATACGCCATGATCCCGCGGAACCCGCCGGCCCCGGTGAGATTCTCCCCCAGTGCGACCTGGAGGACCGCGCGGCAGCGGACGGATTTGCTGGCGACGCGGACGGGGGTGCCGCCCGCACGCAGCACCAGGTCGGCGGCGTTGGCGCGCAGCGTGGTCAGGTCGAGTGCGGCCAACGGCGGGTCGACCTCGGTCGTCGAGGCGATGAGACGGTCGAGCGTGGGCGTCACAGTTCGTCCAATCTTCTCCATCGGTCTGCGACGCCAGTCAACCATCGAGTTGGACGATTGTCCAGATCAAACGGGCCCGCTCAGGCCTGCTCGACCGCCTTCGACGCGATCACGTGCACCATGTCGTCCAGCGCCGCGATCATCGCCTCACTGTCGCGGTCGACCAGCCACCGCAGCACGAGCCCGTCCAGGATGGCCAGCCCGAACCGCGCGATCGCCTCGACCGGGGTGGCCCAGCCGACTTCGGCGATGCGGGCGCACTCGGCGAGGAACTCGATCGCCTCCTCGTCCATGGTCCGATACTGCTGACCGGCGATGTCGCCGGCCCGCTCGCTCCCGGACGCCCGGTGCCGCAACGCCTGCGCGGTGATCTCGTACGTCAGCAACTGGCGGTCCGGGGTGGCCTCGATGATCGGCCACATTCCGCTGATCCCGATGTGGAGGAGTTCGCGCAGACCGTCGATCCCGCGCAGGTCCGGCGCGTGCCGAACCTGACCGAACGCCAGTCGCATCGACGCGCTGAGCTGCAGAACCAGGCTCTCGCCCATCGCCGCGAGGAGCTCCTCCTTGCTCTCGAAGCAGTAGTGCACCACCCCGAGCGAGACGCCCGCCTCCTCCGCCACGGCACGCACCGTGACCGACGCGACGCCGCGCTGCTCCGCGATGGCGAGCGCCGACTCGACGAGTTGGGCACGACGTTCATCCGCAGGAAGCCTGTTCAGCATCCTCTGATCGTAGAACCTGCGGGAGCCTCGCCTGTGACCAACACGGACGCCCGACCAACCCGCCATTTGCCTGGACGAGCGTCCAGGTTCATGATGGGCGAATGGCACAGGACACATGGCGCAACTGGGCGGGCACCGAGACGGCGAACCCGCTGCGCTTCGCGACACCGCGCTCGGTGGAGGAACTCAGCGCGCTCGTCTGCGGTGCCGCGGAGCACGGACAGCGGGTCAAGGCCGTGGGGTCGGGGCACTCCTTCACCGGGGTCGCCGTCACCGACGGGATCCTCGTCAGCCTCGACGCCCTCACCGGAATCGAATCCGTCACCCTCGACGAACCGGCGGGCGCCCTCGTCACCGTCCTCGCCGGCACGCGGCTGCACGACCTGAGCGAGCAACTCTGGCACCGTGGCCTGGCGATGATCAACCTGGGCGACATCGACGTGCAGTCCATCGCGGGTGCGCTGTCCACCGGAACCCACGGCACCGGAGCGCGTTTCGGAGGCCTCGCCACTCAGGTCCGCGCCCTGCAGGTGGTGCTGGCGGACGGCTCGGTGGCCGACTGCTCCCCCACCGAGAACCCCGAACTGTTCGAGGCGGCACGGCTGGGACTCGGCGCCGTGGGCATTATCTCGAAGGTCACGATCCAGTGCGTGCCGCACTACGTGATGCACGCCGTCGAGAAGCCCGAGTCACTGGACGCCACCCTCGACCGGCTCGACCACGACCGCACCACGATCAACCACTTCGAGTTCTACTGGTTTCCGCACACCCGCCGCGTGCTGACGAAACGCAACACCCGGCTACCCGGTGACACCCCGGTCTCTCCCCTCCACCCGGTCCGCGCCTACGTCGACGACGAACTGCTCGCCAACGTCCTGTTCGAGGGCATCAACAGGGTCGCCGGCCTTGCGCCGGCTGCGATCCCGAAGATCAATCGGCTGTCGTCGCGCATGCTCAGCGCGCGCGAATTCACCGATCGCAGCTACCGCGTCTTCGCGTCGGAGCGCCGGGTCAAGTTCCGGGAGATGGAATACGCGGTTCCCACCGAGGCGCTTCCCGACACTCTCGCGGCGATCGACTCGTGGGTGGAGAAGTCCGGTTTCACGGTCGCGTTCCCCGTCGAGGTCCGGTTCGCCGCGGGCGACGACGTGTGGCTGTCGACGGCGAACGGTCGGGACACGGCGTACATCGCGGTGCACCAGTACCATCGCCGCGATCACGAGCCGTACTTCTCCGCGGTCGAGGCCATCGCCCGGGAAGTGGAAGGGCGACCGCACTGGGGCAAGATGCACGGCCGCACCGCCGAGGACTTGCGGCCCGCCTATCCGAACTTCGACGAGTTCGTCGCCGTGCGCGACAAGTACGACCCCGAGCGAATGTTCGGCAACGCGTACCTCCAGCAGGTCCTCGGTCGCTAACGTGAGCTAGGTGGCCCCCAGTCGATCTTTCGACCGTCGCGACTTCCTTCGCGTCGCGGGTGCCTCCGGGGCGGCGGCGCTCGGTGCCGTGATGCTCGGCGCGTGCGGGGAACGCCTGCACGACCCGGAGGTTCCGCCGCTTCCCGACGGCCTGTCCGTTCCGGGCGGCGGAGCGGTGTCCGAGTTCGCGCCCGTCGACAAGGCGACGTGGCGCGTGCAGGGCGATCCGCTGGTCGCGCCGACCGGTGACGGGCCCCTCGCCGGCAAGCGACTCGCCGTCACCGACCTGTACGCCGTTGCGGGACAGCAGATCGGTGCGGGCAGCGGACGGCGGCTCGCCGAGGCACCCGTCGAAACCGGTACCGCCGCAGTGGTGGCGCGCCTCCTCGGTCAGGGCGCCCGCGTCGTCGGCCTGGCGCAGACCGACGACCTCGGTTACGGGCATTCCGGCATCAACCAGCAGTTCGGTACGCCGCCCAACCCCCGCGCCGAGGACTGCCTGCCCGGCGGTGCGACCTCGGGTGCCGCGAGTGCAGTCGCGCAGGGTTCCGCCGACATCGGATTGGGTGTCGACACCACCGGTTCCGTCCGCATCCCCGCCTCGTATCAGGGCCTGTACGGCTTCGCGCCGTCCCGGGGCGCCGTCTCCACCGACGGGCTGTTTCCGCTGTCCCCCACGTTCGACACCCCCGCGTGGGTCTGCGGCGACCTCGACACCCTCGTCGCGGTCTCCGGCGCGCTTCTCCCGCTCACGGCGGAGACCCCGTTCCGCAGCGCGCTCACCTCCGACGGCATCAACGCCGTCGCCGAGGCGGGGGCGCTCGGCGCTGTGCGGCGGGCCCTCACCGCGTGGGAGAAGAGTTCCCTCCCCCGGCTGACGTGGACCGACACGGACATCGGCCGGCTTCCCGACTGGTACGACGCCGTCGTCGCCGTGCAGGGCTACGAGGCGTGGCGGCTGCACGGCGACTGGGTGAGCGGGGCGATGACGTCGCTCGGCGACGAACCCGGCCGCAATTTCGCCGCCGCGAGCCGCATCTGGGAATCCACGTACGGCCGGAAACTGATCAAGCTCGCCGAGGCGTCGCAGACGATCACCGCGTACGTGGGCGACAGCCTGCTCCTGCTGCCCGCGACCTCCTCCACGGCCCCCGAGCGGACGAGCTACCCCAGCGGTGACCGGTTCCGGAACACGATGCGCGCCACCGGCATGCTCACCTGCCTCGCGAGCATCTCCGGACTGCCCAACGCGACCGTGCCGTTGCGCACCGACGACGGAGTTCCCGTCGGTCTCTGCCTGGTCGGCCCGCACGGCCGTGACCGCGACGTCCTGGCGGTCGTCGCGAGTCTCGGCGACACGGGGCTGATCGACTGACGGCCGGAACCGTCAGCCGCGGAGCAGTTGCGCCTTGCGCGCGTCGCTCGCGAACGACGCCGTGATCGAGTTGCGCGCGAGGGTTTCCCGCTCGGCATCCGTGAGGCCGAGCTGATCCCGCAACTGGGCGAAGTTGTCGTCGACGTACCCGCCGAAGTACGCGGGGTCGTCGGAGTTCACGGTGACGAGCAGACCCGCCTCCAGCATGGTCCGCAGCGGATGCTCGGACAGCGAATCGACGACACACAGTCGCACGTTCGACAGTGGGCACACGGTCAGCGGCACTTCCTCGTCCACCAGACGCGCCACGAGCGCCGGGTCCTCGAGCGCCCGCACCCCGTGGTCGATGCGCTCGGCACCGAGGAGATCGAGCGCCTGCCAGATGTACTCCGGCGGGCCTTCCTCGCCTGCATGGGCGACCACGTGCAGCCCCTCCGACCGGGCGCGGGCGAACACGTCCTCGAACAGCGACGGCGGGTTGCCCACCTCGGCCGAGTCCAGGCCGAGCCCGACGATCGGCGTCTGCAACCGGATGATCTCCGAGAACACTTCCTCCGCCTCGTGCACGGGACGGTCCCGCAGGATCGCGGCGATCGCGGCGCTGCTGAGGCCGAACTCCCGCTCGCTGGTTCCCACCGCGTCCATGATCCCGTCGAGCACCTCGTGCAGCGGCACACCACGATTGACGTGAGCCTGCGGGTTGAAGAAGAACTCCACGTGCGCGACGCCGCCCGCCGACGCCCGGGCGAAATAGGCGCGAGTGAGGTCCGCGAAGTCCTGCCCCGTCCGAAGCACCTGCATGTTGGCGAAGTACAGGTCGAGGAACGACTGCAGATCGGTGAACTCGTACCGCGAGCGGAGATCGTCGAGGTCGGTGTACGGCAGCTGCACGGAATTCCGTTCGGCCAGCGCGAAGATCAGCTCGGGTTCGAGGGAACCCTCGATGTGCATGTGCAGCTCGGCGACGGGAGAGCTCACGGGTGGATACCTGCCTTTCGCACCACCTAGGCAGCGGTGTCGCGGTCGACGATACGGACGAAGCCGTCGCCGTCGATATTCGCGGTGTCGCCGGTGTGAAACCAGCCACCCGTGAAGGTCTTCGCGGTGACCTCGGGCCGGTTCCAGTAGCCGCGGCTGACTCCCGGACCGCGGCACAGCAATTCGCCGGTACCGCGGCCGGCGTCGGGACCGAGGAGGGCCACCTCCATCCCGCCGAACGCGACGCCCACGCTGCCCGCGTGTGTCAGAGCGCACTCGTCGGGCAGCGCCAGGCCCGCCCCGCACGTTTCGGTCATTCCCCACCCGAGGAAGTGCCTGGCCGCAGGGAACGTCCGCCGGAGCAGTTGCGACTGCTCCAGGGACAGGCCGGAGCCGCTGTAGTCGATCCAGCGCACCGCGCGCCGGCCGAAACTCGTCACCCGCGAGTTCTCCACGGCCCGCAGGAGGACGGCGGGCGCCGCAGTGAGCACGTCGGCACCGGTGCCGCGCCACGACGCCGCGTCGGTGCTCCCGGTCAGCAGGACCGTTCCGCCCACCACCAGCGTCGAGAGCAGTTCGACGAGCGATCCGACGGTGTGCAGTTCGGGTTCGACGAGAAGATTCCGCAGTCCCTCGGAGCTGAACCCGCGCGCATGGAGCACGGATTCGATGGTCGAGAGGACGTTCTCGTTACTCAGCTCCACCCCCTTCGGGGACTCCGACGGCCCGGGCGTGTACGACAGCAGCACCAGCTCGTCGGGGCTCGCTCCGTCGTCGATGAACGAGATGCCCTCCGGCAGTTCGCCGTCGAGGATCAGTACCGATTCGCTGTCGGCGAGCACCTCACCGGTTCGCGCGTCGTCGAGTGCCGGGCTCACCCCGACCGGCACGCCGCCGGCCAGCAACACCCCGAGGAAGGCCTCGACCCAACGGACCCCCATGGGCTGCCGGACGGCGACGCGGTCGCCGATCTCGACGCCCTTCGACTTCAGCCCGCCGGCCACCCGCGCCGCGGACGTCCACAGTTGCGAGAACGTGAGCGACCGGCCACCGTCCTCCTCGACCGCGACCCGGCCCGCGTAGCGGTGCACGGAGATGTCGAGCAGCTCGGTGAGCGACGGGTTGAGCCCGCCGTACCGGAGCAGGCCGTCGCGACCACGGACCACCCGGTCGTCGTGGAAGAAGGGACCACTACTCGGGTACTCGACGAGGGACGACGGCATCTGCACCTCCGCTGACGACACTGCTGCGCGACCGGGACGTTGCCACGACTATATGACGCCCGTCACAGTTACGGGGAGCAGTTCGCCGACGCCTACCGCCCGCGGTACGTCGCCTTGCCCGGTCCGACGTTGAGGAAGCTGCGTACCGCACCCCGGAGGTCGTCGGTCTCGAACAGCGCACCCGACACGTCGGGCGTGATCGAGTCGGCGTGCGCGACCCCACCCGACCGCCACGCGGAGATGATCTGCTTCGTGGCGTCGTGTGCGCGCGTCGGCCCGTCCGCCAGGCGTGCGACGAGGGCGCGGGCCTCCGCGTCGACGTCCTCGTGGACGGCGTTGACCACGCCCCAGTCGCGCAGCGTCGCGGCGTCGTACAGGTCGCCGGTCATCACCAGTTCCCGGGCGCGGCCCGACCCCGCCCGCTCGGCCAGCCGCTGCGGACCGCCCATCGACGGGGTCAGCCCCACCACCGTCTCGACCAGTCCGAACTTCGCCTTCGGTGCGGCGAGGATGATGTCGCAGGCGAGCGCGATCTCGAAGGCCGCGGTCAGCGTCAGTCCGTGCGCCGAGTACACGACGGGGCACGGCAGCGCCTCGAGCGGATGGCAGATCTCGGCGAACAACTCCTGCCACAGGTCCGCGCCCTGTTCCGCCGTGAGCCCGTCGAACACGTGGACGTCCACTCCTGCGGAGACCACCTTGCCCTCGGCGCGCAGCAGCACCGCGCGCGGCGGATCCTCGGCGAGCGCCGCAACGTCGGCCTGCACGGCGTCGAACATCGCCTGATCGAAGAGGTTCAGTGCGCCGTGGGCGAACGTCAGGATCGCGATCTCGGCGCCGGCGTCCGTACGGACACGCTCGAGTCGGGTGGGATGCGCGGCTGCAGGCTCAGTCATGCCGCCAGACTGCCACACGCGTTCCGCCTACGATCGGGGTGTGGACTCGCTGCGCGCGGCGCTGGCCGACGTCGTCGGAGAACGGTTCGTGACCGTGGACGCGGACGTGCTCGCCGCCCGGGCCATCGACCACACGGGGCGCTACAGCGGGCGGGCGAGCGCACTCGTCCGGCCCGCGGATGCCGCGGAAGTCTCGGCCGTGCTGGGCATCTGCCGCCGAGCCGGGGTGAAGGTCACTGTGCAGGGTGGCCGCACCGGACTCGAAGCAGGGACGGTGCCCGAGCACGACGACGTGTTGCTGTCGATGGAACGGCTGACCGCGGTCGGCGCCGTCGACCGCGAGAACCTGCGCGTCACCGTCGGCGCCGGGGTCACCCTCTCGACGCTCCGGAACGCCGCCGCCGACGCCGGACTGCTGTTCGGCGTCGACATCGCGTCCCGCGATTCCGCGACGATCGGCGGCATGGTGTCGACCAATGCCGGTGGGCTGCACACCGTGCGGTACGGACACATGTCGGCGCAGGTGCTGGGCCTGGAGGTCGTGCTCCCCGACGGGGCGATCGTGCGGCGCAGCATGCGGGTGGGCGCCGAGAACTGCGGATACGACCTGCCCGCGCTGTGGGTCGGCAGCGAGGGGACTCTCGGTGTGGTCACCACTGTCGACCTCACGCTCCGCCCCGTGCCCGAGTTCCGAGTGACCGCCCTCGCCGGCTTCGCGCAACTGCCCGGATTGATCGACGCCGCTCGCGTCGTCCGGCGGCTCGAGGGGGTCGACGCCGTGGAGATGCTCGACGGCCGCGGGCTCGAATTGGCCTCCTCGCGGCTGGGTTTCGCGGTCCCCACGGGTCTGCCGTGGTACCTCCTCGTGGAACTGGCCGGCCACCGCGATCTCACCGACGAACTGGCCGAGGCCCTGGCGCAGTGCGCTCCCGACGACGAACCCGCCGTCGGGATCGATCCCGCAGGCCGCGCCCGGGTGTGGGCGGCGCGGGATGCGTTCGCGGAGGTGGTCGGATTGTTCGGGCCCCCGCTGAAGTTCGACGCCGCCCTCCCGCTGGACACCCTGGCCGCGTTCGTCGCCGACGCGGTCGCGCTGGTGACGAGCCGGGCCCCCGACGCGATCCCGGTGCTGTTCGGGCACGTCGCCGACGGCAACGTCCACCTCAACGTGCTGCGCTGCCCCGACGAGTCCGTGCTGTACCGGACGGTCACGGAACTGATCCGCGATCACGGCGGCAACATCGCCTCCGAACACGGTGTCGGCGCACACAAGCGCAACTACCTCGACCTCGCCCTCAGCCGCGAGGACATCACCGCGATGTGGACGATCAAGCGGGCGTTCGATCCCGCCGACTACCTCAACCCTGCAGTGATGTTTCCCGACTGGCTGCGTCGCCCGCACTGACTCCAGGCCTCTTCTCGCGCAACGGTCGCGCGAAACACACCGAGGCGATGAACCCGATCAGCAGGACGGCGGCGGGCAGCCAGATCGACTGCGACATCGCCGTCGCGAACGGCTCCTTCACGAATTCGGGCATCTCGCCGACGCCGGCCTCCTGGCTGTCGCTGTTCAGCCCCTGCGCGGACAGGCGGGCCGTGATGAGCGCGCCGATCGCGGCGCTGCCGAGGACGGCGCCGACCTGGCGGGTCGTGTTGTAGACGCCGGCTCCGGCGCCCGCCTGATGGGGCGGAAGGTTGTGCGTGGCGGTGGCCGCGAGCGGCGACCAGATACACGCGTTGGCGAGACCGATCAGACCGATCGGCAGCAGCAGTTCCCAGATCGCCACGTCGGGCGACATGACCATGGCCAGCCAGCCGAGTGCGATCGAGAACAGCAGGAATCCGGCGCCCGCGATGTACCGCGGGTGGGTGCGGTCGACGAGCTTGCCGATGAACGGGGCGAACACACCGGTGAGAACGGCCATGGGCACGAGGAGCAGGGCCGATTTCGTCGGCGACAGACCCCGCACCGCCTGCGTGTAGAACATCAGCGGCAGGACCATCGCGGTGATCGCGAACCCCATCGCGGTGATCGCCACGTTGGCGAGCGAGAAGTTGCGGTCCGTGAACAGGCCCAGCGGCAGGAGCGGCTCGTTCTTGTTCCAGGACTGGTACCAGACGAAGATGCCGAGTAGGACGAGGCCGGCGCCGATCGACGCCAGCACGGTCGCCGACCAGTCGTAGGAGCTGCCTTCCTGGATTCCGAACACGAGGAAGAACATGCCGAGCGCACTGAGTACGACACCGGGGATGTCGAACTTGTGCTCGTGGGTCTCGAGCGCGGGCACCAGCCGCCAGGCCAGCACGAACGCGATCACGCCGACGGGCACGTTGACGATGAAGATCCACTCCCAGCCGAGATTGTCCACGAGCACGCCGCCCGCGAGCGGTCCCACCAGGGTGGCGACACCGGCGACGGCACCCCACAGACCCATCGCGGTGCCGCGGCGGTCCGGCGGGAACGTGCGGGTGATGACGGCCATCGTCTGCGGCGTCATCAGTGCGGCGCCCAGTCCCTGGAAGACCCGGGCGACGATGAGCATGGTGATGGTGCCGGACAGGCCGCACCACAGCGACGCCCCGGTGAACAGGACGAGCCCGATCAGGTAGATGTTCTTGGGACCGAACCGATCACCGAGTCGACCGGTGACCAGCAGCGGCACCGCATAGGCCAGCAGGTACGCGCTGGTGACCCAGACGACCTTGTTGATGTCGGTGTGCAGGTCGTTCATGATCGCCGGGTTGGCCACCGCGACGATGGTGCTGTCGACGAGGATCATGAAGAAGCCGATGACGAGGGCCCACAGGGCCGGCCACGGATTTCGATGCTCGGGTGGCGACGTGGGTGGTGCGGTGCGCTCGGTGTCCATCGTCAATCCTTTGCTGAACCGGATGGGATCCGGCGTGAGTGTGTCAGTCGTTCGAGAAGTTCCGGCGAAAGCCACGGGAGGGCTCCGGAGTCGATGTCGGCCACCAGGGCGCTGAGCCATTCGTGCTCCGCGCGGGCGACGGTGACGAGAAATTCGTTGCCGAGGAGGAAGATTCTGGGAGTCTCGGTGGAACAGGCGAGAGCGGCGGCGGTCTCGAGCTCGTCGATCTCGCGGGTGAGGTGATCGAGCCGTTCCCGGAGCAGTTCCACCACGGCGGGGGCGTCGACGTTGTGCGCCTCCGCCAGGGCGAGGGGAAACTGCGGGTACTCGTGCACCGGAGTGGCGAGCATGTCGCTCACCCGTTGGACGAGCGCCTCCCGGCCCGCATGCGTGACCTCGTACATGGTGCGTTCGGGCCGGTTTCCCGCCCGGTCGGTACCGGTGGTGCGCACCAGCCCTTCGCCTTCGAGCCTGCTCACGGTGTGATACAGCGAACCCGGCCGGATCTTCACGACGCGTCCACGCCGGGCGGCCGCGAGTTGGTACATCTCGTACGGATGCATCGTGCGCTCACACAGCAGACCGAGGATGGTGACACCGAGCGGGGTGAGTGTCACGGTCACCACCTTCCACTCCTCCAAGGCGAATACTCCACGTGGAATATACCGTCCGGGCCGATGGGGAACAAGCGGTTACCGTGGGTCCCGTGGACTCCCATCACCTCGACATCATTCGACTCGCCTGGTCACGCGAACTGGGATTGCCCGACGACGCACTGTCCACCCGGCCGGGTGCCGACGACCGCGCCGTCCGGGTGGACGACGACACGGACACGATCCGATTCCTGCGCCTGGGCGATACGTCCGCGCTCGTCGGACCGCGGTGGGCGATCGAGCGTGCCGACGGGCACACGTCGGCGGAACTGACCGAATCCGCGACCCTGCTCGCCCTCACCCAGGATCGGTCCGGACGGTGCGCCGGTCCCCTGGTGCTCGCGTTCGGCACCGACTACCAGGATCCCGCGACCGGGCAGCCACCGCTCGTCTCCCACGAACACGACCACGTCCGGCAGGTCGAGGAGGCGTGTCCCCCGGACGACGTTACCGAGGCCCATCTGGGTGACCGCGACCGATGGTTCACGATTCTCGACGACGCGCAGCAACCGGTCAGTTCCGCCGGGTACGCCGAGTTCCAGGGCTTCCTCGCCGATGTCGGCGTGCTGACGGCGCCGGAGTTCCGGCGCCGGGGACTGGGCGCCACGGTCGCCGGGATCGCCACCGACGACGCGCTCGACAGCGGCCTGATCGCCCAATGCCGTTCACCCCGCGACAATCTGGCCTCGCGCGCGCTCGCCGCCCGCGCCGGGTACCGGGAACTGGGAAGGTACGCTGCGGTCACGATCTCCCGAAGTACGCTCTGAGACACATCGAAAGACGGGGACGAGTCGACCATGACAGACCGAACGGCGGAACCGCACAGCACGGAAGGCGCCTACGTCGAATCCGGCGCCGAGTTCACGCGCGACACCCACTACATCCCCACCCGCATCACGGCCGACGGCCGCGACGGCTATCCCGTCGAACCCGGCCGCTACCGTCTCGTCGCCGCCCGTGCGTGTCCGTGGGCCAACCGCGCGATCATCGTGCGGCGACTGCTCGGACTCGAGGACGTGTTGTCGATGGGGCTGTGCGGCCCCACCCACGACAAGCGCAGCTGGACTTTCGATCTCGATCCGGGCGGGCTCGACCCCGTGCTGAAGATCCCGCGCCTGCAGGACGCGTACTTCGCGCGTTTCCCCGACTACTCGCGGGGCATCACCGTGCCCGCGATCGTCGACGTCCCCACCGGGCAGGTGGTCACCAACGACTACCCCCAGATCACCCTGGATCTGTCCTCGGAATGGACGCGGTACCAGCGTGAGGGCGCGCCCGACCTCTACCCCGAGCCGCTGCGCGACGAGATCGACGAGGTCGCCGATCTCGTGTTCCGCGACGTCAACAACGGGGTGTACCGGTGTGGTTTCGCCGGATCACAGGACGCGTACGACTCCGCGTACGACCGCCTGTTCGCCCGCCTCGACTGGCTCGAGGACCGACTGACCGACCGCAGGTTCCTCGTCGGGGACACGATCACCGAGGCGGACGTGCGCCTGTTCACCACCCTGGCCCGCTTCGACGCCGTCTACCACGGACATTTCAAGTGCAATCGGAACAAACTCGACGAGATGCCCGTGCTGTGGGGTTATGCGCGCGATCTCTTCCAGACACCCGGGTTCGGCGACACCATCGACTTCACCCAGATCAAGCAGCACTACTACATCGTGCACACCGACATCAATCCCACCGGGATCGTGCCGAAGGGTCCCGACCTGTCCGGCTGGCTCGAACCACACGGGCGTGAACAGCTGGGCGGCAGGCCGTTCGGGGACGGCACACCGCCACCTCCGCCGAAGCCCGGCGAGGACGTCCCGGCCGGGCACGGGGCGTGATGGGCCGGTCTACGAGCCGGTGTAGGTGCCGAAACTCCAGAACACGCCCTCGGGGTCGCGGCAGGTGAATCCGCGCGATCCGTAGTCCTCGTCCCGGAGTCCGCGGACGATCGTGGCACCGGCGGCCACCGCGCGCTCGTGGAGGGCGTCGGGGTCGTCGACCACGAGGTACACCGAGCCGGTCCCCGGCGGCAGGTCGCTGATGACCGAGTCCTCACTGGGCGAGCCGAGCATGATCCCGCCGCCCTTCGGCCAGCCGAGTTCGGCGTGATCGACCCGGTCGCCCTCGCCGTACACCGCCTTCTCGGCGAATCCGAAGGCGTCGACGAGGAAGCGGATCGCGGCCCGCGCATCGCGGTAGACGAAGGTGGGCCACACACATGTGGATTGCGTCGAAGTAGTCATGTCATCACTCTGCGCCGTCGTCGTGGTAGGGGTCTTGGACGAATGAGAACGGGTCGATCTCGCGCCACCGCGACGGTGCGACGCCCGCGAGGTCGCGCCAGTCCCGCGCCATGTGGGCCTGGTCGTAGTAGCCGCACACCGCGGACACGTCGGCGAGCGTCGCCCCGGCAGCACCCTTGAGCATCCGGTGCGAACGGTGGAAACGCGACAACCGCACCACATCCTTGGGCGTCACGCCGTACTCTGCGACGAACTTGTTCACCAGATGCCTTCGGCTCCAGCCGACCTCGTGCGCGACGTCACCGACCCGGGTACCCTCGCCGGCCACGAGCAGATGCCAGGCGTGGGTGAGGTGCGGGTCGATCTCCGCCGGCGCCGCGCGGCGAGTCAGGACGTCGTCGAGGATCGCGAACCGCTCGTCCCAGCCGGGTTCGAGCGACAGCCGTTCGGTCAGTTCCCCCGCGACGGGACCGAGCAGTTCCTCCAGTCCGACGACCCAGGCGCCGAGGGCGGCGGTGGGCACCCCTAGTAGCGCCCGGGCGCCGAGAGGGCTGAGCGCCAGTTGGACGCCGTGCTGGTTGCCGTCGTGCCGGATCGTCACCGGTGCCGTGGCGATGCCGCTGGCCAGAGTGGCGAAACGACCGGGCGCCTGCTCGGGCGTCGCCTGGGCGGCGATGTAGAGCGGCTCGTCGATCGTCACGATCACCGTGAGGCAGGGCGACGGCAGACCGAGGTGGATTCCGGGCTCGAAACCGGCCAGCCGATAGCCGTCGTATCCCGTGACCAGCGCGCGTAACGGTGCCGCCGGGCGCCGGAAGGCCCCGGACGACACCGCGGTATCGCTGTCGGCGACGCTCACGAAACCAGCCTAGGCACCGGTGCCGGCACCGGCCACACCGTTCACTCACCTACAGTCGGTGCCAGCACACTCGAAACACACGGCGAGACGGGAGTCCCGATGGCTGGCAATGGTGGACCGGTGGAGAAGGTACTGGTCTCGGTCCTCGACAACGGAAGCCGTCTCCAGGCTCCCGCGGTGGCCAGGTACGTCGAATGGGTCCGGCGCTCGCACCCCGGTGAGTCGCCCGCGCAGATCATCGAGCGCATGGAGAAGATGTTCCTGCTGGCCGTGACGGGCAGCGGCAGCGCGGTCGGGGCCACCGCCGCCATTCCCGGAGTCGGCACCATCGCGTCCATCGCGGCGGTGGGCGCCGAATCGGCGTTCTTCCTGGAAGCGGCGGCGCTGCTCACTCTCGCTGTCGCATCGGTGCACGGCGTCTCCGCCGTCGACCACCAGCAGCGGCGCGCACTCGTCCTGTCTGTGGCGCTCGGTGAATCGGGCATGGAAATTGTCCAGAAGGCGACGGGCGTGACCGCGAAGAACTGGGCCAGCGCCATCACCAGCCGCATCCCCGGCCCCACGATGAAGGGCATGAACAACACCCTGGTGCGCAAGTTCATCACCAAGTACGCCGCCCGCCGCAGCGCGCTGGTCCTCGGCAAACTCGTGCCCGCCGGCATCGGCGCGGCCATCGGCGGCGCAGGCAACCGGGCCATCGGCAAGGGTGTCGTCAAGAACGCGCGCGAAGCGTTCGGGCCCGCCCCGGCCCGCTGGCCGGACGAACTCCGCGCGATCGAGGCCTGACCTAGTGGGCGAAGTGCTGTTCCGTCGAACGCCCGCCACCCTTCTCGCGGAGTTCGGCGCACACTTCCTCGATCGCCTCGGCGACGAGGGATCCGAGATCGGCGCTGAAGCCCTCGCGCACGACGATGCGCAGGACCGCCACGTCCTCCGCGTCGGCGGGCATCGTGTAGGCGGGCACCTGCCACCCCCGCGCCCGCAGCTCGTGTGACACGTCGAAGACCGTGAACCCGGGGTCGCCGACGAGTTCGAACGCCACCACCGGAATGTCGGTGCCATCCGTGATCAGGGTGAAGCCGTCGATCTCGGCGATGCGTCTGCCCACGCGAACTGCGGTGTCGCGCAACGTCTCCATGATCGACCGGTAGCCGGCCCGGCCCAGTCGCAGGAAGTTGTAGTACTGACCCACCACCTGATTGCCGGGCCGCGAGAAGTTCAGGGTGAACGTCGGCATGTCGCCGCCCAGGTAGTTCACCCGGAACACCAGCCCCTCGGGAAGGTGTTCCTTGTCGCGCCACACCACGAACCCGATCCCCGGATACGTCAATCCGTACTTGTGACCACTCACGTTGATCGAGGCCACGCGCGGAACCCGGAAGTCCCACAGCAACTCCGGTTGCAGGAAGGGAACGACGAAGCCACCGCTCGCCGCGTCCACGTGGATCGGCACGTCCGGGCCGCCGGACGCGGCAAGTTCGTCGAGAGCGTCTGCGATCGCGGCCACCGGCTCGAGCTCCCCCGTATAGGTGGTGCCCACGATCACGACCGCTCCGATCGTGTTCTCGTCGACCGCATCCCGAACCTGCTCCGGCGTGATGACGTAGCGGCCCTTCTCCATCGGCAGGTACTTCGGCTCGACGTCGAAGTACCGGCAGAACTTCTCCCACACCACCTGGACGTTGCTGCCGAGCACCAGATTCGGTCGCGCAGTGTCCTTCCCGGCCGCCTCCCGCTTCGCCCGCCACAGCCACTTGAGCGCGAGACCACCGAGCATGACCGCCTCGCTCGAACCGATCGTCGAGACGCCGGTGGCGCTGGACGGGTCGGTGGTCGACAGGTCGGGAGCGTGGAACAGATCGGCCACCATCGACACGCAACGGGACTCGATCGCCGCGGTCGCAGGATACTCGTCCTTGTCGATCATGTTCTTGTCGAACGTCTCTGCCATCAGCTTGTCGGCCTCGGGATCCATCCACGTGGTGACGAACGTGGCCAGGTTCAGCCGCGAACTGCCGTCGAGCATCAACTCGTCGTGGATGAACCGGTACGCGGCCTCGGGATCGGTTTCCTCGTCCGGCAGCCGCAGCGCCGGAAACGGATCGATCGAGAGGCGCCCCGTGTAGGCGGGAGAAATGACGTCGCGATGGTGATGGTGGTGCTTGCTCATGTGCGTCCCCAATCGATTGGTTTCAGCATGCGCCGTCGCAGACGCCCTGTACGTCAGTTGGTGAATCTCGGCACGGCAGCCCAGTAGGGTCGAAACAGTTCCATTCGATTGTGGCAGGGGAGGACGGGTTGACCACAGCAATCCCGGGAAGTTTCACAGCACCGATCGAGGTGCGGGGGCTGTCGAAACGCTTCAAGAACGTCGACGCGGTCACGGACCTCAGCTTCACCGTGCCGCAGGGATCGATCACCGGATTCCTCGGGCCCAACGGGTCCGGCAAGACCACGACCCTGCGGATGATCCTCGGTCTCGTGAAGCCGACGTCCGGCGCCTCCACGGTTGCCGGTGTCCCGATTCGCCACCTCGTCGACCCCGCGCGCACAGTCGGCGCCGTCCTGGATTCGCAGAGCCTGCACCCCAACCGGACGGCACTCGACCACCTGAAGGTGTACGCGTCCGCGATAGGGGTACCGGACGCACGCGCCCTGCAGGTGCTCGCGCTCGTCGGGCTCGAGGACGTCGCCGGGCGCAAGGCGGGCGGCTTCTCCCTCGGCATGCGTCAGCGGCTGTCGCTGGCGACGGCGCTGCTGGGTGATCCGCGCATCCTGATCCTCGACGAACCGGCCAACGGACTCGACCCCGAGGGCATCGCCTGGCTGCGTGAGTTCTTGAAGGGCTTCGCCGCATCCGGCCGGACCGTGCTGATCTCGAGTCACATCCTCCGCGAAGTGGAGCAGACCGTCGACAATCTCGTGATCGTCAGCCGCGGCTCCCTCGTCTATCAGGGACGGATGGAGGAACTGCGCAAGTCGCAGCAGAGCCGGCTGCTCGTCGCGTCCTCGAGCCCGCCCGCGCTGGCGACCGCCCTGGCCGCCAAGGGCATCGTCGATGCCCGGTCGCTCGCGGACGGACGCCTCGCCGTCGTCGGCGCGTCCCTCGAACTCGTCGAGTCCGTCGCCGCCGAAGCAGGGGTCACGATCTTCGGCGCGGTCGGCGATCACATCGACCTCGAGCAACTCTTCCTGTCGATGACTGCGGGTCAGTACGTGGCCGGAGCGAGCGCCGCGGCGCCCTCGGGGTACGGCCCACCGCCGACGTACTCACCCCAGCCCGGGTACGCACCTCCCGGGTACGCCCCACAGCCGGGTTACGGTCCGCCTCCCGGGTACGCCCCACCACCGGGCTACGGTCCACCACCCGCACACCCTCAGCACGGTCCGATCTCCGGAGGTCCGCGATGACAGCGCTGCTCACCGCAGAATTCCGCAAGGTCACCACCCTGCGGTTCTGGTGGATGCTCGGTCTCGCACCGCTGATCGTCGGGATGTTCTCGAGCGCGATCACCCTGCCGGTGATGCGTGCGTTCACCGACGCGTTCGAGGCCGATCCGAGCGAGGCCAACCTCGCCGCCACCCTGTTCGGGCTGGCGGTCGCGGTCGCCCTCGTCGTCCTGTTCGCCGCGCTCTTCGGGGCGGTGAACGTGGGCACCGAATTCCGGTACAAGACGCTCACCACCACGTTCCTCACCGCTCGCGGCCGGGACGGGGTGATCGGCACCAAGCTCGCCGTCACCGCGGCCTTCGGCTTCTTCTACTGCCTCGTGGTGGAGGTGGTCAGCGTCGCCCTGCTGCTGACGTTCGGCGGTGACACCTTCGAACTGCGCGGATCCCTGTTCGCCATGCTCGGGGCCGCCCTGATCTGCGGGGCGCTGTGGGCGCTCATCGGCGGCGGGGTGTCGATGCTCACCGGCTCGTCCGTCGGAAGCTGCATCGCCCTGGTGGTCTGGTACACCCTCGGCGAGATGATCCTCCGCTCGATCCTCAGCGGGATCGGCATCGGCGCCGTCGGCAGTGTCCTCCCCGTGTCGGCCACCCTCGGGACGGTCGCGAACGCGGCCGCCGGCAACGAGATCGACTGGCTGACGTTCTGGCCCACGGCACCCCTCGCCCTGCTCGTGTGGACCGCGGTCTTCGTCGGCGGCGGCTGGGCGCTCACCCGGCAGCGCGACATCACCTGACACGGCGCCGGGTGCCGTCCCTGTCGGTACCCGGCGCTAACGTGGATCCAGTGGCAAGTGAGAGTGCATCCGGTTCGGTGATCGAACGGGAGCAGACGCTGGAGCAGGATCAGGCACGGCCGGGCTGGATTCGACGGCTGAGCGGTGAGTGCTGGGCGCACCGCCGCGTCGCACTCGGCGCCCTGTCCGTGACAATCGTCGCCGCGGGTATCGACATCTCGTTCCCCCTCCTCACCAAGTACGCGGTCGACGCCGCCGGCTCGGGTCACGACACCCAGGTGATCGGCATCGCCGCGCTGCTCATCGCATTGCTCGCGTGCGTCCGCTTCGGCTGTCAGTACGGCCGCCGGATGCTCGCCGGGAAGCTGTCGCTCGACGTCCAGCACGATCTGCGGCTGGGACTGCTGAGTGCGCTGCAACGGCTCGACGGGCGGGGGCAGGATCAGATCCGCACCGGTCAGGTGGTCTCCCGGTCCATCACCGACCTCCAGCTGGTGCAGGGCCTGCTCGCGATGGTCCCGTTGTCGGCGGGCGCGTTGCTCCAATTCGTCCTCGCGCTCGCCATCATGGCCTGGCTGTCGCCGCTGCTGACCGTCGTCGCGCTGGTGATCGTCCCCGCCGTGTGCCTCGTCGTCTACGCGATGCGACCGAAACTGTTCGCGGCCACCTGGTCGGCGCAGCAACGCGCGGCCGACCTCGCCCAGCACGTCGAGGAGACCGTCACCGGCGTCCGCGTGGTCAAGGGCTTCGGCCAGGAGCGCCGGGCCGTCGACCAGCTCGAGGACCACAGCCGGATGCTGTACGCGGAACGCCTGCGAGCCGCCCGGATCAATGCGCGCTTCGCGCCGACCATGGCGGCACTGCCCCAACTGGGTCTCGTCGGGGTCATCGCGGTCGGCGGCTACCTCGCCCTGCACGGCTCCATCACGATCGGCACGTTCCTCGCCTTCGCGACGTACGTCGCCACGATGACCGGCGTCACCCGCACGCTGTCGTCGGTCGTGATCATGGCCCAGCTGTCCCGGGCCGCCGTCGAACGTGTGTACGAGGTGATCGACGCCGAACCGGAGGTCGCGGACCCGCCGCACCCCACCGCCCTGCCCGGCGGACCGCTGGGTGTGGACCTGCGCGCGGTCACGTTCGGCTTCGAATCGGACCGGCACATCCTCCGTGGACTCGACCTGCGTATCGCACCCGGCGAGACGGTCGCGGTGGTGGGGATGGCCGGTTCCGGCAAGACCGCCCTGTCGCTGCTGCTCCCCCGCTTCTACGCCCCGTCCTCGGGCTCCGTGTCCCTCACGTCGGCGGGCGCGTCGTTCGACGTCGCGCAGCTGAGCGCCGAGCAGTTGCGCGAAGCCGTCGGCCTCGTGTTCGACGAGCCGTTCCTCTTCTCCGACACCATTGCGGCCAACATCGCCCTCGGCAGGCCCGACGCCAGCGCCGAGGAGATCCGCGCCGCCGCCGACATGGCGGCCGCCGACGAGTTCGTCTCCGCATTGCCGGACGGCTACGACACCGTGGTCGGCGAACGCGGTCTCACCCTCTCCGGCGGGCAGCGGCAGCGGATCGCGCTGGCACGCGCACTCCTCACCGACCCGAGAGTGCTGATCCTCGACGACGCGACCTCCGCCGTCGACGCCACCACCGAGGCGTCGATCTTCGCGGCGCTGCGCGCGAATCGTGGCCGAACTGCTCTGATCTTGGCGCATCGCCGCTCGACCCTGTCGCTCGCCGACCGAGTCGCCGTGCTCGACCGCGGACGGATCATCGATTCCGGCACGGTGGCCGAACTCGACGAACGGTGCCCGCTCTTCCGCGCACTGTTCGCCTCCCCCGACAACGCGGGCCCGATCGACGTCAGCGTTCCCGCACCGAGCGAGCCGATGCCGTATCAGCGCATGCCGTCCGAGTCCGAGTTGTGGCCGGAGGACGCCGAGGAGTGGGACGTGCCTGCCGCGTCCGGCCGCACCCCGGCTCCCGGCGCGGGACCCGGCGGCGGCCGCGCCGCCGGCGGACCGATGGCGGGAGCGCTGGGCAACGTAGCCGCGACCCCGGAACTTCGGCAGGCCGTGGAGGCGCTTCCGCCCGCCGTCGAGAGCCCGGGAATCGACACCCGGAACCTGCGCCTGCCCGAGCCCGACTTCCGGCTGTCGCGGATCCTGCGGCCGGTCCGTGCCCTCCTCGTCGCCGTCGCCGTCTGCCTCGCGCTCGACTCGCTCGCGGGGATCGCGTTCCCGTCGATCGTCCGGTTCGCGATCGACCGCGGTGTCGTCCCGCAGGACTCCGCGACGCTGTGGACCGCGACAGGGGTGGGCGTCGCTCTCGTGGTCGCCGGCTGGCTCGTCGTCGCCCTGATGACGGTCCTCACCGCCCGAGCGGGGGAACGTGTGCTGTTCGGGTTGCGGGTGCGCAGCTACGCCCACCTGCAGCGGCTCGGACTCGACTACTACGAGCGCGAGCTGTCCGGTCGCATCATGACCCGGATGACCACCGACGTCGACGCGTTGTCGTCGTTCATCCAGACAGGAATGTCCACCGCCGTGGTGAGCGTCCTGACCGTCCTCGGTATCACCGTCGCGCTCGTCGCCACCGACGTCACGCTCGCGCTGGTGGCGCTTGCCGTCATCCCGCCGCTCGTCGTCGCGACGCTGATCTTCCGCCGGATCTCCTCGGTGGCGTACACGGTCTCGCGTGAGCGCATCTCACTCGTCAACGCCGACTTCCAGGAGAACATCGCCGGGCTCCGTGCGGCCCAGGCATACCGCCGCGAAGGGTTCGCCGCCCGCCGGTTCGCCGAGCGGGCCGACAGTTACCGGCGCAGCCGGATGCGGTCGCAGCGGGCGATCTCGCTGTACTTCCCGTTCATCGCGTTCCTCTCGGACCTCGCCCTGGCCGCCGTGGTGTTCGTCGGTGCGCGCCAGGTCGCGGGCGGCGACACGACGACCGGGACGCTCGTCGCCTTCGTGCTGTACCTCGGGCTCCTGTTCGGCCCCATTCAGCAACTGTCGCAGGTGTTCGACGGATACCAGCAGGCCAGTGTCGGCCTGCTCCGGATCGGGGACCTGCTCCGCACACCCAGTTCCATCGAGCGGGCGACCTCGCGCGAGGACCTCCAGCCGATCGACGGGCACCTGCGCGGCGAGCTGTGCCTGCGCGACGTCGGGTTCCGCTATCAGGGGGCGGACAGCGACGCCCTGACCCACATCGACCTGCACATCCCCGCCGGCACCACCGTCGCCCTGGTCGGCCGGACCGGCGCGGGCAAGTCGACCATCGTGAAACTGCTCGCCCGCTTCTACGACCCGACGTCCGGCGCGGTGCTCGTCGACGACGTGGACCTCCGCCGGTACCCGCTCGGCGCGTACCGCGGACGCCTCGGCGTCGTCCCCCAGGAAGCCCACCTGTTCACCGGGACCGTCGCCACCAACATCGCGTACGGACGCCCGGATGCGAGCCGCGAAGAGATCGAGGACGCTGCACGCGCGGTCGGCGCACTGGGCACGATCGCCGGATTGCGGGGTGGGATGCGTCACCCCATCGGCGAGCGCGGGCAGGGCCTGTCGGCCGGCCAACGCCAGCTGATCGCGCTCGCCCGGGCCGAGCTGGTCGACCCCGACCTGCTGCTGCTCGACGAAGCGACCGCGACGCTCGATCCGGCCACCGAGCAGGTAGTTCTCGAGGCGAGCAGCCGGGTGACCCGCACCCGGACGTCGGTGGTGGTGGCACACCGACTGGCCACCGCGGCCCGGGCAGATGTGATCCTCGTCATCGACGAGGGGCGGGTGGTCGAAACCGGATCGCACGCCACCCTGCGCTATGCCGGTGGCCACTATTCGGGACTGTGGGATGCGGCGGAGACCGGGGCGGGGAATAATCGCGGGGCGAGAACCGTCATCGATGGTGACCCCATCGGTTGGCCGTGAGACAGCTCACACGTGCAGGCCTGGCGATCTACACGTCACACGCGAGGGCTAGTCTCATGTATATAGGCGCTCTGATCGGGTACCGAAATAGAAACGAGGCGAACACCTGCCGTGAGCAGCAGCTCTACATCCCAGTTCGGACAGAACCAGTGGCTGGTTGACGAAATGTACCAGCGTTTCCAGGACGATCCGTCGTCCGTGGACGCGAGTTGGCACGAATTCCTGACGGATTACTCTCCCGACGCCGCCGCCAAGGCAGGCGCAGCCAACGGACACGGCACGAACGGCACCACCACCGCCGCACCTGCTGCCGCTCCCTCCGCCAAGGCGTCGACTCCCCCGGTTCCCGAGTCCGAGACCGCACCCAAGCCTCAGACCAAGACGGCCAACGGTGCCGCGCCGAAGACTGCACCCAACGGTGCAGCTCCGAAGGCTGCTGCCCCGAAGACCGAGGCCTCCACGAAAGCCGCACCCGCGAAGGAGACCGCGGCGAAGGACGCGAAGGCGTCCGCTCCCGCTCCTGCCGTAGACGAGTCGAAGGTTCTCCGCGGCGCAGCTGCTGCCGTCGCCAAGAACATGTCGGCCTCGCTGGCCATTCCGACCGCCACCAGCGTTCGCGCCATCCCTGCGAAGCTGATGTTCGACAACCGGATCGTCATCAACAACCACCTCGCCCGTACCCGCGGCGGCAAGATCTCGTTCACGCACCTGCTGGGTTACGCGATCGTGCAGGCGGTCAAGGCGTTCCCGAACATGAACCGGCACTTCGCCGAGATCGACGGCAAGCCCAACGCGGTCACCCCCGCACACACCAACCTCGGTCTGGCCATCGACCTGCCGGGCAAGGACGGCAGCCGGTCCCTCGTCGTCGCCGCGATCAAGAACACCGACACCCACAACTTCACGCAGTTCTACAGCGCCTACGAGGACATCGTCCGGCGCGCGCGTGACGGCAAGCTCACCGCCGAAGACTTCTCGGGTGTCACGATCTCGCTCACCAACCCCGGCGGCATCGGCACCGTGCACTCCGTGCCGCGACTGATGAACGGCCAGGGCGCCATCATCGGTGCCGGCGCGATGGAGTACCCCGCCGAGTTCCAGGGCGCGAGCGACGAGCGCCTCGCCGAGATCGGCGTCGGCAAGCTCATGACGCTCACCTCGACGTACGACCACCGCATCATCCAGGGTGCCGAGTCCGGCGATTTCCTCCGGACCATCCACAACCTGCTGATCAGCGACGAGTTCTACGACGAGATCTTCCACGCGCTGCACATCCCGTACGAGCCGGTCCGCTGGCGCAAGGACGTGCCCGAAGGCGCCGTCGACAAGAACACCCGTGTTCTCGAACTGATCGCCGCGTACCGCAACCGCGGTCACCTGATGGCCGACACGGATCCGCTGCAGTTCGTCAAGGACAAGTTCCGCAGCCACCCGGACCTGGACGTCCGCACGCACGACCTGACCCTGTGGGACCTCGACCGCGAGTTCAAGGTCGGCGGCTTCCACGGCCAGGAGAAGATGAAGCTGCGCGACGTGCTCAGCGTGCTGCGCGACGCGTACTGCCGCCACGTCGGCGTGGAGTACACGCACATCCTGGAGCCGGAGCAGCAGCAGTGGCTGCAGGACCGGGTCGAGGCGCACCACGTCAAGCCCACGGTCGCTCAGCAGAAGTACATCCTGAGCAAGCTCAACGCCGCCGAGGCGTTCGAGACGTTCCTGCAGACCAAGTACGTCGGCCAGAAGCGGTTCTCCCTGGAGGGCGCCGAGTCCGTCATCCCGATGATGGACGCCGTCATCGACCAGGCCGCCGAGCACCAGCTCGACGAGGTCGTCATCGGCATGCCGCACCGCGGTCGCCTCAACGTTCTCGCGAACATCGTCGGCAAGCCGTACTCGAAGATCTTCACCGAGTTCGAGGGCAACATGAACCCGGCGGCCGCGCACGGCTCCGGCGACGTGAAGTACCACCTCGGCGCCGAGGGCACGTATATCCAGATGTTCGGCGACAACGACATCACCGTGTCGCTGACGGCCAACCCGTCGCACCTCGAGGCGGTCGACCCGGTCCTCGAGGGCCTGGTCCGCGCGAAGCAGGACATCCTCGACAAGGGTGAGGACGGCTTCACCGTCCTGCCACTCATGCTGCACGGCGACGCCGCGTTCGCCGGTCAGGGTGTCGTGGCCGAGACGTTGAACCTGGCACTGCTGCGCGGGTACCGCACCGGCGGCACCGTGCACATCGTGGTCAACAACCAGGTCGGTTTCACCACCGCCCCGGAGTACTCGCGTTCGTCCGAGTACTGCACCGATGTCGCGAAGATGATCGGCGCGCCGATCTTCCACGTGAACGGCGACGACCCCGAGGCCTGCGTCTGGGTCGCCCAGCTCGCTGTCGACTTCCGGGAGAAGTTCCAGAAGGACGTCGTCATCGACATGATCTGCTACCGCCGTCGCGGTCACAACGAGGGCGACGACCCGTCGATGACGCAGCCGGCGATGTACGACGTGATCGACACCAAGCGCAGCGTGCGTAAGAGCTACACCGAATCCCTGATCGGCCGCGGCGACATCTCGCTGAAGGAAGCCGAAGACGCACTCCGCGACTACCAGGGCCAGCTGGAACGGGTGTTCAACGAGGTTCGCGAACTCGAGAAGTACACGCCGGAGCCCAGTGAGTCGGTCGAGCTCGACCAGGTGCTGCCCACGAAGTTGAAGACGTCCGTCGACGAGTCGGTGCTCGAGCGGATCGGCGACGCGTTCGTCAACGTGCCCGAGGGCTTCACCGTGCACCCGCGCGTCAAGCCGGTCATCGAGAAGCGCCGCGAAATGTCCCGCGAGGGCAAGATCGACTGGGCGTTCGCCGAGCTGCTCGCATTCGGTTCGCTGGTCGACCAGGGCAAGATGGTTCGCCTGTCCGGCCAGGATTCCAAGCGCGGCACGTTCACGCAGCGTCACTCGGTCCTCATCGACCGCAAGACGGGCGCCGAGTACACCCCGCTGCAGAACCTGGGCAGCGAGAACCCCGGAAAGTTCCTGGTCTACGACTCCGCACTCAGCGAGTTCGCCGCCGTCGGCTTCGAGTACGGCTACTCCGTGGGCAACCCGGACGCGCTCGTGCTGTGGGAGGCGCAGTTCGGTGACTTCGTCAACGGCGCGCAGTCGATCATCGACGAGTTCATCTCGTCCGGTGAGGCCAAGTGGGGCCAGCTGTCCGACGTCGTGCTGCTGCTGCCGCACGGCCACGAGGGTCAGGGTCCCGACCACACGTCCGGTCGGATCGAGCGCTTCCTGCAGTTGTGCGCCGAGGGTTCGATGACCGTGGCCGTGCCGTCCACCCCGGCCAGCTACTTCCACCTGCTGCGTCGTCACTCGCTCGACGGAATCCGCCGCCCGCTGGTCGTCTTCACACCGAAGTCGATGCTGCGGAACAAGGCCGCGGTCTCCGACGTCGAGGACTTCACCACCGGCAAGTTCCGCTCGGTGTTCGAGGAGCCCACGTACGAGACGGGCGACGCCGAACGCGACAAGGTTCGTCGTGTCCTCCTCGTCAGCGGCAAGCTGTACTGGGAGCTGCTGGCGAAGAAGCAGAAGGACAACCGCGAGGACATCGCGATCGTCCGTATCGAGCAGCTGTACCCGGTTCCGAGCCGTCGTCTCCGCGAGACGCTGGACCGCTACCCGAACGCCACCGAGTTCCGGTGGGTTCAGGAGGAGCCGGCGAACCAGGGTGCGTGGCCGTTCTTCGGTCTCGCTCTGCCCGAGTTGCTGCCCGACAAGCTGTCCGGAATCAAGCGCATCTCGCGTCGTTCGATGTCGGCACCGTCCTCGGGTTCGAGCAAGGTGCACGCTGTGGAACAGCAGGAGATCATCGACGAAGCGTTCAGCTGAGCGTTTGATTGACTGATCTGCCATTGAGCCGGGTCGAGTTCACTCCACGGAGCGGATTCGACCCGGCTTCGTGGTATCTGGACCTGCCCTCGGTGGCGGAACTGTGCGACAACGGGCTGGCATTCGAGCGGCCGCTCACGGTGATCGTGGGTGAGAACGGTGTCGGGAAGTCGACTTTGGTCGAGTCGATCGCCGCGGCCTGGCAGGGCGGGTTCCGCGGGGCGCAGGACCGGTTGTGGTCGGCGGGATCCAGCCCCGAGGACGCGGACCTCGGCACTCACCTCACGTGTGTCGGCGCCCGGCCGCAGCCGTACGGCGGGTGTTTCCTGCGTGCCGAGTCGATGCATTCGCTGTTCGGTGCGGCCGACGAGTCACGTCCCCGCGCGGACGATCCGTCGTTCAACCAGCTCTCGCACGGTCAGTCGTTCCTGCGGTACGTCGCCGACCGTCCGATCGGCGTGGGCCTGTGGATTCTGGACGAGCCGGAGGCCGCGCTGTCGTTCCAGTCCTGCCTGGCGCTGCTCGGCGTGATCGCGGATCTCGCCGAGGAGGGCTCGCAGGTGATCATGGCGACGCATTCTCCCCTCCTCGCTGCCGCGCCCGGCGCCGCGATCTGGGAACTCACCGACGAGGGCATCGACTACCCCGAGTGGAATCAGCTCGACCTCGTCCGCAACTGGCGGTCGTTCCTCGACGGACCCGACCGCTTCCTGCGGCATCTCTAGGCCGGCCCCGCCTGCTGCCCAGCTTCCGCCAACGACCTCACGGCCCGGACGGCGAGGGCGGTGGCGGCGAGGAGTCCGCCGAGGGCGGCGAGGGTGAGCGCGTCGGGGTGGATCAGCGGCTGGCCGCGGAACGCCTGCCACGTGAGCACGGCGAGCAGCCCGGCGTAGGCGAGCGCCAGCACGGCCATCAGGGAGGCTCGGGTTCCCTCGCTGCGGAGCCACGGAATCCGCGACGCGAGGACGCTCAGAACGAGGGCGCCGATCAGCATCACCTGCAGGCCGTGCAGTCCGACGAAGTGCGGGATGCGGAGATCGCCGCCGGACGTGCTCCAGTTGGTGACCGGCAGTCCCGGATTCTCGTCGGTGACGCCGACGCTGTGCCGCGCGGCGAGTTCGGCGACGCGGCCGTTCGCGTCGGTAGTCGTCTGGCGACCCTGGAATCCCGTGAGGTAGCCGAGTGCCATCCCGGCCACCGCCAGGAACAGGCCTGCATGGATGGCTCGCTCGGGTGAGGGGACGATCCCCCACGCGCTGGAAGAGCAGAATCAGGGCGATCACGAGGTTCGCGACGAACAGTCCGGGACACCGGTCATGAACACGTACTGGCCGATCGTGTTGACGGCGTCGTCGGACGTGTTGAAGTGGCTGAACGTTCCGCGCGCAGCCTGCACCGCGATGAATCCGACGTCGAGGATGCCGGTCACGGCGAACACCGTCGCCATCGCGCGCGTCCATCTGCTGCCTCGGTGCGGGAGGGTCAGCAACCACGCCAAAGTGGCCCCGTAGAGCGCGAAGGAGACCGCGAACTTCAGCGGCTCGAGCCACACGGACACCCCGAGCACGGTCCGGTCGTCGCTGAGGAGGCCGACGGCGCACACCAGCGCGAGGACGGACATCGCGGCGACCATCACCGCCAGCGGCACCTGGCGGGACGCGACGACGCGGGAGCGGAGATCGAGGGTGGTCATGACGAGAACGCTAGAAACGTCGCATGCGTCACCACGTCACGCCGGGGAACGAAACCGGTGTCACCCGCGGGTACTACGGGCGTGCCCCGAGTACTAGGGGTGTCGGGTCGTGGTGGCCGACACCAGCGCGGCGGCGATCTCGGGTGCGGCGGCGACGGCGAGCGCGGGAAGGGCCTGAACGTTGAGTTCGATCAGTTCGTCGCGGGTCAGGTGCGGGTCGCGCAGCCAGGTGATCGTGACTTCCTCGACATAGGCGATCCAGCCCCGGACCGCGAGTTCGACCGCCCGGGTGGGCTCGATTCCGATCGCAGGCAGTTGTTCGAGGGTCCGTTCGGACATCACGGCGCGGGTCTCCTCGAAGACGGCGCGCATATCCGGGTCGCCACTCGCCGTTCCCCGCAGGAGCGACACGTACGTGCCCCGGTTCTCGCTGACGTAGTCGACGTACGACGCGAGCACCGAGCGCAGGATCTGCATCGGATCCCGCGCTTCCCCGACGTACGGGTCGGGGGCGGTGCGGGCGAGCATCTCGCTGCTGGTGTGCCGGACGATCTCGAGGTGGAAGTCGTGCTTGGACGCGAAGTAGTGGAACAGGAGGCCGCGGGAGACACCCGCCTGATCGGCGATGTCCTCGACGGAGATCTGTTCCAACGGGCGCTGCGCCAGCATCTTGGCACCGAGATCGATCAGTTGCGCGCGCCGTTGTTCGGGGCTGAGACGGGTCCGCTTCACGACGTCCATGAGACAAGACTACTGAATGAAGGTCAATAGGCTATTGACTGCCCCTCAATAGCGCCCTATTGTTTCTTACATGAGTCTCCCCGTCACAGATACTTCCGCCACCACCGCAGGTGTCCGGCACATCGACACGCTGATCATCGGCAGCGGGTTCGCCGGCCTCGGCGCGGCGATCAAGCTGACCCAGGCAGGCAAGACCGACTTCCTCGTGCTCGAACGCGGCACCGACGTCGGTGGTACCTGGCGAGACAACACGTACCCGGGCGCGGCGTGCGATGTTCCCTCACATCTGTACTCCTACTCGTTCGCACTGAACCCGGAGTGGACCCGGTCGTTCTCGACGCAGCCGGAGATCCAGAAGTACATCCAGTCGGTGGCCGACAAATACAAGGTGCGCGACAAGCACCTGTTCGGCTGTGACGTGCAGTCCGCCCACTGGAACGAGTCGACCACCCGCTGGGAGGTCACTACCACGAAGGGGAACTTCGTCGCGAAGGTCCTCGTCTCCGCGGTCGGCGCGCTGTGCGAGCCGTCCCTCCCTGACATCAAAGGCATCGAAGGCTTCCAGGGCGAGATCTTCCACTCCGCCCGCTGGAACCACGACGCCGACCTGACGGGGAAGCGCGTCGCCGTCATCGGCACCGGCGCCTCGGCCATCCAGATCGTGCCCGCCATCGGCAAGAAGGTGTCGCACCTCGACGTGTACCAGCGCACGGCGCCGTGGATCCTGCCCCGCGCGGACCGCGAGTACACGAAGCTCGAGCACGCCGCGTTCAAATACCTCCCCGGCTTCCAGAAGCTGTGCCGCACCGGCATCTACTGGATGCGCGAGAGCCAGGTCGTCGGACTCGCGAAGGCCCCGGTCTTCATGAAGCCGCTGCAGCTCGCGGCCGAGCGCCACCTGCGCCGCCAGATCAAGGACAAGGATCTGCGCAAGAAGGTCACGCCGAACTTCCAGATCGGCTGCAAGCGCATGCTGATCTCGAACAACTATTACCCCACCCTCGCGCAGGACAACGTCGACCTGGTGACCGACGGCATCGCCGAGGTCACGGCCAACTCGGTGATCTCGAAGGACGGCACCGTCCGCGAAGTCGATGCCATCGTCGTCGCCACCGGCTTCCACGTCACCGACTCCCCCACGTTCGAGGGCATCTTCGGCAAGGACGGGCGCTCGCTCGCCGACGTCTTCGACGAGGGCGGACAGCAGGGCTACAAGGGCGCGGCGATCGCGAACTTCCCCAACATGTTCTTCCTGGTGGGTCCGAACACGGGCCTGGGCCACACCTCGATGGTCTTCATGATCGAGTCGCAGCTCAACTACCTCGTCGACGCCCTGCAGACGCTCGACAAGTACGGCATCGGCAAGATCGAGGTCCGTCAGGACGCCCAGGACCGGTACAACGCCGAACTCCAGGAGAAGCTGTCGCACAGCGTCTGGAACAACGGTGGGTGCGCGAGCTGGTACCTCGACAAGCACGGCAACAACACCACGCTGTGGCCGGGCTTCACGTTCCAGTTCCGGAACGAGACGAAGCGCTTCGACCTCACCGCGTACGACAGCGTGGCCACCGCCGATCTTCCTGCACCCGTGCACGTGAACGGCAAGACCCCCGGCCCCGCCGCCATCCCGGCACAGATCGACCTCGACGACGACAAGGTGACAGCACAGTGAGCGAGTTCGCAGGCAAGGTAGTCGTGATCACCGGAGCCGGTTCCGGTATCGGCAGGGCGCTCGCCCTCAACCTGGCAGGCCGGGGTGCCAGACTGGCGATCTCGGACATGGACACGGTCGGGCTCGCCGAGACGACACGCCAGGCCGAGGCACTGGGCGCCGAGGTCAAGGCCGATCACCTGGACGTCACCCAGCGCGAGGCGGTGCTCGCGTACGCCGACGACGTGCGGGCGCACTTCGGCAAGATCAACCAGGTGTACAACAACGCCGGCATCGCCTACCACGGTGAGTTCGAGAAGTCCGAGTTCAAGGACATCGAGAAGATCATGGACGTGGACTTCTGGGGAGTCGTCAACGGCACCAAGGCTTTCCTGCCGCATCTCATCGCGTCGGGCGACGGCCACGTGGTGAACGTCTCGAGCCTCTTCGGGCTGCTGTCCATGCCGGGTCAGAGCGCGTACAACTCGGCGAAGTTCGCGGTGCGCGGTTTCACCGAGTCGCTGCGCCAGGAGATGCTGATCGCCAAGCACCCCGTCAAGGTGACGTGTGTGCACCCGGGTGGCATCAAGACGGCCATCGCCCGCAACGCCACCGCGGGACCGGGCGAGGACCTCGACACGTTCGCGAAGTTCTTCGACCAGAAACTCGCTCGCACCACTCCGGAGGCGGCCGCGGAGACCATCGTGAACGGTGTCCGCAAGGGCAAGCCGCGCGTCCTGATCGGCGCCGACGCCAAGTTCCTCGACGCCTGGGTGCGGCTCGTCGGACCGAGTTACCAGCGTGTGGTTGCCACCGTCGCCGGACGAGTCCTCCCCAAGTCGAACTGAGGTACCGATGAGCTTCCACCTGCCGCTGCCGGTCGTCGCGGCGGCCCTCCGGCCCTTCTACCGCCTCAGCCTCGACGCCCGGCTTCCGCACACCGTCCAGAGGGCGATCCTCGACCTCGGCGCTCCGCTGCAGCAGGTCCCTGCAGGTGCCGTCGTCCGCCCGACCTCGCTGGCCGGGCGGCCGGCGGAGCGAATCACGGTGGGAGCCACCGAACGCCGGACCGCCGTGCTCTACCTGCACGGTGGGGCGTACACGATCGGTTCGCTCGCCACGCACCGTTCGCTGGCCGCTCACATCGCGAGAGAATCCGGCAGTGTCGTCTACACCCTCGACTACCGGCTGGCTCCGGAGCATCCGTTCCCGGCCGGGCTCGAGGACGCGGTCGCGGCGTACATGGAGCTGAACACCGAACACGGTTACGAGACAGAGCAACTCGCCATCGCGGGCGATTCGGCGGGCGGTGGCCTGACGGTCGCCACCGCGCGGCGTCTGATCGACCGGCACGGTGTCACTCCGGCCGCGTTGGCGCTGATCGCCCCGTGGGTCGATCCCGGCAGGCGTGACACGTCCCGGGATCGGGATCTCGTGGTCAACACGGCGTGGTCGTTCGACGCCGCCGAGAAGTACCTGGGCAACGGAGACGCACACGATCCGGGTTACGCACCGCTGCATGGAAATCTGGCGGGACTGCCGCCGACGCTGATTCACGTCGGGGTGGACGAGGTGCTCTACCCGCAGATCATGGAATTCGTCGACAAGCTGAACGAGTCGGACGTGGACGTCACGCTCACCGAGTACGCCCGCCTGTGGCACGTCGCCCACCTGCAGGCGTCCCTGGTCCGCGAGGCCGCGGATGCGGTCGCGGAACTCGGGGCGTTCCTGGGTTCACAGATGAGCGTCGAGCCACACCCGCGCCACGTCGGCTGAATCTGCACCACCGCGGACCTGGCCGATCATGTCGGCCAGGTCCGCGGTCGTCAGCTCACCCGCCACGACGTTCAACGCCTTCAGCTGGGCTTCGGTGAGAGTTCCGATCCGGAACAGCGGCACCACGTTCTGTGCGGTGAACACGTGATCGTCGTCCGCCAGCAGCACCAGATCGGCGTCCGAGACGTCCGGTGACGCGGTGGTCACCCCGGCCACCCGCACGGCTCCGTCCGCCGATACCGGGGCGGCGAGTTCGCCGACGGCCGCGGCGTCGTCGGCCACTGTCCGGGTCTGCGCGAACGTGCAGCCGGTGAGGTCGGGAAGCGCGTCGGCCTCGAACGCCGGGGCGAGCACGGCAGTGCTCCTGCTGCACGAGGGAACGAGTTCGTCCAGGGTGGTGAGATCCAGCTGCCCCGACGTCTGCGAGGTCACGGCCAGCGCCGACCTGTCCTCGGCAGCCGCGAAGTCGGAGATCGAAAGCCCCTGCGGCAGAGCCTTGCTCAACGCCTCGAACACATCGTCCTGTTCCGTCTCCGCCGATTCGGGGGCGTAGTAGCGCAGCAACCGGCCCGTGAACTCCGGCACCAGCGTGACGTTTCCGGCATCGAGCTGCCCGAGGTACGCGGTCCGGTCGCCGAGTCCCCCGTCGGTGACGACCGGCGCCCCGGTCGAACGCAGGGCACCCGCATAGATTTCGGCCAGGATCCGGCTCTCCGCGCCGTCACCCGCACCCACCACGATCTCGCCCTGCCCCTGCCCCGCGGAACCGTCGAGGGTCGTGTCACCACCTGCGCATCCCGACGCCACCCCCGCGACCAGTAGCAGCGCGGACCCGGCGATCAGGGCCCGGGACCATGCCGCCGGGCGCTCGGCCGATCCGTCTGTCCGTGTGTGTGCCACGTCGCGCCTTTCGTTTACCTCGAGCTGGTCGAAAACCGTGCTCTGTCCGCCCCTATCGTTACACTGGCCAACCGATGGCGCGGACACGCGTCCACCGGTTTCCGTCGGCAGGTCCGGCGCCGGTGACAACGGGAAGGACGCTCATGCGCACCTCACGAATTCTGTCGGGCTTCACCCGCCGCTCCGTTGGCACTATCGCTCTCGCGACGGTGGCCGTCGTGTCGCTCGCGGCGTGCGGTGGCGGATCCGACCCCCTGTCCGCCGGCGGCGAGGGATCGGGTGACGACCCGAACACGATCATCGTGGGATCCGCGAACTTCCCCGAATCGGAGACGGTCGCGAACATCTACACCGAGGTCCTCCGTGCCAACGGGTTCGACGTGACGACGAAGTTCAACATCGGCAGCCGTGAGGCCTACATTCCTGCGCTCAAGGACGGGTCGATCGACGTCATCCCCGACTACACGGGCAACCTGCTGCAGTATCTCGACCCGGATTCGACGGCCACGAGCGCCGCCGACGTGGACGCCGCGCTGCCGGCCGCGCTGGGTTCGGAACTGACGATCACCACGCCGGCCCCGGCCGAGGACAAGGACGCCGTCGTCGTCACGAAGGAGACGGCGCAGCGCTGGAACCTCACCTCCATTGCGGATCTCGCGGCGCACTCGAACGAGGTCAAGTTCGGTGCACCCGCCGAATTCCAGGAACGCCCCGGTGGCCTGCCCGGCCTGAAGGCCAAGTACGGCCTGGACATCACGGCCGACAACTTCGTCCCGATCGCCGACGGCGGCGGTCCGGCCACGGTGGACGCCCTCGCGTCGGGACAGATCACGGCCGCCGACATCTTCACGACGTCCCCGGCCATCGCGCAGAACGGTTTCGTCGTGCTCGCGGATCCGCAGAACAACTTCGCGGCGCAGAACGTCGTGCCGGTGGTGCGCGCCACCAAGTCCTCCGACAAGCTGACCCGGGCGCTCGACGCACTGTCGGCGAAGCTGACCACCGAAGAGCTTGTCGCGCTCAACGATTCCGTGTCGGGTGACGCGAAAACCGAGCCGGCGGTGGCCGCGAAGCAGTGGGTGACGGACCAGGGGCTCGACAAGCCGGTCTCGTGAGGAGCCTGCCGTGATCACATTCTCGGGAGTCACGAAGCAGTACCCGGACGGCACGACGGCGGTCGACAACCTCGACCTGGAGATCGACGCCGAATCGTTCACGGTCTTCGTCGGGCCGTCCGGGTGCGGCAAGACCACGTCGATGCGGATGATCAACCGGATGATCACCCCGACCGCGGGAACGATCACGGTCGACGGCCGGGACATCGCCCAGACCGACGCGGTGAAGCTTCGGCTCGGCATCGGCTACGTCATCCAGAGCGCAGGACTGCTGCCGCACCGCACGGTGGTCGACAACGTCGCGACCGTGCCGGTGCTGCGCGGCGACTCACGACGCAACGCCCGCAAGGCCGCGTTGGCGGTGCTCGAACGGGTCGGACTCGACCCGGCGCTGGCGTCCCGCTATCCCGGGCAGCTGTCCGGCGGGCAGCAACAACGCGTCGGGGTCGCGCGGGCGCTGGCCGCCGACCCGCCGATCCTGCTGATGGACGAGCCGTTCAGCGCCGTCGATCCCGTTGTCCGCGAAGATCTGCAGGCCGAGATGCAGCGCCTGCAGGCCGAGATGCGCAAGACGATCGTGTTCGTCACCCACGACATCGACGAGGCCGTCAAACTCGGCGACCGGGTGGCGGTCTTCGGGCCGGGTGGCCGGTTGCAGCAGTACGACGCGCCCGACACGGTGCTGTCCGCGCCGGCCACCGATTTCGTCGCCTCGTTCGTGGGACGCGACCGCGGGTACCGCGGACTGTCGTTCCGGACGGCAGATCAGGTTCCGCTGCACACCATCCGGACGGCGACCGAGAAGGAGTTGCCCGGGCTCCGGCTCGAACAAGGTGAATGGGTCCTGGTCGTCACGGATGCGGGCGTTCCGCGGGGCTGGATCGACGTCACCGGCGTCGAGGGGGCGCGGGCCGGACGGCCCGTCTCCGAATGCACTGCGGCGGGCGGATCCCTCTTCTCCCCCGGTGCCGACCTGCGGCAGGCCCTGGACGCGGCCATCTCCTCGCCGTCGGGCATCGGAGTGGCCGTCGACCCGGACGGCGCGGTCACCGGCGGCATCCTCGGCTCCGAGGTGATCGCGAAGCTGGCCGAGCAGCGGGCGGCCGAGGATCGCGCGCGGGGTGAGCACTACTTCACTGCCCAACCGGCAACCCCGGACGGGCCGTGATCCCATGCGGTGGCTCATCGACAATTTCTCGGTCGTCGTCGACCTGACGAAGACCCATCTCTATCTCGCGCTGGTTCCGCTGTTGATCGGGTTGCTCATCGCGGTCCCGGTCGGGACCGCGATCCGGGGTGCGTCCTGGCTGCGGAAGATCACGCTGATCGTCGCGGGTATCGCGTTCACGATCCCGTCGCTGGCGTTGTTCGTGACGATCCCCTCCGTCGTCGGACTGCAGATCCTGGACCCGCTCAATGTGGTGATCGCGCTGACGATCTACTCCACCGCCCTGCTCATCCGCGCCGTGCCCGAGGCCCTCGACTCCGTTCCCGCCGACGTCGTCGACTCCGCCACCGCGATGGGTTTCACCCGGCTCCGCCGGGCCCTGACCGTCGAATTGCCCCTCGCGCTACCCGTTCTCGTCGCGAACGTGCGAGTGGTGGCGGTGACCAACATCTCGCTGGTGTCGGTGGGTTCGCTGATCGGGATCGGCGGTCTCGGCACCCTGTTCACCCAGGGCTACCAGCGAGACTATCCGGACCAGATCCTCGCCGGGATCATCGCGATCGTCGTTCTGGCCCTCGCGTTCGACCTGCTGCTGTTCCTGGTCGGGCGGGCACTGACACCGTGGACCCGGCAACAGAGGGTCCGGCGCACGCCGCTGGTCGCGGGACAGTCGGCGGCCCCGGCCGCAGGGGAGGCTTCGTGAACATCTTCGGCGGCGCATGGGAGTACATCGTCGATCCGGGTAACTGGTCGGGAAGCACAGGAATCGGGGCCCGCATCCTCGAACATCTCTGGTACAGCTTCCTGGCGGTCGCCCTGTCCGCGGTGGTCGCGGTGCCGATCGGTCTGATCATCGGGCATCTGCGCAAGGGTGACGTGGTCGTGGTCGGTCTCGTCAACGCGCTCCGCTCGCTGCCGACGCTGGGTCTGCTGACGTTCCTGGTGCTGCTGCTCGGGCTGGGTCTGATCCCGCCGATCCTGGCCCTGGTGATCCTCGGAATCCCGCCGGTGCTCGCGGGCACGTACGCGGGTGTCGCGAACGTCGACCGGACGGTCGTGGACGCCGCCCGCGCGATGGGAATGACCGAGTGGCAGGTCCTCACACGTGTCGAGGCCCCGAATGCGCTGCCGCTCATGCTCGGCGGGCTGCGCAACGCCACCCTGCAGATCATCGCGACCGCAACGGTTGCTGCGTACGTCAACCTCGGCGGCCTGGGACGCTACATCTTCGACGGACTGGCGCTGCGCCAGTACGACCGGGTGCTCGTCGGTGCGCTGCTCGTGACGATCCTCGCCCTCGTCGTGGACGGCCTGCTCGCCCTGGCGGTGTGGGCGTCCGTTCCGGGGACCGGCCGTCTGCGCCGCAACCCGAGCGCCGAACAGATCGCCGACCGCGCGTCGTAGCGAAGGAGTCGCCCAACGGCAAACACCCCGACACCGGAACCGTGGGTGCGGGTTCCGGATCGGGGTGCTCGACGGATTCTCGCTAGTCGGTGACGCCTTCTGCGCGAGCAGCGGCGGCGACTGCCTCCGCGACAGCGGGGGCGACGCGAGGATCGAGCGGGCTGGGAACGATCTTGTCTACAGCCAGCTCGTCACCGACGACCGAGAGGATTGCCTCGGCGGCGGCGAGCTTCATACCTTCGGTGATCCGGCGGGCACCGGCATCGAGCGCGCCCCGGAACACACCGGGGAAGGCCAGCACATTGTTGATCTGGTTCGGGAAATCCGAGCGTCCGGTGGCCACGATCGCCGCATGCTTGCGGGCGATGTCGGGGTGGATCTCCGGGTCCGGGTTCGACAACGCGAACACGATCGAATCCTGCGCCATCGTCGCGATCAGCTCCTCCGGCACGGTGCCCGCGGACACCCCGAGGAACACATCCGCCCCGTCGAGGGCTTCGGCGGTGCCGCCGCGGCGGCCGGCCGGGTTGGTGCGCGCGGCCAGGTCGACCTTGACCTCGTTCAGGTCCTTGCGGTCGGCGGAGACGATGCCCTTCGAATCGAGGACCGTCACGTCGGCGATCCCGGCGGCGAGCAGGATGTTCGCGCAGGCGACACCGGCGGCGCCGGCGCCGGAGATGACCACCCGCAACTGGTGGAGGTCGCGGTCCTGGACCTTGACCGCACCCTTGAGGGCGGCCAGGACGACGATGGCGGTGCCGTGCTGGTCGTCGTGCATGACCGGGCAGTCCAGGGCCTCGATGACGCGCTGTTCGATCTCGAAGCAGCGCGGCGCGGAGATGTCCTCCAGATTGACCGCACCGAAACTCGGGCGCAGCCGGATCAGGGTCTCGACGATCTCGTCGGGGTCCTTGGTGTCGAGGACCAGCGGGATCGAGTTCAGGCCCGCGAAGTTCTTGAACAGGGCGGACTTGCCCTCCATCACGGGCAGGGAGGCGCGGGGGCCGATGTCGCCGAGGCCGAGCACCGCGGAGCCGTCGGAGACGACGACCACGAGGCGGCTGGTCCAGGTGTACCGGTCGGCGAGGGTTTCGTCGGCGGCGATGGCGCGCGAGACCTGCGCGACGCCGGGCGTGTAGGCGATGGACAGGGCGCGCTGCGTATCGAGGGCGGTCGTGGTCTCAACCGAGAGCTTCCCCCCGATGTGGCCGGCGAAGATCTCCTCGTCGGTCAGCTCGACCTTCTGCGGTGTGGTGGGTTCGGACACGATGGACACGATGACACTCCTGCTAAGTCCAGGCTCACTCGGGGCCGGGTTACTGAGAAGTAACCGTGAGGATCGGCGCTGATCTTCACAGTTACTCCACGAACGACAACTGAGGGTGAAGCTTCCGGGGTGCGCGATCACGATGGCCGCAGAACTTCCGAAGCGTCATGGCACGGGCGGGTGAGCCCTGGCAACACTGCCATAAACCCCCGCCGAAGGGCGGTGGCGCCGACGTCGGAGTGGTGCTAAGTCTGGCACGAATATCGATGCACAATCAAATTGCCACGAGAGTCAGATGTCTCACGTTTTCTGGCCTCTACCTGTGAGAACAAGTTACCCGCGGGTCACTGTGAGAGCCGGTTTCACATAACGCGCCGGGCGT
This sequence comes from Rhodococcus sp. IEGM 1351, assembly GCF_030056875.1. NCBI lineage: Bacteria > Bacillati > Actinomycetota > Actinomycetes > Mycobacteriales > Nocardiaceae > Rhodococcus > Rhodococcus sp. IEGM 1351. The sequence goes on along the minus strand of NZ_JASHKU010000001.1, from coordinate 388,288 downwards.
CCGTCAACCCCACCACTGGGTAGCCAGCAGAAGCGCCGCCGCCGCGAGGATGGCGACGGATGCGACCACGGCGACGAGACCGTCGCGGCGGTCCGCACACCTTTGCGCCACGATCACGAACACGGACGCGACCAGGTGTGCGGTGATGGAGATCGTCCCCGGGCCGGGGAAGCCCCGGCCGCCGCCCACGTAGGCGGAGCCGATCACGACGAGGCAGAGGATCACCACGCCGGCGGCGACGGCCCCGCTGAGGGCGCGCAGTGCGCGGACCACGAGAGGGCTGCGTCGCGGTCCGGTGGCCGTCACCGTCCGCGGGAGGATGGGAGCATAGGGGTCGTACCGCTCGGACTCGTGCGTGTTCATGCCGAGACCACCTGCACCCCGGATGCTTTCGATACGAGGGTGTCGAATTCGTCGGTGTCCGTCGAGAACTCGCCGAGCCGGATGGCCTTGTTCGTACCGTGGTAGTCGGAGGAGCCGGTGACGACCAGACCGCACTCGTCGGCCAGTTCCTGCAGTACCCGCGCGTCGTCCGACGAGTGGTCGGGGTGATGTGCCTCTAGCCCGTGGAGACCGGCTCCCGCCAGGTCACGGACGTGATCGAGTGACAGTAGTCGTCCCCTCGTGCGGGCCCGTCCGTGGGCGAGGACGCTCACGCCCCCGGCCTCGGCCACCAGTTGCACGGCGTCGTCGAGGGGGGTGTCCGACTTGTCGACGAAGTACCTGCCGCGTGGGGCCAGCAGATCCACGAACGCCTCACCGACGCTGCCCACCACACCGGCGCGCATCAGAGCCCTGGCCAGGTGCGGGCGCCCCGCCGCGGGTCCCGCCTCCGCGAGCACCTCGTCGGCGTCGATGGGCAGACCGTCCTCCATCATCAACTCGGCCATCGCGCGGATTCGCACGATCCGCTCGTTCCGCAACCGTTCCCGCTCGCGTGCGAACGCCGCGTGCGCGGGATCGAACAGGTAGGCGAGGAGATGCACCGCGACCGGGCGTCCGTCCTCACCGCGCCCCTCGCAGGACATCTCCATGCCGCGCACCAGCGCGAGCCCCGCAGGCAACGCCGCGGCCGCTTCGGCCCACCCCGCGGTCGTGTCGTGATCGGTGATCGCCACGATGTCGAGTCCCGCCGCCCCCGCGGCGCGCACCAGGTCCGCCGGGCTGTCGGTTCCGTCGGAGGCCGTCGAATGGGTGTGGAGATCGATGAGCACCAGACCAGTCTGTCAGGTGTCGCGGCACGGGGTCCGCGCGTGCGGCCCGGAGGCCTGGCGTGTCGTGCGACGCCGCCGGCCCGGAGCGGGTGCTGACGTACGATTCACCAGCAGCGTTTCCGACTCGACGGTGAAGGGAGGGGCCCGTGCCGTCTGTGCCCTCGCTCCCCAAGCGCGGCAGCGACAAGGATCAGCGCAGCGGTGACAAGGACCCGGGCCCCAGGATCCGCATCCCGACCGCGCGCGCCATCGTCGACTGTGGTGTGTATGTCGACGGCACGAGGCTTCCCGGCAAGTACACGCACCAGGCCGCGATGGCCGAGGTCCGCACACGGGGTGAAGGATTCGTGTGGGTCGGGCTGCTCGCCCCCGACGAGGGGCAGATGGAGAGCGTGGCCGAGACGTTCGGGCTGCACGAATTGATGGTCGAGGACGCCGTCCACGCCCACCAGCGGCCGAAGCTGGAACGCTACGACGACGTGCTGTTCCTGGTGCTACGGACCGTCAACTACGTGCCGCACGAGTCGGTGGCCACCGCCAGCGAGATCGTCGAGACCGGCGAGATCATGGTGTTCGTTGGCGCCGACTTCGTCATCACCGTGCGGCACGGTGACCACTCCCCGCTCGCGAACGTCCGCCACGCGCTGGAGGCGAACCAGGAGCGGCTCGCACTGGGCCCGTACGCGGTGCTGCACGCCGTCGCGGACCACGTGGTGGACACGTACCTCGAGGTCACCCAGGCCATCGAGGAGGACGTCGACGGCATGGAGGAGGCGGTGTTCAGTCCGCGCAGCAGCGTCGCGGTCGAACACATCTACCTTCTCAAGCGCGAGATCGTCGAACTCCGCAAGTCGGTGAACCCGCTGTCCAATCCGCTGCTCCGGCTGACGCGATCCCCGGGCAATCCGGTGCCGAAGGAGATCCGCCGCTACTTCCGCGACGTCCTCGACCACCACACCACCGTCGCCGAGCGGATCGCCGAATACGACGAGGTTCTCAGCTCACTCGTCGATGCCGCCCTCGCCAAGATCGCCGTGCAGCAGAACACCGACATGCGCAAGATCTCGGCGTGGGTGGCCATCGCGGCAGTGCCGACGATGATCGCGGGCATCTACGGCATGAACTTCGACAACATGCCCGAACTACATTGGCAGTACGGCTATCACGGCGTGGTGTTCGTGATCGCGTCGGTGACGGTGGGCCTGTTCGTCACGTTCCGCCGGAACCACTGGCTCTAGAGGGACGCGGCACCGCGGTGCGGATCGCGGACGTCGATGCCCGCCTCCGCCCAGGCGTCGCGCAGTGCGCCGGCGCCGCGCAGTCGGACCCACGCCGCCTCGGTGCCGGTGATCGGCACGACCGCGAGGAACCGCACGGCCTCCGCGGGTTCGGGCAGCGGGAGGTCGGGAACGGACGACTCACCGAGCAGCACGGCCGTGAACGGTGTGTCCTTCCACAGCGGCTCCCCCAGGTCGAGCAACGCGTCCTCGACGAGAACCACGCCTTCCACCGACGGCGCCGCCGCCAGGACCGCGAGTGTGCGCGCAACTCCCGACGCCACCCCGGCCCCGCCGCGCAGGGTGAGGATCAGTTCGGCGCGGGGGCCCCGGAGAGGGTCGGCCACCAGCTCGCCGGGGTCGCCCATCGGGTGCCGGGAGCACCCCAGGGTCACGTAGCGAACCAGATCCTCGTCGTCGGGTGCGAACCGCAGCACGTCCAGCGGCTCGACGCCCAGGAACGTCACCGATGCCGCAGTCGGCTCCGGTCCCCCGATCTGCCTCAGCAGGTGCGCGCGAACAGAGGCCACAACGCTGTCAGTCACCCCGCAATCAAACCACCGAAGCCGCTCACCCGTCCTCCGGCCTCGCGAGCCGGTAGCGTCGGAGCATGGTCTCGGTACTCGCAGTGTCCGACGAGACGATCGAGTCGCTGTGGAGTTCGCAGGTGCGTGCCATGGACGTCGACTTGATCCTCGGTGCGGGCGATCTCCCGTTCGACTACCTGGAGTACCTGATCGACGCGCTCGACGCGCCGTGCGTCTTCGTGCCGGGCAACCACGACGCCGATCTGTCCGGCTACTCCGCGGGACGTGTCGGATGGATGCGGGCGGGTCTGCCCTCGGCGTGGCCGGGGCCCTGCGGCGCGGTCAACGCGGACGGCCGGATCGTGCGGATCGCTGGCCTGCGCATCGCGGGCCTGGGTGGGTCGATCCGCTACAACGACGGCCCCAATCAGTGGACCGAGCGGCAGCAGCGGCGGCGGGCGCGCAACCTGGCGCTGACGAGTGCGTGGCACGCACGCCGCTCGGGTGTGTCCGGCGTCGACGTGCTGCTCACGCACAGCCCACCCCGCGGAGTGGGCGACCAGGAGGATCCACCGCACCGGGGTTTCGAATGCTTCGAGACCCTGGCGGGCAGGTTGCAGGCCCGCGTCATGATTCACGGGCACGTCCACCCGTACGGCCGGGCGGCCGAGGACCGCACGCTCGGCGCGACGACGGTGATCAACACCGTGGGATTCACCCTGCTGGAGTTGGCCCCGGGTGCCGACCCCACCATCGTCAGGCGCAGGCATGGCACGTGACACCGGGTTCCCCGCCGCCGACGCGGAGAACGATTTCACCCGCCAGCGTCGTCGCGCCGAGTTGTCGCGGCTGGTCAGCTGGCTTCGCCGCGAACCGGACGACGTCAACGAGATCCTGCCGTTCGACGAGGTGGTCGCGGCAGTCGGACGGGTCGGGGAACGATCGCTCGGACTGCAGGTGATCCCGGTCAACTCCATCGTCGGGAGCGTCGACCGGACCCGCGACTTCGACCGGTTCTTCCGGCCCACGTCCACCCGCGTGCGCGAGCGCTGGCAACGGCTGGCGGCCGCGCAGCGCCGGGGCGAGTCGGTGCCGCCGATCCAGGTGTATCGGATCGGGTCCATGCACTTCGTCAGCGACGGCCACCACCGCGTCTCCATCGCGTACGCGATGCACTGGAGCACGATCGACGCCTACGTCACCGAGATCCAGACCAAGATCTCCCCCGACGGGATCGCGCAGCGAGGCGACCTGGTCATCAAGGATCACCGCCGCCTGTTCCTCACGCGGGTGCCGTTGAGCGGGCCGCAGCGGGCGGCCGTGGTCGTCACCGATCCCTGGGAGTACGCCGAGATCAGCCAGAGCGTCGAGGCGTGGGGCTTCCGGCTCATGCAGGAGGTGGGCGAATTCCTCAGCCGTGAGACCGTGGCCCGGCGCTGGTTCGGTGAGGAGTTCCTGCCGGTGGTCCGGATGCTGCGGGCCGCGGAGATGCTGCCCGACCACACCGACGCCGAGGCCTACCTGTGGGTGGCGCGCGAGCGGTACCGCCTTGTGCGCCAGCATGTCTGGAACGACGAGATCATCGCCGAGCTCAGTCATCTCGCACCGCGCAGGCACAAACCGGCTAGTCCGTGAACCGCACGACGCGCTCGGGCGCGTCGGGGTGCGCGAACTTCAACAGTCGCCTGCCCTCCGCCTCGATCGCGGTGCGGTGCGTCTTCGCGATCTTCGCCAACGGCTCCACGTCGAGTACCGCACGGGACTTCTCGACCACCGTCGTGGTGAACGCCGCGACCCTGCCGTTCACCAGGACGGCAGGTTTGATGATGCCGTTCTGGGTGAAGACCTTCTTCCGCACGTCGTCGTCGAGGAGGCGCCCGCGGTCCGCGTGCGAGAGCAGCACGTTGTCGAACGGCGCGAGGATGCGGACGGGGGCGGGGGTGCCCGGGTCGGGGCGGGGTGCGTCGGGAAGGTCGAAGAGTTCCGGACCCGATTCCCCCGCGAACACCCGGAGTTCCGGCCGCAGCCGGTCCAGGACCTCACCGAGCCGGGTCAGTCCCGACCAGGCCTGGGCGTCCCGCGCGCTCGCGGGGCCGAACGCGGCGAGGTAGCGCAACAGCATCGTGTCGATGGACGGCGCGGCGGACAGTGGACGACCCACCCACGACTCCAGCGTCGACAGCGCCGGCTGCCCCGACCTGCCCCACAGCCCGCGCGGCGGAACCTGGACCATCGGGACCAGTCCCCGCACCCCGTGGGCGAGCGCGGCGCCGTCGCGGCCGGGGAACCGCTCCTCGAGCAGGGGCCGCATCTGCGATTGCGTGCGGGGTTCGTCACGCACCAGTTCGCGTCCCGCGGCGGCGAGGGCGCCGAGGTCGATCCCGTCGAGACTCGACCGGTACTGCGTGTTGGTGTGGAGGTCGCGGTCGAGCAGCGGTTGCGTCAGCGGACGGAACGAGAGCGCGTCCGAGGACGACAGGGCGAACACCGTCCCGCGCATCGCGACGATCCGCACCACCGCGCGTTTCTCGATGAGGTCCGACAGCGACTCGGCGCGGAATCGTGTCAACCGCGCCCACAGTGCGAAGTACGGCGGGGCCGGAGCCTGGGCCTGCAGTCCGCAGAGGTGCTCGATCATGTCGAGGGCGGACGCGTCCGAACGGCTCAGCAGCGATTGCCGGGCCAGTGTCGCCCTGCCCAGCGCTCGATTCGACATGCGGTCGGACCCCACCGTGAACCCCTTCGTTAGTTAGCCCCAGTACCGTATTTGATTACGCCCGTTCACCGACCCCTCCAGGAGGACCCCATGGCCGCCGGATCGACCACCGCAGCCAGGGCTCTCCTGCCTGTCATGTGCTTCGTCGTGATGATTGTCGCCGTTCTGCAGACGTTGGTGGTGCCGATCGTCGGGACCATCGGTGCGCAACTCGACGTCGGCCCCACCGCCGTCGGCTGGCTCCTCACCGCGAACCTCCTCGCGGCCGCCACCGCGACACCCGTCCTCGGCCGCCTCGCCGATCTCCGCGGCAAACGACCCGTCCTGCTCGGTGTGCTCGTGGTCGTCCTGCTCGGCTCCCTGATCGGTGCGCTGTCGACGTCCGTGGGAGTGCTGATCTTCGCCCGCGTGCTCCAGGGCGTGTCGTTCGCGCTGTTCCCCATCGGCATCGCGGTCCTGCGTGACGAACTTCCCGCCGAGAAGCTGACCGGGGCGATGGGGATCTTCTCCGGCACCCTCGGATTCGGCGGATGCTTCGGCATCGTCCTCACCGGTGTGCTGGTCTCCGACGGCGCCGACTTCCACCGCATCTTCTGGCTGTCGTCGGCCATCACCGCCGCCGGACTCGTCCTCGCCTGGATCGCCATCCCCCGCCGCCCGCGCGTCGGCACGGGTTCCATCGACTGGATCGGCGCGGCCGGTCTCGCCGCCGGCCTGGTCCTCGTCCTGCTGCCGCTCGCCGAGGGCGGAACCTGGGGCTGGACGTCGCCCGTCACCATCGTCAGCGGAATCGCCGGAATCCTGGTCCTGATCGGCTGGTTCCTCTACGAACGCAGGATCACGGACCCACTCGTCGCGCCCCGGCTGCTGACCAACCCACCCGTCCTCGTCACCCACCTGTCCGCGCTCGTGGTCGGCATGTCGATGTTCGTGATGTTCCTGGGCAGCTCGTACTTCGTCCAGACCCCGCGCGCGGTGGCCGGATACGGCTTCGGGGCCACCGTCCTCGAGGCCAGCACCGTGTACCTGCTGCCGGGCGCGATCAGCGGCGTCCTCGCCTCGATCCTCAGCGGGAAACTGATCCACCGCTTCGGTTCCCGTGCCGTCCTCATCGCCGCGAGCGTCGTCGGCGTCAGCGGTTTCGTCGTGTTCGTCTTCGCCCACGACCGCACGTGGGAAGTCATCGCGGCCATCCTGCTGGTCAACACGTACATCAGCCTCGCCTACGCGTCGCTGCCGTCGCTGCTCGTGGCCGAGGTCCGGCAGGACGAGACCGGCGTCGCGAACAGCATCAACTCCATCGCCCGGTCCGTGGGCAGTTCATTCGCCAGTGCGCTGCTCGCGACCCTGCTCGCCGGCATCACCATCGACGGAACGGACGTCCCGACCGAATCGGCGTACGTGATCGCGTTCGTCGTCGGCGCGACCGCGGCCGCCCTCGCCGGGCTGCTGCCGTTCTTCGGGATCACGCGCACCACCCGCACCCCGTCCGACGAGGAGGAGGACGAGGTCCACGCGACCGCCCTCGCGGCCGAATGGGGCACGGTCGGTGGCCTCGGCGGAGCGAACACCAGAGGTTCGGGTGAGCGCTCTGGTCAGAGCGTGAGGTTGGCTCCCGAGTCCTGATCGAACAGGGCGATCTTCGCCCGGTCGAACCACAATTCCACCGGCCTGCCGTGCGCCGCGGACGATTCGGTCGACAACCGGGCGACCAGCTGCCCGCCGCCTGCGACCGCGGTCCCCGAGTCGGCGGCGAGCTCCTCGAGTTCCCGGGAGGTCACCTGCGGTCCCTCGGCCGTGAAATAGGCGTACTTGTCCGAACCCATCGACTCGAGCACCTCGACGTTGGCCGTGAACGTGGCACCGGCCGCCCTCTGCCCCTCGTCCACGAGCCCCACGTCCTCGAAGTGCTCGGGACGGATCCCGACGACGACGTCCTTCGCCGTGTTCGACGACCCGATCGTGTCGCGTGTCTCCGGAGGCAGTGTGAACTCGCCGAGCGGCGTCGACACCCCGTCGGCAGTGAGCTGCCCCGGGAAGAAGTTCATCGACGGCGAGCCGATGAACCCGGCGACGAACAGGTTGTTCGGGTGGTCGTACAGATCCTGCGGCGCCCCGATCTGCTGGACCACGCCGCCCCGCAGCACCACCACCCGATCGCCGAGGGTCATCGCCTCGGTCTGGTCGTGCGTGACGTACACCGTGGTGGTGCCGAGTCGCTGTTGCAGCCGGGCGATCTCGGTGCGCATCTGGACGCGGAGTTTGGCGTCGAGGTTCGACAGCGGCTCGTCCATCAGGAACGCCTTGGGGCTGCGGACGATCGCCCGGCCCATCGCGACCCGCTGCCGCTGTCCGCCCGACAGATTGGCCGGTTTGCGATCGAGGTGCTGGGTGAGGTCGAGGATCTTGGCGGCGTCGTCCACCTTCGCCGCGATGTCCGACTTCGACATCTTCGCCAGGGTGAGCGGGAACGCGATGTTCTGCCGCACCGTCATGTGCGGGTACAGCGCGTACGACTGGAACACCATCGCGATGTCGCGGTCCTTCGGCGCCTTCTCGTTGACCCGCTCCCCCGCGATGCGCAGTTCACCGGACGAGATGTCCTCCAGCCCGGCGATCATGTTGAGAGTGGTCGACTTTCCGCAACCGGACGGTCCGACCAGAATGATGAATTCGCCGTCGGCGATCGTGATGTCGACGTCGCTCACCGCCTTGGCGCCGTCCGGGTACAGCTTCGTCACCTTGTCGAGCACGATTTCGGCCACAGAATTATCCCTTCACTGCGCCGGAGGTCAGACCGGCCACGATGCGTCGTTGGAAGAACAGCACGAAGATGATGATCGGGATCGTGATCACCATTGCGGCCGCGGCGATCGAGCCCGTCGGCTCCTCGAACTGGGAGGCGCCGGTGAAGTTCGCGATCGCGGCCGGCGCGGTGATGGACCGTTCCGTCGAGGTCAGCGAGATCGCGAACAACAGGTCGTTCCAGCAGAAGATGAAGACCAGGATCGCGGCGGTGACGATGCCCGGTGCCGCGAGCGGTGCCACGACCTTCCGGAACGCCTGCGCCGGAGTGGCGCCGTCCATCTTGGCCGCCTTCTCGAGCTCCCAGGGAATCTCCTTGAAGAAGGCCGACAACGTGTAGATGGCCAGCGGGAGGGCGAACGTGATGTACGGGAGGATCAGACCCGCCCAGGTGTCGAACAGCCCCAGTCTGCGCTCGATGTCGAACAGCGGGCTCACGAGGGAGATCTGGGGGAACATCGCGATCAGCAGGGCCACACCGACCAGCAGCTTCTTGCCCGGGAAGTCCAGCCGGGCAATGGCGTAGGCGGCCATGGTGCCGATGACGACGGCGATCACGGTGGAGATGAGGCCGATGCCGATGGAGTTGATCAGCGCACTGGTGAACGCGTTGGTCTGGAAGATCCCGCGATAATTGTCGAGTGTCCACTTCTGCGGAATGAACTTACCGTCCTTGATCGTTCCCGCGGGTTTGAACGACAGGCTGGCGATCCACAGCACCGGGACCAGTGCGTAGAGCAGGACGAGCAGGTTGACCACGGACCAGCTGATCTTGCGGCGAGGTGTGTCGACGACGGCCATGGCTATCGGTTTCCTTCCGTGTCGGACCCGGGAGCCGAGGCGCCGAACAGCTTGATGAACACGAACGCGAGCAGTGCGACGCAGAGGAAGATCAGGACGCTGATCGCCGAGCCGATACCGAGGTTGAACGCCTTGAACAGGTTGTCGTAGCCGAGGATCGACAATGATCCGGTGTCGTTGGCGCCCTTGGTGAGGACGTAGATGTTGTCGAAGATCCGGAACGCGTCGAGGGTGCGGAACAACAACGCCACGAGGATCGCGGGTTTCATCAGCGGCAGGATGATCCGCACCAGCCGCGTCCACGCCCCGGCGCCGTCGACCTGCGCGGCCTTGAGGAGGTCGTCGGGAACGAGGGCCAGTCCGGCGAGCAGCAGCAGCGCCATGAACGGCGTCGTCTTCCACACCTCGGCGAGCACGATGATCGCCAGCGACGGAATCTGCTGCGTCAGCGGGGCGCTGCCGTCGGGCAGCAGGTTGGCGAGATACCCGGTGCCCGGGGTCCACGCGTAGTACCAGCTGTATGCGGCGGCCACGGTGACGATGCCGTACGGGATCAGCACCACCGTCCGCACGATGCCCTTCCCGACCAGCGTCCGGTGCATCACGAGCGCCAGGATCAGGCCCAGGACGAACTCGATGACCACCGACACGACCGTGATGCCCACCGTCACCGCGAAGGCCTGCCACCAGTACGCGTCCGACAGCACCGATACGTAGTTCGCGAGGCCCACGAATTTGCGGTCGTCGGGAAACCGGAGGTCGTAACGCTGCAGGCTCAGCCACACCGCGTAGACGACGGGGTAGGCCGTGACCGCGACCATGAGGATCGCGGCGGGAGCCACCAACCACAAACCCAGTCGGCGTTCGGCCTTCTTCCCTTCCGAGATCTGCTTCTTCGACGCGACTTTCGGCTCTTCGGCCCGGTCCGCCTGCACGGTTTCGGTCGTCACGGGATCAGCCCTTCCGAGTTGACAGCCTTGCGTACCTGTTCGGCGAGTTCGTCGACGGTGCGCGGCGGGTCGATGTCACCGACCGGATTCAGCGTGTCGGTGATCAGGGTCGAAATGCTCTGGTACGCCGGTGACACCGGGCGGACGGATGCCGTCTCGAGGCTCTCCCGCACCTCACGCCACGCGGGGTACGCCTCCTGGAACGCCGGGTCGTCGTACAGGCTCGCCAACGTCGGCGGCACACCACCGTCGACGGCGTTGTTGCGCTGGTTCTCCTCGTTCCGCAGGCACGACACCGCCTCGAACGCCAGGTCCGGGTGCTGGCTGGTCTTCGCGACCGCGATGTTGAACCCGCCGATCGTCACCTCGGCCGGTCGCCCGGGGATCACCGACGGGTACGGCGCCGGGAGGAAGTTCTGCTGACCGTCGACGGTGAGCACCGTGTTGCCCGTGTCCACAGACGTCGGGTTGCCCTTCTCGTCGATGAACGGCAGGTCCCCCTTCTCGGCGTTCTCGATCATGCCCGGCAGCACGAACGGCCAATTGACCTCGAACGCAGCCTTTCCGCTCTCCATCCCCAGCCGGGACGACGCCTCGTCGCCCTGGGAAACCGACGGGTCGGCACCCTCCGCGGTGGCCACCCGCTTCATGACCTCGAGCGCCTTCAGCGCGGCGTCGCCGTCGGCAACCGTCACGGTGGTCCCGTCCTCGGCGACGACGGACCCGCCCGCGCTCGCGAGCAGGGTGTTGAACCACACCATCAGACCCTCGTACTGCTTGCCCTGCACCCCGATCCAACTGGGCCGGCCCTCCGCCGCGAGGCCCTCCGCAATGTCGATCATCTGATCCCACGTCTGCGGCGGCTGCCCGTCCGGCATGAGGTCCTTGCGGTACCAGAGCAACTGGGTGTTGGTGTTCAGCGGCGCGGCGTACAGCTGGTCCTGCCACTTCGCGGATTCGAGGGGGCCTTCGAGCGTGCCCTCGCTGACCTCCGCCGCGATGCCGGGTGGGAGCGGCACCGCCCAGCCGGCCTCGGCGAACTCGGCGGTCCACACCACGTCGAGTGTCATGATGTCGAGCGACGTGTCGTTTCCGGTGAGCCGGCGAGCCAGCTGGAGCCGCTGATCGTCCGCGCCCTTCGGCAGCGTGCGTTGCTCCACGGTGTACCGGCCGCCTGCCGCGGCCGTGCAGTTGGCCGCGGCCTCCGCATATTGTTCGGCGCCGTCGGCAGCCGTGTAGAAGCTGAGGACGATGCCCTCTTCGGACGACCCGCACGCAGCCAGCAGGGGAACGGTGAGGACGGCGGCCGCACCGATCAGTCCCCACTTCAGCGAGCGTCCGGACTTGGTGCGATGTAGCACAGCCGCCTCCTCGAGCGGCCCCTCACGGATCCAGTCGCGGTACGGCTGGGCACGCGGGCCCGCACACTTGTTCCTGCCGGAACGCGCACTCCACCGGCAGGTCACGGTTTCGGCGCGGGCCTGGGCCCACGCATTGCGCCGTAAACCTATCCGACATCGTCGGCGAACTGGGTGAAATCGCCGCGAACGTCGCGAATAGGACGTAATCCGTGACCCGGCCGCAACCCGCAGGTCGAGGCGAGAGCGCCGATCAGAGCGCCAGCTTGGCCAGCATGTCCCTGGCCTTCTCCGCCGACTTCGGCTCGCACAGCACGTCGTACCGGCCGGCGACCAGTTGCATCGTCGACGCGAAGTCCCGGGTTCCCCGCGTCGCCGCGTACGGGATCGTCGTGGAGATCAGCCCGAAGATGATCCCGCCGACGATGCCGACGACGAGCGGCGCCAGGAAACCGCCCGTGACGATGCCCAGCAGCAAACCGAAGAACACGCCGAGCCAGGCGCCCGAAACGATGCCCCCGCCAATCACTTTCGCCCAGGTGAGGCGGCCCAGCACCCGCTCGACCTGCATGAGGTTGACACCCACGATGGTGACGTCCTCCACCGAGAATTCCTGATCGGAGAGGTAGTCGACGGCGCGCTGCGCCTCGGCGTAGGTGGGATACGAACCGATGGGCCAGCCCGTGGGGGGTTCCGGCAGAGCCCCACGCCGCGCCCCATTGGACTGTCCGAGTGGATTCGTCATCGTCAGCTGGTCTCCTCGTGTGGTTCTCTCAGGATCGGTCCTGTGACAACCATTCTGCCTGCTGAGGCTATTTCTCGTCGGGTCGCACGAACTCGGTGGTCCGTTTCATACCCGCGGCGCGCCCCTTGGCCGAGATCACGAGCGCCATCTTGCGACTCGCCTCGTCGATCATCTCGTCGCCGAGCATCACGGCACCGCGACCGCCGCCGGCCGCGGAGGTGTAAAACTCGTAGGCGTCCAGGATCAGTTCGGCCCGGTCGTAATCGTCCTGACGGGGGCTGAACACGTCGTTCGCTGCCTCGATCTGGGTGGGATGCAGCACCCACTTGCCGTCGAAGCCGAGCGCGGCCGTGCGCTGTGCCGACCGGCGGAACGCCTCCACGTCGCGGATCTGCAGGTAGGGACCGTCGATGGCCTGCACCCCGTGCGCGCGGGCGGCCATCAGGATGGTCATCAGGATGTGGTGGTAGGCGTCGCCGCGGTCGTAGCCGTCCGGCTGCTCCCCGACGACCAGCGTGCGCATGTTGATGCTCGCCATGAAGTCGGCGGGACCGAACACCAGGGTCTGCACGCGGGGGCTGGCGGTCGCGATGGCGTCGATGTTGGTGAGCCCGATCGCATTCTCGATCTGCGGCTCGATTCCGATCCGGCCGACCTCGAGCCCGTTGGCCTTCTCTATCTGGGTCAGCAGCAGGTCGAGGGCCTGAACATGGCTGGCGTCCGGCACTTTCGGCAGCAGGATCGCGTCGAGGTGGGCACCCGCACGTCCCACGACCTCGACGACGTCGGCGTACGTCCACTCGGTGGTCCAGTCGTTGACCCGCACCACCTTGATCTGGTCGCCCCACCCGTCCTCGGCGAGCGCCTCGGCGATGGTGCCGCGCGCTTCCTGCTTCGCGAGCGGTGCCACCGCGTCCTCGAGGTCGAGGAAGATCTCGTCCGCGGGCAGTCCCTTCGCCTTGTCGATCATCTTGCGGCTGCTGCCCGGAACGGCGAGCACCGATCGCCGTGGCCTGTAGACGGAACTCATGACGGACGATCCTCCACTTTCGCAGGTGTTCGATTCTCTGTATTTCTGTACAAGGATCTAGCCTGGCAATCATGGCAGCTGCGAACAAGGTTTTTGCAGCCAGGCTGGCCGGCCTGGTGGTGCTCGGCCCCGATGGGGAGTCGATCGGCCGCGTCCGGGACGTGGTGATCACCGCGCGCGTCGGCCGGCAGCAGCCGCGCGTCCTCGGACTGGTCATCGAATTGTTCACGCGCAAACGCATCTTCGTCCCGATGCTCCGCGTCACCGCCATCGAACCGAGCTCGGTGACACTCACCACCGGCAACGTCAGTCTTCGCCGATTCCAGCAGCGGCCCGGCGAGGTGCTCGCCCTCGCCCAGGTGGCGGATTCCCACGTGCGCGTGGACGACCCGGAACTCGAGGAGCTGCGGGACGCCGACATCATCGTCGTCGATCTGGGCATCGAGCAGACCCGCACCCGGGACTGGGTGGTGTCGAAGGTCGCGGTGCGCGGGCACCGTGGCCGACTCGGTCGCCGCGCCGCCATGCACGTCGTCGAATGGCAGCACGTCCAGGGCCTCACGCAGACCGACCTGGCGATGCCCGGCCAGGGCGTCTCGGCGCTGCTCACGCAGTTCGAGGGCATGCGCGCGGCCGACGTCGCGAACGCGATGCGGCTCCTCCCGGAGAAACGCCGCCACGAACTCGCTCTCGCACTCGACGACGAACGCCTCGCCGACGTCGTCCAGGAACTGCCCTCCGACGACCAGACGGACCTGCTCATGCACCTCGAGGTCGAGCGCGCCGCGGATGTCCTCGAGGCCATGGACCCCGATGACGCCGCCGACCTCCTCGGTGAGCTTCCCGAGACCGAGGCCGAATCGCTGCTGCAGCTGATGGACCCGCAGGACTCCGAGCCGGTCCGCCGGCTGCTCGAGCACTCACCCGACACCGCGGGTGGTCTGATGACTCCGGAGCCGGTGGTCCTCACCGCGTCGACGACGGTCGCCGAGGCCCTGGCCCGCGCCCGGATCTCGGACGTCACCCCCGCCCTCGCGAGCATGGTGTTCGTCGTCCGCCCACCGACCGCGACCCCGACCGGCCGCTACCTCGGCTGCGTGCACCTGCAGAAACTGCTGCGCGAGCCGCCCGCGAGCCTGGTCGGCGGACTGCTCGACACCGATATGCCACGGCTGGCACCCGAGGATTCCCTGACGTCGGTGACCCGCTACTTCGCCACCTACAACCTGGTGTGCGGGCCGGTGGTCGACGACGAGGACCACCTGATCGGTGCGGTCACCGTCGACGATGTCCTGGACCACCTCCTCCCCGAGGACTGGCGCGAAGAGGAGATCGACGGATGAGCGAGAAATCAGCCAGCGCAGCCGCCCGGAGCCTGTCCGACCGACAGCGCCTCGACACCCCGCGGGGTACCCGCCGCTTCCGGGTCACGTACGACGTGGAGGCCGTCGGCCGGGCCAGCGAGAACTTCGCCCGGTTCCTCGGCACGGGCCGCTACCTGATGATTCAGACGGTGGTCGTGATCGTCTGGATCATCATCAACGTCTTCGCCGTCCGATTGCAGTGGGACCCGTACCCGTTCATCCTGCTCAACCTGGCGTTCTCCACTCAGGCCGCCTACGCGGCGCCGCTGATCCTCTTGGCGCAGAACCGCCAGGAGAACCGCGACCGCGTCTCCCTCGAGGAGGACCGCTCGCGCGCCGAGCAGACGAAGGCGGACACCGAGTTCCTCGCACGGGAACTGGCGGCTCTGCGCATCGCGATCGGTGAGGTCGCCACCCGCGACTACCTGCGGCGCGAACTCGACGAGATCAAGTCGCTGCTGGGCGACGAGGAAGACACGCGTACCCGGCGCAAATGAGGCTCGGCGAATCCCCGCAAACTCCGGCAGGGTCGATCACGTATATGTAACGTCAGCCACATCTTCTCGGATGTATGCGGTGTGCGAAAAGGAAGAGCACCGCAGGGGGTGATCGAGTGCGGATACGTGGACTGTTGACGGTGACTGCCCTGACAGTGGGCGCAGTTGCCACCCTCGGGTCCTCGACCGGCGGTTCTGCTGTCAGCGGCGCATCCGTCGGCACGAGTGCCGTCTCTTCCACCGGCGGGGCGACGACGCTCGGAGCAGCTTCGGTCACGGCGGGAACCACGCCCCAGGCCGCGTACTTCCCGCCGTCGGGAATCGTGGCGCCGACACCCCGGATCGCGCGGTCCCAGAGGGCAGCTCCCCCGCCGCCCGCGCCCGCGCCGCTGCCCGCGGTGACAAATCCCACATCTCCGATGTCGCCGTCCGGCACCGGGCTCATCGCCGCACCGGTGATCCTGAGCGCTCTGGGCATCCCGGAGATCGTGCTCAACGCGTACCGGTCCGCGGAACTCGAGATGATGGCGGAGGCCCCGAAGTGCGGTCTGCCGTGGCATCTGCTGGCCGGTATCGGCCGCATCGAATCAGGGCATGCCGGCGGCGGCCGGACCGACTCGGTCGGCACCACGCTCACCCCGATCCTGGGCCCCGTTCTCGACGGCCGGCTGGCCGGCAACGAGGTCATCCGAGACACCGACCGCGGCGCCACGGACGGCGACCCCGGGCACGATCGCGCCGTCGGACCGATGCAGTTCATTCCGTCCACGTGGGCCAAGTACGCGTCCGACGGCAACGCGGACGGCGTGGCCGATCCGAACAACGTGTTCGACGCGACGCTGGCGGCCGCCCGCTACCTCTGCTCGGGTGGTCTCGACCTCCGCGATCCGCTCCAGGAAACTCGCGCGGTCCTGCGGTACAACAACTCTGCCGCGTACGCCGCCAACGTCATCACCTGGTCGAACGCCTACAGGAACGGTGGAACTCCGACGCCGAGCCAGCTGTCGGAGTCGGCCTCGCCGTCGCCCGGGCGTCTCGCCGACGCCGCCGCGGCCGAATCGGACCTTCCACGCGATCTCGCGACCACCCCGCAGCCGTCCACGGACGGCGCGGCCACTTCCGCGGCGCCCGCTCCGGCCCCGCCGATTCCTGGACTCCCGCCGCTGCCGCAACTGCCCTGCCTGATCTTCTGCCCGCCCGCCGACCCCGGCGCCCCGGCATCCGTCACGCCCGGCCCGGTCGAGCCCGCCCCGGGCGCCCCTCCGGCCGACGCCGTTCCCCGGTAGTCACCCCCCGCCTCCGCCGCGCGCTCTGCTTGCAGGGCGCGCGGCGGAGTGTTCGGGTGTCCGGGTTCCTGACGGCACGACCGCCCGCTCCGTCCGACAACCTTGAGGCCCCTCGACGTCCTGGCGTGACCTTGCCGTGTTCGTTACGCTCGCTCACGTGCCTTCGGAGTAACGGAACCGTGCGATACAAGTCCGTTTGATCACGGTTGGATAACGGAAGCGTATCGAATCAGGTAGCCTCGATCCGGTCAGTTGAACGGAACACCCCGAGACGGGGGTCGCAGGAGGCAATCGAGTGGGTCGGCACAACAAGAAGACGGACTCCCATATCCGCCGCAATTCGGTCATCGCGCTTACCGGACTCGTCCCCATCGGACTGATCACCGCAGCCAACACGGCCGGCGCCGCACCCAAGGTCCCTTTCCTTTCCACGAGCTCCTCGTCGGAGGTCGCCGACGTCGCCCAGGAGGCGACTGACACCGCACCCGAGGCCGCGGAAGCCGTCACCCCCGTGGCCGAGACTGCCGCCGAGGCCGCACCGGCAGCCGAAGCAGCGCCCGCTGCGCCGGCGCTCGCACCCGTCCAGGCCACCCCTCCCCTTCCGGCGAGCATCGCCCAGGGCGCGCTCGGCATCCCGGCCATCAGCGTCTCGGCGTACCAGAACGCCGAACGCATCCTCGCGGTCGAACAGCCGGGTTGCGGCATGTACTGGACGCTCATCGCCGGAATCGGCCGCGTCGAGTCCACCCACGCCTACGACGGCAAGGCGGACGACAAGGGCAACATGCTCAAGCCCGTCCTCGGTCCCGTCCTCGACGGCACCCTCGGCGGCAACGCCGTGATCCGCGACACCGACGGGGGCACGTTGGACGGCGACGCCAACTACGACCGCGCCGTCGGACCCACCCAGTTCCTCCCCGAGACGTGGAATCGTTATGCGGGCGACGGCAACGGCGACGGCGTCGCCGATCCGCAGAACCTCTTCGACTCCGCGCTGACCACCGGAAAGTACCTGTGCGACGGCGGATTGAACGTCAAGGATCCGATTCAGGCCGCCAAGGCCGTGCACCGATACAACAACTCCGCCGCCTACGTGGCCAACGTGCTCGCATGGTCCGCCGGCTACTCCAGCGGAATCATCCCGGCGGCCGCGGACCTGCCGCGCATCCACTGAGCGCACATCCTTACCATTGAGTCATGCCAGTCCTGAGCGAGTCCGCTGTACGTAGCGCCCTGGCGCGCGTCCAGGATCCCGAGATCCGGAAACCGATCACCGAACTCGGGATGGTCAAGAGCGTCGACATCGCGGCCGACGACAGCGTCGACATCGCGATCTACCTGACCACCGCGGGCTGTCCGATGCGGACCGAGATCAGCGACCGGGTAACCAAGGCCGTGGCGGACGTCCCCGGTGTCGGTGCGATCCGCGTCGAACTCGACGTGATGAGCGACGAGCAGCGCACCGAACTCCGCAAGTCGCTGCGCGGAGACTCGGCCGAGCCCGTCATCCCGTTCGCCCAGCCCGGCTCGCTGACCCGCGTCTACGCTGTCGCATCCGGCAAGGGCGGTGTCGGCAAGTCCAGCGTCACCGTCAACCTTGCCGCCGCACTCGCGGCCCGCGGACTGTCGGTGGGCGTGCTCGACGCCGACATCTACGGACACTCCGTTCCCCGCATGCTCGGCACCGACGCCAAGCCCACGCAGGTGGAACGCATGATCATGCCGCCCGTCGCGCACGACGTGAAGATGATCTCGATCGCCCAGTTCACCCAGGGCAACACCCCGGTCGTGTGGCGTGGGCCGATGCTGCACCGCGCGCTGCAGCAGTTCCTCGCCGACGTCTTCTGGGGCGACCTGGACGTTCTGCTGCTCGATCTGCCGCCCGGCACCGGCGACGTCGCCATCTCCGTCGCACAGCTGATCCCCGGTGCGGAAATCCTCGTCGTCACGACCCCGCAGCAGGCGGCCGCCGAGGTGGCCGAGCGCGCTGGCGCCATCGCACTGCAGACCCGTCAGCGGATCGTCGGAGTCGTCGAGAACATGTCCTGGATGGACTTGCCCGACGGCAGCCGGATGGACATCTTCGGGTCCGGCGGCGGGCAGGCCGTCGCCGACCGACTGACGAAGGCCGTGGGCGCGAAGGTGCCGCTGCTGGGGCAGATCCCGCTCGAGCAGGCGGTCCGTGAAGGCGGCGACGGCGGTGTTCCCATCGTCCTCGGCCACCCGGATTCGCCGGCCGCGACGGCACTCCGCGACATCGCCGACAAGCTGGCCGTCCGCAAGCGTGGACTCGCCGGAATGTCGCTGGGGATCGACACCACCCGCCACCTCTAGGCGCTGCGCGCTCGTGCGCCTTTCTGGTTGCTGGAACAACCGGAAAGGCGCACGAGCCCGGAGGGCCTATGTTGCGTCGAGGTCGATCGGGGGGCGCTCGCCTGCCGCGAGCGGCTTGCTCTGCGGTGGAGTGGGCGCCGACGGATCGGCGCTGACGGCCTTCGTTCCCGGCTTGTCGAACGACACCGAACTCGGCTTGTCGAAGTTGCCGGTGAGAATCGAATCGTCACCGTCGAGCAGGTGTTTGGTGATGACCGCGCGCGGTGTCATGCCGCGCAGCTGATTGAGGTCCGACAGCGGCTTGCGCAGATCCTCGAACTCCGGACCGAGCTCGTCCTTGAGCTGCTGGCTGGCGCCGCTCGCATACTCACGGACCTGCCTCAGTGATTTCGTTACCCAGCTGACCGCACCCGGAAGCCGCTCGGGTCCCAAGATGACCAGAGCCGCGACGAGGAGGACCATGAACTCGCCCCAACCAATGTTGCCGAACACGTGGTCAGCCTACTGTGCGGTGAGGGTGTGTGCCCAGGTGACGGAGCGATCTCACAGCAACCATTCGAGTCAGTCGGAGGCCGGGGTCACGTCGACATCGACGAGTCGGCCCTCGCGGATCAGCTGAACCCGGACGGGTTCGCCGATCTTCTGCAGGTTGACGGCGACGACCAGTTCGTCGGCGCTCGTGACCGTGCGGTCGCCGACCTTGACGATCACATCGTTCTCGATGATCCCGGCCCGCGCGGCCGGGCTGTCCGAGCGGACATTGGCCACCTGGGCACCGCTGGTGTTGTCGTTGACGACGGTGCGGGCGTTGACGCCGATGTCCGGGTGGTGCATCCGGCCGTCCCGGATGAGGGTCTGAGCGACCGTCGTGACGTCGTCGATGGGAATCGCGAAGCCGAGACCCACCGAGCCGCCGGACTCACTGAGCATGGCGGTGTTGATGCCGATCACCCGGCCGGTGTCGTCGACGAGCGCGCCGCCCGAGTTGCCGTGGTTGATGGCGGCGTCGGTCTGGACGGCGTCGATGACGGCGTTCGTGTCGGAGCCCTCGCCGGACAGTCGCATCGGACGGTGCAGGGCGCTGACAATTCCGCGGGTGACGGTCTTGCTGAGCCCGAGGGGCGATCCGACCGCGACGACGTCCTCACCGACCTGCACGTCGCCGGACTTGCCGAGTTCCGCGACCGTCAGGTTGTCGGCGGAAACCTTGAGTACGGCCAGGTCGGTCTTGATGTCGCGACCGACGATCTGGGCCTCGGCCTTGGTCCCGTCCGAGAAGATCACCTGGATCTTGCCGCCGTCGGGGGCGGTGGCCGCGGCGGAGATGACGTGATTGTTGGTGACGATGTAGCCGGCGCCGTCGATGACGACACCGGAACCGGTGCTGCCCTGGTCGCCGACCGCCACCTGGATGGAGACGACGGCAGGCAGCACGGCGTCCGCGACTTGCGCGACGGGCGACTGGCCGAGGTCTTCCTCGCCGCCACCCTGGACGAGGGTGACGCTCTGGCTGGTGAGCGAGCTGCGATCGGCGGTGATCACGGCGGCGAGGAGGCCACCGACCAGACCGATCGCGAGCGCGATTCCGCCGAGCGCGACGAGGGCCTTCGGCGCCACCTTGCCGCCGAACAGGACCTCGCGGGCGCTGAGCGCGGGAGCGGGCGGGCGCGAATGTTCTTCGGCGTGCAGCGCCGGGGAGCCGAGCTCGACGCCCGCATCGGGATCTCGCCAGGGGTCGGCGGGCGGTGCCTCGCCCGCCGGGGTCGCGGGCTTCCGGTGAGGATCACGCTGAATGGTGTCGACCTCGCCGTCCGGCCGGCCGAACGCCTCCGCCAGCACGGGGTCGGGGGCACCGACCTTCACCGGGGGTTCGCTCTCACGCCGGGCATCCGACGGGGCGAAGGAACCGGTGACGCCACCCGGTCGGCCGAACGCGCGGCTGGACGCTGCGTCGATCTGCGGGCGGTAGACGGGCCTCGGATCGAGCCGTGGGGCGTCCGCCGGGCGGAGCGTGCCCGCCTCGTCCGCCACGGGACCGTCGGGTGCCGTCGTATCGGAACCCGGAGTCTTGTAATCCGCCGTCACGCTGTCGTGTCCCCCTCGTGTGCGTCAGTCACGCGCCCCAGTATCACCGATGCCTCGCTGAGCGCGGACACCGCCGTCGTCGGTCCGGATGCGCTCAACGGCGCCGGCGCCGGGACCAGATCCGGCTCGTGATCGAGTACGCGCTCGTGACCGGCGAATCCGGGGAGTGGGAGTCGAACGGGGACTTGTCGGCGGGATCGCCCTGGTTGCAACTGGGGATCTGGCTCAGCAGACCCAGGAGACCGGAGGGCATGGCGACGTCGCCGCTGCGGCGCAGGGCACGCCGAGCCTGCTGCTGGGAGTCCACCTCGAACGCGCACTCGGGGCAGATCGACAGGTGGTGGGCGGCGCGCAGATAAGCGGACATCCGGAGCTCACCGTCGACGTAGGCGGCGATCGCCTCACTCGCCAGGTGTTCGGTGGAGCCAAACTGGCGAGGTACACGCCCCTGCGTCATTCGTCCCTCCTGGTAACTACCCGACGCCGATCTGATCGGAGTCAACCTTTCCGTTCACAGCCAGATGCTCACGCAGAGCCTGCCTGCCGCGGTGGATGCGGCTACGCACGGTTCCGAGCTTGACACCCAGTGTGGCACCGATCTCCTCGTAGGACAGTCCTTCGATGTCACACAGCACGACCGCGGCGCGAAACTCCGGGGCCAACGAATCGAGCGCTGCCTGCAGATCCGCGTCCAGGCGGGCGTCGTGGTAGATCTCCTCGGGGTTCGGCCCGTCGGCCGGGACACGATCGTAGTCCTCCGGGAGCGCTTCCATGCGGATGCGGTTACGACGGCGGACCATGTCGAGGAAGAGGTTGGTGGTGATGCGGTGCAGCCAGCCCTCGAACGTGCCGGGCTGGTAGTCGGACAGGGACCGGAACACGCGGATGAACGTGTCCTGAGTGAGGTCCTCGGCGTCCTGCGCGTCGCCCGACAGCCGGTAGGCCAGTCGGTAGACTCGGTCGCCGTGCTCACGGACGAGTTCGTCCCAGGACGGCATGGCGGACTTCTCGCCTGTGGCATCGAACACAGCCGTGCCCGTCAGCTCGGCGTCCGACAGCTGCTCGTCGGTGTTTCTCTCGTCTGGAGCCATCGTGTGGTTGCTCATCGAGTTAAGTGGATCCTCCTACTCAGGACCGCAGATCACTGAACGTGGTATAGGCGTCAACTCCCGAGGGCCGGGATTTGTTCCCGGATTCTCGGACTTTCCTCCGTCGTCGTGATCTCCCCGCCGGGCGGTCTTCGGATCTGGCGTTGGACATACTCTTTCCCATCGCGATATGTGTGCGGTGTGAGCAAGCTGAGGTATTCCTGAGAATCGCGGCCGGGCAGGTCGCGGCATCGTTGTCGAGCGCGCCTCGCAGCGGCGACGACGAGACCCCGATAGCCTCATGTGCGTGCAGACAAACGCCGAACGGATACTCACCCACGCAGAAGGGGCTGTCCGTGAAGACGAGGCCCTCGGTGCGGCCAGGGAGCGGGCGGACGACCTCGGTGCCGGACCGGTACCTCCCGCGGTCGGTGCTGCTCTAGCCCTGTTTGCCCGCATGCTGGACGCCAAGACGGTCGTCGAGGTCGGAACCGGCGCGGGTGTGAGCAGTTTGTGGCTGCTCCGGGGCATGCGCGAGGACGGCGTCCTCACCACCATCGACAGTGAACCCGAGCACCAGCGGGCCGCCAAGCTGTCGTTCCGGACCAACGACATCGCACCGGCCCGGACACGGCTGATCAACGGCCGGGCACTCGACGTCCTGCCGCGGCTCGCCGACGGGGCGTACGACCTGGTGTTCGTCGACAGCGCACCGGTCGATCACCCGCACTACGTCCGCGAAGGGGTCCGCCTGCTGCGTCCGGGCGGCGCCATCGTGCTGCACAACGCCCTGCACGGGGGGCGGGTCGTCGACCCGAGCCAGCGTGACGCGGCGACCGTCGCCGTCCGCGAGGCCGCGAAGGCCCTCGCCGAGGACGACCAGTTGATCCGCGTGTTCCTGCCGATCGGCGACGGACTGCTCTGCGCGTCCAAGCTCTGAGAGCCCCGTTCCGGGGCCCTTCCGCTAGATCCAGACGCCCTTGCCGATGGCGACGACGCCGCCGTTGCTGACGGCGAAGCGTTGCTTGTCGCGCTCGAGGTCGACGCCGATGATTTCGCCGTCGCCGACGACCACGTTCTTGTCGAGGATGGCGCGGCGCACCACGGCGCCCTTGCCGATGCGCACACCGGGCATGAGGACGCTGCCCTCGACCGTCGCGCCGCTGTCGACCATCACGTTGGAGCTGAGCACGGAGTTGCGCACCGTGGCCGCCGACAGGATGCACCCGGCCCCGACCACGGACTCCTGCGCGAGGCCGCCCTGCACGAACTTGGCGGGCGCCAGGTTCTCCGTCTCACCGCGGATCGGCCACCGGCGGTTGTAGAGGTTGAAGATCGGGTGGACCGACACGAGATCCATGTGGGCGTCGTAGAACGCGTCGAGCGTTCCCACGTCGCGCCAGTAGCCCCGGTCGCGGTCGGTGGCGCCGGGAACGATGTTGTCCTTGAAGTCGTACACGGACGCCTCGCCCGCCTCGACGAGCGCGGGGATGATGTCGCCGCCCATGTCGTGGTCGGAGTCGGAGTTCTCGGAGTCCGCCCGGATCGCGTCGACCAGCACCTTGGTGGTGAACACGTAGTTACCCATCGACGCGAACGTCATGTTGGGGTCGTCCGGGGTTCCCGGCGGATGCGCCGGCTTCTCGAGGAACTGGACGATGCGGCCCGACTCGTCGCTGTCGATACAACCGAACGCGAACGCCTCGCTGCGCGGCACCCGGATCCCGGCCACCGTCACGCCGGCACCCGACTCGATGTGGTGCTGCACCATCTGCTCCGGATCCATCCGGTACACGTGGTCGGCACCGAACACGACGATGTACTCGGGATCCTCGTCGTAGACGAGGTTCAGCGACTGCAGGATCGCGTCCGCACTACCGGTGTACCAGCGCGGGCCCAGACGTTGCTGCGCGGGAACGGGAGTGATGTATTCACCCGCGAACCCGGACAGTCGCCACGTCTGAGAGATGTGGCGGTCCAACGAGTGCGACTTGTACTGCGTCAGAACACACAGGCGGAGGTATCCCGCATTGACCAAATTGCTGAGCACGAAATCGATCAACCGGTAGGCGCCTCCGAAAGGCACAGCGGGCTTCGCCCGATCCGCGGTGAGCGGATAGAGACGTTTGCCCTCGCCGCCGGCGAGCACGATTCCAAGCACATGTGGCTGGCTCCTCACCCTGTCAACCTATCGGGCGGCCACTCCCCCCGCCAGCGAAGCGCCGAGTCACCGTTTCTCCGATACCTGAATGTGTCCGAGAGCGGTGGCCCGAAGCGTCCCGGACGGTTACGTTAGGCCGGTGCGGGTGGCGATGATGACCAAGGAATATCCACCGGAGATCTATGGCGGTGCGGGTGTACACGTCACCGAACTGGTTGCTCAGTTGAAGCAGCTGTGTGAGGTGGACGTGCACTGTATGGGCGCTCCGCGCGTCGGAGCGGTCGTGCACACCCCCGATCCCGCGTTGGCCGGGGCCAATCCGGCACTCGCGACGCTGTCCGCCGAATTGCGCATGGCCGACGCCGCGACCGGTGCCGACGTCGTGCACTCCCACACCTGGTACACCGGCCTGGCGGGCCATCTGGCGTCCGCGTTGTACGACGTCCCCCACATCCTCACCGCCCACTCCCTCGAGCCACGGAGGCCGTGGAAGGCGGAGCAGCTGGGCGGCGGCTACCGCATCTCCTCGTGGTCGGAGCGCAACGCCGTCGAGCACGCCGACGCGGTGATCGCCGTGAGCGCCGGGATGCGACTCGACGTCCTCGACGCGTACCCGTTCGTCGACCCGCACCGGGTCCACGTGGTGCGCAACGGGATCGACACGTCGGTCTGGCATGCGGGGCCCGCAGGTCCGAGGGACTCCGCCCTCGCGAAGATCGGCGTCGACCCGGACCAGCCGATGGTGGCGTTCGTCGGCCGCATCACCCGGCAGAAGGGTGTCGGTCATCTGATCGCCGCAGCCCACCACTTCGCGCCCGAGATCCAGTTGGTGCTGTGCGCGGGCGCACCCGACACCCCGGAGATCGCCGCCGAGACCGAGCAGGCCGTGGCCGCGCTCGCCGCGCACCGGGGCAACGTGTTCTGGGTGCGGGAAATGCTGCCCACCGACCAGGTGCGGGAGATCCTGTCGGCCGCAACCGTCTTCGTGTGCCCGTCCGTGTACGAGCCGCTGGGGATCGTGAACCTCGAGGCCATGGCCTGCGAGACCGCGGTCGTGGCGTCCGACGTCGGCGGTATCCCCGAGGTGGTGGAGGACGGGGTCACCGGCCGTCTGGTGCACTACAACTCGTACGAGCCCGAGGCGTTCGAACAGGCGCTGGCCGAGTCGGTCAACGCAATCGCCGCCGACGTCGGCACCGCCCAGGCGATGGGCAAGGCCGGGCGGGCGCGGGCGATCGCCGAGTTCTCCTGGGCGGCCATCGCACAGCAGACCCTCGACGTCTACCAGGACGCGCTGTCGAGGCGCTGACCGAGGTGTTCAGAGCCGGGCGTAGGTGGACACCGTCACCGACGCCGTCACCGGATAGTCCTGCGGCAGCGCGGCGATCGAGGATGCGAGCCGGTCGGGGGTGAGGTGCCGCGCCGACGGCCCCATCCCGACGAGCCGGGCCACGTCGAGGTGCGACAACGACATGGGGTACTCCACGGCCACGTGGTCGGTACGCTCGAACCGCCCGGACATCGCGGCCCCGAGCCGCTCGACCTTCCGGTCGTCCACCCGGACCATGCCGAGCAGGTCCACGAGCTCCCCCAGGTGCCGCTCCGTGGGGGTGAGGACCACCAGGGAGCCGCGCTCGGCCAGTACCCGGTGCGCCTCGTCAGCGTTGCGCGGCGCGAACACGCACAGGACGTGGCTGAGCACGTGGTCCCGCACCGGAAGGTGTTGCCACACGTCGGCAACCACCGCGCCGGCACGTGGGTGAGCCTTGGCGATGCGCCGCGCCGCGTACTTGGACACGTCGAGCCCGATTCCCCGGCCGGTCGGGACGGCGTCGAGGACGCGCGCCAGGTAGTGGCCTGTGCCCGCACCGATCTCGAGGATCCGGGGATCGTCGCCGGGCCCGGTGCCCGCCACCACCGCGTCGGCGACGGCGTCCATCAGCGGGTCGAAGCTGCCGCCGCCGAGGAAGTCCGCACGTGCGGCGATCATCTCGGGGCTGTCGCCGTCGAACTTGCCACCGGCGCCGGTCATCAGGCTCACGTAACCCTGACGCGCCACATCGAAGGCATGCCCCTGGTCGCACAGGATCGCGCCTTCGTCGAGTTCCACACGGGACCGGCACTGCGGGCACGCCAGCAGGTCGGTCACATCGGCCAGCACGAACGTTCGCCTCCCCGTTCCGGACACGGAACAGGCCCCGCACCGAGAACGGCGACGGGGCCTGCCCTGTGAGGTTCTCTCCGCACTCGACTAACTGGTGACGCCCTTGAGCTCTTCACCGAGTGCGGCAGCTTCCTCCGGGGTGAGCTCGACAACCAGACGTCCACCACCCTCGAGCGGAACCCGCATGACGATTCCTCGTCCCTCTTTGGTTGCTTCGAGGGGACCGTCCCCGGTCCGGGGCTTCATGGCCGCCATCCTCTGCTCCCTCCAGATCTGCGCTGCCTGCTTGCGCCTCGACAAATTTTGGCACCCCGCCAACACTCGGCGAGGCTTGTGACATCCATTCTTCCCTATGGACACGAGTACCGGGAACCTGAGTCACGAATAGGCAGGTCCACCGGCAGTTCAGGCAGTGATCGGGACCCAGCAGGCGGCCACGTGGTCGTCCACCATCCCGGTGGCCTGCATGAGTGCATAAGCAGTGGTAGGGCCCACAAATTTGAAGCCTCGGCGCTTCAATTCCTTCGCCATCGCGGTGGACTCCGGTGTGACGGCCGGGACGTCGTTCACGGTGGCGAGGCGGCTCGGGCGCGGCGGCGGGGCGAACGACCACAGCAGGGTGTCGAGGTCGGTGTCCGACAACTCCAGGAGGGCCCGCGCATTGCTCACCGACGCCTCGATCTTGGCCCGGTTCCGCACGATCGACGCGTCCTCGAGCAGGCGCACCACGTCCCGTTCCGTGTACCGGGCCACCGCCTCCGGATCGAACCCGGCGAAGGCGGCCCGGAAGGCCTCGCGCTTGCGGAGAATCGTGATCCACGACAGTCCTGACTGGAACGCTTCGAGGCACAGCCTCTCGTACAACTCGTCGCGGCCGTGCAGCGGACGACCCCACTCGAGGTCGTGGTAGTCCCGGTACAGCCGGGACCCGTCCGTGTCGACCGCCCACGCGCACCGCACCCTGTCCTCGGGGGCTGTCACGAGGCATCCCCCGGCCGTTCGGACGCGGCTTCGACCGCCGCCAACTGCTCACGCAGCGAATCGATTTCACGGCCCAGCCGGGACAGCGCCCAGTCGACCTCGCTGGCCTTGTACCCCCGCAGCGTCTGCTGGAATCGCAACGCCTCCACGTCGGCGCCCGTCACACCCTCGGCGGGCAGGGCAGTGAGCGTGGTGCCGGGCGGCAGGGGCGCGAGTTCCTCGGAACGGCCGAACACCGCACTGGCGGCGAGGAACAGCATCGCGCCGACGAACGCCATGACGAGCAGATAGAGCAGGGCTGTCACCATGCCCCGATCCTGTCACGGACGTCCGACAGCAACCTCCCTCAGGGGCGCGCGGTCAGGGGCACACCGTGTTCATCGGCGGGCGGTCGGCCAGCGTGACGTCCGTCGTCGTCGGAACGAAGGAGTCGCCGTCCACCAGGAACTGGGTCAGACCCGCCCCGGAGTCGGGCACCCCGCAGCGCCGCATCATCGTGCCGATGATCTGCCTGCTCATCACCCCGAGTTCGGACAGCGGGCGGTTGCGGTGCTTGCGCACCCCCAGATTGACCTGGCCGATCGCACCGAGTCCGAGACGGTCGTACGTGTCGAGCAGCAGGCCGATCTCGACGCCGTATCCAGGGGCGAACGGAACCGCCGACAGCAACTCCCGGGTGCCCGCGTACTCGCCGCCCAGCGGCTGCAGCACGCACGTCAGCTCCGGCCGGAGCGAGGCCAGCATGGGACGCGCCACGAGCTCGGTCACCCGGCCACCTCCGTTGGCGTCCTCCGTGCCGCTCAGGCGGAGCGGACGGCGGTAGTAGCCCTTCACGAGATGGATGCCGTCGGCCGTCAGCAGCGGTCCCAGCAGCTTCGGGACGAAGGCCGGATCCGGGTTGATGAGATCCGAGTCGACGAAGGCGATGAGGTCACCGGTGCTCGCGGCGACGGAACGCCACAGCACCTCACCCTTGCCCGCCACGGGCGGGAATGCGGGCACCGCCTCCTCCCGGCTGATGACGGTGGCGCCCGCCGCGCGTGCGCGTTCCGCCGTCAGGTCCGTCGATCCGGAATCGAGCACGATCAACTCGTCCACCAGACCACCGAGCAACGGGTGGATCGTGTCCACCACCGCGGCGACGGTCTCCTCCTCGTTGAGCGCCGGCAGGACCACCGAGACGGTGCGCCCGGCCTTGGCTCGTTCGAGTTCGGCGATGCTCCACGACGGCTGGTCCCAGCTGTTCGCCTCGGCCCAGCTGCGTGGGGTTCGCTCCTCCGCCACCATCGTGCGGGCCGCCCGGGCCCCCACGGCACTCATGCCAGCCCCCGCACGGTGCGGGACGGTGCGCGCCGGCCTTGAATCGCGGCCACCATGTCCACCACTCGACGCGTGGGGGCAACTTCGTGGACACGGAAGACACGGGCGCCTCCTGCGGCGGCCATCGCTGTCGCTGCCAATGTTCCCTCCAACCGCTCGACGAGATCTACCCCTAGAGTCTCCCCGACGAAGTCCTTGTTGCTCAGCGCCATGAGCACTGGCCATCCGGTATTTACAAGATCTTCCACTCGCCGCAACAACTCGAGCCCGTGATAGGTGTTTTTCCCGAAATCGTGGGTCGGATCGATGAGGATCGAGTCGGCGGGCACACCCAGCCGGGCCGCGTTCTCGGCGGCCGACACCACTTCCCGGAGGACGTCCGCGACGACGTCGGTGTAGCGGACGCGGAACGGACGGGTCCGCGGAACCGCTCCCCCGGTGTGTGAGCAGACGATGCCGGCGCCCGTCTCCGCGGCCACCTCGACGAGCGCAGTATCGGCGCCGGCCCACGTGTCGTTGATGAGATCGGCGCCCTCGGCGACGGCGAGCCGGGCCACGTCGCTGCGCCAGGTGTCGACGCTGATGAGCAACTCCGGGTAGCGCTCGCGGATCGCGGCCACGAACGGCACCACCCGCCGGGTCTCCTCCGCGGAGTCGACGACGTCACCCGGTCCGGCCTTCACACCCCCGATGTCGACGAGGTCGGCACCCTCGTCCACAGCCCGTTCGACCGCCGACATGGCGGCGGAATCGGTGAACGTGGCACCGCGGTCGTAGAACGAATCGGGTGTCCGGTTCACGATGGCCATCACGAGCGCACGATCGACCGCCACGGGGCGCCCGCACAGCGTGGGCGACGGGTGGTCGGGCGCGGGCGGTACGTCTGTCTCGGCCATGTCACCAATATTGGCACGCAGCGAAATCGAAACCACCCGTGAGTACTTGTTAACGGCGGGCGGTTGACAAGTACTCACGGGCGCCGAAGGCGCATCACCCCTTGGGCAGCGAACCCTTCGCCACTTCGTCGACGTACCCGTCGTACGAGGGCTTGTAGCCGTCGCTGCGCCCGGACAGCACGTGCAACGTGTCGGTGTCCTCGACGTCGTAACCCTCCTTGCGGAGTTCCACCTTGCGGCTCTTGAACGTCGACGTCTGCTCGAGGGAATCGACGACGCGGACGAACAGCGGCACCGCGTACGACGGCAGCCGCTGGAACAGCAACTCCGCGACGTCGGCGCCGTCGAACTTCTCGTTCTCGTGCAACGTCACCGCGGCCATCCCCGCGCGACCGTCGGTCCCGGGGATCTCGACGCCGTAGACGACGGCGTGCTCGACCGCCGGATGCGCGAGGAGTGCGCCCTCGACCTCGGTGGTCGCGACGTTCTCCCCCTTCCAGCGGAACGTGTCGCCGAGCCGGTCGACGAACGCCACGTGCGACCAGCCCTGGCGGCGCACCAGGTCGCCGGTGTCGAACCAGCAGTCGCCGTCGTCGAAGCCGTCGCGGACGAGTTTCTTGTCGGTGGCCTCCTCGTCGGTGTATCCGTCGAACGGCGCACGGTCCGTCACCTTCGACAGCAGCAGTCCGACGTCGCCGGTGCGTACCTTCCGCAGCTTGCCGTCGGAGTGCCGCCGGGGCGATCCGCTGTCCTCGTCGTACTCGACCACCGCGTGCGGCAGGGGGCAGATGCCTGCCGTCCGGTCGACGTTGAGGGCGTTGACGAACGCGATGTTGCACTCGCTGGCGCCGTAGAACTCGGCGACCCGGGAGATCCCGAACCGGGTGATGAACTCGGACCAGATCTCCGGACGGAGACCGTTCCCGACCATCAGCCGGATGGAGTTGTCGCGGTCGCCGGGCTTCTCGGGCTGGTTCAGCAGGTACCGGCACAGCTCGCCGATGTAGGTGAACCCGGTGGCCCGGTTCAGTTCGACGTCGGCCCAGAACTTGGACGCCGAGAACTGCTTGCCCAGTGCGAGCGTCGCACCCGACCCGAGCACCGAGGACAGCGACACCGTCAGCGCGTTGTTGTGATAGAGCGGCAGGCAGCAGTACAGGACGTCGCTGCCGCGCAGCCGGACGCCCATGTTGCCGAGTCCGGACATGCTCTTGAGCCAGCGGAAGTGGCTCATCAGGCTGGCCTTCGGCAGTCCCGTGGTGCCGGAGGTAAAGATGTAGAAGGCCTTCTCCCGGGCCTGGATCTGCTCGCACACCTCGGGGTTGTCGTCCCCGGCCTTCTCGGCGAGACGGTCGAGGTCGTCGAAGTACAGCACCGAGGGCACGGCGGGTGGTTCGTCGAGCGAGTCCATGGCCTCGCTCGACGCCTCGGACACCACCAGGACCCGGCTGTCGAGCAGCGAGATGCTGTGGGCGAGCACGTCTCCGCGCTGGTTGTGATTCAGCATCCCGGCGGCGGCGCCGAGCTTGACCGCGGCGAGTGCGATGAGCAGCGTCTCGGGTGAGTTCTTACCGAGGATCCCGACGACGTCCCCGCGTGCCACGCCGAGGTCGGCGAGCACGTGGGCGTAGCGGTTCACGCGGATGTTGGCGTTCCGGTAGCTCAGCGATTCGCCCTCGAACCGCAGGAACGTGCGGCGCGGGTGCGCCGCGGCGGCGCGCTGGAAGACCAGGCCGATCGATTCCCTCGCGTCGGGGGTCCGGATCAGGCCGAGGACCCCTCTCGCCATGATCGGCAGCTCCGGAATCATGGCCGGCAGCCGCCTCGCGAGGTCGACCACCCCGATCGTTGAACGAGCTTCAGAACGCATGACATCCCCTCAGGCCTGCAGTATGAGTCAGGTCACCTTACTGCACGGTAACAACGTGCGCCACGACGCGGACCGGGCGGCGCCTCAGGAGACGCAGGCGTCCAGCGCCTCCCCGACATCGGCCCGGACGAGCAGCCTGTCGAGGGCGCGCTGCGCCACGAAACCGCCGCCCCGCAGCCCGTCCAGCCAGTCGAGCAGCCCGGTGTAGTGACCGTGCGGATCCAGCAGGACCACCGGCTTCTCGTGCATGCCGAGATAGCCCGCGGTCCACGTTTCGAACAGCTCCTCGAGCGTGCCGATACCGCCGGGCAGCGTCACGAACGCGTCGGCCCGGTCCTCCATGATCTGCTTGCGCTGACGCATGGTGTCGGTGACCACCAGCTCGTCGGCGTCGACGTCGGCGACTTCCCTGTGCACCAGAGCTTTCGGGATGACACCGACGGTTGTCGCCCCTGCCGCGCGGGCGGCCTCGGCCACCGCGCCCATCATCGAGACGTTGCCACCGCCGGACACGAGTTGCCAACCGCGCTTTCCGATTTCGGCACCCACCCGGGACGCGAGCTCCAGGAAGTGGTCGTCCACGGGGCCGGACGCACAGTAGACGCACACCGAGAACGGCTGCGGTGGAACAGTTTCCGGCATCACCACTGGTCCTCCGTCCCGAGCAGGGCAGCTTCGTCGACACCCTGCTGCGACCGTATGACGATCTGCACTGCTTCCTCCACGTCGTCCGTGACGTGCAAGAGATTGACGTCACCTTCCGAGATCTTGCCGCTGCGTTGGAGAGTTCCCCGCAACCAGTCCACCAGCCCGGACCAGTACTCGGTGCCGAACAGGACGATCGGGAATCTCGTGACCTTGCGCGTCTGCACCAGAGTCAGCGCCTCGAACAGTTCGTCGAGCGTCCCGAACCCGCCGGGCAGGCAGATGAACGCCTGCGAGTACTTCACGAACATCGTCTTGCGCGCGAAGAAGTAGCGGAAGTTGATGCCGAGGTCGACCCACTCGTTGAGGCCCTCCTCGAACGGCAGCTCGATGCCGAGGCCGATGGAGTAACCACCCGATTCGCTGGCGCCGCGGTTGGCCGCCTCCATGACGCCGGGGCCGCCGCCGGTCATGACGGCGTAGCCGGCCTCGGCCAGGCGGGCACCCAGCGCCCGTCCCGCCTCGTACTCCGGGTGGCCGTCCGGTGTGCGAGCGGAACCGAAGACGGTGACCGCGCGCGGCGCCTCGGCCAGGGCACCGAACCCCTCGACGAACTCGCTCTGGATCCGCAGTACGCGCCAGGGGTCGGTGTGCACCCAGTCGGTCGAGCCCCGCTCGTCGAGCAACCGCTCGTCGGTGGTGGTGTCGTCCTTGCGGGCGCGCCTCAACTGCACCGGACCCCGGTGCTTCACGGACGAGGACTTCCGGCCGTGAGTGTTCTTCTCGGGTGCCATGCGCCCCAGGCTAGCGGGTGGCCCGTTCGGGGCACCGGGCAGTCACGGGGCGCTCAGGTAGGCGCGCAGCACGGTCGTCACGTCGGTGATCTGCTGGACGGGCACGTGCTCGTCCCGCTTGTGTGCGAGGTTCGGATCGCCGGGACCGTAGTTGACGGCCGGGATGCCGAGGGCGGAGAACCGTGACACGTCGGTCCACCCGTACTTGGCGCGGAACTCGCCGCCCGCCGCCTCGATCAGGGCCGCGGCCGCGGGATCGCTCAGCCCGGGCAGGGCTCCCGGCGACAGGTCGGTGACCTCGAAACCCAGCTCGAGGCCGTCGAAGACCTCCCGCACGTGGTCGATGGCCTGCTCGGCGCTGCGGTCGGGGGCGAAGCGGAAGTTCACGTCCATCTCCGCCGCGTCGGGAACCACGTTTCCCGCGACCCCACCGGCGATCCGCACGGCGGACAACCCCTCCCGGTACACGCAGCCGTCGATGTCCACCGACCGCGCGGTGTAGTCCGACAGCCGCTGCAGAACCGGGGCGAAGCGGTGGATCGCGTTGTCGCCCAGCCACGATCTCGCGGAGTGCGCACGGGTGCCGCGGGTGGTCAGCGTCACCCGCAACGTGCCCTGGCACCCCGCCTCGATGAGGCCTCCGGTCGGCTCGCCGAGGATCGCGACGTCCGCGCGCAGCCAGTCGGGGTTCTCGCGTTCGATCCGTCCGAGCCCGTTGTGCACGGCTGCGATCTCCTCGCAGTCGTAGAACACCAGGGTCAGATCGTGCGCGAGGTTCCGGGTGGTGGCGGCGAGGTGCAGGAACACCGCGTCGCCCGACTTCATGTCGACCGTTCCGCATCCGTGCAGCAGATCGCCCTCACGCCGCGAGGGCACGTTGTCCGCGATCGGCACCGTGTCGAGGTGACCGGCGAGCATCACCCGGCTCGGCAGTCCCCGATCGGTCCGGGCGAGCACGGCGTTGCCGTTTCGGATGATCTCGAAACCGGTGGTCTGCTCCCGCAGCGCCGACTCGACGGCGGCGGCGATCGCCGACTCGTCGTGCGAGACGCTCGGGATGTCCACCAGGGCGGCGGTGAGGTCGATGGGATCGGCGTGGAGGTCGAGTGGGCTCACCCGTCCACCCTAAGCCGACCCGTCCGCCCGCTCGGGCGTTGCTACCCGTCGAAGCCGCCCGGGATCTCGTAGATCGCACCGTCGAAACCGATGCGGAACAGCCGTCCCGCCGAGAAGCCGCCGGACCCCTGCCCGTAGACGACCATGCTCGACGTCGGCAGACCGGACGCCAGCATGCAGTACCGCCCCGGCGAGTCGAGGCGCCAGATCTCGCCGCGCACATTGGCCGGGACCACCGGACGGCCTCTCGAGTCCAGGGCCAGACCGTCGGGTGCGGCGAAGGTGTCGAGACCGGACAGGTCGAGGATGCTCTCGGGCGCTCCGGGGTTCGAGAGCGGGATCCGGCTCACGCCCGGATTCACGAACGTCCGCGACACGTAGAGGTACCGATCGTCCGCGCCGAGCACCGCCCCGTTGGCGCTGGGCAGCGTCGCCCAGTTGGGTTCCACCCGCCCGTCGGGGAACACCCGCCCGATCTGGGTTCCGAAGTCGTTGGTGGCGTATGCCGTTCCGTCGGCGGCGACATCGAGTCCGTTCGCCGCGCTCAGGCCCGAAACGAACGGGGTGAGCACGTTGGTCGCGGTGTTCAGCTTCGCGATCGCACCCGGACGCAGGATGTCGCCGAGGAACACGCGGGCGTCCGCGCCGTACCCCACCAGCAGTGAACCGTCCGACGCCCAGGCCAGCGCCCCGGCCCCGCCGTCCGGCACCGTCGCGACCGGGACCGCGGGGGCTCCCGGGGCGTCGAGGCGGAACACCCGCCCGCTCAGAAGGTCCGTCGTGTAAAGGCGGCCGCCGCCGTCCACGGCGACTCCCTCGAGCGCCGCTCCCGGCACCCGCCCGACGAGGACCGGTGCCTGGCCGGCGCCCGGGCACACCGGAGCGGCGGACGCGGTCTGCGGCGCCACCACCGACACGGCCCCGGCGAGCAGCGCACCCGCGGCCACGGCCCGGACGCCTCCTCCGATGAATCGACCCCAGTGCGACATGCGCATTCCCACGACCTTTCCCGGTGTGTCCCACGTGCCCCGTGCATGGTCCCCCACATCGCCGGAACCCGCTCGGTTTCGATTCGATCACGCCCGATAACGACCGCTGGGAATGCCCGAGTAATGAGGCAGTAACCTTTACTGCCGTGAGCACACAGGGAGCATCAGCAGTAGGCATCGCCAACGTGACCGTCGGCGGCACGGTCCTCGACACCTGGTTCCCGGCGCCCGAGCTGGGAAACTTCGACGACGCGGGCACCGTGCGGATCGAGGGTGGCGACATCCCCTCCGATCTGGCACTTCTCGCCGGACCCGACGAGGCGCGTGAGGTCGACCAGGTCGTGGTGCGCACCACCATCGCCGACCTGTCG
Organism: Rhodococcus sp. IEGM 1351; assembly: GCF_030056875.1. Lineage (NCBI taxonomy): Bacteria > Bacillati > Actinomycetota > Actinomycetes > Mycobacteriales > Nocardiaceae > Rhodococcus > Rhodococcus sp. IEGM 1351. Next base: position 352,904 of record NZ_JASHKU010000001.1, on the reverse strand, counting down.
GCGCCGCCGGTCGACGCCCACGACGCCTACCTGCGCCTTCACCTCCTCTCGCATCGCCTCGTGACCCCGCACGGCGTCAACCTCGACGGTCTGTTCGGATTGCTGTCCAACGTGGTGTGGACCAACTTCGGTCCCTGTGCGGTCGAGGGCTTCGAGAAGGTGCGGTCGCGTCTGCGCATCCGCGGCGTGGTCACCGTGTTCGGTGTCGACAAGTTCCCGCGCATGGTCGACTACGTCGTGCCGTCCGGCGTCCGCATCGCCGACGCCGACCGCGTCCGCCTCGGCGCCCACCTGGCAAGCGGCACCACCGTGATGCACGAGGGCTTCGTCAACTTCAACGCCGGCACGCTCGGCAACTCCATGGTCGAAGGCCGTATCTCCGCGGGCGTCGTCGTCGACGACGGATCCGACGTGGGCGGCGGTGCGTCGATCATGGGCACCCTGTCCGGTGGCGGCAAGGAGACCATCTCCGTCGGCAAGCGCTGCCTGCTCGGCGCCAACGCCGGTCTCGGCATCTCGCTCGGCGACGACTGCGTCCTCGAGGCCGGCCTGTACGTGACCGCCGGCACCAAGGTCACCGGGCCGGACGGCACCGTCGTGAAGGCCAAGGAACTCAACGGCCAGTCCAACCTGCTGTTCCGTCGCAACTCCGTGTCGGGAGCCGTCGAGGTCGTGCCGTGGAAGGGCACCGGCGTGGAACTGAACGCCGCTCTGCACGCAAACGACTGACCCGGTGAGCGGTACGCGAACACCCGGCACCGTGAGCGATTCGACCAGCACCCTGGGCCGGGGCCTGAAGGTCCGTCACCTCACGATGATGGGCCTCGGTTCCGCGATCGGTGCCGGACTGTTCCTCGGCACCGGTGTCGGCATCGCGACCGCCGGTCCCGCCGTCCTCGTCTCCTACCTTCTCGCCGGCATCATCGTCGTCTTCGTGATGCGGATGCTCGGCGAGATGGGAGCGGCGATCCCCGCCAGCGGATCCTTCTCGCACTACGCGCGGATCGGCATCGGCGAGTGGGCCGGATTCGTGATGGGCTGGCTCTACTGGTTCATGCTGATCATGGTGCTCGGCGCCGAGATCACCGGCGCCTCCGGCATCGTGAGCGGCTGGCTGCCCGGCGTGCCGCAGTGGGTCGTCGCCCTCGTGTTCGTGATCTTCTTCGCGGCCGTCAACCTCGCGAAGGTCAGCAACTTCGGCGAGTTCGAGTTCTGGTTCGCCGCCATCAAGGTCACCGTCATCATCGCGTTCCTGGTGATCGGCGTGCTGCTGGTGTTCGGCCTGCTGCCGGACACCGAACCGGTGGGCACCACCAACCTCTTCGGCCACGGCGGCTTCATGCCGGAAGGCTTCGCCGGTGTCGCCGCGGGACTGCTGGTGGTGGCGTTCGCCTTCGGCGGCATCGAGATCGTGACCATCGCCGCCGCCGAATCCGAGGATCCCGAGCGGTCGATCGCCGTGGCGGTGCGCAGCGTCGTCTGGCGTATCAGCGTCTTCTACCTCGGTTCGATCTCGATCATGGTCCTCGTCCTTCCCTGGGATTCCTCGGACCTCAAGAGCGGACCGTTCGTGGCCGTCCTCAACCAGGCGCACATCCCGTACGTGGCCGGGTTCATGGAACTGGTGGTCGTGGTCGCGTTGTTGTCGGCGTTCAACGCCAACATCTACGGCACGTCGCGGATGGCGTACTCGCTGTCCCGGCGCGGCGACGGTCCCGCGTTCATGGCCCGGATCTCGAATTCCGGGGTACCCCTCAATGCGGTGTTGCTGTCGGTGTTCTTCGGTTTCGTCAGCGTCCTGCTCAACTGGTGGCTGCCGGACGACCTCCTGGGACTTCTCCTGAACGCCGTCGGTTCGGCGCTCCTGGTCATCTGGATTTTCATCGTCGTCTCGCATCTGAGACTGCGCCCGCGGCTCGAACGCGAGGGCAAGCTGACCGTGCGGATGTGGCTGTTCCCGTGGCTCAGCTACGTCACGCTCGCAATGCTCGCCGGTTTCGTCGTGCTCATGCTCTTCGACACCGACGCCCGCACCCAGCTGATCTCGACGTGCGTCCTGTTCCTCGCGATCGCGGCGCTCGGTGTGCTCAACACCCGGCTGCGCAAGCGGTCGCAGACGGTGTGACCGGTTCGGGCCGGCGACTCACCGGCCCGAACTCGACTCCTGCCCCGCGGACGAGCGCGCCGCATGGGCGAGCACCTGCGGTCCGGTCACGAACGCCTTCCGCCACGGTGCGACACCGTCGATTTCGATCTCGATGGACAGGCTCAGCACGGTGCGGATCAGCACGATCACTCCCAGGACGGCGGCATCGGTCAGTGACGGTGTCGACGTGACCGTCTTGACGATGTCTGCCGCGACGAGCAATTCCAGGCCGAGCAGGATCGCGCCCCCGAGCGACTCCCTCAGGGTCTTGAACGCCTGAGTGCCGTCTCCGGTCCGCTTCCACGCGCGCACCGCGAGGAAGAAGGCGAAGAGGAACCCGACAATCATCGCGAGGACACCGAGCACTTCGAACACTTCGGTTGCGAGTTCGAAGAACCTGACAGTGTCCATGGTGTGAGTGTTCCTGTTCGGGACGGTGTTCGCAGTCGAGCCCGGTCGTTCCAAGCATCACGCCAGGCGTCTAGCTCCGACCGCGGGCGGCCAACGCGTTGACGAACACGTTGGCGATGTCGGCGGGATCCTTCGCGACGTAGCTCGATCCTCCGGTCACCCGCGAGATCTCGGCGAGCGTGGCCGCGTCCGCGTCGTCGGTGATGCCGATCGTCACGATGATGACGGGCCGGGCCGGATCCGTCTCACGCTGCAGGATGCTCAGGAGCTGTTCCTTCGTGATGGAGTCCGGATCCTCGTTGGCGCCGTCGGTCAGGATGATCACACTGTTCACAGCGCGCGGGTCGTACGTCTCCTGCACCGTCCGGAACGCGGCGAGCGTCGTGTCGTACAGACCGGTGCCGCCGCCGATCAGCGCGTCGACCTTCCCCGCCTGCTGCGCCATCAGCTGGCGCTGCGTGAGACCGTCGACCACCGTGTCGTAGCGGCGGATCGGGACCATCTCCTTGTAGTCCTGCGGTCCCCCACCGAGGCCCTGCGAGAACGCCCACAACCCCGCCGACACGCTGTCCGGGAACATCGCATTGCCGGCGAGTGCGGCATCGACCGTGAGATCCATGCGCGACCGGCTGCCTGCGGGGGTCTCCATCGACCCCGACACGTCGATCGCGACGAGCGTGCGAATGGGTAGTGCCATCAACGCCCACCCGCCGAGGGCGTCCTGTAGTGCCGACTCGTCCTCGAGCGCGAGCTTGGTGACCCTGCCGACACCGCGGCCGTCGGCCAGTGGACTCCCGTCGGGTCCGCGGAATCCGTGCTCCGCGAGGACCGCGCGGGCCTCCTCGCCACCGAGAACCGCGGCGACGGCACGTGCCACCTGGGTGGCCTTGTAGTGCCGGTCGGGGGCCGGCGACGTGACGACGAGCGGGAAGTTCATGAAGTTGCTGCCCGTCGGGGGCACCGTCGCGGTGAGCGTGCGCGCGCCGTCACCGTCGGAAAAGTCGAGCACGGACTGTTCGGTGGCCACGGCAACTCCGCCGTTGTCGACGACGCCCTGCAGCATCTCCTCGCCGACGGGCTCGTCCGCGGTGCGTGCACTCTCCTCCTGCGCGAGCGGGACCAGCGCCGCCCGCACCGTCCCCGCGGACACGGGATCGGCCTGGCCCTCGGCGAGTGCCGCGTTTATCGGAGCCTGCGCCACCCCGGTCACGAGGGGGTTGCCCAGCTGGATGTCCTTGATCTGGAGGGCCGCGAGCCACGTCGGCGCCGTGGGGGCGTCCGCCTCGCGGGACGCCAGGACAACGGGCGACGATGCGATCGAACCCGACATCACCTCGACCGGACCGGCTGCGGTGAGTGCCGCCTTGCCCACCCAGGCGCCGGTGTCGGGGATCCAGAGATCCGGGGCGTCGGTCCCCTTGCCGAGCCGTCCCGCGATGTCGCCGGACGTCGCGCCGCTGACAGCGACGTTCGCGCAGCCCAGGTCGGTGTCCTTCGCCTCGCCGAGAATGCGGTTCAGAGCGGGCACGATGCTCGGGTCGGCGGCGAGCGTGTAGTCGGTGACCTGATCGCAGTCGTCGGCCCAGGAGCGCACCGCCTGAACGACGACGACCACGGAGGCCACGAGCCCGATCACGACAGCGGCGCACACCGCGTAGAACCCGGGCGAGCGACCACCGCGCTCCTGCCCCGCGCTCGAATGACGCCCTCCGGCCATCGTCTGCCTCCCTAACATTTCGGTCACGAGACGACCACCGACACACCCGGACCGAATATGATCCGCCCCACATCGTAGCGAACGGTGCAGCGTACGATGCTGCGCTAGTGACGGGGCGGTGCCCTCTTCCGCCTCGGGGGCGACCAGCGAGTCAGCGCTCGGGTTGTGCGACCTCGAGCCGGCGGGCGACGAGCGCGGCCTGGATCTGCCGCAGCCCGGACGGGCGGGTCGGATCGCAGCCCGTCAGCTGCGCCACCCGCTTGAGCCGGTAGTCCACCGTATTGGTGTGAAGGTGCATCTGCTTCGCGGTGCGCTGCCGATTGAGATCGTGGCCGATGTGCACCTCGAGCGTTTCGATCAGTTCGGGTGAGCCCTGCAACGGCTCGAGGAGCCGCGCCAGGTGGCTTCTGCCCGGTCCGGGCCGGGTGAGCTGGTATTCGAGCGCCAGATCGTCCATCTCGTAGAGACCCGGTTCCAGCGCCAGCTGATGGGCGAGGTCGAGGAGTTCGTGGACCTGGTCGGCAGCCGCGGGGATACCGGCGGTGCGAACCCGGGTTGCCGTGGCGGTGAGCGGAACTCCGGCGGCCGCTCCGATGCGGTCGAGCAGGGACACCATCCAGGCCCGCTCGGGTGAGCCGGGCAGCAACAGCGTTCCACCGTCCGGGCTCAGCGAACAGAGGGCGGCACCACCCGCGGCGTCCGCGAGCTCGATCTGCAACCGGCGGAGCTTCTGCCGGGCGACGACGGTTTTGCGCCGGTGTGTCACGGCCTCGGTGGGATGCGACGGAATCGACAGTCCCAGCACCACGTACTCGTCGGCCAGCTCCACGCCCGCGTGCCGCGCGGCGGTCGCCGCCTTTCTGCCGCTGAGCAGCGCCGTGACGAGATTGACCGCGGCACCGTCACGTTCGCTGTTGACGGCTTCGAGTTCCTCCACGTAGCTGGTCGTGGCGGCGACGGTCACGCATTCGAGGAGGCTGAACATCACCTTCTGGATGACCAGGAGTTCGGGCAGGTCTTCCTCGCGGGCGTTCGAGGCGACGAGGTCGCCGGCCTCCTGGATACCTTCGTGCAGGATGCGGAGTACGAGCTTCAACGGGAATCCCTCGCGGGCCCAGCGCGCGGAACTGTTGCGCACCTCTGCGAGGTCCTCGTCCGTCGGGCTGATGCCCTCGTCGAGCATCTGGATACCGAGGCCGAGGCAGACGATCGTGAAATCCATGACGTCGCTCTGCAGCTGTTCGCCGGGAAGCGAACCGCACGGGGTCACGTTGTCGGCGAAATGCCGGACCAGTTTCTGCGCGACCGTCAGTGTGTCGCGCAGCGGGGCGGAGGCGGGCCTGCCGTCGACGAGGATCTGCGAACCCGGCCCCGAACTATGATTCGTCATAGATCTGATCACTCCAATATGTGGATGACACCGAACTCCCGCACCATCGACATCACGAAAACATAACGAGGGTTCGCTTCTGTCACCGTTGTATCACGACAGAGCCCTGTCCAGGGCGAATACGGGTGATCCGACGTGGACGGCCGTCGTCCGGTCCCGTGTCCGGCGGCGAATCGACCGCCGGTCGAGTCTCGGCTCCGGGCCGAGCGGGGCCCTCCCGGCATCCCCGCGGGTGTGAGGTGCCACAGACCGGGGTGTGTCAGTTCTCCTCGGCGACCCGGACCACCAGCTTGCCGAAGTTGCTGCCCCGGAGGAGGCCGATGAACGCCGCAGGCGCATTCTCGAGCCCGTCGACGATGTCCTCGCGGTAGGCGAATCGGCCCTCTCGGATCCACCCGGACACATCACGCTGGAAGTCCGCGTACATCTCGGAGACGAACTCGCGCTGGATGAATCCGCGGATCGTGAGGCTCTTGACCAGCACCCGGGTGAAGAATCCCGGCAGCCGATCCGGCCCCTCGGGGGCCTCCGTGTCGTTGTACTGCGCGATCAAGCCGCACACGGGAACTCGCGCATACAGGTTGAGCAGCGGCAGCACTGCCGCGGCCACCGCACCGCCGACGTTCTCGAAGTACACGTCGATGCCGTCGGGACACGCGGCGCGCAGTTCCTCGGCGAAGTTCGGGGACCGGTGGTCGACGGCGGCGTCGAATCCGAGTTCGTCCAGCAGGTAGGCACACTTCTCCGGTCCGCCTGCGATCCCGACGGCACGGGCGCCCTTCAGTTTCGCGATCTGCCCCACCGCCGAGCCGACCGGACCACTGGCCGCCGCGACGACCACCGTCTCACCCGCCTTCGGTTGCCCGATCTTCAACAGGCCGGAGTACGCGGTGAAGCCCGGCATGCCGAGAACTCCGACGGCGGTCGACAGCGGCGCGGCGTCGCGGTCGAGTGTGCGGAGTTGGTTGCCGTCGACCACGGCGTGCGACTGCCAGCCCGCATACCCGAGAACGTAGTCACCAGTTGCGAAATCCGGGTGCCGGGAATCGACCACCTGCCCGACGGTGCCACCGACCATGACCTCGTCGATCTCGACCGGGTCGGCGTAGGACTCCGCCGCACTCATCCGGCCGCGCATGTACGGGTCGAGGGACAGGTAGATGACGCGGACCAGCACCTGACCGTCGGCGGGTTCGGGCAGGTTCACCGCCTCGAGCCGGAAGTTGTCGGCGGTCGGCGCACCGTCCGGCCGTGACGCGAGGACGATTCGGGTGCTCTGAACGATGCTCTCCACACTCACTGTGCGCCTGCCAATCCGTGTCGGGCCGGTATCGTTCGCCAGCCTACCGATTTCAGAACAGTTGCTTCTTCTGCACCTTGCCCATCGCATTGCGCGGAAGCGACTCGACCACCCGGATCTCGCGGGGCCGCTTGTGCACCGACAGTTCGGTGGCCACATGCTCGATCAGCTCGGATTCCGACACATCGTCCCCCACCACGAACGCCACGAGCCGCTGCCCGAGGTCCGGGTCGGGAACGCCGACCACCGCGGCTTCCCGCACACTCGGGTGGCCGAGGAGAGAGGTCTCCACCTCCCCCGCCCCGACCCGGAATCCGCCCGACTTGATGAGGTCCGTGGATTCGCGGCCGACGATGCGGTGGAACCCGTCCGGGTCGATGACGGCGACGTCGCCGGTCTTGAAGAAGCCGTCGTCCGTGAAGGATTCGGCCGTCGCGTCGGGCCGGCCCAGATAGCCGTCGAAGAGCATCGGGCCCCGCACCTGCAGACCGCCGATGGATTCGCCGTCGTGGGGGACGTCGCCGCCGCGCTCGTCGCGCAGCCGGGTCTCGACGCCGCGGACCGGCACACCGACCCACCCCGGGCGACGCTCGCCGTCGGCCCGGGTGCTGAGCGTGAGCATCGTCTCGCTCATGCCGTACCGCTCGATCGGTGCGAGCCCGGTCAGCTCGTGCAGCTTCTCGAACACCGGCACGGGCAACGGGGCGCTGCCCGACACCAGCAGTCGCGCACCCGACAGCGCGCGCGCCGACTCGGGGTCGTCGGCGATGCGACTCCACACCGTGGGAACACCGAAGTACATCGTTCCCCGTGCCGCGGCGTAGGCCGCCGGGGTGGGCTTGACCGTGTGGACGAGACGGCTGCCGATACGCAACGGTCCCAGCACACCGAGGATGAGACCGTGGACGTGGAACAGCGGAAGTCCCTGCACCAGTGTGTCGTTGCCGGTCCACTGCCAGGCGTCCGCGAGGGCATCGAGGCCGGCGGCGATGGCCTTCCTGCTGATCAGGACCCCCTTGGGCGGCCCCGTGGTGCCGGAGGTGTAGAGCACGAACGCGATGTCCGACTCGGGCGGCTCCGGGTAGCTGTGCCACGACCGGGCGTGGACGCGGACCGGAACGACGGGCAGGCCCGCCGCGTCCGCGGGCGCCTCGCCCAGCCACGCCTGCGCGCCGGAATCGCGCAGGATGTGCTCGAGTTCGGCGGGGCCGGAATCGGGCGGCACCGGCACCGCGGTCACCCCGGCGATGAGGCAGCCCACGACGGCGAGGACGGTGGTGACGGTGGGGGTGGCGAGGATCGCGACCCGATCCGCGCGTGCCACACGTTCGGCCACGGACGTCGCCGCACCGAGCACGTCGCCGCGCGACAGGGTGGTGTCGCCGATCCGGATGGCGTCGGGAATGTCGTCGCCCTGGGCGACGGCCAGAGGGTTCAGAGATCGCAGCAGCACACGGTCAGCTTCTCACAGGGCCCGGACGCGGTCCGGTGGGTCTCCCGGTGGCGGACTGACGGTGGCCAGCGCCGCGCCCAGCAGCGCCCCGGTCAGAACAGCCAGTCCGTGGGCGTCGTCGACGACCACCAGCAGGACACCGGCGACGACGATGCCGCCGCTCGCGGCGAGTGCTCGCCGCTCCTTGGACTGCATCACCACCAGACCGGCGAGGGACGCGGCCAGCGCGAGCGTGGCACCCGAGTTGCCCGCGCCGGGCGACGGGAACAGGAACGCGGTGAACAGGCCGAAGATGATCTGGCTCGCCACGAACAGCAGTACGGCCCGCGCTCCACCCCAGACCCGGACCGCGAGCGGGGCCACCCAGGCGAGAACGAGCAGATTCACCACGGTTCCGGCCAGTCCCCCGTCCTGCACCGCAACCGAGGTGACGATCCGCCACCACTGGTGGTCCCGGATCTGGGTGGGGTCACGCTCGAGGGCGTCGAGGACTGCGGGGACGACGAACTGCAGCAGCGACGGCACCGCGATCAGCAACCACAACACCACCGCGGTGCGCGGCGGACGGGTGAGCCGGACCTCGCCGATGCGCGTCGAACCGAGCAGCGTCGCGAGTACGAGAACGACCGCTAAGAGGACCGCGCTGGTCCATCCCGCGCCAGAAGTCGTCACCGCGAAACTCTACAACGGCGCGCCCTCGCGGGAACCGAACCGCGACTGCACCGGTCAGTCCCGGGTGACCACCGAGCGCAGGAAGAACCGCAGGTTCGAGGGACGCTCGGCCAGCCGCCGCATGAAGTACGCGTACCACTGACTTCCGTAAGGCACGTACACCCGAACCTGCTTGTCCTCGTTCGCGAGCCGACGCTGCTCGACGTCCCGGATCCCGAACAGCATCTGGTGCTCGTAGGCGTCCGCGGCGCGGCCGGTGCGCCCGACCAGCGGGGCGACCGCGTCGATGACGGCCGGATCGTGCGAGGCCACCATCGGGTACCCGGATCCGTCCATCAGGATCCCGAGGCAGCGCAGATACGACGCGTCCACGGCGGCGCGGTCCTGGAAAGCCACGGACTCGGGTTCCCGGTACGCCCCCTTGCAGAGCCGGACTCTCGAACCGGGGCCGGCGAGGGCACGGCAGTCGTCCTCGGTGCGTCGCAGGTACGACTGCACCACCGCACCGAGCCAGGGGTAGTCGCTGCGGAGTTCACGCACGATCGCCAGCGTCGAATCGGTGGTCGTGTGGTCTTCGGCGTCCACGGTCACCCACACCCCGGCCGCCTCCGCGGCGGCGCAGATCGTGCGGGCGTTGTCGGTGGCGATCCTGCGACCGTCGCCGGCGAGTGCCAGCCCGAGCGCCGACAGTTTCATCGACACCTCGAGGCGGCGAACACCCGAAGTCCCTTCCGCGGCTTCCGGTAGCGCTCCGAGATCGGCTACGAGCGCCAGATATTCGTCGACCGTCGCCTGGGCTCCGGCCGCGTCACGCGTGTCCTCACCGAGGAAGTCGATCGACACCGACCGGCCCGAATCGAGGATCTCCCGGACGGTCGCGAGCGCCGACTCCCGGTTCTCCCCGGCGACGAAGCGGTCGACGAGTTTCCGTGTGACGGGGGCGCCGGTGACCGCCCGTTTGACGCGGGACGACCGGGCCGCCGCGAGGATCGCCGGGCGCAACGGATTCGCCAGAACCGTGGGCGCTTTCATTCCGACCCCATGTGCGGATATCGGTAATCGGTGGCGGGGACGAACGTCTCCTTGATGGTGCGGGCCGACACCCACCGCAGCAGGTTGAGCTTGGACCCGGCCTTGTCGTTCGTGCCCGAGGCGCGGGCCCCACCGAACGGCTGTTGCCCGACGACGGCACCGGTCGGCTTGTCGTTGACGTAGAAGTTTCCGGCGGTGAACCGGAGAGCAGACGTTGCCTGCTCGACGGCCTGGCGGTCGTCGGCGATCACCGCACCGGTCAGCGCGTACGGGGCCGCCGAGTCGACCGTGGCGAGCACGTCGGCGAACGCGTTCGGCGCCGAGTCGTCGTACACGTGCACCGTCAGGATCGGACCGAAGTACTCGGTGGTCATCGCCTCGTCGGCCGGGTCGTCGGCGAGGAGCACGGTGGGGCGGACGAAGTAGCCGACGCTGTCGTCGTACTTGCCGCCGACGGCGATCTCGAGGCCAGTAGCGCTGCGGGCGCGTTCGATGGCCGCGACGTTCTTGTCGTACGCACGCCGGTCGATGAGGGCACCGCCGAAATTCTCCAGATCCGTCACGTCACCGTAGGTGAGGGCGTCGACTTCCGCGGTGAACGTGTCCCGCATCCGCCGCCACAGCGACTTCGGGACGTACGCACGGGAAGCGGCCGAACACTTCTGGCCTTGGTATTCGAACGCGCCGCGGATCAGCGCCGTTCGCAACACGTCCTCGTCGGCCGACGCATGCGCGACCACGAAGTCCTTCCCGCCGGTCTCCCCCACCAGCCGGGGGTAGCCGGCGTACTTCCCGATGTTCGCGCCCACCTCGCTCCACAGATGCTGGAACGTCCGGGTCGACCCGGTGAAGTGGATACCCGCGAGGCGAGGATCGCTCAGCAGCACCTCCGAGACCGCCTGCCCGCTGCCGGTGAGCAGATTGATCACACCCGGAGGCATTCCCGCAGCCTCGAGCAGCTTGATGGTCCAGTACGCGGCGACGGTCTGCGTCGACGACGGCTTCCAGATCACCGTGTTGCCCATCAACGCGGGCGCGGTCGGCAGGTTGCCCGCGATCGCGCTGAAGTTGAACGGCGTGATGGCGTAGACGAAGCCCTCGAGCGGACGGTATTCGAGCCGGTTCCACACACCCGGTGAGGAGATCGGCTGATCGGCGAGGATCTGGCGGGCGAAGTGAACGTTGAAGCGCCAGAAGTCGATCAGCTCGCACGGCGCGTCGATCTCCGCCTGCTGAACCGACTTCGACTGGCCGAGCATCGTCGCCGCGGCGAGCGTCTCGCGCCACGGCCCGGACAGCAGGTCGGCGGCGCGCAGGATGACCGCGGCCCGGTCGTCGAACGAGAGGGCCCGCCAGTGCGGTGCCGCGGCCGTGGCCGCCTCGACCGCCGCCGACGCGTCGTCGTGGGTGGCGCTGCGCAGTGTGCCGAGCACGGCGGCGTGCCGGTGGGGTTGCACGACGTCGACGCGCTCGCCGTTGCCGTGCCGGTGTTTCCCGCCGATCACGTGCGGGATGTCGACGGGATTGGTGGCGATGTCGGTGAGTGCCGATTGCACTCGGGAACGTTCGGGACTGCCCGGCGCGTACGTGTGGACCGGCTCGTTGGTGGGCACCGGAACCTGGGTGATGGCGTCCATGCTGCCTGCCTCCTGCCCTCAGATCGTGAGGAACTGTGACCGGGACCGCGGGCGGACGGGGACACCCGTCCGAGCGGAACCCTTGAGCCCAGGTTAGCGCCGGATGGGGGTACTCATCCGGTTTTGACGCGCGGGTCGGCTGGCTACCATCGGCACATGGCCGAACGGAATCGCGTGTCACCCCGATCCGAGGTCGTCGCCATTCCACTCCGTGGCCGGTTCATGGGGAACCGGGGCTGCCTGCACCGCGGGCACACCGTCGTGCGCAACCATTCCGGCAAGCGGTGGATCATCTGCGTCACCGACTACCCGGCCCGCACCGTCGCCCAGTGGAGCGAGGGCCATTACACGGTTCTGTTCTTCCACGACGAGGCGGTGGCCCTCGCGGCCGGGCACCGGCCGTGCGCCCTGTGCCGACGCGAGCGGTACAACGACTTTCGCGCCGCCTGGCAGTCGGCACACGGGGGCGGGCAGCCCGGCGCGGACGAGATGGACGCCCGGTTGCACGCGGAACGGCTGGTCGGTTCCCACCAGCGCACGCACGAGGCCCCGTGGTCGTCGTTGCCCGACGGCGCCTTCGCGCTGTTCGACGGCGGCCCCGCCCTCGTGCTGGGTGAGACCGTCGTTTCGTGGTCGGCCGAGGGATACGGGACTCCGGCGAACCGGCCGACCGGCACCGCCACCGTCCTGACACCGCCGCCCACCGTCGCCGTCCTCGCAGCCGGCTACCACCCGGACGTCGCGTAAGACTGGTGGTGTGCGGTATTCGAAAGGTGCGGTATTCCTCCACCGTGGCACGTGGGTCAGCCCGGCGCATCTCATGCGTGGCCCTGGCATAAGCGATCCGGTGTGACCGTCTACCCTGCGGCCGAGAGCCATCGTTGAACCGGCTCAGTCAGGTTGCCGTTCTTCGCTTGCTCGGCGAGTGTGCCGGCGAGGATGGGCCCGTCGCCGCAAATGCTGCAGGCGACATCGAATGAAGGTTGCCCGGGTTCGCAATGCCGACAGTGGTGACGGCTGGCGACTGTCCCTCGGTGGTCGGGATCGGCGTGGAGCCAGGCCACCGCGAGGTCCGCAGTTTGGTGCGCTACCTCGGCGCGAGTGGTGGGTTCATGTCCACAGGTCGGGCACGTCCGAGACGTCGGCAGCGGTGCAGGTGGATCGGCGACTACGGTGATCTCCTGCGTAATCGGCGCGATGTCCACGCGCTTGTTCAAATGCCCATACACCGTGGTGCGCGGCACTTTCAGCATGCCCGCCATCTGCGCGACGGTGTGTTCCCCCGCGTCGTACAGGCGTTGAGCGAGTTCGATCTGGTCCGAGCTGAGCTTCGAGGGCCGGCCACCCTTCCGGCCGCGGGCACGGGCGGCGGCCAGGCCGTCGCCGGTGTTAACCATGACCGGCCTGACGGCAGTGACGTTGTCGCCACCATCGACCCGGGCGGTTCGATTGTGACCAACCGCGGGGTGTTAGAAGTCGCACCTGAGGTGTCCGTTTGTTCACCCTAGGGCTGGTGCACCTTCCGGTGCGTGAGGACGAGGGTTGTCCGCAACCACGAGGGTGTTCCCAACCGAAGGGATGCTCCAGACGATAGAAGAAGAATCCCAATGACCGAGCCAGGAATACCCTGGGCAACAATCATCGAGAAACTGCGGTACGGGCAGATGACCGTGGCCGAAGCTGCCGCAGCGGCGAACACCACCGTCGCGACAGTCGAGGCGGAGCTTCAGACAGCAGCTTTCCTCGGAAAGCACGGCCCCGAAGCTGCGCAGATGGCCGAGAAGTTCTTTGAGATGCGCAAGTTCGTAGACGCTAAGAACGCCGCCCAGGCCGCTCGGGCGGTCCAGACACTCAGCCGGGGCGCCAGGCTCGCCAATAGTGCCGCCCAGGCGGCCCGACCCTTTGGTGTCGTGAAGAGGGCTCGGGAGGCACGGCTGCTCCTTGGCCTCAGCGGGCCCGCTGTGGTTCTCCTTGTCGTCGGCATCGCCGCGATCGGCCTGATCGGTGCCGTTTACGTGAACTACGGGAACACCCCGGTCCAACCCGGCCCGAAGATGTTGAACCGCCCGGCCGCCCAGATCGAGGCGCCCGATCCGGGGAGCGAGGTGGCCGCCCCGGTCGAGCCCGCACCGGGTCCGGAAGTGCCTCCTGAATCCGTATCCGATCCGCCCGCGCCCGCGCCGGTTCCCGTACCGGCTGCTGCGCCGGCGCCGCCAGCTCCCCCTGCCCCCGGCCCCGCAAATTCTGCACCCGGTGATCTACCTGCTGAGATCCCCGATCCTCCGGCGGATCCCGCGGCGGCGGCTCCTCCGGTGCCCATACCGGCCCCGGTGATAGCACCCGTCCCAGTGCCCTCGGCCACCGAACCGGGCCATGACGGGACGGCACCCGCGCCGCTCGCCCAGCCAGTTCCCGCACCCCCGGTCGAGGCCGCTCCCGAGCCCCCAACGCAGGGCCCTGTCCAAGGAGGGGTAGCGCCACCGCTCGTTGCACCGGCTCCGGTGCAACCGATGGCGGGCACGGACCAACACGGTGCGACGGATCCCGGCACCACCTACGGCGGGACGGACCCCGGCACCACCTACGGCGGGACGGACCCCGGCACCACCTACGGCGGGACAGATCCCGGAACCTATGGCGCGACGGACCCCGTGAATCCGGGCTACAACTACACCCCGGAGTGTTCTACGCCCGAGAAACCCTCCCCGGTGTATTGCGGCGGGTTTTAGCCCCGACGGCGACATCCCCGAGCCTTACCCAAGGTTCGGGGATGTCGCATATGCGGCCAGGGTGCCGTTCAGGATTGCGCGGTTCCCCCCAGCGCCCAAAAACGGCTGCGCACGTCGCACAGCACGGAGAGGCTGGCGAGGTTTGCCGCCGCAGGTGGTATTCGGTGCGGTGGTCAGGGTTCTGGTCTGCGCTGGAGACCCGTGCGTAGCCAGCGCCGGGGCAGGGCGGGAGAATCCTACCGCCGACGCTCACCGCAGTTCCCGCGCGATCGCTCGGGCCGCGCGGCGAGCCTGCTTCGCCGCGAACCCGATCTGCGACGGCCTGGGCACGAACCCGATGAAACGCAACCTCTCGGCGGCCGGCTTTTCACCGGTGGCGTGCGGCCAACCTCGCTCGTCCAGTACGCCGAGGTGCCCGACCAGCTTTTCGAGTTCCTGGCGGAACCCCGTCGCGCAGACCATCGCCTCCGGGTCGATTCGCACACCGTCCACCAGCCACACGCTGTCCGCGTCGAGTGACTCGACTCCGCGAACGACCTCGATGGACCTGTCTCGGATCGCGGCGATGAGCTCCTTGTCGACGATCGCCGGTGCCACGCCGAGGCGGGCGCTGCGGGCGAAGATCCCCTCGTCGGGGATCGGTAATCCGAACTCGCGCAGGTCGCCGATGCTCCTCTCCCGGCCGAACCGAGCGATTGCGTCCGCGATAGGGACCGGGGCATGGTAGAGCGGCGTCGCGATGAAGTCTCCCGGCATGCCACCAGGTCCCTGGCGGAGCATGATGTTCGGCGACGTGCGAGCCGAAAGCCAGACCTTTGCCGCGCCTCCGGTGGCGAGGTCGTAGGCAATTTCCATGCCCGAGCAGCCCGCTCCCACCACGAGGACCCGTTTCCCGTTGTACTGCGAGGGATTCCGGTACTGCGAGGAATGAACCAGTGCACCCCGCCAGTCCCCGCGTCCGGGCCAGTCCGGGACGAAGGGCTCATGATCGAAGCCGGTCGCGACCACCACCTCGGCAGCGTCGACCGAACCGGCAGCGGTGGTCAACCGCCAGTGCCCGTCCGTTAGGTCGAGCCGTTCCACCGGGCAGCCCAGGCGCAGCTCGATCCCGTCCGCACGTGCGTGCCGCTCGAGATGCTCGATCACCTGTTCCCGCGTGGGAAAGGTCGGTGTGCCCTTGGGGTAGGGGCGGTTCGGCAGGTGGGAGAACTGCCTGCCGGTGTTCAGTCGCAGCCGGTCATAACGAGAGTGCCACGACGAACCGACTTGGTCGGCTCGGTCGATCAGCAACGGGTTGATGCCACGGTCGGCGAGGGCCACCGCCGCCGCGACCCCGGAGGTGCCGGCACCGACGATTGCGACTTGATGCTCGCTCATCGTGTGCTCCTTGGGTGTTGTCTTGTTTCATGCGGTTTCGGCGACAATGACGCTCATCGGGCCGGTGAGCGAGCGATGGTCGCGGTAGCGCCAGCCAGTGTCCTGCAGCCAGGCGATGCCTTCGCCGACGCTGTAGACGTCGCCGTGTTCGAGGTGGACCGCGAATTCGCCCGCCATCAGGGCGGCCGCGACCGGCTGGGTGTGGGTGGGGTCGGTCCAGAAGTCGGCAATCAGCAGCGTGGCGCCGGGTGCGGCGACGTCGCGAATGCGTTGTAGCAGCGCACGATTCTGCTCCGGCGACCAGTAATGCACCAGGTTCGCGACCAGGAAGGCGTCATATCCGGCGGGCAGCGGGTCGGCCATCGCGTCGCCGGCGCATACGTCGATTCGCCCCTCCAGCCCGACCGACGCGATGCGGTCCTGCGCGGTCTGGGCAACCGCCGGCAGCTCGAACACGGTCGCGCTCAGTTGCGGGCAGTGGCGCGCCACCGCGATGGACCAGGAGCCGGTGCCGCCGCCGATGTCGAGGAGTCGATGACTGCCGGACAGATCGACCGTGTCCGGCAGGGCGAGCGAGGGGCCGGCCGAAAACGCCTCGACACCGATCGAGGCGATGGGTTGCAGGGCGGCGTCGAGGTCGAAGATCTGGCGTTTCGGCCCGCGGGCGAGTGCGCCGGCCAGGTCTTCCCACGCCGGGAAGCTGATCTTGTCCCAGAACCGCAGCAGCGGACGCAGGTCGGCGGGCGATCCGCCGGCGAGGAACGCGGCCGCCGTCTCGGTATTGACATACTGTTCGCCGCGGCGTTCGAGCATACCCAGCGCGATCATGGCGTCGGCGCTGATCCGGGTGGCTCGGGCAGTAAGCCCGGTGCGGGCGGCCAGGCCATGCAGGTCGGTGGGGCCCTCGCCCAACGCCTCGAACAAACCGAGTTCGCTGGCGGCGAAGAGGTGTTTGGCGGCCATGAACCCGGACGCCAGCTGCATGATCGGCTCCGGGTTAGGCAGGTCGTGGTCGGTTTCGGCGGAGGTATGGGCTGTCATCGTCATGAAACCAGCGTCGTCGTTGTCGGTTCTGCGTCATATCCCTGAATCCTGGGGAATTCACCCAGATTTCTGGGGTAGGCAGCCCTAACCTGCTGCGATACACTTCGGACATGGCACAGAGCTTGCTGCCACGCGTCCGCGATCAAATCTCGCGTGCCGCCGCCGACCAGCTGGACTGGGTGGGGTACAGCGCGCGAATGAGCGAGGCCCTGCGCACGGTGATCCCACATGACCGCTGCTGCTGGCACACCGTCGACCCGGGCACCATCCTGTTCACCGGCAGCGTCAACCGGAACGTTGGGTGCTCCGGATCCTGGTTGGCGCACTACGAATACGAGGTCGAGGACGTCGACAAGTGGGCGTTTCTTGCGCACAGTGGCCGCCTGGCGGGTGCACTTAGTCTGGATACCCACGGAGATTTGTCCCGCAGTGCACGGCACCGTTCGCACGAGGCGTACGGAATCGGCGACGAGCTGCGGGTCTCCCTGGTGTCGGACGGGGTCTATTGGGGTGCAGCGGCATTCCTGCGCGATGCGGGCGCGCCGTGGTACACCGCCGAGCACGTCCGCGCAATCGCCGCGCTGGCGCCCGCGCTCGCGACCGGTCTGCGACGTTCGATGCTCCACGAGGTCGAGGCCGCCGTGACGACCGTGGACTACGGCCCCGGCGTGGTGGTCTTCGACGCCGCGGGCAACCCGGAATCGGTCTCACCCGCCGCGGAACGCTGGATCGACGAAATTGTCGAGGTCCCGGCGCCTTCGACGCCGTTCGAATCGAAGGTCGTGCAGGCCATCGCGGCCCGGGCGCGGGCGATCGAACCGGGCACCGATCCGCTGGAACTTGCCGCGCGCTCGCGAGTACGCACGCGATCCGGCGCCTGGCTGTTGCTGTACGGGACCAGGCTTTCCGGCGTCGAAGACGGACGCACCGCCGTCATCATCCAACCCGCGACGCCGCATGAGATCGCGCCCGTCATTGCCATGGCCTACGGACTGTCCCAACGCGAATGCCATCTCACTGCGCTGTGCATCCAAGGGCGATCGACAAGGGAGATGGCGCACGCAATGTCGTTATCCGTCTACACAATTCAAGACCACATGAAGTCGATCTTCGACAAGACCGGGGTGCGCAGCCGCGGGGAACTGGTGGGGCAGATATTCCTCGAGCACTACGCGCCACGCTGGGAGCTTGCGGCATCCCCGCCATCCGGATGGTGGGCGAAGGGCATCAACTGAAGTCGCCGAACTCTCAGCTGTGCGTATCTGCTTCACGGCCAATGGCGCGCCAACCAAGAAGGTTCACCGCCCGAACCATCTCTCCTTCCACGACGCCGGCGCTCACCGACAGTTTGCCGTCGACCAGGAAGATGCCCCTCGCACATTCTGTCGCCGCCGCAGCGAACGGAGGTGGCCCCGATTCCCTCCGTTCGTCCTGCAAGCCCAATCCCAATTCACACGACCAACGGCGGCTCCGCGAGTCCGGCAGGCAACGCCATATAAAGCCTCGAAATCAATGCCACTTATCGCCGTGAGTCACAGCCATCAGCTTGTCGAAAAGTGCAGTGGGCTAGGGTTTTCGACATAGTTTCTCGACACAGGTTTTCGACACCTCCGACGTGCCGAATCCGCCGGTCAGAGGCGGTGTCGAAAAAGGATCGGTTTTCGACAGTGGGGTCGCGATCGGGTGCTGGGGCAGTCCTCGCCTGTCACGCCGTTACAGCCGGTTGCCGTTGGTGGCGTCGATGACCTGCCCGGTGATCGCACCGGCGGCGTCGCTGGCGAGAAAGGCCACGACCGCGGCGATGTCGTCCGGGGTGGCGAGTTTCCGCAGCGCGGTGGTGGACGCGGCGGTTGTGCGGGCATGGTCGTCACCGCGAAGCCAGTGCGCGTTCATGTCGGTGTCGAGGGCGGCGGGCGCCACGGCGTTGACGGTGATGCCTCGTTCGCCGACGTCTACCGCGAGGGCGCGGGTGAACACCTCGATCGCCCCCTTGGTCATGGCGTAGCTGATGACGTCGGGTCTGGCGTAGCGGGCGGATCCGGAGGAAATGTTGACGATGCGGCCGCCGTCGCGCATGCGGGGCAGGGCATGCTGAGTCACGAAGAACGGGGCTCGCTGGTTGAGCGCGACCAGACGGTCGAAATCCTCAACAGTGACGCGCTCGAGCGCTCCGCGTCGATTGACCCCGGCGTTGTTGACGAGGATGTCGAGCCCCCGGTCGAGCCCGAGACCGTCGAGCGCGGAGTCGAACTCCCGCATCAGCGCTTCGGGCCCCTCGGGTCGGGACAGGTCGGCCTGAACGGCGGCCGCGAGATGCCCGGCAGCCGTAATGCTGTCAACCACCGCAGCAGCGGCCACGTGGTCGGATCCGTAGTGAACGATCACGGCGACGCCGGAGGCGGCCACCGCATGTGCGATGGCCGCCCCGATGCCGCGGCTGCCCCCGGTGACCAGGGCGACCCGTCGGCCCATGTGCATTCCTACTGACGAGCCGCGAGGTCGAGGGCGATGTCGGTGATGAGGTCTTCCTGGCCGCCGACCAGTCCGCGTTCGCCGACGGCGAGCAAGATCTGCCGGGTGTCGAGCCCGTACTGTTTGGCGGCCGTTTCGGCGTGCCGCAGGAAGCTCGAGTACACGCCGGCGTAGCCGAGGGTGAGGGTTTCCCGGTCGACCTGCACCGCACGGTCCTGCAGGGGTCGGACGACGTCGTCGGCGGCGTCCTGGAGGGCGAACAGGTCGCAATTGTGCTTCCAGCCGTGCAGGTCGGAGACGGCAACGAACGGTTCGATCGGGCAGTTGCCGGCACCGGCGCCGTGCCCGGCGAGGGAGGCGTCGACCCGGGTGACGCCCTCTTCGACCGCCACAACGGAGTTGGCGACCGACAGAGACAGGTTCTGGTGGGCGTGGATGCCGATCTGGGTCTCGGCGTCGAGGATGTCGCGGTAGGCGCGGACCCGTTGGCGGACACCGTCCATCGTGAGCCGGCCGCCGGAGTCGGTGACGTACACGCAGTGCGCGCCGTAGGACTCCATCAGTTTGGCCTGCTCCGCCAACTGCTGCGGTTCGGCGAGATGGGACATCATCAGGAAACCGGAGACGTCCATGCCGAGTTCGCGGGCGGTGCTGATGTGCTGGGCGGAGACGTCGGCCTCGGTGCAGTGGGTGGCCACCCGCACCGACTGGACGCCCAGGGCGTGGGCGCGTTTGAGTTCGGCGACGGTCCCGATGCCGGGGAGCAGCAGGGTGGTGAGCTTGGCGCGGTGCACCACCGCGGCGGCGGCCTCGATCCATTCCCAGTCGGTGTTACTGCCCGGCCCGTAGGTCAACGAGTGCCCGGCCAGGCCGTCGCCGTGGGAGACCTCGATGGCGTCGACGCCAGCGCTGTCGAGGGCGCCGGCGATGACGGCGACGTTCTCGGGGGTGATGTGGTGGCGGGTGGCGTGCATGCCGTCGCGGAGGGTGACGTCCTGAATGTAGAGGGTGACGCCGTCGTCGGCGGTCGGGGTGGTGGTGCTCATCGTACGATCTCCAATGCTGCGCGCTCGGCCAGCTTTTCGGCGACCTGGAGCGCTGCGGATGTCATGATGTCGAGGTTTCCGGCGTAGGCGGGCAGGTAGTGGGCGGCGCCTTCGACCTCGAGGAACACCGACAGCTTCCACACCGGTGAGCCGATATCGGCGCCGCCGGTGAGGGTGGCGACCGTGTCGGCGCCGCCGAGCTCGGTGAACTGCACGTCCTGCTTGAGCCGGTAGCCGGGTACGTAGGCGGCCACCGTGGCGACCATGTCGGTGATCGACTGGCGGATTGCGTCCTGGTCGGGGTTGCTGACCAGGGCGAGGACGGTGTCGCGCATGATCAGCGGCGGGTCGGCGGGGTTGAGGACGATGATCGCCTTGCCGTGCGCGGCGCCGCCGACCTCCTCGATGGCCTTCGCGGTGGTTTCGGTGAACTCGTCGATGTTCGCCCGGGTACCGGGGCCGGCGGACTTCGACGCGATCGAGGCGACGATCTCCGCGTAGTGCACGTCGGTGACCTTGGAGATCGCGGCCACGATCGGGATGGTGGCCTGTCCCCCGCAGGTCACCATGTTCACGTCGGGGGCACCCAGGTGCTGGTCGAGGTTGACCGCGGGCACCACGTAGGGTCCGATGGCGGCGGGGGTGAGATCGATCAGGTGCTTGCCGTAGGGGCGCAATGCTTCTGCGTTGGTCAGGTGCGCCTTGGCGGAGGTGGAGTCGAAGATGATTTCGATGTCGTCGAACTCGGGGTGCTCGATCAGCCCCTGCACCCCGGTGTCGACGGTACTGATGCCCAGGCGGCGGGCCCGTGCGAGTCCGTCGGAGGCCGGGTCGATGCCGACGAGGACGGCGATCTCGACGTTCTTCGCGATCCGCTTGAGCTTGATGACCAGGTCGGTTCCGATGTTTCCGGATCCGATGACCGCTACTTTGGTGGTGCTCATGGGTTTCTGCTTCCTTCTTCAGTCTGTGAACGAGACCCGGACGTCGCCGATCCCGGTGATGGAGGCGGCGTAGGTGGCGCCGGCGACGACGGGGACCATCGGGCCCAGCGCCCCGGAGAGCACGACCTCACCGGCACGCAGGGGGGAGCCGTAGGACAGGCTGGTGTTTGCCAACCACACCAGCACGTTCCAGGGGCTGCCCAGGCAGTCCGCCCCCACCCCACTGGAGACTTCGGTGCCGTTCTCGGTCATCGTCATCGAGATGGCGGACAGGTCCGGTGCCTCCGTGCGGGGGATCGACGCACCGAGGACGTACAGGCCGGAGGAGGCGTTGTCGGCGATGGTGTCCGCGAGGCTGATGTCCCAGCCGGCGATGCGGGAGTCGACGATCTCGAACGACGCCACCACCTGCGCGACGTACTCGGGGGCGTCCTCGCTGGTGATCGGGTCGGTGATGTCGCGCGAGAGAATGAAGGCGATCTCGGCCTCGATGCGGGGTTGCAGCAACCGCGACCGTCTGACCTGCAGCTCGGAGCTGACATCCATGTGGTCGAACAGCACCCCGAAGTCGGGCTGATCGACACCGAGCTGGGCCTGCACCGCGGGTGAGGTCAGGCCGATCTTGCGGCCGACGATCCGGTGACCGGCGGCGACCGCCGCATCGACGTTGCGGGTTTGTACGCGGTAGGCGGTGTCGATGTCGGTCCGCCCGATCAGATCCCGTACCGGGGTGCACGGGGCGCCGGCACGTTCGGCGTCGGCCAGCCGTGCGGCGGCGTCCTCGATCAGGTGATTGTCTACTGGGCGGACGGAGGTCATCCGGGGTCCCTTTCGTTGGTCGGCGTGATGGGAGCGGCGGGGTCTATTCGTCGACGGCGACGGCGGTACTGATGCCGAATCCGGCGATCCACTCCGGGATTTCGCGGTAGAAGGTCGAGGTGACGCGGTACTTCCCGGCGGCGCTCATCGCCGCGTACGCGGCGATCCAGGTGCGTACTTCGTGGGAGGAGTGCCCGGCCTGTTCGACGAACCATTCGTTGGTCCAGGAGTCGATCTGCTCGATCTCGCCGGAGGCGAGAACGTCGAGCAGGTTGCGATCCCAGTGCGGGTTGAGCGGCGCAATGGTGGCCACCCCGGCGGCGAAGTCGCGACCGGCGTCGATGACCCGCTGTTCGCGGGCGTTGCGCTCGTCCTCGGTGGGGTTGCGACCGTCGATGAGCTTCTCCTTCACCTCCACGGGGGCGGTGGCGAACTGCGGTACCGGCGGATCGTGGGACAGCCCACCGGATCCGACGAACAACACCCGCTTGTCCAGGTTCGCCGCGGCCCGCCCGACTGCCTCGCCGAGTAGCCGGACCCGGCTGACCGGGCCGAGCGGTTCGGCGACGGAGTTGATGAAGATCGGGACGGTCGGGACCGCGGTGATCGAGCCGACCAGCAGCTGCAGGGCCTGCGCGAAGCCGTGGTCGACGTGCATGCGTTCGGAGAACGCGACGTCGACGCCGCTGGCGAGGACTTCCCGGGCGAGGGCGTAGGCGGCGTCGCGGTCGACGCTCAGCGGTCCGGATTCGGTGCCGTAATCGCCGACCGACTGGGCCGCGGCACCGATGCAGAACGGGGGCATCAGATCGTAGTAGACCCCGTTGTAGTGATCCGGGGCGAAGATCACGATCAGGTCGGGGGCGAAGTCGGCGATGAACGTGCGCGCATTCTCGAACGCGGCATCGACGTCGTCGATCACGGTTTGGGCCGGGTCGTTTCGTCCCATGAGGGGGGAATGCGACATCGTGCACAGCGCTACGGGCATCGTCTGTTTCCTTCTGGTTCTCGCGCGGTTCGTCGACCGGGAGTGCGAGGGATCGGGGTGGCTGTGTAAGGGGCGCCGATCGCGGGTGCCTGCTCGCGGTGGCAGACACCCACGGGCGATCAGGCGCGGTCGAGCATGAAATCCAGGTGCAGCTGGTTGAACGTGTCCGCGTCCTCGTACTGGGGCCAGTGCCCGCAGTTCTCCATGATCGCGAGCTTCGCGCCGGGAATGTGGGAGGCGATCCGCTTGGCTTCGTCGACGGGACCGGAGGGGTCTTTGGTGGTCCACAGCACCAGCGCGGGCGCGGTGATGCCCTCGAGGGTGGCGTCGGTGATCATGTTGCGTTTGCGGGTTTCCGGGTCCTGCAGGGCCATGTTCGCCTCGCAGGCCTTGAGCCAGTCCGGCTGTTGGAAGATCGCCTGCCGGGTGCGGATCAGGTCGTCGGTGACCATCGCCGGGTCGGCCATCAGCCACTCGAGCCGGGCCTGGACGCGTTCCCAGCTCGGGTCCTTCGCTGCCTCCATGGACAGGGTGTAGAGACGTTCCATCACCTTCGGGTTGGCCATGGTGCCGCCCATGGTGTTGAGCACGATCCGCTCGACCTTCTCCGGGTGATCGTGCGCGAACTGGGCGGTGACCCAGCCGCCGAGCGATTCGCCGGAGAACGAGGCCTTCTCCACGCCGATCGCGTCCATGAACTGCAGGACGTGGTCGATGTAGTGCTTGATCTCGAGCGGGTGATCGGGCTTGCTGCTGTAGCCGTGGCCGATGAAGTCGATCGCCCACACGTTGAAGTGCTCGGCGTGTGCGGCCAGGTTGCGGACGTATGCTTCGGCGTGGCCGGTGATGCCGTGCAGCAGGATCAGTGCCGGCTTGGAGGTGGCGCCGGCGTGCAGGTACCGGGTCCGGTAGGGGCCCGCTTGGATGAAGCCCTGGCTGAATTCGACCTGGTTCAGATCGTTCCAGACGCTGGTGTACGGGCGGGTCATCGGTTTACTCCCTCGGTTGTGGTGCTGGTGGCGGAGGCGGGTGCTGCGTCCGCGGGGGTGGTGTGCGGGACGGTGATCGGCACGGCCCGGGTGTTGTACTGCGGCTCCTGCGTGGCGCCCGGGGCCGGTTCGCTGCTGCCCGACGGGCGGTCGAGGACTGCGGTGAGCGCGTCCTCGAGGCTGGTCAATGCTTCGCTGTCGTCCCAGACCGGGGCGCTGTGCCGCCACGCGATGTACCCGTCGGGTCGGACGAGGAGGGCACCGCCCTCGTCGATGTCGCGGACCTGCCGCCAGTAGCCGTAGGGGTCGATGGTGCCGGGTTCACCGACGACCACGGTCCGCAGGAACGGCACGTCGAGTTTGGCGGCGGCACGCTTCCACGCCTGGCCGCCGATTCCGGTGAGCAGGGTCATCATTCCCTTCCCGGTGACATCGAGAGTGGAGATGCGGGTGCCGCCCTCGCCGACCAGCCACGCGTGCGGCAGCTTCGCGCCGGGCCGGGTGGTGGCCTGCAGGTACAACTGCCGGTCTCGTGCCCACACCTCGTCGCCCGCATCGGGCTCGGGGACGACCGCGGAGGAGGCGTAGCGCTGGTTGAGTTCGACGCCGTGGGCGTTGAATTCGGTGTTCTTCACCTCCAGCGCCTCGTACAGCTGCTCGCGCAGGGCGACCCCCTCGGGTGTGGGTTCCTTCAGCTTCGCCAGACCGGCGGCGACCGGATCGTCGCTGCCGGGGTCGAACCACTCGCGCAGCCCGGCGTAGTCCTTGCGGGACTGGTTGGCGCGAGCGACGATCTGCTTGCCGACCGGGACCCGCTCGGGCGAATAGGACTCGAGCAGGCCCTGCCCGGCGTAGCCCTTGACGACGAACGCGACCTTCCACGCCAGGTTGAACGCGTCCTGGATGGAGGTGTTCGATCCCAGCCCGCTGCTCGGGGGGTGCCGGTGCACGGCGTCACCGCCGCACAGCACCCGCCCGGACTGGTAATGCTCGGCGTACTGCTGGTTGACGTACCAGAAGGACCGCGACACGATCTCGACGTCCAGGTGCGGGTCGCCGACGAGGGTCCGGATCTGTTCGAGGACAACGTCGTCGGAGACGTCGGGCTGGCCCTTGGCCATGTCGAATCCCCAGCCGGCGATCCACTGGTTCCACGGCTTGATCGCCCGCAGCAGGCCCATGCCGATCTCACCGAACCCGGCCTTCGAGTTGACGATCCAGTGCAGGATGGACGGCCGGTGAGCGACGTACTTGCTCAGGTCCGCGTTGAAGAGCACGTAGGCGGTGCCGGCACGGGCCAGTTCGCCTTGGAAGGGAAGGTCGATCTCCTCGGCGATCTTCGAGCGTGCACCGTCGAAACCGAGCAGAAAGCGGGCTCGCTGGGTGAATTCGGTGCCCGAGCGGACGTCGCGGAACCGGACGGTCACCCCGTCCGCGTCCTGGGTGTGGTCGAGGTATTCGGTGTGGAAGCTGATGATCGCGCCGCGTTCGGCGGCGTTCTTGATCAGCACCGGCTCCATCAGCGGTTGGGGGATGTCGAGCATCGTGCACGGGCTGCCGGACAGGTAGTCCCCGTAGCGGGTATCGCCCGTTCCCCAGGTCTGCATCCGGACGATTTCTTCGCCGGCCAGGCTCGTGGTGAACAGCGTGTCACCCATCTGCTCCCACGGTGTCGCGTATTTGCGTGCCTCGTCTTCGACGCCCAGGTCGCGGAGCACCTCGACGGCGCGCTGGTTGGTGATGTGCGCGCGCGGCGAGTTCGCCACCCAGGGGAACATCGAGACGGCGTGGACGCGCAGGCCGTAGGTGGCCAGGGCGAGCGCCGCCGTGCCACCGGCGGGCCCGAGTCCGACGATCACGACGTCGGTGTCGTAGGAGGTTCGGTCGTGGTCACTCATGTCTGTCATCACTTCACTTGTCGAGGACACGCAGGTCCGTGGCCGTGTCCGGCGTTGAGAATGTGGTCACCGCGGGGGTGGGCTGGGCGGAGCCAGCTTCGTCTCGAACGAGTTGGCTCGCTGCGCCTTTGCGGCCCCAGCCGCCGGGCAGCAGGATCACCGAGACCACCGAGATCGCCGAGACCACCAGCAGGTAGGCGACGATCGAGGTGCTGGACTCGGTGGAGGCATACAGGGCGGTGGCGATCGTCGGCGCGAACGCCGAGCCCACGACCTGGGAAAGGGTGTAGCCGATCGAGACGCCGCTGTAGCGCACGTCCGCGTCGAACACCATGGTGAACAGGGATCCGGTGACTCCGGCGGCGGGTGCCATCGCGATCCCGAAGACCAGCACCTGTGCGGCCATGAACAGCCAGGGGTTGCCGGTGTTGATCAGCGCGAACGCCGGGGCGATCACCACCCCCATGGCCACGGCCCCGAGCAGATACATCGTCTTGCGGCCGAAGGTGTCGGAGAGGGCCCCGAAGACCGGGTAGAGGATGACGGCGACGATGCCGGCGACGAACACCCCGGCGAGGGCGAAGGTGCGGCTGATCCCCGCGACGGTGGTGCCGTAGGAGACGAGGTAGGCCATGCAGATGTAGGCGAACACGCCCTGGGACAGGTAGGTCCCCGCGATGAGCAGGATTTCCTTCCAGTGCTTGCGGAATGCTTCGGCGATCGGCATCCGCACCACCGCGCTCTGCGCCTTCACCTCGGCGAAGTCGGGGCTCTCGGCCAAAGACAGGCGGATGAACAGCCCGATCACGATCAGTACCGCACTGAACAGGAACGGCAGTCGCCAGCCCCAGCTGAGGAACTGCTCGTCGGGCAATTGGGAGACCGCGAAGAATGCCAGGGTCGCGACGCTGGTCCCGGCCGGGGCGCCCATCTGGGAGAAGGATCCGAAGAAGCCCTTCTTCGCGGTCGGGGCGTGCTCGACGGCCATCAGTGTGGCCCCACCCCACTCGCCGCCGACCGCGAAGCCCTGCACCAGGCGCAGCAGGGTCAGCAGGATCGGGGCCGCGATCCCGATCTGGGCGTAACCGGGCAACAGTCCCATCAGGACGGTGGCCGAGCCCATTCCGACCAGCGAGATCACCAGCATCTGCTTGCGACCGACCCGGTCACCGAAGTGACCGAAGACGATGCCGCCGAGCGGGCGGGCGAGGAACCCGACCCCGAACGTCGCGAAGGACAGCAGGATTCCGATTGCCGGGGACACATCGGGGAAGAACAGCGTGGGGAACACCAGGGCGGCGGCGGTGCCGTAGATGAAGAAGTCGTAGTACTCGACCGTGGTGCCGATGAAGCTGGCCATCGCCACCCGTAGCGGTGAGGTGGCTGCGGGCTTCGTCGAGGAAGCGGAGGTGTTGCTCACGGTCGGGCTTCTCCGATCCGCGGGCCGAAACATGCCGGCGCCGCGTGGACCAACCTGCGCGAAACGGGCGTCATGGCCGCTCCTTTCTCTGAGGGAAGTGAGAGAAACATTCGCAACTGGAATGCTAGACGTCTAGAAGAGAAGCTACGCCGCCGTGGAAGGTGACGCAAGTCTCTCCGGTGTGCGAGATGCGACCCGCAGTACTCACCGGCACGGGACGCCAGTCATCGTCAAAGGGTGTTTCGCCCGGCAGTGGGCATAGAAAAGGCCCGCCCCGTGCAACGTGTGGTTACGGGGGCGGGCCGCCGGTGGGGCGTCTCAGCCGGCCAAGTCGTCGGCTTCGTCGCGGATGACCGAAATGGTTCCCACGATGTGCCGTTCCATGGCCTCGCGGGCTCCCGCCTCGTCCTGTTGCCGAATCGCCTCGATGATCGCGTGGTGATCGTCCTGGCGTTCGGGGAGGGCGCTCGACAGCGGGTTGGTGATCCCGGTGGTGTTGATCAGGAAGTCGGACATGTCCCACATCCGCTGGCTGGTCTCGGCCATGATCCGCGAATGCGCCATTGTGTGGATGGCGGCGTGGAATTCGCGATTGTGGATGCGGTATCCGTGCGCGCGCACCTCGGGGTCGTGGGAGGTGAGCAGCGCATCGATCCGCGACGAGATCAGGCCCAGCTCGATGAGCTGGGCGTCGGTCCGGCGGGCGGCGGCGACCGCCGCGATCGTGCCCTCGAAGCCACCGAACAGAGTGAAGAAGTCCTCGACCTCACGCTGGGTGTAGGAGACGACCTCGCACCCGCTCTGCGGGAAGATGTAGACGAGCTTGTCGCTGGAGAGTCGGCGCAGGGCGTCCATGACGGGCTGCTTGCTGACCCCGAACTCCTGGCGGATGGACTCGACGACGATCTTCTCCCCGGCCGCGTAGCGTCCCTCGAGCAGTCTGGTCTTGAGGATGTCGTACATGGCGGCGGAGAGCCGCGCGCCCGAGGTCCGGACATTCGCGAGAAGGGCGGCAGCCTCCGGATCGGTGCTGGTGGTGCTCATACGTATACGCTTTCGTCGGGCGCGCTGATCATGGTGTCCCCCTCGTCTGCGGCGCTCACCACAGTAACTTGCATTCTAGTACTTGTGGTCCGCGTCACTGTCAGCTACGGTCATCTGGAACGCTAGAATTCCAGTTTTGAGGTGTGCGGCTTGTCTTACCAGCGCGACGGGTCGGCGGCAACTCTTCCAGAACGGGATCGCTCCGATCAATGCCGTTCCCTTTCAACGGAATTGCTCACCGTTCCGGCGCTTGCGCGCCCTGGCCCGGGACCGAACACACAGTCCCGGATCGCCCATCCCGCGAGCCAGTCGCCCTCGTTCATGGAGTCGAACCACACCAGCGGGTCAATGCAAGGAGAAGAAGATGGAATTCTGTATCGGCACCTGCGCGAAGATCGACCAGGTCGCGATGGTGAAGCAGGCCGAGGACCTCGGGTTCTCGCACTTCGGTGTCGGCGAAGGACCCTTGCTGTTTTCCGACCCGTACCAGTACCTGGCGCTCGCAGCGACGCAGACCAGCTCGATCAATCTGGGCACCATGGTCACCAATCCGCTGACCCGGATCGCCCCGGTCACCGCGAACTCCATGGCCACCCTCAACGCCCTGGCACCGGGGCGTACCTTCCTCGGTATCGGGACCGCCAACAACGCGCTGCGCTCAATGGGTAATCGCACCGCGAAGATCTCCGAACTCTCGCACGCCATCGAAGTCTCGAGGGAGCTGATGGCTGGACGCCGCGTCACCCACAACTGGCTCGGACAGTCCCGGGAGGTGGAGTTCCTCGACAAGGACAGCGGTTTCTACAACGTCACCGACCACATCCCGATCTGGGTGGCCGCCGGCGGACCGCGCGGGCTCGCCGAAGCAGCCAAGTACGCCGACGCCGTCGTCTACTGCCTCGGACCGAACGTCGAGATGATCAAGCTGATCCGCAGTCGCCTCGACAAGGCGGTCGCCGACGCCGGCCGGGCGCCGGGCTCGGTCAAACTCGTCTCCCTGTCCTGGTTCTACCAACTCGGCAGCGGTGAGACCTGGGAAGAAGGTGTCACCAACGGTTTCGGTTCCGGACCGATCAGCTCGTGCATCACCAACGCGGGCCTGATGGACCAGCACCGCGACCAGCTGGGCGATTCCATCGTCGATGCCTCCATCACCGCCGCGCAGCAGTATTTGGGCGACCCGAAGGCCCCGGACCAGCCGCACTACCTCGACGTCTGGGTGAAGTACCTGCGCGGACTCGATCCTGCACACCGGCCGATCATCACCAAGGATCTCGTCGACTACTGGTGCCTCTACGGATCACCCGCCGAGCTGCGGGACAAGGCCGCCCTGATGCGCGAGGCCGGTGTCGACATCCTCCAGGTCTTCCTGTCCAACCCCTTCACCGCGGCCCGTGACATCGACAACATCGGGCACTCGATCCTCGCTCACGCGTAAACCCGCACCCCCCGAACCAGGAGCTATTGATGGAACTCGACCCCCGCACCACCGCCGTCGTGGCCGTTCACTGCCAGGGCGACGTCGTCGGCCCCACCGGCGCTTTCGCCGACTTCTTCCACCAGCAGGTGAGCGAACGCCGCGTCATCGACCAGATCGCCGCGCTCATCGCCGCGGCCCGCGAAGCCGGCGCCCCCGTGGTCTACACCCGGGTCGCCTGGAAACCCGACTTCTCCGACCTCGAGGTCAACTCACCGCTGCTGGGCATCGTCGCCCAGTCCGGCTGCCTCAAAGAGGGCAGCGAACTCGCCGGGATCGTCGAACCGCTGAAGCCGCACGGCGACGACATCGTGCTCACGCACCAGCGGATCGGCGCCTTCGCCGGGACCGACCTCGACACCATCCTTCGGGGCAAGGGCATCACCACACTGCTGTTCGCCGGTGTGGCCACCAACGCCTCTGTCGAGGGAACAGCCCGCGTTGCAAGCGATCTCGGCTACCACGTCGTGATCGTTGAGGACGCGTGCTCGGCGGCCAACCCCCAAGCGCACGAGGCGAGCATCAACTCGCTCGGACTGCTCGCCGAGATCGCCACCGTCGACGACATCCGGACCGCCCTGACCGCATCGGTCACCGGCACCACCGCCTGAGCACACCACCACTCGAAACCCCGGTTGCACTGGTGTGGGCGCCCCGCGGCGCCCACACCAGCACTCTGTGCGCCTGCCAACCCCATTCCCAGTCCGAAGAACACACCACTCAGGAGTTTCCTTTCATGAAGTCGACCATGCGCGTTGCCCGCCTCCACGAGATCAACCAGCCGATGCAGATCGAGGAACTCCCGATCCCCGAACCGCGGGCGACCGACGTGCTGGTGCAGGTCAAGGCCTGCAACGTCGTACCGAACCTGTCCAACGTGCTCGCCACCTACAGCGAATGGTTCCCCTACCTGCCGCTTCCGAAGCTCCCCGCCATCTTCGGCCTCGACTCCGCCGGCGTCGTCGCCGCCGTCGGCAGCCACGTCACCGACGTCGCCGTCGGCGACCGCGTCTACGTCAACCCCGGAATCTCCTGCGGCGGCTGCCGCGCCTGCCGGCAGGGGCACGATCAGAACTGCGACAAGTACACCTTCATGGGCTACTTCTCCTTCGGCGCCGACGGCCAGGAGATCTTCGACGCCTACCCCTACGGTGGGCTCGGTGAGTATCTGACTGCGCCGCAACGCAACCTGGTGAAGCTGCCCGACTCCGTCAGTTTCGAAGAAGGCGCCCGATTCGGATACCTCGGCACCGGTTACTCGGCACTGCGCAAGGCCGGCGCCGGACCCGGCTCCACCGTCCTGATCGACGGCATCTCCGGAACCCTGGGACTGGGCACCTGCCTGAGCGCCCTCGCGCTCGGTGCGAGCCACATCTTCGGCACCGGCCGCAACGCCGATCTGCTCGAGGACGTCCGATCCATCGCGCCCGACCGCATCCACGTCCTCCCCGCCGGCGAGGGTGACCTGCGCAGCTGGGTGCGCGAACACAACAACGGGGAGGGCGTCGACATCGTCATCGACTCCCTCGGCCCCGGCGCACCGGCAGAATCGTTCCTCGACGCCATCACCACCCTGCGCCGCGGCGGCGTGGCCGTCGACATCGGCGGCATGATGGAACGCCCACCGCTGGACATGTTCTCGCTGATGTGCAGCCAGATCAGCGTCCTCGGAAGCCTGTGGTTCTCCACCGCCGAGGCCCAGGACATGGCCGAACTCGCCGGCGCCGGGGTCCTCGACCTGTCGGTGTTCGAGCATCACAGCTTCCCGCTCGAGAAGATCAACGAAGCTCTCGCCGACCTCCCGGCCCGGCACGGCGGCTTCACCAACTTCATCAGCGTCCCCTAATCCGCCTGCGCCCCGCATCACCCACCGGTGCGGGGCGCTCGACCGCCCTCCAGCAAAAAGGGGAGCATCGTTGTGCGGGCCTTTCGAACCGTGAGACAAAGCGACCTACCCGAGCCCGAGGAACTGAACTGGCGACTCGCCGCGATGTGCCGACTGGTCAGTCCTGCCCTGTTCTTCCACCCCACCAACGAACGCGGACCCAAGAGGCAGAAGCGCATCCACGAGGCCAAAAAGATCTGCTCCCAGTGCCCCGTCCAACGGCCATGCCGGGACTACGCACTCGCCGTGCGAGAACCCTTCGGGATTTGGGGCGGGATGTCCGAAGAGGACCGCGACCGCCTCCTCGGCCGCGGCCGAGGCCGTGCCGAAGACACCACCGAGCGCAGCGCGTGAGGACAGGCCGATCCCCGGACGAAAAGGGAGAATACCCATGCCGATCCTCCTCCTCCACGCCGTGATCGCCGGATTCAGCGTCGTCAGCGGGTGGCTTTCGGCACCGCTGAAGAGGCCCGTGGCCGCGCTCGCGCACTCGTACGCGGTCATGCGATGGTCGGCTCTGATTGCAGTCGAGGACGCTGCCGAGCACCGCTGACCGGGCAGACATGCGGTAGCAGTCTCAGCACTCCAGCGTCGCTGTCGGACAAGACGCTGATGCGACGGACAGGGCGGCAGAACTCCGCGAACCCAGTGATTAAGAGTCACTTGCTCTACCCGAGATCGCGGCCGATGTCGCATGGTCCGACTCGCAACCCACAGGGAACTGTATCTGCCGCGCGGATGTTGCTGTCCGTGCCTGCGAATGGGTGTCGCGCCCACTGGATAGAATTGCTGCTCATGCTGACAGCCGGCGGCGAAACACGTCCTCGGCTCGACAAGCCGGGTAGTCGGCCGATCTCGGTGGCGTAGGTGCAGCAAACAAACACTCTCCGGCGGGCACCGGGGTTGCGCTTGTGTGCAGGCCATGGGCTTCGCGGTTGCGTCGACGCAACCGCACCCACATAATGTGAGTGCCCGAGGCAGTAGCCGAGGGAAGTGGTTCGTGTAGGAGGTCTCCGGGGCGTAAGTACCCCCTGTAGGCAGCCCCACCTAGCGGTTTCCAGCCTTGCGCGCCCACCCACATACGACGAACGCCCCTCAGTGATGAGGGGCGTTCTCGTGTTTCAGACCCTGACGACGGTGATGCGGTGGGCGATCTTCGCGCGCATGCTGCCGCCGCGGCCCCAGGCCCAGGCATGGACGCCGGGGATCCACAAGAGGGAGTTCGAGGGTCGGTCGTGGGTGTACCGGAACGGGGTGGCGGCGCCGAGTTCGTCCCGGATGATGCGGTTGTCCTCGTGGTCCTGATCGCATGACTCGATGACCAGGTTCGTCACTGGCATCTGCGCCAGGTCCCGCACCGCGGCGGCCAGGATGGCGTCGCGGGCCTGGCGTTCGTTGACCTTTCGTGAGCTCATCACATAGATCCGGCTGTTTGCCTCCAGCCGGGCGACCTCGGCGACGATCTTCGGTGCCAGCTTCTTCCCCACACCGGTCATATGGATGCGGGTGTGCCCGGGCGGTCGGAGCGCGTTCATCTGCTTCCGCAGGGCCGTCAGATCGCCGGTCGCCACGGTCACCGCACACAGGGCGTACTCGCCCCGTTTGGATTCGTCGATGAACGCATGCACGCGGAGCAGTC
This sequence comes from Rhodococcus sp. IEGM 1351, assembly GCF_030056875.1. NCBI lineage: Bacteria > Bacillati > Actinomycetota > Actinomycetes > Mycobacteriales > Nocardiaceae > Rhodococcus > Rhodococcus sp. IEGM 1351. The sequence goes on along the minus strand of NZ_JASHKU010000001.1, from coordinate 319,375 downwards.
TCTCACCAGCTCGGGCAACCTCTGCAGGCCATACGGCAGGGTCAGTTCCGGCTCTGCCAGTCAGGCACAGATTCGCTGTGCCGACGACGAGCTACCAGAGGGTGAGGGGTAACCCGGCCGCTTCGGCGCATCTGATCCGCTGTTCGATGCTGTTCTGATCCTCGCCGCAGGTAAGGCCGGTTCGGATTGCGGCGGCGATGGCACGGGTACGCCCGGCAGGACCGCGGACGTCGGAAAGCGGGCTGGCGAGGTTGCGGCGCCGCAGGTACTCGGTGCGGTTGACGGTGTTGGTGCCCAGCCGCATGTGCTGCGGGTTGACGCAGCCGGCGAAGTCGCATTGGTGGCACAGCACCGCGTCGTCGGCGCCGGACCACCCCAGCCGCGGAATGATGCCGTATTCGAGCTGATAGGCGAACAGATGCGCGGGAACGGTGCCGCGGCGCGAGGGGCCGGGCAGGCTGGCGGCACGGAAGGAGCCGTGCCCGGTGGATGAGACACTGCCGAGCCACACCGTGCACCGGCCACCCGGGCGTCGGTAGGTCTTCGCTTCGAATCGCGCCACGACGGTGGGATCGTCGAGCCAGGACCGCCACAGCCGTTCGGGGACCCGGATCGGTTGCGGCTGGCCGATCAGGGCGAGTTGCTCGATCTCAGAGACCGCCGGGGAGACGGGCATCCCCGGCAGCATCGGTGCGCTGGTGGCGGCGGTGACCATGGTTTCCCTCCGCTCGCTGCTCATTGGTGCTGTTACCGGTGAGGACAGGGGCGGGGACCGACACCATACGTTTTGCTCATGCTCGGGTGCGGTGTGCCAGCGAGGTGGATATTCGACTCGCGCGGCCGGGAAACAACCAATCCGGTGTCGTTGACGAAGGCGCCCCGCGACGGCGGCGATCCGGTCTGCTGGTGAGCTCGGTGGTCAGCGCGGCGAGTGCCGGCCGCAGCAGGACGGGACGATCGCGCAACCGTAGGGTGCTGTCACCTCGGCTGTCGGCGACGAGATCGCTGGTGGTGAGTTTGACGATGCGGGTGGGGATCTGACCGTAGAGCAGGACTAGGACACCGGCTACCCGCACCCGCAGATCGAGGCCGTCGTCGGTCAGGCACCGGCGTAGCGCGGACCAGCGTTCGTCGTCGGCGAGAAGCTGGGAGGGAAGACCGTCGCGGCCGAGCCAGGACACGTGCAGGTCGGCGGCACGATCGTGTTGGTGCGCCCAGCGCAGGAAGTCCCGCAGTCGGTGGCGGGTGCTGGCCCCCTCCCCCAGCCAGCGGTCGACGTCCGCCTGGGTCGCCTCGGCCAGTGCGTGGTGGTTGTCGGTGAGCCACGTCAGAAACTGAACGGCGACCTGGAGGCGGACACGCGCGTACTTGGATGCGCTGACGCTGAGGTGCCCGCGTGCGGCGCGGCCGCGGGCCCGGCGCAGCACCGACCAGGACGCGTACGCGCGCACCGTGGCCGCGAGATCCGGGGGCAGGTCGGCGACAAGGGTATCGAGCCAGGGCGCAACCGAATCGACGGCGTTGCCCCGGGGTTGGAGGGCACCGGTGTGGAGGAGGATGCTGCGCAAATGCTCGACCGGGATGTCGGTGCCGTGGTGATCGAGCACGGCGTGGGTGATCGGGGCACCGGCGGCGACGTGGCGGCGTTGTAGACCTCGAGTGAGCTGCAGGTCAAGGATCCGGGACGTCCTCAGCCGAGATCGTCGACCGCGCGCCGGGCTTCCTCGACGCGCCGCTCCGCCGCGTCGAGGTCTCGCTCCCCCCGATGCACCGCCTCCGCCGACGCCTTCTCCGCGTTCCGGGTGAACTGCCGCTCCTGCTCGGCATGTTCGAGTTCGGCGCGCAGTTCCTCGATCCGGTGGTCGATCTCCGTCAGCGTCGACCGCGCCTGCTCCAGTTCCGTTCTCGCGTCGTTCAGTTCGCCGCGGACCTCGTCGGCCCGGGACGTGGCGTCCGCCAGTTCGGCCCCGGCCGCCGCCTGTTCGGCGGCGCGGTCGCGCTCCGGCGACTTCTTCTTCGACGTCTTCCCCGACTTCTCGGCCGGAGGCGTGGGGGTGGGTTCGGACTTCCCGCCCTTCTTCGCGGTCTTTCCCTGGACGACGGTGAGTCCGGCCGGACCGAATCCGCTGTAGCTCGCCGCCGTCACCACCCGGCCGCGCCGCACCTGTTCGGCGGTCTCGGCGTCGGCGAGAGCGGCGTGCAGCGTCTGACCGACATCCCGCAGCGCGTCCTCCCCGACTGTCCGGCCCCGCTCGGCAGCGAGTTCACCGGCCTTGCGCGCCAACGCGCGCACTACTTGCTGCCGTTGCGTGTTCAGTCGCCGAAGGTCCGAGCCGGACAGGTGTCGCTGCGCGTCGCGGAGAGCGTCACCGAGGGTGAGGAGCGCGTCGACCTCGTCGGGCAGCTCGCGGGCGAGCAGGTTGACGAGCCAGCCGACGACCGTCGGCTTCCGCAGCTTCCCGATCTCGGCTGCCAATGCGCGGTCCTTGTTCTCCCGCGCCGCGGTCACCTGCGCGGTGCGCGCCTCGACGAACTCACCGGGGTCCAGGCCGTACAGTTCGTCGGCGACGTCGTCGAGGGTCACGGCCCAATACTTTCACCGTGACCGCGCCGCTCGGGCCGACTCGGGTCAGGCCAGTCGTTCGGCCGCGGCCGCGATTCGTTCGTCGCTGGCCGTGAGGGCGATGCGCACGTGGGTGCCGCCGCCGGGACCGTAGAACTCGCCCGGTGCCACGAGAATGCCCCGCTCGGCGAACCACTCGACGGTGTCCCGGCAGGCTTCGCCGCGGGTCGCCCACAGGTACAGCCCGGCTTCGGAGTTGTCGACGGTGAATCCGGCGCCGCGCACCGCTGCGAGAAGGATCTCGCGGCGACGGCGGTACCGCTCACGCTGCTCGTTCTCGTGGTCGTCGTCGCTGAGTGCAGCGGTCATCGCCGACTGGATCGGCAACGGCACCATCATGCCCGCGTGCTTGCGGACCTCGAGAAGTTCGGCCACCAACGCCGGGTCACCGGTGACGAACCCCGCGCGGTAACTCGCGAGGTTGGACGTCTTCGACAGAGAGTGCACCGCGAGGAGCCCGGTGAGATCGCCGTCGTTCACCCGCTCATCGAGGATCGAGAGGGCTTCGCCCTCCCAGCTCAATCCCAGGTAGCACTCGTCGGACGCCACGATCGCGCCGCGGCGACGCGCCCAGTCGACCACCTTGCGCAGATGCTCGAGACCGAGCACCTTGCCGGTGGGGTTGGACGGCGAGTTCACGAAGATCAGCGACGCGCCCTCCGGGCCGAGCCGGTTGAGACCATCGGCCCGGATCACCCGCGCACCGGCGAGGAGCGCACCGACCTCGTAGGTCGGGTACGCCAGCTCCGGAATGACGACGAGGTCGTCGGCGCCGAGCCCGAGAAGGCGTGGCAGCCAGGCGATGAGCTCCTTCGTGCCGATCGCGGGCAGCACCGCAGCCGGATCGATGCCGGTGATTCCGTAGCGGCGACGCAGCGCCTCCACCGCGGCGCTCCGCAGCTCTTCGGTGCCGTGCGTCGTCGGATATCCCGGAACCGCGGCGACCGCGGTCAGCGCGTCCTGGATGATCGGGGCGACCGGATCGACCGGGGTCCCCACCGAGAGGTTGACGATGCCACCCGGGTGGGCGAAGGCTTTCGCCTTCGCCGACTCGAGCGAGTCCCACGGAAAGTCGGGAAGTGCTTTTGCTACCGGGATTCGAGGCACATCTAGTCCTCGCCCATGGGGGGCAGAGCCTTGACGAACGGCGGGTCGTAGTCGACCTTGCCCAGCTTCGCCGCGCCACCGGGGGAACCGAGGTCGTCGAAGAAGTCGACGTTCGCGGCGATGTAGCCGTTCCACTGGTCCGGGACGTCGTCTTCGTAGAAGATGGCCTCGACGGGGCAGACGGGTTCACAGGCGCCGCAGTCCACGCATTCGTCCGGATGGATGTAGAGCATCCGTCCGCCCTCGTAGATGCAGTCGACAGGGCATTCCTCGATACACGCCTTGTCCAACACATCCACGCACGGTTCAGCAATCGTGTAGGGCACTGCCGCTCTCCCTGCCTTTCTGACACGAGTAAGCACGAGGTACGGGCCGCTTGTACCCCGCGGAAGAAACTATTATCGCCTGCCCGGCGGGCCTCTCTGCGGTGAGGGTTACCTGACCCGGCGCACCGCCGCGGTCAGCCGCGCCCGGGACGCGATCCACTGCTCGCCCGCTTTCGCAGCTCTCACCAGCGCGCCCCGTTCTCCGAGGTACCCGGCCACCACACCGACCACCGGGATGTTCCCCAGCAACGAGTAGGTCGAGCCCGGCCCAGGACGCTTGTCGAGTTCGTCACTGAGCGCGCGCACGGTGCGGGCGGTGCGCCACAGCGCGCCGATCAGCGCGAACGGGAGCCACACCGACTCGCCGTCCGCGGAATCGGATCGCGCCGTGCCGGCGAGCACCGCCGGCGCATCCGTCTCACGCCGGCAGAGTACGGACGCCAGCAGGTCCACCTGGTCGAACCGGTTCGTCACGCCGTGTTCCCGGGCGACGGCGACGAGAACGACGGCCTGATTCGCGAACCCGAGCACGTCCTGGATCGGGAGCCGATTGAGCAGCACACCGAAGATGCCCGGGAACGCGACCGCGATCGTGTTCAGCGCACCGATCCGCGTCACCCACCACTGGGCCCGCTCGTCGTCGCTCGCCTTCTCCCACGACGCCGTCCCCGGGAACTGGACGGTGTCGAGAACCCAGGCGATGACGTCGAGCAGCGCCTCCGCGGCGCTCCGGTCCTCCGCTGTCGGGGTGAACGTCCGGCTCTTGATGCCGAACGGATCCGTGAGAGCCAGATCGAGCACGGGGTTGATGCCCCGTGCGGCACGATCCAGGATGGTGACGACCTGGTCGTCGCCCAGCCGGTCCGTCTCGCTCATGCGGCCGGTGTCCTTCCCTCGCGTCGGGCGTGTGTCGTGGTGCGTTCGCGGGCCGGGCGGCCGATTCCCTCGGCGATGGCCCGCAGTTCGGCGACGGTCTTCTCGGATCCGTGCTCCGAACCCGCCATCCGGGAGATGGTCTCCTCCATCAGGGTGCCGCCGAGATCGTTGGCGCCGCCCTGCAACATCACCTGGGTACCGGTGACCCCCAGCTTGACCCAGCTGGTCTGGATGTTCGGGATCCGCCCGTGCAGCATGATCCGGGCCAGGGCGTGGACGGCCCGGTTGTCACGGTTGGTCGGGCCCGGACGGGACGCGCCCGCCAGATACAGCGGCGCACTCTGATGCACGAAGGGCAGGGGGACGAACTCGGTGAATCCGCCTGTCCGGTCCTGGATTCCGCGCAGCACCCGCAGATGCCCGACCCAGTGCTTCGGGTTGTCGACGTGGCCGTACATCATCGTCGAACTCGACCGCAGACCCAGCTCGTGTGCGGTGGTCACCACCTCGATCCAGGTGGCGGTGGGCAGCTTGCCCTTGGTGAGCACCCAGCGGACCTCGTCGTCGAGGATTTCCGCGGCCGTGCCGGGAATGGTGTCGAGGCCGGCCTCGCGCAGTTCCGTCAACCAGTCCCGGATGCTCTGCCCGCCGCGGGAGGCGCCGTTGACGATCTCCATCGGGGAGAACGCGTGCACGTGCATCGACGGCACCCGCGCCTTCACCGCACGCACCAGATCGGCGTACCCGGTGACCGGGAGCTCCGGGTCGATGCCACCCTGCATGCAGACCTCGGTCGCGCCCGCGACGTGGGCCTCCCAGGCCCGGTCCGCGACCTCGCCGGTGGACAGCGTGAACGCATCCGCGTCACCCTTGCGCTGCGCGAACGCGCAGAAACGGCACCCGGTGTAGCAGATGTTGGTGAAGTTGATGTTCCGGTTCACCACATAGGTCACCTCGTCGCCGACGGCGTCCTTGCGGAGCGCATCGGCCAGCGCCACCATCGCCTCGAGCCCCGGACCCTCGGCCGTCGCCAACGCCAGGTACTCGTCGTCGGTGCAGCCCGCCGGATCACGTTCGGCGCTGCGCAACGCCGCGAGGACGTCCGTGTCCACCCGCACCGGGCCGCTCAACTCCAGCACCTGCTCGCGGACGGTCTCCCAGTCCCCGAACGCGCTGCCGAGGTCGCTGCGCGTCTCGGTGTTGCGGCCCTCGGTGTCGATCTCGGTGTTCAGATCCACCCGGCCCGCCGACTCCCAGGACTCGTCCGGCTCCTGCCACGGCAACCCGACCGGGATCGTGTCCGGCCGTGCCAGCCCCGTATCGGGGTCGGCGAGGGCCTGCACGTGCCCGATGATCCGCGGATCGATCCACGGCGAACCGGCCAGCACGAACTGCGGCTGCGCCGCCGTGCGCTCGGTGAGCTCGAACCCGGCCTCGGCGGTGATCGCGGCCAGGGTGTCCAGGTTCGGCCACGGCCGCTCCGGGTTCACATGGTCCGGGGTCAGCGGCGACACGCCGCCCCAGTCGTCGACACCCGCACCCAGCAGCGCCAGGCACTCGGTGTTCGACACCAGGTTGGGCGGCGACTGGATGCGCATCCCCGGGCCGAGCAGCAACCGGGACACGGCGATGGTCGCGGCGAACTCCTCGAGGCCCGCGTCCGGGGTGTCGCGCATCGCGGTGTCGGGCTTGGCGAGGAAGTTCTGGACGATCACTTCCTGAACGTGCCCGAACGCCTTGTGCGACTTACGGATCGCCATGATCGATTCCGCCCGTTCCCGGACGGTCTCGCCGATGCCCACCAGAATGCCCGTCGTGAACGGCACACTCAACCTGCCGGCGTCGGTGAGTGTGCGCAACCGCACCGCCGGATCCTTGTCGGGGCTGCCGTAGTGGCACGCGCCCTTGTCGGTGAACAACCGGGTGGACGTCGTCTCGAGCATCATGCCCATCGAGGGAGCCACCGGCTTGAGGCGGGAGATCTCCTCCCAGCTCATCACACCCGGGTTCAGGTGCGGCAGCAGCCCGGTCTCCTCGAGTACCCGGATCGACATCGCACGCAGGTAGTCCAGCGTCGAATCGTAGCCGCGCTCGTCCAGCCACTGCTTGGCCTCCGGCCACCGATCCTCGGGACGGTCACCCAGGGTGAAGAGGGCTTCCTTGCAGCCCAATTCGGCGCCCTGCCGGGCGATCTCCAGCACCTCGTCCGGCTCCAGATACGCGCCGCGCCCCTCGGCCCGCAACTTGCCGGGCACCGTCACGAACGTGCAGTAGTGGCACTTGTCCCGGCACAACCGCGTCAGGGGAATGAACACCTTACGCGAGTACGTGACAGCCTTGGGTCTGCCCGCCGCCAGCAACCCGGCGTCCCGCACCTTCGCCGCCGACGAACACAGGTCGGTCAGGTCGTCGCCGCGGGCCTGCAGCAGGGTCGTCGCCTCGTCCACGTTCAGAGTGGCGCCGTCACGGGCACGTCGCAGCACCCGCCGCATGGCGGAGGCGGTGGGGGCCACTTCCTGCGCGGATGCGCCGGACGGAGCCGGTGCCGGAACACCGGGCATGGGAAGCATCGTGGGCCGGCCGGATTCTTCACCTGAATGGGTCACCCAGCGATCATGCGCCATCGACGACGACCACTGCCACCCAGACTCCCGCGAACGCGCGGATCGCTATTCGCGGGGGTAGTCCTCGTCGACCGGAACCGCCCGGCTCTGCTCGGCCACGTCCGCCTCGTTCACCTCCAGTGACGACACTTCTTCGACTTCGTCGGAACTGTCGTCGTCCACGGCGAGTTCCTGCTCGAGCCGGTCTGCCTCGGGAACCTCCGGAGAATCGGCCGCATCGAATGACGTCATGTCTGCGCTCCTTTCACTTCGGGGGGTTCTCTTACGATAGGTCGGTTCTCGACAGAATGCCGGGGCACGGCCAAAGTAGGGGCATGAGTGTGCCCACCACAGTCACGATGGCGGACCCGCTGTGGCGGCCCAGCCCCAGGGCCAAGCAACTGTGGGCGATCAACGCCGCCCTTCTCTGGCTTCCGCTCTTCGTCGCGCAAGCGGTCGCTCTCGTCTTCCACTGGTGGCCCGTGTGGGTGCACGTCACGGTCCTCGCGATCACCGTCGTGCTCGCGATCCTCCACGTCGCCGTCGTACCGCTCTGGCGGTACCGGGTGCACCGCTGGGAGATCAGCGACACCGCGGTCTACACCCGCAGCGGCTGGTTCACTCAGGAACGACGCATCGCGCCCATCTCCCGCATCCAGACCGTCGACACCGAACGCGGACCCATCGACCGCATGCTGGGGCTGGCGACCGTCACCGTCACGACGGCGTCGTCCGCCGGTGCCGTCAAGATCTCCGCCCTCGATCAGGACACCGCCGATCGCACCGTCGCCCGGCTCACCGGGATCGCGGGCACCAATGTCGGTGACGCCACATGAGTGCGGCACCGGAACCGGGAATCGCTCCCCCCATCGCGCACGGCGAGGCCGCGGCCGCCGCCGAGGAGGAACAGCCCTGGTTGCGCCTGGACCGCCGGATGCTGCTCGTCCACCCGGTCGACGAGATCGTCAAACTTCTGCCCGTGTTGCTGATTTCGCTGGTGATCGGCACCCAGAGCGGCAACCACGTGTGGAGTCTCGTCGCCATCGTCGTGTTCGTGGTGTTCGGCGTCTCGCGCTGGTTCACGACGAGCTACCGCATCGGTCCGGTCCACGTGCAACTGCGGCAGGGCCTGTTCCGCAAACGCCTGCTGTCGGTACCACGCAACCGCATCCGATCCGTCGACGTCGAGGCGGGGGTCCTGCATCGCCTGCTCGGGCTGTCGATCGTGCGCATCGGCACCGGCCAGCAGGTCGGTTCCAAACCCGACGCGGCGAAGTTCGAACTCAACGCCCTCTCCACCGGGCTGGTTCCCGGCCTGAGGGCCGCACTGCTCGCCCGGCAGCCCTCGCCCGACGTCGAACAGACCGCGGTCACACAGGAGCCCGCAGTGACCGAGATCGGCCACTGGACACCGGTCTGGGTCCGCTACGCCCCGTTCTCGGTGACCGGCGTGGTGACCATCGCGGCGATCGTCGGTCTCGCGTTCCAGTACGGAATCGGCGCGAAGATCGCCCGCTCGTCGACGGTGGCCGAGGGCATCGAATCCGCCGAGCGCGTCGGGATCGCCATCGCCGTCGTCGTCGGGATCGTCGTCCTCCTGATCGCCGCCAGCGCCCTGGCCTGCATCCGGTACCTCCTCACGTACGGCAACATGACGCTGACGGACAACGGCCGCACCCTGCACGTCAGCCACGGGCTGCTGAAGACCCGCCAGACCACCCTGGATCGCGCCCGCCTCCGCGGGACGACCCTCAAGGAACCGCTCCTCCTCCGTCTCGCCGGCGGTGCCCGACTGGATGCCGTCATGACCGGCGTCAGCGCCGAGAGGCGGGAGTCCTCGCTCCTGCTCCCCCAGGCGCCGCGTGCGGAAGCGGAGCGGGTGATGGCCACCGTCATCAGCGACCACCGTCAGGCCGCGGTCCCGCTCACCCCGCACGGCCCGGTCGCCCAGCGGCGGCGCTACACGCGGGCCCTGATCCCCGCCGAGATCGCGCTCGCCGTCGCCCTGGTCTTCGTGATCCTCGACCGGCCGGTGTTCTGGGCAGCGGGGGCCGCGATCGTCGCGCTCGCCGTCGGCGGCGTGGTCCTGGCGTGGGATCGGTACCGCGGCCTCGGCCATGCGGTGCTGCCCGGGTGGCTGATCACCCGCAGCGGCTCCCTCGACCGCGCCCGGGACAGCCTCGAGGCCGACGGGATCATCGGGTGGACCGTCCGTCAAACGTTCTTCCAACGGCGGGCGGGTGTGGCGACCGTCATCGCCGCCACACCCGCAGGCACCGGGAAGTACCTGGTGATCGATCTGCCTGCCGATCAGGCGTGGTCGCTCGTCGAGTCGGTGACACCCGGCGGAGGTGACGTGTGGGCGCGGCGCTGACCGACATCGCCGGTCTCGACGCCCAGCTGATCGAATGCCGAGCCTGCCCCCGCCTCGTCGAGTGGCGGGAGAAGGTCGCACGCGAGAAGCGCGCGTCGTTCCGTGACGAAACCTATTGGGGTCGCCCGGTCCCCGGATTCGGTCCACCCGATGCGTCCCTGCTGATCGTCGGTCTCGCCCCCGCCGCCCACGGCGCGAACCGGACCGGGCGCATGTTCACCGGCGACCGCAGCGGCGACTTCCTCTACGCCGCACTCCACGCTGTGGGACTCGCGAGCCAGCCCACCGCCACCCACATCGGCGACGGCCTCGAACTGTTCGGCGTCCGCATCACGTCCCCGGTGCACTGCGCGCCGCCCGCGAACAAGCCCACCCCGGACGAACGCGACAACTGCCGCCACTGGCTCGACGCCGAACTGCGCATCCTGCAACCCCACCTGCGGTCGGTGATCGTCCTCGGCGGATTCGGCTGGCAGTCGCTGCTCCCCGTCCTCGACGACGCCGGGTGGGCCGTCCCCCGGCCGCGACCCAAATTCGGGCACGGCGCGCACGTCGAACTCCCCGGCGCCGAACGTCCCCTGCACCTGTTCGGCTGCTACCACGTCAGCCAGCAGAACACCTTCACCGGCCGGCTCACCCCCGCCATGCTCGAGTCGGTGCTGTCCGACGCCGCCCGCGCGGCCGGGCTGATCGGGTGATTCCGGGCCACCCTCCCCGAACGAACTGGACGCCCGTTCGATCTGACGCAACGATCGTCCCGTTCGTCCGGCTACCGCCGGTTCGGGAGTTCCTCGATGATGTATTTGGCCATGCTGCCGAGCCGGGGACGGGCCGGTTGCATGGTGTCGACGCCGAGGGCGGTGAGGGGTGAGGCCGTCACCGAGCCCACGCAGACGGGTGCGACCGGACCGTGGAACGCGTGCAGGAGGGCCTCGACGCGGTCGGTGTCCTTCGCGGTGCTGAGGAGGGACGAGACGGCGGGTGCGCTGGTGAAGGTGACGGCGTCGACCTCGGCTCGGATGATCTGGTCGAGCAGCGTCAGCAGCGGCTTCTGGTTCTCGGGTCTGATCCACCGGTACACCGACACGGCCGTCGTCTCGGCCCCGGCGCCGGCGAGGGAGACGCTCAGGTCGGTCATCGGCTCCCATTCGGTGATGGTGCCGTGCAACTGGACCGCGACGCGCAGACCGCGCACACCCTCGGCGACGAGGTGTTCGTGCACCTCTTCGGACGATTCCGTCTCCGGCGACCACTCCTCGCGCAGGCCGGCGCCGCGGACGGCGCCCTTCGCCTTGGGACCGCGGGTGATGATCCGCGCCGATTGCAGGGCGGCGAGCAGTGCGTCTTCCTCGTCCCAGGCCCGGGCCGCATCCAGCCATCCCCGGAAGCCGACGGCGGTGCTGACGACGAGGAGGTCCGGCGGCGACGCGATGATGTCGGCCGTGCGAGACCGCAGATCGGAGTCGTCGACGAGCGGCAGCACGTGAATGGCCGGCGTGTGCACGATGGCAGCCCCGTGCCGTTCGAGGAGCGTGATGAACTCGGCGGCCCGGCGTTCGGCGGTGACGGCGATGGTCAGTCCGGAAAGTTCGTCGTTCGACATTCTCCCAGTGTGACGGACGAATCGCACTAAGCTGCCCACATGATCACTGCCGTGCACACACTGGTCTACGCCGACGACGCCGAGGCGGCCCGCGACTTCTTCCGGGACGTGCTCGGCTGGTCACACGTCGACGCCGGCGGCGGGTGGCTGATTTTCCGCACCGGACCGTCCGAGATGGGTGTGCACCCCACCTCGGACGATCGGGGCGGTGAGCCGTGGTCGACTCGGCCGCACCACGAGATCTCCCTGATGTGCGACGACATCGAGTCGACCGTCGCGGAACTCGAGGCCAAGGGCGCCGAGTTCACCCGCGGAATCCGCGACGACGGGTACGGCCTCACCACGTCCCTGAAGATTCCCGGTGCGGGCGAGATGATGCTGTACCAGCCTCGGCACCCGGTGGCGTTCGAGCGTTAGGCCTTCGCCTGCGCGCTGCTCCGCGCCGCATTGGCCTGTTCGCCCGCCTTCGGGTCGGTCTCCGACTGTTTCTTCCCGACACCGTCGGCGATCCGATCGCCGAGGGTCTTGTCGACGTTGCGCCAGTACTCGAACGCCTTCGCCAGAACCGGTTCGCTGACACCGTTCAGCAGATGGCCGACGATGTTGTCCACCAGGCGGTCCCGGGCGGCGTCGTCGAGCACTTCACGGACCATCGTCCCGGCCTGACCCCAGTCGTCGTCGTCCCTGTGCAGCGCGTACGGCGAGCGGACCATGTCGCCGGCGCTGTACCAGGTGGCGGTCGCCCCCACCTGCGACGGGTCGGCGTGCGGGCCGCCCTTGGAATTCGGCACGTAGACCGGATCCCCGGGGTTGTGGTGGCGCATGTTGCCGTCCTTCGAGTACGAGCGGACGGGCACGTGCGGCCTGTTGACGGGCAGCTCCTTGTAGTTGGCGCCGATCCGGTAGCGGTGGGCGTCCGGGTAGGAGAAGAGCCGGCCGATCAGCATCTTGTCCGGGCTCGGGCCGATGCCGGGGACCAGGTTGCTGGGCTCGAACGCGGCCTGTTCGATCTCGCAGTGGTAGTCCGTGGGGTTGCGGTCGAGCGTCATCCTGCCGACGGGGATCAGCGGGTAGTCGCTGTGCGGCCACACCTTGGTGAGGTCGAACGGGTTGAACCGGTAGTCGTCGGCATCCTCGAACGGCATGATCTGCATGTTCAAGGTCCAGCTCGGGTACTCGCCGCCTTCGATGTGCTCCCACAGGTCTCGCGTGTGGTAATCGGTGTCCATGGACGCCATCTGGTCGCCCTCGTGCTGTGTGAAGAACTCGATGCCCTGGTCGGTCTTGAAGTGGTACTTCACCCAGAACTTGTCGCCGGCGGCGTTCACCCACATGTACGTGTGGCTGGAGTACCCGTTCATGTGCCGCCAGGTGCGCGGGATGCCGCGGTCGCCCATGAGCCACGTGACCTGGTGCGCCGACTCCGGGGACAACGTCCAGAAGTCCCACTGCATGTCGTGGTCGCGGAGGTTGTTGTCGGCACGTCGTTTCTGCGAGCGGATGAAGTCCTGGAACTTCATCGGGTCGCGCATGAAGAAGACGGGTGTGTTGTTCCCGACCATGTCGTAGTTGCCCTGGTCGGTGTAGAACTTGACGGCGAATCCGCGTGGGTCGCGCCACGTGTCCGGGCTGCCGCGCTCGCCGGCCACGGACGAGAACCTGATCAGCAGGTCCGTCTTCTTGCCGGGTTGGAATAGATCGGCTTTCGTGTAGGCGGAGACATCTTCGGTAACTTCGAACCGTCCGAACGCCCCGCCCCCCTTGGCGTGCGGTTGGCGCTCCGCAACGCGTTCGCGGTTGAACTGGGCCATCTTCTCGATCAGATAGTGATCCTGGAGCAGGATCGGCCCGTCCGTCCCGATCGTGAGCGAGTGCTCGTCGCTCGACACCGGGATGCCGGCGTCGTCGGTCGTGAAGTTCTGATCTGTCATTGCGGTGCTCCTTCAGCAGACTGCTGGTCGCTACCGCGTACCCTCGCCCACCGTCGATGAAACAGATCCGAACGCCGCCTTCGCGCTGACTTTCCACAGGTAGACCGCCGCGGGAACCAGTGAACCGATCAGGAGCAGGAGCGTCCAGACGGAGGCGAGCATGAGCACGTCGCCGCCCGGACCGCCGAACATGCAGAGCAGGAATCCGAATCCCCATCCCGCGAGCGGCAGAATTCCCGTCCCCACCCGGCCGGTCGTGGACCGCGCTGCGATCACCAGCGCCAGGTTGGCGACCGCGGCGGCGAGGATGCTGATCGGGAACGGGGTGGCCCCGAGGTAGGTGGGCAGGAAGAGCACCGAGAGGACGGCGCACAGAAAACCGTCGAACACCAGCAGCGCGAGGGTGACCCTCCCCAGAACATCGAGGTGTCCGGGTTTCGCTGCGGTGCCGACGGTCATGTGTCAATAGTGGATCAGGCGACGGGCGGGTAGCCCAGCAGGGTCAGCAAATGACTCTGCATGTCGGCGAATCCGTACAGCACGCTGTAGTACAGGTCGTGCTGGGCCGGCCACGAAGGCCGAAGTGTCTCGACGAACGCGACGATGGCGTTCTGAACATCCCAGTTGTACATCTATCGCCTCTCCTGACGGGGGTCACGCGGACTCGACCTAGGCCGCTGCGTGACCTGGGCCACAGTTTAATACGTAACCCTCGTCACAGATACCGACGGTCAGTGACCGACGCCACCGAAGAGGTCCCGTTCCCTGCCGTCGGCGTCCCGATCCCCGACGGCGCCGCGGACCAGCACGAAATGTTCCTCCGCCAGAATCGGCTGCGCGATGTCGTTGGAGAGCGCGTACTCGGTTCCGCTCGGCGCAACCGTCACCTGGGTGGCGTGCGCCGACAACGCTTCCCTCTTCGCGGCGAGCACGCTCCGCACGTCGATCACCGTCGTCACGTCGGCGTCCGGGACACTCGGCAATTCGCCGGGCTCCGGCAGTCGCCAGCCGTCGGGGATGTCGCCGATGCGGCAGATTCCCGACTCGAGCGCACTCGCCTCGGTCACCGTCCAGTACAGCTTCGCGACCTCCCACGGTTCGCCGCAGTCCGGGTACTTCGCCGAACCCGCCGCCTCGACGGCCGCGGTGGTGATCGTGTGCACCTGGATGTGGTCGGGGTGCCCGTACCCGCCGTCCGGGTCGTAGGTGACCACGACGTGCGGCCGCAGCTCCCGGATGACCGCCACCATCGCGGCGGTCACGGAGTCGCGGTCGGCGTTGACGAAGGCGCGCGGATCGGCCGCCGACGCCGTGCCCGCCATGCCGGAATCACGGAAATGCCCCGCCCCCAGGAGGAACCGCGGCCTCCCCGCACCGAGACACGACAGCGCGGACGTCAGTTCGCCGATCCGGAACCCACCGAGCTGATCGGCGGCGTCGGCGATCAGCTGCGCCCACTCCTCGCCGATGACCTCGCCTTCCTCGCCGAGCGTGCACGTCAGGACGTGAACGTCGGCACCCTCGGCGGCGTAGCGCGCGATGGTGCCGCCGGTGGTGAGGGTCTCGTCGTCGGGATGGGCATGGACCAGTAGAAGCCGCCGCTCACTCATTCCTTGATCCTGCTCCAGTCCGCTGCGTCACTGAATATTCCGACCGGCACGGCGCCCGACAGCGACACCCCGTCGACGCCGGGGCCCGCCGCGACCAGTGTGCGGTCCTGCATGATCGGCAGCACCGCAGCCAGATCCCAGAGTGCGCGGTCGGCGTCGGCGAGAGCCTGCGGCACATCACCGACCCCCCGCAGCGCGGCGTCGATGGACGGCTGCAGGGTGGGGTCGCAGACTCCCGACAGGTTCGACGGGGCCTCGGCCTCCGCGACCGAATCACGTTCGGGGCCGGTGGTTTCGGTGTTCGGTTGGGTTGCCGCGACCACCGCGGGCGGGCAGCTGTGACGGGAGGCCAGTGCCGTCGCCGGGTCGGACCCGGCGCGCGACCATCCGACGACCGCTCCGATGTCGCCCTTGCCGAGCGACTCCCCATACAACTCCTCGGCGGGCAGGGACGTCACGGTGGCGTCGACGCCGGCGCCGCGCAACTGGTCGGCGGCCGTGTTAGCGACCGCGCTCGCGGTGTCGTCACCCTCGGGTGTCCCGATGACGAGCGTCAGCGGGACGCCGTCGCGGACGAGCTGGGTCGACGGCGCCGCCCCTGCGGGAACGACGGTGTCCGTCGGTGTTTCGGCGACATACCCGTACTCCGCCAGCTTCGCCAGCACCTGTTCGCGGCTCGGCCGCGCGGGTGCGGTCGCGGTGTAACCGGGATCGGAGGGGGCGTAGACCTGCGAGCGTGCCGGGACCGCCGACGCCTCGCTGCCGGCGCCGACGACGGCGAGCAGTTCGGTGTCCAGCAACTCCAGAAGGCTCTTCCGCACCCGGACGTCCGCGAGTTCGGGAACCCGGCCGTTCAGCGTGAGGTCGAGTCCGCGCGGCTGGAACGACGAACCCGTCCGCACCGTGGGGATCGCCGCGAGCTGGGCGGAAGTGGCTGTGCCCCCGTGAATCTGGACGACCTGCGTGTCGTTGTTGCGCATCGAGTCGGCGAGCTGCGACGGGGTGCCGTCGCGGCGCATCAGGATCTGGTCGGGCGTCGCCGGCTTGTCCCAGAACCGGTCGTTGCGTTCGAGCAGGATCTCGTCACGTCCGCGGTCGATCGACTTGATGTGGAAGTGCCCGCCCGACACCGGGATGTTCTCGGACAGTCCGGTCGCGAAGCCACCGGGGGAATCCTTGATGAGATGCGACGGCAGCAGGTCGGTGAAGAGTTCACGCCACGCCGGGTAGGCGGCCTTCATGACGACGCTGACCGTCTTGCCGCCACCGGACGACCTGACGTCCTCGATCAACTCGTAGCCGGCGGGGTCGACCACGCCGGGGGCACTGATCATCTGCTGCCACAGGTAGCGGAAGTCCTCGGCGGCGATGGGCGCGCCGTCGGACCACTGCGCCTCGTTCCGCAGCTGGTAGGTGACGGTGAACGGTTCCTGCGACGTGACGTCCGCGGAGATCACGAGCGAGGAGTCGGGAATCCAGTTGCTGCCGCCCGGGTGGGCGGGATCGGGCACCGGCCGGAACGGGCTCGGCAGCACGAGGGCGCTGACCGCGGAATTCGCCGGCGACTGGTCCGACAGGAGGTGCGGGTTGAACCCGCTGCCCACGTCGTCGATGGCCACGACGACGGGCTGCTTCTCGGTCGGCGACGCCGTCGGCTTGGGGCTGTCGGTGCTCTCGACCGGCGGGGGCGGATCGGCGGTGCACGACGTGAGTATCGCCGTCGACACTGCCAGCAGGAGCGCGGTCACTGCCACACCGTTCCCACGCCTTCGGCCCCGCACTCCTCGAACTCTTTCGAGTCGACCCCCAGCAACCACCGCGCCGCCTTTCCTCAGAGATACCGGAAGGCTCCGGAAACCCTCGAGCGAATGTACCTTCGGTCGCCGATCGACCGAAGGTACATCCGCCCGGTTGTGTCTGATGTGGTCGGACGTGCCGACTACAGGGCCGCCTTGTCGCGGGCCTTGGAACGCGAACGCTCACGGGCACGGTCGGTGGCCGACAGGTGCACCTTGCGCACGCGCACGACCTCCGGGGTGACCTCGACGCACTCGTCGCCGGCGCAGAACTCCATCGCGCCTTCGAGCTCGAGCTTGATGGGCTTGGCGAGGGTCTCCATCACGTCGGCGGAGGACTGACGCATGTTGGTCAGCTTCTTCTCGCGGGTGACGTTGATGTCGAGGTCCTCCTGGCGCGGGTTGATGCCCACGACCATGCCCTCGTAGGTGTCGGCGCCGGGCTCGACGAAGAACGTTCCGCGATCGGCGAGCTGGATCATCGCGAACGGGGTGACCGAACCGGTGCGGTCCGAGACGAGCGAGCCGGTGTGGCGGGCGCGGATCTCGCCGGCCCACGGCGCGTAGCCGTGGAACACGGCGTTCGCGATGCCGGTGCCGCGGGTCTCGGTGAGGAAGTCGGTGCGGAAGCCGATCAGGCCGCGCGAGGGAACGATGAACTCCATCCGGACCCAGCCCGCGCCGTGGTTGGCCATCTGCACCATCTTGCCCTTGCGGTTGGCGAGGAGCTGGGTGATGGCGCCGAGGTACTCCTCGGGGCTGTCGATGGTGAGCTCCTCGAACGGCTCGTGCACCTTGCCGTCGACCTGACGGGTGACCACCTGCGGCTTGCCGACGGTCAGCTCGAAGCCCTCGCGGCGCATCTGCTCGACCAGGATGGCGAGCGCGAGCTCACCACGGCCCTGGACCTCCCAGGCGTCGGGGCGACCGATGTCGAGGACCTTGAGCGAGACGTTGCCGACGAGTTCCTGGTCGAGGCGCGACTTCACCATGCGGGCGGTCAGCTTGTGTCCGCTGACCCGGCCGACGAGCGGCGAGGTGTTGGTGCCGATGGTCACCGAGATGGCGGGCTGGTCGACGGTGATCCGCGGCAGCGGGACCGGGTTCTCCAGGTCGGCGAGGGTGTCGCCGATCATGATGTCGGGGAAACCGGCGACGGCGACGATGTCACCGGCGACGGCCTTCTCGGCGGGCTGACGCTCGACACCCTTGGTGGCGAGCAGTTCGGTGATCTTGGCCTTGGTGACGACGGGCTCGCCGTCCACCTCGCGGCACCAGGAGACGGTCTGCCCCTTGGTCAGCTCGCCGTTGTGGATACGGACCAGCGCGAGGCGGCCGAGGAACGCGGACGCGTCGAGGTTGGTGACGTGAGCCTGCAGCGGTGCGTCGACGTTGCCCTTGGGCGCGGGCACGTAGTTGAGGAGCACCTCGAACAGGGCGTCGAGGTTCTCGGCGTCCGGTGCGTGACCGTTCTCGGGCTGAACCTTGGACGCCTTGCCCTCGCGGCCGGAGGCGTACAGAACGGGGAGGTCGAGGGCGAGCTCGGCGGCTTCGGCGGCCTCGTCGTCGAGGTCGGAGGCCAGGTCGAGCAGCAGGTCGTGGCTCTCGGAGACGACCTCTTCGATGCGGGCGTCGGGACGGTCGGTCTTGTTGACCACGAGGATGACGGGCAGCGATGCGGCGAGCGCCTTGCGCAGCACGAAGCGGGTCTGCGGCAGCGGGCCCTCGGACGCGTCGACGAGCAGGACGACACCGTCGACCATGGACAGGCCGCGCTCGACCTCGCCACCGAAGTCGGCGTGACCGGGGGTGTCGATGACGTTGATGACCGTGACACTGCCGTCGCCGTGATGCTTGTGGACGGCGGTGTTCTTCGCGAGGATGGTGATGCCCTTCTCGCGTTCGAGGTCGCCGGAGTCCATGACGCGATCGACCAGTTCGGCGCGCTCCTCGAATGCCCCCGACTGGCGCAACATGGCGTCGACGAGAGTGGTCTTGCCGTGGTCGACGTGTGCGACGATGGCAACGTTACGGAAGCTGGTGATGGTCACGCGGTGGCTCTCCTGGCTGAGTTGATTCGGCCACGCGAAAGTTCCCTCGCACGGCTTTCTGGCGGCCGCCTTGTCATCTCGATTCAGAATCCTCGTCGAGGCGATGGTAAATCGCCCAGTGCAGGCATCGCGGCCACGTGAATACTACCCGCCCGAGCGGCTACTTCGCGCATCGCCGACTGCCCGGGGCCTGCCCGACCAGCGTAAAGTGATCTGCGCCACGTCGAATTCGGCCTGTCTCGGGTGTGGATCGGGGCCGAAAGCTGAGGGGACGCTAACCTGGGTGTAGCCGGCGGATGCCGGTGTTCACCGAAGTAGGAAGGCCGAGCCGAGTATGGGCAAGGTGAAGGCCAGCAAGGTCTCGGGTCTCAAACCGAAGAAGAAGTGCTGCCGCAGCAAGACGCGCTGCATCAAGTGCCCGGTGGTCATCATGCGCATGAAGAAGCTCGAGAACGAGGGCGCTTCCAAGAAGGAACTGAAGAAGGGGCTCAAGAAGGCCCGCGCGGCCTGAGGTCAGCCCCACCCGTTCAGATGCACTCGCAGGTCCGGCACCCACCCGCGGTCGTTGCCGACGAGGTCGATGTCCCCCAGTTCCCGTCCGTCCACCCACCTCAGTTCCGCGTGGTCGAGCGCGACGGGTGTTCCCGACACCAGTTCGACCCGGTACGCGCGGAGCACCCGGCCGTCGGGCAGCGGCACGTCGTCACCGATCCGGTCGCCGCCCGACACCTCGACCCCGAGTTCTTCCCGCAGTTCGCGGCGCAGCGCGTCCTCGGCGGTCTCCCCGGCCTCCGCCTTGCCGCCGGGCAGCTCCCACAGTCCCGCGAGTTCCGGAGGCCGGGTCCGCTGGGCGAGCAACAGCCGGCCGTCGACGATGATCGCGGCCGCCACCACCTCTCCGGCGTGGTCGACAGGCCTTGCACGTTCCACTGGCACCGCACCATCATGGGGTATGGCCGAGTTGCTGTCAGACGGAGAGATCGACACCGCGCTCGCAGAACTGCCCGGGTGGCGGCGGGCCGGTGATTCCCTCGTCCGCACCGTCGAGTCGCCGAGTTTCCCCGAAGCCGTGGAGCTGGTCCGGAAGGTCGCGGAGGCGGCGGAGGCGGCGAACCACCATCCGGACATCGACATCAGGTGGCGCAAGGTCACCTACACACTGTCGACGCATTCCGCCGGCGGGCTCACGCAGCTGGATCTGGATCTTGCTGCGCAGATCGACTCACTGGCGGGCTGACCGTGGCGGCGTCCGCAGCACGCTTCGTGCGGCGCCCGGCGTAGGCGACCCAGGCGTAGACACCGAATGCGCCGACGACGTCGACCGTGCCCAGCCACGCGAGCACCGCGGGCCGGGAGATCAGCCAGATCGAGTCCTGGAAGAAGCTGAGCACCCACGGCACGCCGATGAGGGTGGTGACGAGCCAATATCCGGCGAGGATCCGGGTGCCCAGCATCGATCCGTAGGGGCCGTGCAGCAGCCAGATCAGCATCGGGATGACCCACACCCAGTGGTGTGACCACGAGATCGGTGAGACGAGCAGCCCCAGCAACTCGACGATGACGAGGGTTCCGAGCCGATCGTCCCGGGCGATCGCCCGCCAGGCCAGGACGGCGAGGACCGCCGTGACCGCCACGGCCAGCAACCAGAGGGCGCCCGTCTCGACGTCGTACCCGAGCAGCCGCGACAACGCGCCGCGCAGGGACTGATTCCACACCGAGCCGACCGGGCCGATGCGATCGGCGTCACCGAGCAGGTGGGTGAAGTACTCCCGAGCCTCCGAGCCGATCAGGAGATAGCTGACTCCGACGGTCGCGGCGAACGCGACGCCCGAGAAGACCGCGGCCTTCCACCGGCGCTGCATCAGGAAGTAGAGGCCGGTGATCGCCGGGGTCAGTTTGATTCCGGCGGCGAAACCGACGAGCGCGCCGGACAGCCACCACCGGGAGCTGCGGACCGCGGTCATCACGAGCAGCGCGAGGAAGACGTTGATCTGGCCGTAGTCCAGTGTGGTGCGCACCGGTTCCACCCACACCCCCACGGTGGTCCAGAGCACCGCGACCGCCCGCCAGTGCGGGCTGCGCGCGGCGTCACCGAGCACGAGCCCGAGGCTCATTCGCGCCAGCGCGTACAGGGCGAGGATGGTGAGCAGTTGCCAGCCGACCCCGACCAGGGGGAACGGCAGGAAATGCAGGGGAAAGAAGACCAGCGCGGCGAACGGCGGGTAGGTGAACGGCAGCGGAAAGTCCGGCGTCACTTCCGAGTAGGTGAAGTCGTAGAGACTGCCACCGCGGAGGGCCTCGGAACCGTCGACGTAAACGTGCAGGTCGACGAGGTTCATCCCGTTGGGACTCAACAGCGTCCACGCCAGGCGCCCGAGCACCGACAGCACGAGAAGCACGGGCGCGCACCGCAACAGGCCGTGCAGGGCGGACGCTCCCGGGGACGACGTGGGAGAACGCTCGGATGTCGGGTCGTCGGAGGCTGCTCCGTCGTCGGACGCTGCATGGTCGGACACAGTGTGGTGCTCTCCCCGTGAGGTGTGTAGATGTCTCAGCCGATCCCGAAACGGTCCCGCACAGCGTAGACGGCGGCCTCCGCGGGCCCCGAGCTGTCCGTAGCCGCGCGTAACAGTTGCATCACCAATCACACGAACCACACGTGCCACAAGCTATGGTCACCGGAAGATCACCGTCGGGGTCTGTATGCCATACACTCCCACCGGGATGCCACAGCTATCGGTGAACGAACTCGTGAGCTGTACAACCCGGGGGCGCTGTACATAGAGTGACCCCCCGAGCCGTCAGACGTGGATTGAGTTGTCGTCCACGCTGTTATGACTAAGGATGGGGAGACTGTGCTTCGAACCCGAGGTATGCGCAGAGCAGTGACTGCTCTCGCTGTTGCCGCAGCAGCCGCTATGGCAGTGCCGGCCCAGGCGAATGCGCAGCCGACGCCGCCGCCCGTGCCCGAAGGCATCCCCGTGGAGATGCTCGCCTCTTTCGCACCCGCGATCATCGGCGCAGCAGCTGGTACCGAAGACGTCGCCGCAGGACCTCAGGACGCGATCCTGGACCAGGCCCGCATCCTTCTCGAGTCCCCCGGCATCCCGCCGGAACTCAAGTCCACCCTCGAGCGCGTCATCACGTTCCTCGACGGCAGCGGCGGTGGCGGTCCCGAGATCCCGCAGGAGAACGCACCGGTCATCGCGCAGTTCCTCTACCCGACCATCGGCAAGGGCTGCATCGGAGAGGGCGCCGACTCGGTGGGCACCGCACTCGCGGTTCCCGGTCCGGCCCAGCTGCCCCCGCCCGGACCCAAGGCAGGTCAGGCCGGTTTCGTGTTCACCGCCCTCGGAACCAGTTCCGTTGCCGCCGAACAGCCCAATCCGCTGACCGTGACGTGGATCAACCTGGACAACCAGCGGCGTGCCACCCAGAACCTCACCGACGAGGCCAGGATCAACCCCGATGGACCGGCAACCCTGTCGGCGATCGCGGACACCGGCCCGGGCCGCGTCCTCGCGGTCGTGTCGGGCGGACTGACCACGCAGAAAGAGGGCGCCGCGCCGATCACGTGCAGCTTCCTCCCGACTGTCGGCATGTTCCAGGTCGCGTAACTCTTCACAGCTGACGAGCGAAGGGCCCTCCGGATCTTCCGGAGGGCCCTTCGCTCATGTCTGCACCGCTTCACTGTTGCCGACGTCACCACCGTGGTAGACCGAGGAATGCCCTCGACGCATCACACCCCACACCACTCACTGCGATCGCGACACGCCCGGCGGTCCATACTGTCGATCCGTTCGGAGGGGTCGATCCTCTCGATCGGTTCCGCCTACTCCATCCTGTCCATCGGGAGTGTCGGCTCGGTGCTCTCCATCGGGTCGGTCGGGTCGGCCGGCTCGGCACTGAGCACCGCCTCGTTCGCCAGCCTCGGGTCTGCGCTGTCGGGGCTCTCGCGGTGGTCTCTGATGTCATGGAAGGGGTGGCACGCCTCCCCGCCGGAACACCCCCACCTCACGGTCATCGCGGAGGAACCGGACCTCGCCCGGGACGCGACCGCGCACGTCCAGTCCTGACGCGGTCCGGTCAGGGCGTCCGTCCGGCGCGCGGCCAGGAGTTGCCGTCGTACTTCTCGATCTCGCCGTTGAACTTCGTCAGCAGCCGGCGCAGCTCGCCCCGGTCGTGGTCGCTCCACTCGGCGATGATGCGCTCGACACCATTTCGGCCCAGCGCGCGGTCGGCGTGAAGTTGTTCGAGCCCCAGCGCGGTGGCCTCGACCTTGCGGGCCATTCCGCCGTCCGGGTCGGGAACGCGTTCGACGAGGCCGCGCCTCAGCAACGCGCCGATCTGCCGGTTGATCGTCGAGATATCGAGCCGGAATGCCTCGGCGAGCTGTTTCAGGCTGAGCGGATGTTCCAGTTCCAGGCGTCCGAGGAGGAGGTAGGCGGAGCGGTCGAGTTGGAATCCCGCCCGTTGTGCATGCGCGTGATAGCGCGACAGCAATGTCAATTCGTTCTCGACATCTGCCGCCACCTCGTCACGATCGGACACCGACACCTCCAGTAGTTACCGTCATTCTGCCCGAGGCATTACTGTGCACCCTACACACTGTGTGTAGTGTGCACATCTTCATCAGGATCCGTTGACGAACAGCGCGGTATAGAGGACCGAGGCGACGGTGTACACGAAATTGAGAAGCAGTTCCATGGAGAACCTCCGGGTTCCAGAGTGAAAAGAGTGACACCAGGTAATCGGAGTTCCCCCGAGGAGCGTTTCACGCCGTCCCATCCACCGGAAAACACCCCGCACGAGAACTGAAACGTGTTCTCATTTTCCGGGGCGCTCACATTCGGGTGCCGGACGAGAGAAGGGGATGCACACATGCCGTGGAGCCGTGCCGAGCTGGAAGAGGCCTTCGCGCACTACCAGCGAACCGTCAGCCGCTGCGTCGAACTCGGAGACTGGAACGGCTTCGCCGACCTCTTCACGGAGGACGCCACGTACGTCGAGCACGCCTTCGGACACTTCGATGGACGCGAGGCCATTCGGCAATGGGTCACGCGCACCATGTCGGCCTTCCCCGGAAGCCGGATGACCGCGTTCCCGGCGAACTGGTACGTGATCGACGAAGACCGCGGATGGGTCATCTGCGAGATCGACAACCCGATGGAGGATCCCGGCGACGGCTCGGAGCACGCCGCCGCGAACATCACGATCCTGCACTACGCCGGCGACAACCTGTGGTCACGCGAGGAAGACGCGTACAACCCGATGAATTTTCTCGCCGCGGCCAAGAAGTGGTGCCGCGCAGCGGAAGCCGCAGGCAAGCTACCCGACGACGCCCGGGAGTGGCTTGCCCGGATGGGCGGGCAACCGGCGGCCTAGCCCGGTCACCACTGCCCGTAGTCGGGCTTGAGAATGTCATTGAGGTCGATGCCGACGCCGTCCACGTTGCTCGCGTCGATCTCGTACTGGTGCAGGTGCGCCGACGGGTGGACGTACCCCTCGGGTGTCCCCCAGTCGTGCTGCCAGTACCACGATCCGAGCCCGGCGAGGACCGCCAGATCCAGCGTCGTGGAGTTGGCGTAGATGCCGGTGTTGGCCTTGCCGACCACCGACTCCCACCCGGCGAGATACGGGGCGATCATGGTGAGGAAATCGGCGGGCGTGGGATTGTCGTCGATGGACGCGTAGATGGGCCGGTCCTCGGAACCGCCTGCGGCGAGATGCAATTCGAGTCCGCGCTCCGCGTGCCGCTTGCCCGCCTCGAGACCGCCGCGCCAATCAGCCGTCGGCCCCTTGCCGAACTGGTAGCACGAGACGACCGACAGTCCGGCGTCGAGCAACGCCTGCGCCTCGTCGGCGAGCATCGGCTTGCCTTCCATCCATTCGGCGCCGGGACGGCGGTCGGACACGTAGCGGATGGCGCCGGCAAAGCCTGCCTCGAGGATGGCGTCCGCCGACGGCACGCCACCCGCGTAGTCGATCAGGATGCCGAGACTGTCCGCCTTCGCGACGCCGACCGAGGACGTGGTGGACGTGAGCGCCGCGATCCCGGCCACGGCGGATCCCGCTGCCGCGTACCGGAACAGGTCTCTCCGAGAAATCTGCACTGTGGCCCCCATATCCGATCGGTCGCGCTCCGGCGTGTCTCCGACATTCACTCTCGCTCAGTCGGTATGTTGTCCGGTTTGCATTCCACCACACTCACACGGGTCCCGCCAGCCACTTGGACTACATCCGTCACATCGGACACTCGCGACCCGCGCCGAACCGGCAGCGCCCCGAGTCAGCGGAAGAACACCGCGGCCTGGTCGGCCAGATCGAGTGCCCCCTGCGGCAGGATTCCGAGCACCACCGTCACCACCACCCCGACCGCGATGGCCGCGGCGGTGAACATGCTGGGCACTACGATCGTCGGGGCGTCGCTCTGCGGCTCCGAGAAGAACATCAGGACGATGACCCGGACGTAGAAGAACGCCGCGATCGCGCTGCTGACGACACCGACGAGAACGAGCGGAACGGCGCCGCCCTCGATGGCGGCCTGGAAGACCGCGAACTTGCTGACGAACCCACTCGTCAAGGGGATTCCGGCGAACGCCAGCAGGAACAGCGCGAAGACCCCACCGGCCAGGGGCGAGCGCCGGCCCAGCCCCGCCCAGCGGGACAGGTCCGTAGCCTCGCCCCGGCTGTCCCGCACCAGGGTGACGACGGCGAACGCGCCGAGCGTGCTGAATCCGTAGGCCAGGAGATAGAACATCGTGGACGACAGACCGGCCCGGTTTGCCGCGACCAGACCGGTGAGGATGAATCCGGCGTGCGCGACCGACGAATACGCGAGCATCCGCTTGACGTCGTTCTGCGTGACCGCCATGACCGCACCGACCACCATGGTGAGGATGGCGACGCCCCACATCACGGGCCGCCAGTCCGCCCGCAGGTCGGGCAGTGCCACGTAGAAGATGCGCAGCATCGCGCCGACGGCCGCGACCTTGGTGGCCGCCGCCATGAAGGCGGTGATCGGGGTCGGTGCACCCTGATAGACGTCGGGGATCCAGGAGTGGAACGGGACGGCGCCGATCTTGAACAACAGGCCCACCGACAGCAGCGCGGTACCGATCAGCGCCAGCGTCGTGTCGTCGGTGCCCCGGGCGAGCGCGTCGGCGATCCTCGGCAACTCGACGGTGCCGGCGTAGCCGTACAGCAAGGCCACCCCGAACAGGAAGAACGCCGACGAGAACGCCCCGAGCAGAAAGTATTTGAGGGCCGCCTCCTGCGACAGGAGACGGCGACGGCGCGCCAGCCCGCACAGCAGGTACAGGGGCAGCGAGAGGACCTCGAGCGCCACGAACATGGTGAGGAGGTCGTTGGACGCCGGGAACAGGAGCATCCCGCCGACCGCGAACAGGGTGAGGGGAAAGACCTCGGTGTGTCCCGGGGCGTTCTTGGTGGCCTCCCGTTCGGCGACGCTGCCGGGGACGGCGAATGCCTGCGGGGTGAAGGCATCGGTTCCGCCTTCCGGCTCGGCTGCACTCGCGGCCGTGACCTCCGCGGTCGCGGCGGCGACCCCGCTGTCGACGCTCCGCTCGGCGATGAGCAGGATCGCGGGGATCGAGATCAGCAGAATCGTTCCCTGGAGGAACAGCGTCGGACCGTCGACGGCGACCGCGCCCCCGACGGCGGAGTCACGGGTTCCGGCGAGCATGACGACGGCCACGAACGCGGCGGTGAGTCCGCCGAGCGCGAGGACGAGATGGCTCGAGTAGCGGCCGCGCCGGGGCAGGAACGCCTCGACGAGCACACCGGCGACAGCCACACCGAACACGATCAACATGGGTGCCAGCTGACCGTATTCGATGTCCGGCGCGCGCAACGTCGAGGACTGGGCGAGTACGAGTTCGGAGGTACTCATCGGTGTGTGCCTCCCTCTGGGTCCTGTCCGGCGACGGTGGGTGCTGGATCGTGCTGACCGACGGTGACGAGGACGTGGCTCACCGCGGGGGTGATGACGTCCAGCACGGGCTTGGGGTAGACGCCGAGGACGAGCAGCAGGGCGATCAGCGGCGCCACGACCGCGATCTCACGGCGCACGAGATCGCGGACGGTCTCGTTGCCCTCCTTCAGCGGCCCGGTCATCATCCGCTGGTAGAGCCACAGCACGTAGATCGCGGCGAGGACGAGCGCGAAAGTCGCCACGACGGCTGCGATCTGGTAGCGCGAGAACGTGCCGACCAGGACGAGGAACTCGCTGATGAACGGCGCCAGGCCGGGCAGCGACAGCGTGGCCAGCCCCGCCACGAGGAACGTCCCTGCCATCACCGGCGCGACCTTCTGCACGCCGCCGTAGTCGGCGATGAGGCGGGTGCCGCGCCGGGACACCAGGAACCCCGCGATCAGGAACAGCGCCGCGGTCGAGATGCCGTGGTTGACCATGTACAGCGTCGATCCGGCCTGTCCCTGGCTCGTCATAGCGAAGATGCCGAGAATGATGAACCCGAAGTGCGAGATCGACGTGTAGGCGATCAAGCGCATCACGTCGGTCTGGCCGATGGCCAGCACCGCGCCGTAGATGATGCCGATCACCGCCAGCACCGTGACGAACGGTGCGAAGTACGCGGACGCCTCGGGGAACATCTGCAGGCAGTAGCGCAGCATGCCGAACGTCCCGACTTTGTCGACGACGGCCATCATGAGCACCGCGCTGGCCGGGGTGGCTTCCACCGCGGCGCCCGGCAGCCACGTGTGGAACGGCCACAACGGCGCCTTGACCGCGAACGCGAACATGAAACCGAGGAACAGCGCCTTCAGCACGCCGGGGTCGGCGTCCAGCCCTTCGGCGACGATCACCCGGAAGTCGAAGGTGCCGCCGCCGAAGACGTCCTGACGCGCCGTCACCACGTACACCCCGATGACCGCGGCCAGCATGATCAGGCCGCCGAACAGGTTGTAGAGCAGGAACTTCACCGCGGCGTACGTTCTCCCCACCCCGCCGAATCCTCCGATCAGGAAGTACATCGGGATGAGCATGGCCTCGAAGAAGATGTAGAAGAGCAGGACGTCGAGGGCGGTGAACGACACGATCACCATCGCCTCGACCATCAACGTCAGCGCCACGTACGTGTGGGCCATTCGCCGGTGCCCGTAGTCGGGCGCGGTGTCACCGTCGTTCCACCCCGCCAGCAACAGCAGCGGCACCAGAACGGCGGTGAGGAGCACCAGGACGAGCGCGATGCCGTCGAGGCCGACGATGTACCGGGTGCCGAACGCCGGGATCCAGGCGTGCGATTCCACGAACTGGTACTGCTCGCCGGTCGGATCGAAGCGGATCGCCAGCACGACCGCCAGGCACAGCACCACCACGGACACGCCCACGGCAACGGATTTCGCGAGCGCGCGCTTGTGGACGGGCAGAGCCAGGACCACCCCGGCACCGACGAGTGGCAGCACCCAGAGGGCCGTCAGCCACGGGAAGCCGCTCACCACAGCCTCACCAGCATCGTGGCGACCAGAAGTGCCGCACCGGCGAACATGAACAGCGCGTACGACCGGACGAACCCCGTCTGCAGACGCCGCACCCGCATCGACGTTCCGCCGACGAGCGCGGCGAACCCGTTGACGGCACCGTCGACTCCCCTGCCGTCGACGGTCACGAGTGTTCGCGTCAGTTCCTGCCCGGGACGCATCAGTGCCGCCTCGTTGAACGCGTCGCCGTACAGGTCCTTCCTGGCCGCGGCGGTGAATGCGGTGACCTTCGCCGGCGCGACCTCGGGGATCGGCTGCCGGGCGTACTGCCGGTAGGCCACCGCGACTCCTGCGAGCACCACCACCAGTGTGAGTGCGGTGATCGCCCACACGGGCAGGGCGGGCTCGCCGTGGTGGGTGCCGACGACCGGTTCCAGCCAGTGCTGCAGGGAGGAGCCGACCGCGAGTAGGGCGCCGGCAGCGACCGAACCGACCGCGAGCAGAATCATCGGCACCGTCATCACCCCTGGCGATTCGTGTGGGTCGGCGACGGGAACATCCCCCCTCGCGTCGCTCGCCCCGGAAGCCCACCGCGGTTGTCCGAAGAAGGTCATCAGCATCACCCTGGTCATGTAGAAGGCAGTGAGTCCCGCACCGAGCAGCGTGACCGTACCGAGGACGACGCCCTGGACGCCCTCGGCGGCGAACGCCGCTTCGATGATCTTGTCCTTGGAGAAGAAGCCGGAGAACGGCGGAATCCCGATGATGGCCAGGTATCCCAGCCCGAACGTGACGAACGTGATCGGCATGACGGTGCGCAGACCGCCGTAGCGGCGCATGTTCACCTCGTCGTTCATGCCGTGCATCACCGAGCCTGCGCCGAGGAACAGGCCAGCCTTGAAGAAGCCGTGGGTGAGCAGCAGCATGATGGCGAACGCGTACCCGGCCGGTCCCAGACCGGCGGCCAGCACCATGTACCCGATCTGGCTCATCGTGGATGCCGCCAGCGCCTTCTTGATGTCGTCCTTCGCGCAGCCGATGATCGCGCCGAACAGCAGGGTCACCGCGCCGACGATCACGACGGCGAGCTGGGCGTTCGGGGCCAGGTCGAAGATCGCGTTGGACCGGACGATCAGATACACACCCGCCGTGACCATGGTCGCGGCATGGATGAGCGCCGACACCGGTGTCGGGCCTTCCATGGCGTCACCGAGCCAGGACTGCAACGGGACCTGCGCCGATTTGCCGCACGCGGCGAGCAGCAGCGCGAGCCCGATCGCGGTCAGCACCCCCTCGCTGGCGGCGTCGGCACGAGTGAACACGTCGGCGAACTCGATCGAGCCGAAAGTCGAGAACATGATCATGATCGCGAGAACCAGACCCATGTCACCGACGCGGTTGACCACGAACGCCTTCTTCGCGGCCGCCGCCGCGGACGGCTTGTACTGCCAGAACCCGATGAGCAGGTACGAGGCGAGACCGACACCCTCCCAGCCGACGTACAGGCCGAGGAAGTTGTCGGCCAGCACGAGCAGCAGCATCGCCGCGAGGAACAGATTGAGGTAGGCGAAGAAACGCCTGCGCTCCGGGTCGTGCGCCATGTAGCCGACCGAATAGATGTGGATCAGCGAACCCACCCCGGTGATCAGCAGCACGAAGCACACGGACAGCTGGTCGAGTTGGAGACCGAAATCCACCTGGAGTTCGCCGACGGGCACCCAGCTGAACAGGGTCTGGTGCACAACCCGCTCGGCGGCGTCCCGGCCCAGCATGTCGACGAAGAAGGCGACGCCGAGCGCGAAGGAGACCAGTGCCGTCGCGCAGCCGAGGAGATGGCCCCACGCATCGCTGCGCCGGCCCGCCAGCAGGAGCACGGCGGCTCCGAGGAGCGGCAGAACCGGCAGCAGCCACACGGCCGACGAGAGCGTTCCGCTCATGCCGCACCGCCGATCGGGGAGTCGTCGTCGGGCAAAGTCACCTTCTCGAGGATGTGCGTCATCGGGGACCCGTCAGTTCTTGAGGAGGTTGGCGTCGTCGACGGAAGCCGAACGGCGGGAACGGAAGATGGTCATGATGATCGCCAGACCGACGACGACCTCGGCGGCCGCGACGACCATGGTGAAGAACGCGAAGACCTGGCCGTCGAGGTTGCCGTGCATCCGGGCGAACGTCACGAACGCCAGATTCGAGGCGTTGAGCATCAGTTCGATGCACATGAACACGATGATCGCGTTGCGGCGGATCAGCACGCCGGCCGCGCCGATCGTGAACAGCAGCGCCGACAGGTAGAGGTAGTTCTCGGGGTTCATCGCCGACTCCCCTCGTCGGTGGCACCGGGTTCGGGGGTCGCGACGTCCGCGGTGCCCAGCGCCCGGGCGGGCAGGCTCGGCCGCCGTTCGAGCGACCGGCTGACGGACAGCTCGGAGAACGTGCCGTCGGGCAGCAACGCCGGTATGTCGACGGCGTTGTGTCGCGCGTAGACACCCGGACTGGGCAGCGGTGTGACACGGGCACCCTCGCGGACGCGGTCCTGGGACAGCTCGCGCTGGTCCTTCCGCCGCTCGAAACGCTCCCGGTGGGCGAGCACCATCGCACCGATGGTTGCGGTGATCAGCAACGCACCGGTCAGTTCGAAAGCCCACACGTACCGGAGGAACACGAGTTCGGCCAGTCCCTCGACGTTGCCGCCCGCGTTGGCCTGATCGAGACCGGTGAACGCGGAGACGGACGCACTCCCGATGCCGCCGATCAGCAGGAGGCCGAATCCCAGTCCCGCCGCGATCGCGGCCACCCGCTGACCGCGGAGGTTCTCGACGAGGGATTCGGAGGAGTCGACGCCGATGAGCATGAGCACGAACAGGAACAGCATCATGACCGCGCCGGTGTACACCACGATCTGCACGACGCCGAGGAAGAGTGCGCCCTGGGCGATGTAGAAGACGGCCAGGATGATCATGGTCGTCGCGAGGAAGATCGCCGAGTACACGGCCTTGGTTGCGCTGACCACTCCGAGCGCGCCGATCACGGCCACGGTCGCGAGGACCCAGAACTGCACACCCTCGCCCGTCGAGGTCTGGGTGAAGGGTTCCGCGACCAGCTGGACCGCGGACGGCATCGTGTTCACCACGTCGGCTCTCCTCCCTCGATCACGGCCTGTCCCCCGCCGTGTCCTCGACCTCGGACTCGTCCTGCGCCGCGGCCGCCGCTCCCCCGGTCACTGTGCCGCGGTAGTAGTCCTCAGCGGTGGTGCCCGGGGCCATCGGGTGCGGCGACGCGACCATGCCGGACTCGAGCGGGGCCAGCAGCCGGTCCTTCTCGTAGATCAGACCGGCCCGGTTGTCGTCGGCCATCTCGTACTCGTTGGTCATGGTCAGCGCCCGCGTCGGGCACGCCTCGATACACAGCCCGCACCCGATGCAGCGCAGGTAGTTGATCTGATACACCTGGCCGTACCGCTCGCCGGGCGAGAAGCGTTCCTCGTCGGTGTTGTCGGCGCCCTCCACGTAGATGGCGTCGGCGGGGCACGCCCAGGCACACAGTTCGCACCCGATGCACTTCTCCAACCCGTCCGCGTAACGGTTGAGCTGATGCCTGCCGTGGTAGCGGGCCGCCGTCGGCACCTTCTCTTCGGGGTAGAACTCGGTGTTCGATTTCTTGAACATCGTCGAGAAGGTCACGCCGAAACCCGCTATGGGGCCGAGGAATTTAGTCATCGCTGTTCTCCTGGGTGGGACCGGTGGAGTGTGCGCCGGTGACGGAGACGGGCGTGCGCCGGAACGCAGGCAGCGTCTGACCCGGCATCGGCGGAACCGGGTATCCACCGGCCATGGGGTCGAACGGTTCGAGTGTCTCCGCGGCCGGTTCGGCACGTCCCCGCGGCTCGACCGGCTTCTCGGGTGCGCGAACGCCGCCCGGGCGCAGGCGCTTCCACAGGAGCACCACCACGACGAGGGCAATGACGAGGCCCGCGACGACGAGCGCGATCGTCCGGGCGTCGTAGCCCTCGTTGCGGAAGGCCCGGACGGTGGCGACGATCATGACCCACACCAGCGAGATCGGGATCAGGATCTTCCAGCCGAGACCCATGAACTGGTCGTACCGCAGCCGGGGCAGCGTGGCGCGCAGCCAGACGAACACGAACAGGAAGCCCCAGACCTTCAGCGTGAACCAGAGCACCGGCCACCAGCCGGAATTCGCGCCGTCCCACAGGCTGAGCGGGAACGGGGCGTGCCAGCCGCCGAGGAACAGTGTGGTGGCGAGCGCCGAGACCGTCACCATGTTCACGTACTCGGCGAGCATGAACATCGCGAAGCTCAGCGAGGAGTACTCGGTGTGGAATCCGCCGACCAGTTCGCCTTCGGCCTCGGGCAGGTCGAAGGGCGCCCGGTTGGTCTCGCCGACCATCGACGTGACGTAGATGAGGAACGACGGCAGCAGCAGGAAGACGTACCAGGTGTGTTCCTGGGCGGCGACGATGCCCGACGTGGACATCGTTCCGGCGTCCAGGAAGACGGCCGCGAACGACAACGCCATCGCGATCTCGTACGAGATCACCTGCGCCGTCGAGCGCAGCCCGCCCAGCAACGGGTACGTGGAGCCGGACGCCCAGCCGGCGAGCACGATGCCGTAGACGCCGATCGACGTGGCTGCCAGGACGTAGAGGACGGCCACCGGCAGGTCCGTCAGCTGCAATGGCGTGTAGTGCCCGAAGATCGACACCGCCGGGCCGAACGGGATCACGGCGAACGCCATGAACGCAGGTACCGCGGCGATGATCGGCGCCAGGATGTAGATCGGCTTGTCCACACCCTTCGGGACGATCCCCTCCTTCAGTGCGAGCTTGATGCCGTCGGCGAGGCTCTGCAGCATGCCCCGCGGGCCCACCCGGTTCGGGCCGACGCGCATCTGCATCCAGGCCATGACCTTGCGTTCGGCCAGGATCGTCAGAAGCGGGGTGAGGACGAGGAACACGAAGATGGCCAGGGCCTTGCCGAGCACCAGCCACCACGGGTCGTGGCCGAACAGCGCCGGGTCGGGGTAGACGGCCTCGATCGTCACAGCGCACCTCCCGCGACCATCCCGTTGGTGCCGGCCGCGCGGCGGACGTTCACGACGCTCCCCGCCCGGGCGGCCAGTTGCCGGTAGACGGCGGATCCGGGCGAGTTGAGGGGCAGCCACACCACTCGATCCGGCATGTCGGTGATCACCAACGGCAGGGTGACCGCGCCCCGTTCCGTCGTCACGGTGACCGGATCTCCGTCACCGGCACCCGACTCTGCAGCCGAGGCCGCGGACATCCGCACGACCGGAGTGCGGGCAGTGCCTGCCAGGTGCGGCTCCCCGTCCTGCAGCCGTCCCGAGTCGAGCAGCATCCGCCAGGTGGCGAGCACCGCCTCCCCCGGCCCGGGTTCCCGCCGTGGCGGTTGCGGATGGTCGGGCGGATCCGGGAAGTCACCGTCCCAGGCGCCGAGCCTCTCGAGTTCGCGCCGTGCGGTGGCGGCGTCCGGAAGACCCAGCGGGACCCCCATTTCGCCGGCGATCGCGTGGAGCACCCGCTGATCGGGCATCGACCCGGTGGCGCGGAGGGCGGCGTCGAAATCGCGTGTGCGCCCTTCCCAGTCGAGGAAGGTGCCCGGCTTCTCCATGACCGGTGCGATGGGGAACACCACGTCCGCGCGCTCGCTGATCGCACTGTGGCGCAGTTCCAGACTCACGACGAACCCTGCCGCCTCGACCGCGGCCAGCGCGGCCTGCGGGTCGGGGAGGTCGTCGGCCTCGACACCGCCGATCACCAGCGCCCCGAGCGTCTTTGCCTCGGCCGCGGCGAGGATGCCCGCGGTGTCCCGGCCTGCGGTGTCCGGCAGATCCGCGGCGTTCCACACTGACGCGACCTGCCGCCGCGCCTCCGGATCGCCCACCGGTCTGCCACCCGGGAGCAGTCCGGGCAGCGCGCCCGCCTCGAGCGCGCCGCGTTCGCCGGCCCGTCGCGGCACCCAGGCCAGCCGGGCCCCCGTCTCGTCGGCCAGCCGGACCGCCGCGGACAACGCCCCCGGCACCCCGGCGAGTCTCTCCCCGACCACGATGACCGCACCCGGCCGGCGCAGCAGCTCGGTGACGCCCGGGTCCAGATCACCCGTGCGGAGTCCGTCGAGGACCTCCGCCTCCGCATTCGGCGCGGACAGCAGCAGCCGGCCGGACACCTTCTCCAGGCCACGGGACGCGTACGGGGCGATCGAGTAGACCGGGACGGCCTTCGCGCGCGCGGCCTTGCGCAGCCGGAGGAAGACGATCGGCGATTCCTCCTCCGGCTCGAACGCGGCGAGAAGGACGACCGGCGCGGCGTCGAGGTCCTCGTACGTGACCGCGAGTCGCTGCCCCGCCACCCGGGCGGCCAGGAACTCGGCCTCCTCGCCGGAGTGCGCGCGACTGCGGAAGTCGATGTCGTTGGTGCCGAGCGCTGTTCGCGCGAACTTCGCGTAGGCGTAGGCGTCCTCCCACGTGGACCGGCCCCCGACGAGAACACCCGCGTTCCCCCGCGCGGCGGCCAATCCCCGCGCCGCGACGGCCAGGGCCTCGGACCAGGACGCGGGCGCCAGAATTCCGTCGTCGCCGCGGACCAACGGGGCGGTGATCCGGTCGCGCTCGGTGGCGTAGGCGAACGCCCACCGCCCCTTGTCACAATTCCACTCCTCGTTGACCTCCGGATCGTCGCCCGCCAGCCGGCGCAGCACTTTGCCCCGCCGGTGGTCGGTGCGCTGGGCGCACCCGCTCGCACAGTGCTCGCACACGCTGGGGCTGGAAACCAGGTCGAACGGGCGGGCCCGGAAACGGTACGCAGAACCCGTCAGCGCACCCACCGGGCAGATCTGCACGGTGTTGCCGGAGAAGTACGACTCGAACGGTTCCTTCGCGTAGATCCCGACCTGCTGCAGCGCACCCCGTTCCATGAGTTCGATGAACGGGTCGCCGGCGACCTGCTGGGAGAACCGGGTACACCGCGCGCACAACACGCACCGCTCACGGTCCAGCAGGACCTCCGTGGACAGCGGAATCGGTTTGGGGAACGTGCGCTTGACCTCACCGAAACGCGACTCCGCGCGCCCGTTCGACATCGCCTGGTTCTGCAGGGGGCACTCGCCGCCCTTGTCGCACACCGGGCAGTCCAGGGGATGGTTGATCAGCAGCAACTCCATCACACCCTTCTGCGCCTTGTCGGCGACGGGCGACGTGAGCTGGGTGTGGACGACCATGCCGTCGGTGACAGTCGTGGTGCAGGAGGCGAGCGGCTTGCGCTGCCCCTCCACGTCGACGAGGCATTGGCGGCAGGCACCGACCGGATCGAGCAGTGGGTGATCGCAGAACCGCGGGATCTGGATGCCGATCATCTCCGCGGCACGAATTACCAACGTGCCCTTGGGGACACTGACCTCGACGCCGTCGATGACGACGCTCACTGCATCAGGGCTCGTATCATGGCTCGCTATGCTCGCTGGCGCGGAGCCCTTCACGCGCGCCCTTCCCTCATCGCTCACTCGCTGCGCTCCCTCGCTCCTCGGTCCAGAACGCGCGGCCTCCGCGCCGAAACATCGCTCGCTACACTCGCTGGCTTCATGCATGCACTCCCGCCATGAGCGTGGACTGATGCGGGTCGAACGGACAGCCACCCTGCTCGAAGTGTGCAAGGTATTCGTCGCGGAAGTACTTGATGGAGGACATGATCGGACTGGCCGCACCGTCACCGAGAGCGCAGAACGACTTGCCGAGGATGTTGTCGGCGATGTCGAGCAGCTTCTCCAGATCGGCGTCGGTCCCCTCCCCTCGCTCGAGCCGCTCCAGGATCTGCACCAGCCAATAGGTGCCCTCCCGGCAGGGCGTGCACTTGCCGCACGACTCGTGCGCATAGAACTCGGTCCAGCGCAGCACGGCACGCACCACGCACGTGGTCTCGTCGAAGATCTGCAAGGCCTTGGTGCCCAGCATCGATCCGGCGGCGCCGACACCCTCGTAGTCGAGCGCGACGTCGAGATGCTCGTCGGTGAAGATCGGTGTCGAGGAACCGCCCGGGGTCCAGAACTTCAATCGGTGTCCGGCACGGACTCCACCCGCGTACTCGAGCAACTCCCGCAGGGTGATTCCGAGCGGGGCCTCGTACTGTCCGGGCTTCGTCACGTGCCCGGACAGGGAGTACAGGGTGAAGCCGGGCGACTTCTCGCTGCCCATCGACCGGAACCACTCGATGCCGTTCACGATGATCGGCGGGACGCTCGCAATCGACTCGACGTTGTTGACGACGGTCGGTGACGCGTAGAGACCGGCCACCGCGGGGAACGGCGGACGCAACCGAGGCTGGCCGCGGCGACCCTCCAGCGAATCGAGCAGCGCCGTCTCCTCCCCGCAGATGTACGCCCCTGCACCCGCGTGCACGACCAGTTCGAGGTCGAAACCGGTGCCCAGGATGTTCTTGCCGAGGTAGCCCGCCGCATACGCCTCCGCGACCGCGGCCTGCAGCCGGCGCAGCACCGGCACCACCTCGCCGCGCACATAGATGAAGGCGTGCCCGGCGCGGATCGCGTACGCCGCGATGATGACGCCCTCGACGAGCGCGTGCGGCGTGGCCAGCAGGAGCGGCATGTCCTTGCACGTGCCCGGTTCGGACTCGTCGGCATTGACCACGAGGTAGTGCGGCTTGTCGTCGCCCTGCGGAATGAACGACCACTTCATCCCGGTCGGGAACCCGGCACCACCGCGACCGCGCAGTCCGGCCTCCTTGACCGTCGAGATGACCTCGTCCGGGTCCATGCGCAGCGCCTTCTGCAGGCCCTCGTACCCGTCGTGGCGACGGTACGTGTCGAGGGTCCAGGACTCGGGCTCGTCCCAGTAGCGGCTGAGGACAGGGGTCAGCGGCATGTCAGTCTCCCTTTCGACCCGGGTCGGTGGCCGCCGGATCCGTCTCGGAGGTGGACCGATCCGGCGGCACCGTCGCGGACGGGGCAGGCGACGGCTGGTCCTTCGCCGATTCCTCCGCGACCGGCTCGGTGTCCCGCGACGGCGGCTCCGGGATCAGCGACGTCTCCGCGGGATCCGGCGCCGCCATGCCCCGTTCGTGCGCCACGCGCAGGCCGGCCAGTGTGGCGTCACCCGCGGTACCGCCCTCCGCCAGCGCACCGGGACGCTCGTCGGGGAACCCGGCGAGAATGCGGGCGGTCTCCCGGAACGTGCACAGCGTCGCGCCGCGACTCGGCGACACCCGCTCACCAGAACGCAGGGAATCGACGAGTGAGCGAGCCGACTCCGGGGTCTGGTTGTCGAAGAACTCCCAGTTGACCATCACCACCGGGGCGTAATCGCACGCCGCATTGCACTCGATGTGCTCCAGCGTGACCTTGCCGTCCGCGGACGTGCCCCCGTGCGGCAGGTCGAGGTGCTCCTCCAGGGCGGCGAGGATCGCGTCGCCGCCCATGATCGCGCACAACGTGTTGGTGCACACTCCGACGTAGTAGTCGCCCGTCGGGTCGCGCCGGTACATCGAGTAGAAGGTGGCCACCGCGGCCACCTCGGCGCCGGTCAATCCGAGCCGGCCGGCACAGAACTCGATCCCCGCCGGCGTGATGCATCCGTCCTCCGCCTGCACCAGATGCAGCAGCGGTAGCAGCGCGGAACGCGAATTCGGGTAACGCGCGACGACGACGTCGGCATCGGCGTCCAGCCGCGCACGGACCTCCGGCGGATACTCCTCACGCGCACCCGGCCGCACCAGCAGCCCGTGCTCCTCCGGCCGGGGCCCGAACTCGATGAAGACTTGTGCGCTTTGGCTCGCTGCGCTCGCGGGTGCCTGGGCTTGGTCGTGCGCTCTTCCCTCGATACTCACTCGCTGCGCTCCCTCGCTCCTCGGTCCAGACCACACGGCCCAGACACCGAGCTCCTTGGCAGGGGCCTCATCGGTCCACGCCCCCCATCACCGGATCGATGCTCGCGACCGCCGCAATGACATCCGCAACCATGCCGCCCTCACACGTGGCCGCCACCGACTGCAGGTTCGTGAACGACGGATCCCGGAAATGCACCCGGTACGGGCGGGTGCCGCCGTCGCTCACCATGTGCACACCGAGCTCACCCCGCGGCGACTCCACCGCCACATACACCTGACCCGGCGGCACCCGGAAACCCTCCGTCACCAACTTGAAGTGATGGATCAGCGACTCCATCGACGAATCCATGATCTCGCGGACGTGCCCGGGCGAATTGCCCAGACCGTCGGGGCCCAATGTCAGATCCGCCGGCCACGCGATCTTCTTGTCCTCCGCCATGATCGGGCCCGGCCGCAACTTGTCGAGGCACTGCTCGACGATCTTCAGCGACTCCTTCATCTCGTCGACCCGGATCAGGTAGCGGCCATACGCGTCACACCCCGTGTCGGTGCTGACGTCGAACTCGTAATTCTCGTAACCGCAATACGGCTGCGACTTGCGCAGATCGTGCGGCAGACCCGTCGCACGCAGCATCGGACCCGTGATGCCGAGCGCCATGCACCCCGTGAGGTCGAGATACCCGATGCCCTGCGTGCGCCCCTTCCAGATGCGGTTGTCGTTGAGAAGATTCTCCATGTCCCGCAGCCGTTCCGGCATCAACGTGAGCAACTCGCGCACCTTCTCCACGGCACCCTCCGGCAGGTCCTGCGACAAACCGCCCGGCCGGATGTACGCGTGATTCATGCGCAGTCCCGTGATCATCTCGAACACGTCCAGAACCAGCTCGCGTTCCCGGAAACCGAACAGCATCGCCGTGACCGCCCCCAGCTCCATACCACCCGTGGCCAACGCCACCAGATGCGAGGAGATGCGGTTGAGCTCCATCAACATGACCCGGATGACGCTCGCCCGCTCCGGCACCTGATCC
This sequence comes from Rhodococcus sp. IEGM 1351, assembly GCF_030056875.1. NCBI lineage: Bacteria > Bacillati > Actinomycetota > Actinomycetes > Mycobacteriales > Nocardiaceae > Rhodococcus > Rhodococcus sp. IEGM 1351. The sequence continues at coordinate 280,117 of NZ_JASHKU010000001.1, read as the reverse complement.
GTGATGTCGAGCATCTTCTCCACGCCGAGGCAATACGCCGTCTCGTTGAAGAACGGCGACAGGTAATCCATCCGCGTCACGAACGTCACGCCCTGCGTCCACGTCCGGTACTCGAGATTCTTCTCGATCCCCGTATGCAGATAACCGATACCGCACCGGGCCTCCGTGACCGTCTCACCCTCGATCTCCAAGATGAGCCGCAACACCCCGTGCGTCGACGGATGCTGCGGACCCATATTGACGACGATCCGCTCCTCGGCGCCCTCCGAACCCGCATCACCCGACGACGCCTTCACCGCATCGACGACCTCGTCCCAGTCCTGACCCGCGACAGTGAAAACCGTGTCCTCGCTCATCAGTTGTACCCCCGCCGCTCGTCGGGCGGCGCGATCTCCGCGCCCTTGTACTCAACGGGAATGCCGCCGAGCGGATAGTCCTTCCGCTGCGGATGACCCGGCCAGTCATCCGGCATCTCGATCCGGGTCAACGACGGATGACCATCGAACACGATCCCGAAGAAGTCGTACGTCTCCCGCTCGTGCCAATCGTTCGTCGGATACACCTCGTACAACGACGGGATGTGCGGATCCGCATCCGGTGCCGCGACCTCCAGACGAATCCGACGATTGTGCGTGATCGACAACAACGGATACACCGCATGCAACTCCCGGCCCGCATCCTGCGGGAAATGCACACCATTCACACCCAGACACATCTCGAACCGCAGATCCGGCTCATCACGCAACGCCCGCGCCACCAACGGCAAAAACTCCCGCCGCACACCGAACGTCACCTCACCCCGAAACACCACAACCGACTCGATCGCCACCTCGAAATCCACACCCGACTCCGCCAACGCCGCCCCCAGCCCATCCGCGACCTCGTCGAAATATCCGCCGTACGGCCGCGGCGTACTCCCCGGCAACAACACCGGACGCACCAACCGCCCATACCCCGACGTATCCCCACTACCCCGCACCCCGAACAGCCCCTTGCGCACACCGATCTGTTCTGGGACATGGCTCGCGGGGACATGGCTCGCTTCGCTCGCGGGCGTCTGGGCTTCTACGTCCGGCCTTCCCTCGTCACTCACTCGCTACGCTCCCTCGCTCCTCAGTCCAGACCGGACGGCCCAGACGCCGGATCTCGGTTCCTCGACCTGGCTCAGCCCACCGATCCACGCCACTCATCTCAGAAGGCCCTTCATCTGGATGGTGGGGGTGGCGGCCAGCGCCGCCTGCTCCGCCGCCCGCGCCACCTCCTCGCGATGAACGCCGAGCGGCATCTGCTGGATCTTCTCGTGCAGGGCGAGGATCGCGTTCAGCAGCATCTCGGGCCTCGGCGGGCACCCCGGCAGATAGATGTCCACCGGCACGATGTGGTCGACGCCCTGCACGATCGCGTAGTTGTTGAACATGCCGCCCGACGACGCGCAGACGCCCATCGCCAGCACCCACTTCGGCTCGACCATCTGGTCGTAGATCTGCCGCAGCACCGGCGCCATCTTCTGGCTCACCCGGCCGGCCACGATCATCAGGTCCGCCTGCCGCGGCGACGCCCGGAACGCCTCCATGCCGAAACGGGCGATGTCGAAGCGTCCGCCTGCGGTCGCCATCATCTCGATCGCGCAACAGGCGAGCCCGAAACTCGCCGGCCACAGCGAGCCCTTGCGGACGTAACCCGCGAGCCCTTCGACCGTGGTCAGCAGGAAGCCGCTCGGCAGCTTCTCCTCGATGCCCATATCCGACTCTTCTCTTCCGACTTAGCTTTTGGATCGCTGGCGGGACCGATCAGTCCCAACTGAGACCGCCACGCCGCCACTCGTACGCGTAGGCGACGGAGACGTTGAAGATGAACAGGGCCATGGCCCCGAGACCGAAGAAACCGAGAGCATCGAAATGAACAGCCCACGGATAGAGGAAGACGATCTCGATGTCGAAGATGATGAAGAGCATGGCCGTCAGGTAGTACTTCACCGGGATGCGGCCCGCACCCAGAGGCGAGAGTGTCGGCTCGATGCCGCACTCGTAGGCGTCGAGCTTGGCACGGTTGTAGCGCCTCGGACCGACGATCCTCGCCACGATCACGGAGAAGACCGCGAACGCGACCGCAATCGCCCCGAGCACGAGGATCGGCACGTAGACATTCAATCCGTCTCAGCTCCCCTCTTCCCGAGCCTGTCCGCCCGATTCCCGGACGGTCGTTTCCGAAGCTACGCTCTTGTGAGTTATGCCACAGCGTACAAGGGAAGTAGTCGAGCCCGGTCGATTTGACCGTGCGAGTTCCAGGCGATCTCGAAGTACGGAAAACCCCTGCGGCACAGGCGCTCGATGCACCTTCACGCGGCGGAAATCGGAGTCAGGAGAGCCTAAGCTGAGCGGCGGGTGCGCAGCAGCGCTATGACCGCTTCGGACAACCGGATCGGGTCGAGCGGATGCGGCACCGCGGCCTCGGCCCGCGACCAGGTGGCCAGCCAGGCGTCGTCGGGGCGCCCGGTCAGAACCAGGATCGGGGGGCAGTCGTCGATCTCGTCCTTCAACTGCTTCGCGATCCCCATCCCGCCCGCGGGCACCGCCTCCCCGTCCAGAACGGCCAGGTCGACACCGCCGGCATCCATCTGCCGAATCACCACGGGCGCGGTCGCCACCTCGACGTATTCCAACTCCGGAAGGTCGGGGTGCGGACGCGTCCCCAGCGCCAGCACAACCTTCTGGCGGGTGTTCGCATCGTCGCTGTAGACGAGGACACGCAACCGATCAGGACGGCTGGTGTGGGCGGTCGCGTCGGTCACGGACACGATGCTACCGGTCCCCCGCTCTCCAGACCTGCGGCTCGCGACGATCGAAAAACGGCGCGTCGAAATCGAATTGGTTCGCCGGCGGCCGGAACTGCTCGGCTACAGCCGCTCGGCGATGGCGAGCGCCGTCGAGCCGAGCTTCGGCAGGCGGAGGTCGGCGATGGGGGTCAGCATGTTGCCGAGCCGGTTGGTGACGAAGGCGATCGACAGCCCGCTGTCGGCGTCGGCGAACGCGCCCGACCCACCCAAGCCGTAGTGCCCGAAGGTATTCGACGGCTGCCTGCGGCGTGCCACCATTCCCGCGTGGTAGCCGAGCCGCCAGTTCATCTGTATGCCCAGGACGTAGTCGCGGGCCGTCGTCTGCACCTGGCTCAGTTGCGCCACGACGTCCGGCGGGAGGAACTCCACACCGCCGACGGTTCCGCCGTTCGCCAGCGCCCCGTACATCCGCGCCAGCGCGCGGGCACTGAACACGCCGTTCCATCCCGGCATCACGCTGTCGTGGATCGCGGGGTTGCGGACGAGGGCATCGAAACCCGCGGGCATGCCCGCGTCGGCGAGGTTGCGCAGACCGGGCAGCCGCGACATCGCGAACGACGTGGCTCCCCACGGAACGCCGAACGGGTTGATGTGCGGGAAGGTCCTCGCGATCCGGGCACGCTCGGCCGGCGGCACCTCGTACCAGAACTCCTTCACCCCGAGCGGTTCGGCGACCTCGGTGCGCACCAGTTCGGTGAAGGGTTTCCCGGCCGCGCGGGACGTCAGTTCGGCGACGAGCGAACCGAACGTCACCGCGTGATATCCGGGGACCTTCAGCCGCCGCTGATCCGGGGTCGCCGCGGCCAGTGCGGCACTGACCAGCGAATGGTCCATCAGACTCAGCGGTCCGGGCACGAGCCCACGAACCCGGTGCAGTCCGGCGCGGTGCGACAGCAGTTCGCGCACCGTGATCTCGTCCTTGCCCTCGGCGGCGAACTCGGGCCAGTACTGCGCCACCGGCGTGTCGTAGTCGATGATCCCGCGTCCCGCGAGCCGGTGCAGCACCGTGGACGCGACGCCCTTGCCCGTGGAGAACGTGAGGGTGACGGTGTCGTCCTGCCAGAACGTGTCGCGGCTGGCCCATCCCGCCCACACGTCGACGACCGGTTCACCGTGGAGATAGACGGCCAGCGCGCCGCCGCCCTGGCTGCTGTCGTGGAAGAGTCGGAAGAACTGGTCGACGAGCATCCCGAAGCGACGGTCCGCGAGCATTCCGGCGGGCGGCCGTGCCCTGTGGCCCGTCAACGGCCACGGCGTCGTGGTCGTCATAACGACTTCCCTCGATCGTCTTTCACGTCAGCGACATGTGTATTTAACTTCCTCTTTACACACGGAAGGACACTGTCGGCACCGCTTCAGGGCCTGCGTGATCGCTTCGTGGCCATACCGCAACGGGAAAGAGTGTCCGGGCACCGGGTAGGTGACCCGGCGCTGATCATTTCGGCTCCAGCGAGTGGAAGTAATCCGACCTGACCTCGACGTCCTCGACGAGACGCGTGGTGGTCTGGACACCCAGTGAATGCTCCTTCAACAGGTCGCACAGCCGGTCGCCGTCGATCAGGTCGATCGGCGGCGCCCCGTCCCTCTTGGACTCCGTGCGGGCGTCACCGGTGAACGTTCCGGTGGTGATGAGCAGGCCCTTCTCGCCGCGGCCCGCCATCGCGCCGCGGAAATCGCGCACCGCGCCGGCCCCGACGCTGCCGCTGTAGCGCTTGCACTGGAAGAACACGGGGAAACTGAGCAACGACAACTGATACACCCCGAGCCCCTCGATGTCCCCGTCACCGCCGCGACCGGTGACGGACGCGCTCGAGAATCCGGCCTCCCGCAGCAACCGCTGGGTCAGCCGCTCGAACGCGGGCGGCGACATCTTCAGGACCGTGTCGAGCAGGAGGTCCTTCCAGTCCGCGTCGTTCTCGGCCTCGGCAATGTTGGCATCCGGTTCGTCGTTGCGGCGGGACGCGGCCTTCGCTGATTTGCGGGCGGCATTCTTCTTGCGGTTCTCGGCGGAGAACTCGGCGTGCAGGGGGCGGATCTCGCTCTCGGCGACCTCGCGGCCCTTCTCCGTCACACTCCACACCCCGCGCCGGCTGTTCGTGAGCAGACCCATCCCCTTGAGGTAGGTGCGGGCCCACGCCAACCGGTACTCGATCTCGGTGCTGGGACCGTCACCGTGCAGCACACCCTGCACGTCGGACGAAAGCCCTTCTCGCTCAACGACTGCACTGTCGAGCTCCTCGTTGGACGCCGACCCACCGAGAGCAATGGCAGCCTGAAGCGCTGGCCAGAGGAGGTCGACGTACTGAGGAACGTGAACAGTCATGGCCACAAGCATGCCGGAATCCACCCGGCACTCCGCACACGGACCCCGATCCGATCATCCCGGGGCGAGCCGAGCTTCCGCACGGTTCTCGAGCTGCGCCCGGTAGATCGTCTTCCCCGATCGGCGCACGATGAGATAGGCGAGCCCGACAGCGATCATTCCCGGCACCAGCACACCGACGCTGCCCGTCATCTCCGCGACCATCAGCATGACCGCGAGAGGAGCGCGGGCGATGCTCCCGAAGCAGGCCATCATGCCGACGATGACGAAGGGCGCCGGATTGTCGGGGACGCCCGGGGCAAACGGTTCCAGCAGTCGCCACACCGCTGCGCCGGTGAACGCCCCGATCACCATTCCCGGGCCGAAGATGCCGCCGGATCCCCCCGAGCCGATGGACAGCGACGTCGCGAGGATCTTCGCGAACGGCAACAGCAGCACCACCCACAGCGGGATCGCCGTGAGGTCGGCGCGGGCCATCGACTGCTGGATCCAGCCGTAACCGCTGCCCAGCACCTCCGGCAACACGAGCGCCATCAGTCCGACGAGCAGCCCGCCGACCGCCGGTTTGACGATCCGGCTGCCGGGCAGACGGTGGGTGAGATCGACGGCCGTGTAGAACGTCCCGCTGTACAGCAATCCGATCAGGCCGCCGAGCACACCGATGAGCGCGAACCACACCAGCTGGACCGGGGTGTCGAAGACGTAGTCCTGAGCGGCGTACCCGAACAGCGGCCCGAATCCGAGGAAGCTGCCGAACACCGTGTAGCTGACGATCGACGTGACCAGCGCCGGCACAAGCACCTCGAAATCGAAGTCTTCCTTGTAGGGAATCGTGCAGCACAACACCGCGCCGCCGAGCGGGGCGCCGAAGATCGCGCCGATACCGGAGCCGATCCCGATCGCCACGGCGATTCGGCCGTCCCGTGGGGACAGGTCCAGCCTGCGGGCGAGCAGCGATCCGAAACCCGCCGAGATCTGCGCGGTGGGTCCCTCGCGACCGCCGGATCCGCCGGACCCGATCGTGATGGCGGACGCGACCAGCTTCACGAGGACAACGCGGACGCGGATCATGCGGGGATCCCGGTGAACGGCGTCGATCGCCGCGTCGGTGCCGTGCCCCTCGGCCTCCGGTGCCAGCGTGAACACGATGATGCCCGACACCAGACCACCCAGGCACACCACGAGCGGGATTGCCCACGGTCTCGTGAACTCCCGGCTGCCGACCGCCCCACCGTCACCCGCCGCGGTCGGCGGGTGGTAACCCCCGATGCCGACGATCAGCAGTTGCGTCGCCTCCGACAGCGCGACGTAGAACACGACCGCTCCGAGCCCGGCGACGATCCCGATCACGACGCCGAGAACCAGCCATTTGCGGGTGTAACCCGAAGTCCGGATCCAGTTTCCGGCTGACGTCCCGATCGACCGCAGAGCCCTCGACCCAGGCGCCACCCGGATCACTCCAGCTTTCCGAAGACCGTCCGACCCTCCAGGATCGTGGCGAGCACCTCGAGACCCGCGATGTCGTCGGGATCCACCAGCAGTGGGTTGGCCGACAACACGACGAGATCGGCGTGCATACCGGGGACGATCGCCCCGATGGCGTCCTCGCTCCGGAGGTGCCACGCCGAGTTGATCGTCTCCGCCCGCAGGGCATCCGGGACGGAGATCCGTTCCTCGGGAGCGAGCACACGTCCCGATCGGGTGCGGCGGGTGACGGCGTCGGCGATGTTGCGCAGCGGGTTGGTCGGGGTGACCGGGCCATCGTTGTGGAACGAGATCCGCTGGCCCGCCTTGATCGCGGAACCGGCAGCCGCCCAGCGTGCTCCGCGCTCGGGACCGAACAGGTCGTCGACGAGCACGTCGCCCCAGTAGTAGAGGTGGTCGACGAAAAGGCTGCACGTGACGCCGAGTTCGGTCGCTCGGCGGAACTGGTCCGGGGTCATCGCCCCGACGTGCTCGAGCCGGAGTCGGTGGTCTTCGCGTGGCGAGTCGGCGAGCATCCGCTCCCACGCGTCGAGGACCAGGGCGACCGCGGCGTCGCCGTTGGCGTGACAGGAGATCTGCCAGCCTTTCTCGAAGTACGGCTTGCTGATCTCGAGAATCTCGTCCGTCGTGTAATTGGCCTCACCACGCGTTCCGGCGAGGCCGAGCGACCGGGTGACGTCCGTGTCGAGGTACGGAAAGCTGGTGGCCGCGTTGCCCACCCACGGCGAGCCGTCCGACCAGATCTTGATGCCCACCTGGCGCAGCAGGTCGTTTCCGACTCCGGGTGACACGTCCGTGGCGCGCTCCGGGTTCGACATCTCGTACAGCCGCAGCCGGGTGGTGAGAGCGCCGGACCGCGCGAACGCGGTCACGGCGCTACGGAAGCGTGGGTCGAACGCCATCTCACTGGCGGTGGTGATCCCTGCCGCGTTCATCCGCGCGCATTCCGCGGCGAGGAGCTCCGGGAGCCGGGTGCTCGCGCCGGCGAGGATCGAGGCGGCCACCGCCATCACCGCGGGCGCCTCGAACGCCGAACCGTCCAGTTCACCCGACTCGTCGCGGCCGAAACTACCGCCCTCGGGGTCCGGCGTGTCCTTGGTCAATCCGGAATCCCGCGCGGCGACGTCGTTGAAGTAGGCCACATGGCCGGTGTTGTGCAGGATCACCAGGGACGTGTCGGGAGCGATCGAATTGAGCCAGTCACGGGTCGGTTCGGGCAGTCCCTTCTGGAGCAGGGGATCCCAGCCGTTGAGGACGGCGCCGTCGGGGTGTTCGTCGACGGCGCGGCGCACGGCGTCGACCACCTCCCCCGCATCGGCGATGGTCACCGGCCTGATGTCCACCACCGGTTCGCCGAGCAACACCGCGGAGTTCAGCGGGTGGCCGTGCGCCTCGATGAAGCCCGGGAGTATGCATGCGCGGTGCAGGTCGACCGTGATCGTTGCCGGTCCGATCAGCGGGAACACCGCGGAATCGTTGCCGACGGCGGCGATCCGCCCGTCGCGCACCGCGACTGCCCGAGCGCGTGGCGCGGCGTCGTTCATGGTGACCACGTCACCGAACAGCACCAGATCGGCAGGTTTTCCGTCGTTCGTGCCCATCAGTGCACCCTCCCGTCAGACCGGGCGTGGGCGAGGGCCCACGCGCCGGCAGCGAGTGTCGACTGTGACTTCAGATTACAACTACACAGCAGGCCGTATGCAGGAATAGTGCGTAACCAAGATCAGTTGCAGACAGGCATGACCGAAACACCGCTACCCGTGGACGGGCTCTTCGAGTCGTTCGCCGTCAAATCCCTCCGGCTACGGAACCGCTTCGCGATGGCACCCATGACCAGAGCTTTCTCCCCCGGCGGCGTTCCCGGGGACGATGTCGCGGCCTACTACCGGCGGCGTGCGGCGGGCGGCGTCGGACTCGTCATCACCGAGGGGACGTACATTCCCGACCCGGCCGCCGGATCTCACACCCGGGTGCCGCGGCTCTACGGACCGGACAGCCTCGCGGGCTGGAAATCGGTGGTGGACGCGGTCCACGACGAGGGCGGGCAGATCATCCCGCAGCTGTGGCACCTGGGTGTCGAACGCGGTCCGCGGCCCCGCCTGAATCCCGACGTGACCACCGCCAGCCCGTCCGGAATCGCGCTGGACGGGACCCGCCTGGGACGCGAATTCACCGAATCCGATCTCGACGCGCTGCGCGAGTCGTGGGTGGCGGCCGCCGTCAACGCACGCGACGTGGGCTTCGACGGCATCGAACTCCACGGTGCCCACGGCTATCTGCTCGACCAGTTCCTGTGGGACCGCACGAATGTCCGGTCCGACGGCTACGGCGGATCCCTCGAGGACCGCACCCGGTTCCCCGCCGAGGTGGTCGCAGCGATCCGCGAGGCCGTCGGCGAGGACTTCGCGATCGTCTACCGCTTCAGCCAGTGGAAGTCGAACCACTACGACTCCCGGATTGCACAATCCCCCGACGAACTCGCGGCCGTGCTCGCACCCCTCGTCGCCGCCGGTGTCGACGTGCTGCACCCCTCCACCCGCAGGCACTGGGAACCGGCGTTCGCCGAGCTGGCCGGTGAGGACGGGGAACTGGGCCTGGCCGGCTGGACCAAACGGCTGACCGGACTACCCACCATCACGGTCGGTTCGGTGGGCCTCGACGACGTGTTCACGACGGCCTTCACCTCGGACGGCGCGTCGAACACCGCCGGTATCGACCGCCTGCTCCGGCAGTACGAGAACGGCGAATTCGATCTCGTCGCGGTGGGTCGCGCGCTGCTGTCCGATCCCGAGTGGGTGCTCAAACTCCGCGACGGCAGAACCGCCGAGCACGTCCCGTTCACGAACGAGCACCGGGCGGTCCTGCACTGACCGTGCCGGTCAGCTGTCCTCGACGGTGATCTCCACCTGATCGGCGTTCACGCCTTCGGGCGGGTTCGCCGTTCCTTCGACGGAAATACGGCTCTTGTCGACGCCCTTGGCCTCGAGTGCGTTTGCGACGGCCTGGGCGCGCTGATCGGCCAGCAGTTCGGCGGCGGACTCGTCCGAGTTGGCGGCGTACGCCTCGATCCGGATGTTGTTGTCGCTGGCGTTCAGCGCTGCGGCCACTGCGCTGACGGTGACGTCGGAGATCGCGTTGAGCTCGGCGGTTCCCGACTCGAATCCGATCGGGACCGCCGAGATGGCCGAGTTGATCGCGTTCTGCGTGGCCTCGCGCGCGGTGTTCACAGCGGACGACGCCGTGGCTTGGACACTGCTGATCGCGCCTTCCACCCGGTCGGACGCCGAGGAGGTCGTCGTGGTCGCGATCGGAGCCTCGTTCGAACTGTCGTCGGAACAGCCGGCCGCGCCGAGCAGAGCGATGGCCGCGACCGCGATACCGGTGACGATGGTCTTGCGCATGATGGATTCCCCTATACGTCGGTATGTCCGGAAGGCGCTACACGTCGTGGGACGAGGATAGCCCCGCCGGCGCCCGGCGACGGCGGTATTCAGGCAGCGCCGCGGCTCCCACATCGTGGGATCAGGCCCGACGGATGTGAATCCGGACACGGGCTTCTCACCTGGTCGGAACCCGGTAATTCGTCCTGCGTTTCATTTCGGTTAAACCTTCGGATTGCGATCTCATTTCAATAACGGTAGGAATGAATCCGGCGCCCGCTCAGCGCCGACATAAATGCCCACAACCGAGCAAGGAGTTAAAAGCATGGATCTCGCCTTCCTGTCCGAATTCTTCTCCGCCTTCTCCGACCTCGCCGGTGCCCTGGACTTCTTCTCGGGTTCCGCCGACGCATTGGGCGGTGGCGCAGACGCCGCAACCGCGGCCGCGGCCACGATTGGCTAGCATTTCCGCTGGCACAAGACTTGAACACCCGTGACGGGGTTCGCACGCTCAGGCGCGCGAGCCCCGTCACGGCGTTGTCGGCACACTTCGTTCGGCTCAATCACGTGCCTATCACGGCGATTAATGCGTGACGTGAACATGTTCATTATCCACGTCACCAGCGAGTTCCCGGAATTGGTCGGTCGACCAATTGAGTCGACCTTCCGAAGATCAACTTTTCCGCTTCACCGTTGATTTATTCTCGAAATAATCGACTGCGGCGCATATGTTCGACACTTCCGTAACACGCGCGCATCTCAGTGCACATGCGTACACTCAAATCTCGTGACCGACCCGCAGATCAGACGCCGCTCCGAGGTGCGGGCCCTCGCCCGGCTGGCCCTCGAGGAAATCGGGGCCGCCGCCACCGGCATCGGCAGCATCCACCGCGCCATCTCGGATCGTGTCTTCGCCGGCATCCGGCTCGGTGTCGGCTCCCACGCCGTCCCCGCCAAACTGCTCCACGACGAGATCTCGGGCGCCGCGTACACACTCGTCGCCGACACCGCACGTCTCGGTGGTTCCCTCGCAGGACGGTTCCTCGATCTCCCGTCGTCGGAGAACGTCGCCCCGTCCCAGACACGCCGCGGAGCCCAGGCCATCGCCGCGATCCAGGGTCTGATCGGCGACATACTGGAATCGGAGGGGTCGCCGCTCGCCGAACCCCTGTCGATACGGGTGAACGGTGTCGCGCTCGCACCGGACGCGGGCACGCTCGCCGACGCCTTCCCGCGCGCCGGTGGCCGCATCGTCGTCTTCCTGCACGGACTCGTCGAGACCGAGGACGCGTGGGCACTGGGTCGCCGTCCCACCTACGGTGAACGGCTCGGGACGGACCTGGGGTACACGGCGTTGCAGATCCGGTACAACTCCGGCAGGCACATCTCGGACAACGGCAGGAGCCTGTCCGAACTTCTGGACGCGGTCACCGAGCACTGGCCGGTCCAGGTCGAGTCGATCGCCCTCGTCGGGCATTCCATGGGTGGCCTCGTCGCCCGCAGCGCCTGCCGGATCGCCTTCCTCGACGACCGCCCGTGGGTGAGGCAGGTTCAACATGTCGTGAGTCTCGGCTCACCCCACCTCGGAGCCCCGTTGGAGCAGGCCGTCCACTACGCGAGCGCCGGCCTGGCCGCACTGCCCGAGACGCGGGCGATCTCCGGGCTCCTGCGCAGAAGGAGCGCCGGCATCCGCGATCTGAACCAGGGTTCGCTCGTCGACGAGGACTGGCGCGATCGCGATCCCGACGCGCTCCGCGCCGCGGCGTGCAGTGAGGTCCCGCTCCTCGACGGCGTGACGTACTGCTTCGTCTCCGCGACCATCACGCGCAGCCCGAGACACCCGCTGGGACGCCTGCTCGGCGACGGCATGGTGCTCGTGCCGAGTGCGTCCGGCCGTAACCGGACGCGGATGATCGGCTTCCGCGACGAGGACGGCATGCACCTCGCGCCCGCGAACCATTTCACGATGCTCAACCACGAGTCGGTGTACGAAAAGCTGCTCGAATGGCTCGGAACGCCGGAAGCCGGCTGACTTGCGGACTCAGGCCATGGTCGTGTGCCACACGATGGCGGCGGCGAGCGCACCCGCGCCGTTCAGTGACCAGTGCAGCGCGATGGGCGCGATCAGACTGCCGCTGCGGCGGCGGAGCCAGGTGAACACGACGCCCGCGGCGGCGGTGGCGACGACTGCCCCCAGGATGCCCAGCACCTGACCGGCAACCCCGCCTCCGAGGAACCCGGACAGCCCCTTGTTCCCCGACGTCAGTCCCAGCGACGACGCGATGTGCCAGAGACCGAACATCAGCGATCCGGCCGCGAACACGCCACGTGCGCCGTAGACCCGGCCGAGGGTGCCCTGCAGTACGCCGCGGAACGCGAGCTCCTCGGGGATGACGGTCTGCAACGGGATGACGATCATCGACGCGACGAGCGCACCGGACAGGGTGGCGTACCGGTCGGCCATGAAGAAGGGGCGGGTGATCGGCAGGGCCGCGCCGATCGCCACGACGCCGATCACGAGTCCCATCGCCGCCAGCGCGTACAACGAACCCTTTCGCCAGTGCCGGGGCGAGAGCCCCAGTTCGACCCAGCCGAGTCCGCGGCGGCGGGTGAGCACGAGCAGCACGACAGCGGCGATGGGAACGGTGGCGATGCTCGCCCACGCGGTGGTGAAGTGTGCGATCAGATTCGTGGCCACGAGGACGACCACCACGATCGCGATGTCGAGGTAGGCATGCAGCACGGGCCGCTTCGCGCGTGCACCGGACGTCTCGCCGTCGACAGCTCCGGCGCACTGGACTTCAGGGGTCATTCGGCCGGCCGATCTGCTTCGCGTACACGCATCAAGTCAAGTGTACGGATTCGTCTGTGAAACCTCTGTGAGCCACGCCACTGCGCAGGTCGAAGCATGCCCCCGCGTCACAGGGCTGCCGGAGCCCGCGTCTAGCCTGGATACGAACTTCACACAACCCGCTGTCCAGGAGATAGAATGGCCGACTTCCTCTACGAGGACTTGCTGCCGATCGGTGAGGACCCCACCGAGTATCGGCTGCTGACCACCGAGGGGGTGTCGACCGTCGAAGGACCCGACGGCCGCACCTTCCTGTCCGTCGAGCCCGAGGCGCTGCGCCTGCTCACCGAGACCGCGCTCCACGACATCTCGCATTACCTGCGCACCGACCATCTGACGCAGCTCGCGAGCATCCTCGACGATCCCGAGGCATCGGGCAACGACAAGTTCGTGGCACTGGATCTGCTCAAGAACGCCAACATCTCCGCGGCCGGCGTGCTGCCGATGTGTCAGGACACCGGCACCGCGATCGTCATGGGCAAGCGCGGCCAGCACGTCCTCACCCCCGGCGACGACGAGAAGGCCATCGCCCGGGGGGTCTACGACGCCTACACCCGGCTCAACCTGCGGTACTCGCAGAACGCGCCGATCACGATGTGGGACGAGAAGAACACCGGGAGCAACCTCCCCGCCCAGATCGAGCTCTACGCCGACACGGCGACCGGCCACGAGAACGCCTACAAGTTCCTGTACATGGCCAAGGGCGGCGGCAGCGCCAACAAGTCCTACCTGTTCCAGGAGACCAAGGCGATCCTGAACCCGGACGGCATGATGCGGTTCCTCGAGGAGAAGATCCGCGCCCTCGGCACCGCAGCCTGCCCGCCGTACCACCTCGCGATCGTCGTGGGCGGCACGTCCGCGGAGTTCGCGCTCAAGACGGCCAAGTACGCGTCGGCGCACTACCTGGACGAACTCCCCAACGAGGGTGCGATCACCGGCCGCGGATTCCGCGACCTGGAACTCGAGGAGAAGGTGCTCGAGCTGACGCGTCAGATCGGCATCGGCGCACAGTTCGGCGGCAAGTACTTCTGCCACGACGTCCGCGTCATCCGCCTCCCCCGGCACGGCGCGTCGCTGCCCGTCGCTCTCGCCGTGTCCTGCTCGGCGGACCGCCAGGCCAAGGCGAAGATCACCCCCGAGGGCGTCTTCCTCGAGCAGCTCGAATTCAACCCGGGGAAGTTCCTCCCCGAGGTCACCGACGCCCAGCTCGACGCCGAGACCGACGGCGTCTCCGGCACCGGCAAGGGCGCCGCAGTGAAGATTGACCTCACCAAGCCGATGCCCGAAATCCTCGCCGAGCTGTCCAAGCACCCGGTGAAGACGCGGCTGTCGCTCACCGGCCCGCTCGTCGTCGCGCGCGACATCGCCCACGCCAAGATCAAGGAACGGCTCGACGCCGGCGAGGACATGCCGCAGTACCTCAAGGACCACCCGGTGTACTACGCCGGCCCGGCCAAGACCCCCGACGGCATGGCGTCCGGTTCCTTCGGCCCCACCACCGCCGGTCGCATGGACTCCTACGTGGAGCAGTTCCAGGCCGCGGGCGGTTCGATGGTGATGCTCGCGAAGGGCAACCGCTCCAAGCAGGTCACCGACGCATGCAAGTCGTACGGCGGCTTCTACCTCGGGTCCATCGGCGGTCCCGCGGCGCGTCTCGCCCTCGACTGCATCAAGAAGGTCGAGATCGTCGAGTACGAAGAGCTCGGCATGGAAGCGGTCTGGAAGATCGAGGTCGAGGACTTCCCCGCGTTCATCGTGGTCGACGACAAGGGCGAGGACTTCTTCGCCGGTGTCTCCACCCCCACCCTCACCATCGGCAAGCGTCCCGGCCTGTAGGCGGCTCCGCCGCCCGTGCGCCTTTTTGGTAGCTGGAGCAACCAGAAAGGCGCACGGGCGCTACGCGCCTACGGCGATCTCGATGACGGGGTTCTTCGCCGGGTCGAGCCGGCCGAGGAGTGAGGTCAGCGTGTCGCGGTCGATGGCGACGCACCCTTCGGTGGTGGTGCCGTCCGTGACGTGCAGGAACATCGCCGAACCGAGGCCGGGAACGCGGGCGGCGTTGTAGCCGATCGCGACCGCGTAGTCGTACAGCGGTCCGGCCGTGTAGAGGTTCTCGCTGTTACCACCGGGGCTCGCGTCCTGCCGGACGTGCGTGTTGTACGTGGCCGAGAGCGGATTGGAATCCCACCAGTCCCGCCGGTCCGACTGGAAATACGGCATCGCCGTCTCCGGTGCGGGCTGCCGGCCGAACGCCTGCGACAGCGGAAAGACACCGGCCGGCGTGCGGGTGGAGAATTCGTTCGCCGCACCGATTCCTTCTGCGCCGACGTCGGCGGGGACGGGGCCCGCGAACACCTGCCACGTGCCGTCCGCAGTCCGTTCCCAGGCGGTCAGTTCGGCGATCACTGCCCCCGCGGACGGCGCGTAGACCGTGATCACCTGGTCCGAGGCGCCGGAGAAGACTGCTCTGTCCGGGGCTGCGGAGGCGCCGGGTGCGAGCACCAGCCCGATCAGAGCCACCATCAGTCCCGCCAACCACAGTCGACCCACCCGTAACGTCGTCATGGGGCGAGTGTTCCATCCTCGGGCACTCGTTGCGTGATTTCCCTCCGCGCTGCTACACCCGGCAGAGGATCTCGCTGTGCAGCAGCGCGAACCAGCCGTCGTCCTCCCGCACCCACGAACGCCAGCCCGCCGCGATGCGTTCCAGGTCCGCCACGGTGGCGAGCCCCAGTTCGAGCGCCCGGTCCGCGTAGTGCGACTGCAGCGAGCGATCGGCCCAGGACCCTCCCCACCACTCGCGATCCTCGTCGGAGGAGAAGCACCACGTGCTCGCGGTGTTCACGACGTCGGCGAGACCCGCCTCGTGCGCCCACGCCCGCAGGCGACGGCCGGCGTCCGGTTCACCACCGTTCGCCCGCGCGATGGAGTTGTACAGCGTCAGCCATTCGTCGAGTTCCGGTGTCGGCGGGAACCATGTGAAGGTGCCGTAGTCGGCGTCGCGGGCGGCGACGATTCCACCGGGCCTGCACACCCGCTTCATCTCGCGCAGCGCCTGCACCGGATCGCCGACGTGTTGCAGGACCTGATGCGCGTGCACGACATCGAAGCTGTCGTCGGGAAAGTCGAGGGCGTGGACGTCCGACACCACGGTCAGGACGTTCGGGACTCCCCGCTTCGCGAACTCGTTCCTGGCGAGGGACAGCGCCTCGTCGTTCATCTCGACGGCGGTGACGACTCCGGGTGCGACGAGTCCCGCGAGGTCGGCGGTGATCGTGCCCGGCCCGCACCCGACGTCGAGCAACGCCATGCCTGCGCGCAGGTGCGGGAGCAGATAACCGGCGGAGTTCTCGGCGGTGCGCCATCGGTGGTTTCGCAGCACCGATTCGTCGTGACCGTGGGTGTAGACCGTCTCGTCGCCGTTCATGTCTCCGACGCTAGCAACTTCGACCAGATAATGGGATCACCATCTCACCATCCAGGATAACGTGAATCTCGCCCGCGACAGGCCGTGAGTGTTACGTTGTTGCACACCAACGCGGCAACCGAGGGACTGCCATGACTTTCAGCCTCGCTCTCACTCCGGCGCAGAAAGACCTCGTCGAGCGGACGCACGCCTTCGCGGAGAACGTGATCCGGCCGGTGGCGGCCGAGCACGACCGCGCGCAGGAGTTCCCCTGGGACGTTCTCGAGAAGGCCGCGCAGGAGGGCTTCTACAGTCCGCTGTTCTACCGCGACCTCATCGGCGACCCGACCGGCCTGTCCCTCCCCCTTTTCATGGAGGAGTTGTTCTGGGGTTGCGCCGGAATCGGGCTGGCCGTCGTGATGCCCGCGCTGGCGCTGTCGTCGATCGGGCAGGCCGCGACGCCGGAGCAGATGCTGCGCTGGGCGCCCGAGTGCTTCGGCGAGCCCGGCAACCTGAAACTCGCCGCACTGTGCATCTCCGAACCCGAGGGCGGCAGCGACGTCCGCAATCTGCGGACCACCGCGACGCGCGACGGCGACGAGTGGGTGATCGAGGGACACAAGATGTGGATCGGCAACGGGGGAATCGCCGACGTGCACGTCGTGAACGCGACCGTCGACCCGGACCTGGGCCATCGCGGTCAGGCGCTCTTCGTTGTGCCCGGCGGAAGTCCGGGTATCGAACTCGTCCGCAAGCTCGACAAGTTGGGCTGCCGCGCGTCGCACACGGCGGAGCTGAAGTTCCATCAGGTGCGGGTTCCCGCCGATCATCTGCTCGGCGGCGACGACAAGTTGCAGAACCGCATGCGGAAGGCCCGTGAGGTGCAGGAAGAGGTGGCCACCGGCGCGCCCCGGCGGAAATCGGCCACCCTCGGCACGTTCGAGCAGACACGCCCCATGGTCGCCGCTCAGGCGCTGGGCATCGCCCGCGCAGCGCTCGAATACGCCACCGAGTACGCGAACCGCCGCGAGGCGTTCGGCGGCCCGATCATCGACAACCAGGGCATCGCATTTCCGCTGGCCGACCTCGCGACCCAGATCGACGCCGCGCGGCTGCTCACCTGGCGGGCGTCGTGGATGGCGGCGGCGGGAGTGGAGTTCCGCCACGGCGAGGGCTCGATGGCGAAACTCGCGGCGTCGGAGGCCGCGGTGAAGACCACCGAACGCGCACTGCAGACGATGGGCGGGTGGGGGTACATCAGCGACCACCCCGTCGAGAAGTGGTACCGGGACGCCAAGCTGTACACCATCTTCGAGGGCACCAGTGAGATTCAGCGGATGGTGATCGGGCGCGCTCTCGGCGCCGCGGACGGCGCCCCGCCCCTCCACTTCGATCAGCCGACCGAGGGATCCGCCTTCAACCGGCGGTTCGGCAGGGGCACGTCCGTGCGCACGAAGGCAGGCGAGTTCGCGATGTCGATGAAGGACCGGATGCCCGAGTCCGCGCAGCGACTGGCGATGAAAATCCTTGCTCCACCGAAGAAGTGAAACCGGCGCGGGATCAGGTCCAGAGGGCGGCCACGAGCACGGTGACGATGCCGAGCCCACCGGTCACGTGGACCAGGTTCGGATTCTCCTGCCCCTTGTTCTGCTTGCCCCGGACGATCTCGGCGAGCGCGACCACCACCAGTGAGAGCAGAAGCTTCACGCCGATCTTGACGTGGTTGTAATCCTTGTCCAGTGCGGCCTCGCCGAGCCCGACCAGGATCAGTCCCGTCACGAACTGGAGCCGCGCACCCCAAACCATGACCTCGGAGATCCGCGGCGCCCCGAGCACCGCGAAATAGCCGCCGACGAGGGCGGCCATGCCGAGCAGGTGGCAGACGAAGAAGAGGTTGTAGACGACGGTCATCTCCGCAGCCTAGCGACCTGCCCGGTCAGCCGGATATGCTTCCCGCCTCGATCGCCGCCTCCCGGTACGACGCGGCCAGCGTGGCGACGGTTTCGTGGGCGTTGAGCCCGCTGGGGTTCGGGACCAGCCACAACTCCGCGCCCTCGAGGTCGCGCGGCTGCTTGCCCTTCTTCGCGGCACGCTCCCCGAAAGCCGTGCGATAGGCGGTGATTCCGGCGACGGCGACCACCCGGGGAGTGGTGTCGCGGACCACGGTGCGCAAGCGCTCGGCGCCGACGGCCAGCTCCTCACCGGTCAACTCGTCCGCCTTCGCCGTGGCGCGCGGGGCAAGGTTGGTGATGCCGACGCCCCGCTCGATCAGGTGATCGCGATCCGCGTCCGACATCCCTGCCGTCGGATCGATCGGACGCTCGATGATCCCCGCGGCCAGCAGGGCCGGATAGAAACGGTTGCCCGGGCGCGCGAAATGCGCCCCAGTGGCGGCCGTCCACAGTCCCGGGTTGATACCGACGAACAGCAGTCGGCAGCCCGGTCCGATGAGGTCCGCAACCTCGGCGTCCCGGAACGACTCCAACTCCGCACGAGTGAAGCTCACAGCCTGCCCGCCTGCGCACTCACAGTCGGCCCGCCTCCGTCAGCCCCGCAACGGTGTCGGCCAAGGTCTCCGCCGAATCCCGGTACTTCACGCCCAGTTCGCTCTCGCTCGGGCGGTCGTCCGTGTCCGGCATCCGCGTGTAGTACTCCATCGCGGCCTCCGAAATCG
Source organism: Rhodococcus sp. IEGM 1351 (assembly GCF_030056875.1). Lineage (NCBI taxonomy): Bacteria > Bacillati > Actinomycetota > Actinomycetes > Mycobacteriales > Nocardiaceae > Rhodococcus > Rhodococcus sp. IEGM 1351. Next base: position 261,162 of record NZ_JASHKU010000001.1, on the reverse strand, counting down.
GGGTGTCGATGGGGACGAACCGGTCGACGGCGTCGACCAGCCTGCCCACCAGGCGCAACGCGGCGTCCGGAACCGGGAACACCCCCATCCATTTGCCGGTGATCACGCCCAGCATCTCCGCGATCCCGGCGATCGGAATCCGGGGACCACCGAGCATGTACCGGCGGGCGCCGCGTCCCGACTCGAGGAGGGCGGCGTGCGCGCTCGCCACCTCCCGGACGTCGACCATCGTCCACGCCGCGCTCCGCCCGGGCAGACCCCGCAGGTGAACGGCGGCCTCGACTGCCTGGGCCGCCTCGCCGAACTGGTTTCCCGCGGGCGGGCCGATGATCATGCCCGGATAGGTGATCGCGATCGGTGCGCCGTCGGCCTGAAGGTCGCGAGCGTACTGCTCCACACGTGCCTTGCTCCGGCCGTAGGCGTCGGGAGGCCCGCACACCGGCAGTTCGGGAGTGAGCAGCCGGGCCCCCGGCTGGAACAGCGCGGCGATACTCGAGACGTAGACGATCGGGTCGAGGCCCAGCTCGACTGCGGTTCCCAGCACGTTCTGCGCGCCGGCCAGGTTGGTCTGCAACATCTCCTCCGCGCGCCGCGGGTCGACCGCGACCACGGCCGCGGCGTGGATGACGGCATCGCAGCCGTCCAGAGCGCGGCGCACGGACTCGGCGTCCGTGATGTCACCGACCACGTGATCGGACGTGTCCAGTCCGAGTGCCGCGGCACTGGTCACGAGGCGAGCAGGATCCCGCACGAGGAAGCGCACCCGGTGACCGGCGTCCACCGCAGCCTTCGCACTCCACGCCCCGACGAAACCTGTTCCTCCCGTGACCAATACGAGCAAGGTGAACTACACCGTCCTGGCGAGACGGTTGGCGAGCATGGTGGTGAACCGGGCGGGATCCTCCAGCTCGCCGCCCTCGGCCAGCAACGCCATCCCGTAGAGCAGCTCCGCGGTCTCCCCCAGCGCCGGATCCTCGTTGCGTTCGCCGTGCGCCTCCCGCAGCCCGGTGACGAGCGGGTGGGTCGGGTTCAGCTCGAGGATGCGCTTCGTGGTGGGGACGGGCTGTCCGGACGCCCGGTACATCCGCTCGAGTGCCGGCGACATGCTGAACGCGTCGCCGACGATGCAGGCCGGCGACGTGGTCAGCCGCGTCGACAGCCGCACCTCCTTGACCTGCTCGCTCAGCGCGTCGGCCATCCAGGAGAGCAGGCCGGCGAAGTCCTTCTCCTGCTCCTCCCGCTCCGATTCGTGCGCCTTCTTGTCTTCCTCGGTGTCGAGATCGACCTCGCCCTTGGCGATCGATTGGAACGCCTTGCCGTCGAATTCCGGCACGGCACCGACCCACATCTCGTCCACCGGATCTGTGAGCAGCAGCACCTCGAAGCCCTTCGCGCGGAAGGCCTCCATGTGCGGTGAGCTCTCGAGCAGCTGCCGGGATTCGCCGGTTGCGTAGAAGATCTGCTCCTGACCGTCCTTCATCCGCGCCACGTAGTCTTCGAGCGAGGTCAGCTCCTCCTCACTGTGGGTGGACGCGAACGACGAGATACCCAGCAGCACATCCCGATTGTCGGTGTCCGACATCAGGCCTTCCTTGACCGCGCGGCCGAACTCCGCCCAGAACGTGCGGTAGTCGTCGGGCCGCTCGGCCTTCAGGTCCTTGATCGTGGTGAGGACCTTCTTGGTGAGCCTGCGCCGGATGGCACGAATCTGCCGGTCCTGCTGAAGGATCTCACGGGACACGTTGAGGGACAGGTCCTGAGCGTCGACCACACCCTTGACGAAGCGGAGGTACTCCGGCATCAGCTGGTCGCAGTCGTCCATGATGAAGACGCGCTTGACGTACAGCTGCACACCCGTCTTCCCGTCCCGCATGAACAGGTCGAACGGCGCGTGGGACGGGATGAACAGCAGAGCCTGGAACTCGAACGTGCCCTCCGCCTTCATCGGGATGACCTCGAGCGGATCGTCCCAGGCGTGGGCGATGTGCTTGTAGAACTCCTTGTACTCGTCCTCGGAGACGTCGTCCTTCGAGCGCGCCCACAGCGCCTTCATCGAGTTGATCGTCTCGGACGTCGTGGTGACCTCGTCCTCGCCGTCGCCCTCCGCGGGGACCGTGCGCTCCACGTTCATCCGGATCGGCCACGCGATGAAGTCGGAGTAGCGCTTGACGAGCTCCCTGATCTTCCGTTCCGACGTGTAGTCGTGCAGGTGATCCTCGGCGTCCTCGGGCTTGAGGTGCAGGGTGACGGAGCTGCCTTGCGGGGCGTCGTCGACCGCTTCGATCGTGTACGTGGCCTCGCCGCTCGACTCCCAGCGCGTGGCCTCGCTCTCGCCTGCCTTCCGCGTCAGCAGGGTGACCTTGTCGGCGACCATGAACGTCGAGTAGAAGCCGATGCCGAACTGCCCGATCAGTTCCTCGGAGGCGGCGGCGTCCTTCGCTTCCTTCAACTTGCGGCGCAGGTCTGCGGTGCCGGACTTGGCCAGCGTGCCGATGAGGTCGACGACCTCCTCGTGGGACATGCCGATGCCGTTGTCGCGGACGGTGAGCGTGCGCTGCTCCGCGTCCACCTCGATCTCGATGTGCAGATCCGACGTGTCGACGTGGAGCTCCTTGTTGCGGAAGGCTTCGAGCCGCAACTTGTCCAGCGCATCCGACGCGTTGGAGATGAGCTCCCGCAGGAACGAGTCCTTGTTGGAGTACACCGAGTGGATCATGAGGTCCAGGAGCTGGCGGGTCTCCGCCTGGAACTCCAGTTGTTCGATTTTCGTGCTCACTTCGATTCCCTTCGACAGCAGAACCCTCGACACCAGATTCGTCGTCGGAATGATATCCCGCGGCCGAATACCGGATTTATCGTGGCGAGAGGTCCGGATCCGGCCGCGCCAGGGAGGCGAGGACCTCCGGCGCCGATCTGCCCGGGACCCTCAGCCGGCGGCGTCCTCCTTCAGGGTGTACGCGACCAGCGCGTTGGCGTGGCCGTGACCGAGGCCGTGCTCGGACTTCAGCCAGCTCACCAACTCCATGTGCTTGGTCAGCTCGGACGACCGGATGAGCGTCTGCCATTCACTGATCGGCCGACTGTACTTCTCCTCGATCGACGGGAAATAGGACGCGGGGCCCTTCACTGGTTCAGCCATGCGCGACAGGCTACCGGCACCCGCCGACACATACTGCCCGACAAGCATCTTCGGATGTCGCGCCCTTGCCGACGCCGACGTCCGTAAGCTGACTGCATGGAACGAACATCGGCAGGGTGACGTCATGGCGGAGCTGATTCTGGGGCCACTGCTGAGACATGTCGGCACGTGCGACGCGACGGTGTGGGTCGAGACGTCGGAGGCGTGCACCGTCCGAGTCCTCGGCCACGAGGAACGCACGTGGAACGTGTCGGGTCACCACTATGCGCTCGTCGTCGTGGAGGGTCTGGAGCCCGGGTCGACCACCCCGTACGAGGTGACCCTCGACGGCCGCCCGGTGTGGCCGTTGCCGAGTGCCGTCCCGTCGATGATCCGGACGCTCCGGGAGGACGACGACACGCTCGTCCTCACGTTCGGGTCGTGCCGGTTCGCCACGATGTCCACGACGGAGGGCAACCGGCACCTCGGCGCCGACGCCCTGGACGCGTATGCGGTGCGGATGGCCGAACAGTCGCCGGACCAGTGGCCCGACGCCCTGCTGCTGCTCGGGGATCAGGTGTACGCCGACGAACTCTCCCCCGAGACCGAGGCACGGGTCGCCGAGATCCACGACGTGAACGAGCCACCGGGGCCGCAGGTGCGCAATTTCGAGGAGTACACCTGGCTCTACGCCGAGTCGTGGTCGGACCCTCAGGTGCGCTGGCTGATGTCGACGGTGCCGACGTCGATGATCTTCGACGACCACGACGTCCGGGACGACTGGAACACCTCGGAATCCTGGCGCGCCGAAATCGAGGCCACATCGTGGTGGGAGGAGCGCATCGTCGGCGCGCTTTCCTCGTACTGGGTCTACCAGCACCTCGGGAACCTGGCGCCGAGTCACCTCGCCGAAAATGAACTGTACCAACGCGTTCGGAAGCACGGCGGCGACGTCGAGCCGATGCTCCGCGAATTCGCGTCTGCCGCCGACGAGGAAGCGGACGGGGCCAAAGGCATGCAATGGTCGTATCGCCGGGACCTCGGGGTTGCGAGGCTGCTCGTCATCGACTCGAGGTGCGGTCGCATCCTCTCCGGCGGTCGCCGCGAGATGGTGTCCGACCCGGAATTCTCCTGGATCGAACGTCAGACCGAGGGCACCTACGACCACCTCCTCGTCGGCACGTCGCTGCCGTGGTTGCTGCCCCGCGCCCTTCACGACCTCGAGTCCTGGGACGAACGCCTCGCCGCCGGGTCCCGTGGCCCGCGGGTCGCGGCCTTGGCGGAGAAGATCCGGCGGGGAGCGGACCTGGAGCACTGGGCGGCGTTTCGCGACTCATTCGACCGGCTCGCCCGCCTCTTCGCCGAGGTCGGCGCAGGCCGTCGGGCCGGGCCGGGGGGCCGGGCGCCGTCCACCATCTCGGTGCTGTCCGGGGACGTCCACCACGCCTACGTCGCGCAGGCGCACTACACCGAGCGGTTGCAGTCACTGGTGTATCAGCTGACGTGCTCGCCCCTGCACAACTACGTTCCGGCCGCCATGAAGGTGACGTTCCGGATCTCGTGGCGGCGCGCCACCGAGCGGACCGTGCGTTTCATCCTCGGCCGGGTGTCGCGGGTGCCACCCGTCCCCATCGACTGGTCGAAGGTCGCCGGACCGTTCTTCGGCGATCAGGTCGCGACTCTCCACCTGAACGGGCGGGCCGCCCGCCTCGTGATGGAACAGGCACGCAACGGCAGCGACGGCACGCCCCGATTCAGGACCATGACCGACCTCGAGTTGACGACGGGAACGGACGCCTAACGCTGCTCGGCCGCCGCCTTCAGCTGTGCGAGCCCCTTCTCGAAGTCCTTGCCCACCATCTTGTCCATCGGGAAGAGGACCCCCACGATCGTGAAGAAGCGGTTGGTCTTGCCGGTCATCTGCCAGCGGACGGTGGTCCCGGCGCTGTTCGGCTCGAGGAGGAACGTCGTGACATTGTCGGCCTTGAACGGTTTGAGGAATTTCAGGTCGAGCACGACCTTCGAGCCGGGCACCGACTCGGTGATCACCATCGACCCCGCACCCGCCTTGCGATTGCCCTCCCAGGCGTAGGCGGCGCCGACGCCCGACTCCGGGCCGGAGTACGTGCGCTTCAGGTCGGGATCGACGTTCTCCCACGGCGACCACGACTGCCACAGCCGGAAGTTGTCGAGAAGCGGCTGAACGACGTCGGGGCTCGCATCGATGACGGTGGAACGTTCGACGAGGAAGTCGTCCGAAGCCATGCCGGTCTCCATTCGGTGTCGGGTGTGGTGGACCGACGTCGCGCCCACCTGTCGAGGTGGAAGATAACGCCTCACCGGCGGTCGCGCGCGCGGTATCGTCGGGAGCGACCCAACGACAGTGCTGTGGTGGGGGTAGCAGTGACGACCGAGACGGATCTGATCCGCAATATCGCTCTGGTGGGACATCAGGGTAACGGGAAGACGACGCTCGCGGAGGCGATGCTCTTCCGCGCCGGTGTCGTCACCCGGCCCGGACGCGTCGAGAGCGGTAACACCGTGCTCGACACCCAGCCCGAGGAGCACGACCGCACGCAGTCGCTGACGCTCGGCCTGGCCTCCTTCTCGTGGGGCGACTACCGGATCAACCTCCTCGACCCGCCGGGCTACGCCGATTTCGTCGGCGACGCGACGACCGCGCTCCGGGTCGCGGACGTCGCCGTGTTCGTGATCGACGGAGTCAGCGGTCTGCAGGTGAACGACGAGTTGCTGTGGCAGGTGGCCGGCGAGCGATCCATCCCACGCATCCTGTTCGTGAACAAGATGGACAAGGAGCGGGCGTCGTTCGATGTCGTCCTTGCCGGGATCCGCGACCATTTCGGGTCGGGAGTCGAGCCGGTCGACCTGCCCGTAGGCGAAGCGTCGGCGTTCACCGGGGTCGCCGATCTCCTCACCGAGCACGTCATCCTCTACGACAGCGGGTCCGCGAACACGAGCGACGAACTGCCCGCCGACATCGCCGACCGCGAGCACGAACAGCACGAGCATCTCGTGGAGGACGTGGTCGAGATCGAGGACGACCTGCTGTCGAAGTACCTCGACGGGGAGGACATCTCCGTGGCCGAACTCGAGCACGCGCTCCGCGCGGGTTTCGCGGCGGGCTCGCTGTGGCCGGTGCTGTGCGGGTCGGCCGTCGATGCGATCGCCGTCGACCGGTTGCTCGACTTCGTGTGCCGGATCGCGCCCGCACCGTCGGAGGTCCCGGGCATCGAGGTGCGCGGTGACGGGGTCGCCAAAGTGCGCGGCGACGGGGTCGCCAAAGTGCGCGGTGACGGGGTCGCCGAGGTGCGGTGCGATCCCTCGGGGGACCCGCTCGCGTACGTCTTCAAGACGCAGACCGACGAATACGTCGGGCAGGTGGCGTTGGTGAAGATCCTGTCCGGCACCGTGCACGCCGATGACGTCCTCGTCAATCAGCGCACCGGCGCGAAGGAGCGCCTGCACAACCTCCTTCGCGTCCTCGGCAGTAAGCACACCGCGATCGACACCGCGGAGGCGGGCGACATCGTCGGCGCCATCAAGCTGACCGACGTGTCGACGGGCGACACCCTCGCGCCGATCGGCTCGTCCCTCACCGTGCCTCCGATCGTGCACCGGCGTCCGGTCTACGGGATCGCCGTGGCCGCCGAGAGCGCAGGCGACGAGGACAAACTGGCGACCGCCCTGGCGGAGCTCGTCAGCGACGACCCGACGCTGGAAGTGACCCGCGACAGCGAAACCCACCAGACGGTGGTCCGGGGCGCGGGCGACGTGCACGTGCAGGTGGCGCTGACCCGGTTGAAGCGGCGGTACGGCATCACCCTCCAGACCGAACCGGTCAAGATCGCCTACCGCGAGACGCTGCTCGGCACCGTGGAGACGGAGGGCCGCCACAAGAAGCAGAGCGGCGGCCATGGCCAGTTCGGGGTGGCGACGGTCCGCTTCGAGCCGCTCCCCCGCGACGAGGGCTACGAGTTCGTCGACGAGACCCGCGGTGGAGTGATACCCAAGTCCCTCATTCCCGCGGTCGGCAAGGGGATCGCCGAATCGATGGGACGCGGAGGCAGGCACGGGTTTCCGCTCGTCGACCTACGGGCCACCGTTCTCGACGGCAAGCATCACTCGGTCGACTCCGACGATTTCAGCTTCCGGATGGCGGGGGCACTCGCCCTTCGGGCGGCCATCGACAAGGTGGGCACCCTCGTCCTCGAACCCGTCGACCACGTCGAGGTCACGGTGCCGTCGGCGCTTCAGGGTGACGTGATGGCGGATCTCGGACGGCGGCGCGGCCAGATCGAGGGCACCGAACCGGCAGGGGACGGCGAGGTCACCGTGATCGCGTCGGTGCCGACCAGCGAGGTCACCGACTATCCGGTCGCGCTGCGCTCGATGACACACGGGCGTGGTCGTCTCGCACTGAGTTTCAAGTGCTACCAGGAGCGGCCCGAACCGCGCTGACAGTGCCCTTCCAGCGTGCACGCAGCGTTCTTTCAGCCTCCCGCGGTGTAGTGGTGTCTCACTCACAGAAGGGAACGGCATCGATCATGCGTTCACAATTGGTTCGAGGCATCGGTGGAGCGGCGATGGCTGTCGGTCTCGCATGTTCCGTCGTCGCGTGTAGTTCGGGCGAGGCGTCGTCCGGCACTTCGTCGACCGACACCAGCAGCGCCGCCGTGGAGGGCGGCGCCCCGGCCGCGACGATAAGCGATGAACTCCAGGCCTGCCTCGAGGAGAACGGCGTACCCGCACCGCCCGACCAGGCCGGTGGCGGCGCACCGGGAGGAATGGCGCCGCCCGGCGGCGAGATGACACCGCCGGAGGGCGGCGATGGTTCGACCCCGCCTGAGGGCGGAACTCCGGACGCGTCGAGCGCTCCTCCCGGGGTCGACAGTTCGACGTGGGCGGCCGCGCAGGAGGCGTGTTCCGGCGGGGCCGGTTCGTGAGCCGCAGCTAGTGCTCGCGACCGGTCCGCAGCCGCGCGGCGAGTTCCGCGCGGCTGCGGACCCCGGCCTTCGCATACACCGATTTCAAGTGGTCCTGGACGGTGTTCACCGTGATGCCGCGGCGGTCCGCGATCTTGGACGTCGCGTAGCCGGCGATCACGTCGGCGCACACATCACGTTCGCGTGCGGTCACCGCATAGGCCGCGAGCAGCAGTCCCGTGAGCTCGCCGCCGACCGCGGGTTCGAGGGTGACCACAGTCTGCGGTTCGTCGCCGCCGATCAAGGCCGTGGCGCGCACCAGAATCCAGCCACCTTCCGCATCGCGGACACGCGCCTTGAAGATCCCCGAACCGCTGGATCGCGCCCCGAACGTCGCGGCCCGCAACACGACGGTCAGCCTGCCCGGGGCCACCTCGTCGAAGCGATCCTGCCAACCGCGGGCAGCGGCCGTGAGCGCGACCGGATCGCCGGCGGCATCGGTCAGCACCACCGCCGGACCCTGGTCGCCGCCACCGGAGATCGCCGGGGCGTGCACGGACGCGGCCCGTGTCGCGACCGCCAGGCCGGGGGCCACGAGTGTGAGGAACTCGAGCTCACGGTCGGTGAAATCCGGTCCGGACCGCACGAATCCGGCTGCGCCCCAGCACACGCCGTCGACGCGGAACACGAGGCGGACCTCGCTGCCGAGCCCCAGCGGCGCCCACACCGCGCCGTGACGGAGGCTGTGCGCGACCTCGTCCGCGGGGAGGTCCGAGGCCCGCGCGACGGTTCGACCACTGCGGGCGAGTTCGGCGAACGTGCCCGGATCGTCGCCGTTGTACTCCGATTCGGCGAGCAGCGGCTCGTACTGCTGCGGGATCCGGCTACGCCCGCTGGTCATCGAACTGATCGCGAGCGTCTCCGGGTCGAGCATCGCCCAGCACGTCAGGTCGCTGCGCACCGTCTCACCGACTAGTTCTAGGGCGCGCTCGTGCAGCTGTGTGACACCGGCGCCCGATCCCGCGACCGCGAGCACCTCGCGGCGCAGCTTTTCCGCCCGGACCTCCAGCATGAACACAGTATGCGCTGGTCACAGGCACACCACCATCCCAGATTCCGGGGATGGGCAGCGGGGTACGCCGGTCCTACCGTCGCAGTATGTCCACCCACGTTCACGTAAACAGAGCAGGCGACGGCAGGCACCTCACCGCACCGGACGCCGACATCACGGTCCTGGTCGGCGGCGATCACGCCGGCGGAGCGTACGAAGTCTTCCTCGTCGAAGCGTCCCGGAATGCGCCGGACGGCCCACTGCACGCCGAACCGTGGCCGAAGTCCTACCACGTGCTGCGCGGCCGGATTCTCGTCCAGGCCGGAGACACCGGGTACGAGCTCGCGGCGGGGGAAACCATCGCCGTCGAGGCGGGAACGATGAATACGTTCACGGTCCTCTCCGAGTCCGCCGACTTCCTCCTCGTCTCCGCCGGGGCATCCAACAGCGGCTTCTTCGGTGATCTCGACGCGGTCGGCCGCGGCGGGCACTCGCCGGCGGAAATGGACCGGCTGCTGCACGAGGTCACCGATCGGTACGGCGTCGAACTCGCGACCGGGGCGGGTGCGCCGTGACCATCGTCGCCCAGATCGCCACACTGGTCGCCGCAGGCGTGCACCTGCTGGCGTTCGTGTGGGAATCGGTCCTGTTCCGCAGGCCGTCGGTGCACGAGGGCATCTTCCGCATCCCCGGCAGCGATGTGCCCGCCGCCCATCTGTGGGCGTTCAACGTCGGCTTCTACAACCTGTTCCTCGGTTCCGGCGCCATCGCCGGCGTCGTCCTGTGGTGGGCGGGTCACGACACTCCGGGTCGCACCCTCGTCGTCTACACCTGCCTCTTCATGTTCCTGGCCGGCATCGCCCTGGCCCTTTCGGACCGGATGGCGCTCAGCCGACAGCGCGGGGACGGCGTCGTCGGCGCACTGTCGCAGAGTGTGCCCCCGCTGGTGGCCTTGATCGCGCTGGCGATCGGGTGACATCCCACGGCGTCCGATTGCCAGGAACTTCTCAGGGTCGACCGAACGGATCCTTACTCGCGGTCGGCATGATGGGAGCCATGTTCCAGGTGACCGTTCTCGCCGTCGGTGGCACCGGAGAGTCCCACCCCGATGACCACCGACGCCACGTCTCCGGACTGTTGCGTGACGTCACCGATGCCCTCGACGACCGGTTCGTGTCGCGGTGGGTCGGCTATCCGGCGTCGTACGGGCCGGTCGCCGCGGGCGGGCTCAGCTACCGGGAGAGCACCGAGGTCGGCGTCCGCCGCTTGATCGACGCCATGGAGGACGCTCCGGGACCGGTCATGCTGATCGGCTACTCGCAGGGATGCACCGTGATCCGTGAGGTGCTCGGGCAGATCGCCACCGGCGCCCTGCGCGCCGACAACCTCTCCGCGGTGGGTCTCGTCTCCGACCCCGAGCAACCCGCGGGGGTGGTGCCGGGCTGCCGGGGGCGCGGTGTCGCGGGCGACGGCGCCCCGATCCCCGACTCCGTTCCGGTCCAGTGGATCGCGCACCCGGACGACATGATCTGCAATGCCAGCGAAGACAGCTACGTCCGCGACATCGCGGACCTCACCCGGTGGATGTCGTTTCGCGCGCTGCGGACGTGGCTCGCCCAGACGTGGGAACTGATCCGCAACAACAGCTTCCAGAACGCGACCAAGACCCGCGTCAGCCCTCGGCAGTGGCGCACCGACCTGCGTCGACTGCGGACCGCGGCGATCGAGGTGCTCGGCTACCTACCGCCGCGCCTCGCCTGGCGCGGTGTGCGCGTCGTCAATGCGCGGGGCGGGCGGCATGTCGCGTACGCCAGCGAACCCCTCGATGCGAGCGGGCTCACCGGATGCCAGATCCTCGCCCAATGGCTGCAGGTGCGGGCGACGTTCGAACCGGCCCTGCCCGTCGCGGCGTAAGGGTCGCGCCGATCAGGCGTCGCTGCGCGGACGCAGCGGAGTGAGCATCCGGCGGGGTGCACGCAGGGCCACGGCGACGGCGTCGCTGCGGGGACGGACGGCCTCCCCCGGCCCGGGCGCGACCACCAGGTCCTCGGGGCCCGGGATCGTGCCGCAGTCGGGGCATCGCCCGAAACGATCGAGTTGCGTTCCGCACTCCGCGTGCGAGAACACGCGGCCCGGGTAACTGCCGGGCGACACGTACTGCTCACCCCATTGCGACAGCGCATAGATGCTCGGCCACAGCGCCTTTCCGGCCTCGGTGAGCTCGTACTCGGGATGACCGCCGTCGGCGACACGGACGAGGACACCGGTCTCGACGAGAGCGGTCAGCCGATCCGTCAGGACGGCGCGCGAGATGTCGAGATGGGCCAGCAGATCACTGAAGCGGCGGACCCCGTAGAAACAGTCGCGCAGCACGAGCATCGTCCACCGCTCACCCACCACTTCGAGGGCGCGAGCGAGGTTGCAGTTCTGCTGCGAGTACCCGGTTCCCAGTGCCACGCCCACATGCTATCGCAATTCAGTCTTGTCACCAGACCAAATTGGTTCTAAGTTCAGTCTTGTGAACAGACCAACTGCGGTTGCCCCACCGATCCGCGCACGCACACCCCGCCCGGCGACCACGCTGGCCGTCGCGTCGCTCGGGACGTTCGTCGCTCTGGTCGCGTTCTGCGCCCCGCTCGGCAACATGCCCACCGTTGCCGCGGCACTGTCGGCAGGGCCGGCAGCGCAGACGTGGATTCTCAGTTCGATGAGCGTCGGCCTCGCCGCGGTCCTATTGACTGCGGGCGCACTCGCCGACGACTACGGCAGGTGCCGGGTGTTCCACTGGGGTGCCTGGCTTCTCGCCCTGGGCGCGGTGGTCGGCGCGGTCAGTCAGGAACCCGTCCTGTTCATCGTCGGACGACTGATCCAGGGAGTGGCGGGCGCGGCACTGATCGCGGCCAGCCTCGGCGCCGTCGCACACGCCTTCACCACGCCAGGGGCGCGGGCCACGGCAAGCGGGATCTGGGGCGCGAGCGTCGGCGCCGGCATCACCGTCGGTCCCGTCCTGGCCGGCCTCCTCGACCTCGCCGGGTGGTGGCGCGGACTGTACTGGGCACTCGCCGCCGCGTCGCTCGTGATCGGACAGGTCGCGACGCGTGCGCTCGCGGAGTCACGCTCCGCCGTCCCGAAGCGGATCGACGTCCCGGGAGCGGTCACGCTGTGCGCCGCGATGGTCCTGGTGCTCGTCGCACTCGTCGAGGGCAGGCAGGGCAACCTCGCCGCCACCGTGCTCTGCGGCGTCGGCGCTGCCGTGTTCACCCTCGCCTTCGTCGCGGTCGAGCGGCGACGACCGTTCCCGATGCTCGACCTCGCGTTGTTCCGCCGACGCGACTTCCTGGCCGCCACCCTCGCGGCCCTCGCGACCGGGGCGGGCATCATCGGTCTGATGTCGTTCGCGTGCACGTTCCTCGTCAAGACGATGCACGTCAGCACGCTGGCCGCAGCCGGGGTGATCGCGCTGTGGTCGGGCACGAGCGTCGTGGCGTCACTGCTCGCCCGCACACTCCCGGCGCGGCTCGCCGGCTCACCACAACTCGTCATCGGACTCGCCGGCGTCGGCGTCGCCATGCTCACGATGACGGGCCTCACCCCCGACTCGTCCCTGCTGCGCCTCGTCCCGGGACTGCTGCTCGCCGGCGTCGCCAGCGGGCTCCTCAACGCCGGGCTCGGCCGCCAAGCCGTCGCCAGCGTGCCCGCCGATCAGGGCGGACTCGGCAGCGGCGCCAACAACACCGCCCGCTACCTCGGCTCGTCCATCGGCGTCACCGTCGTCAGCATCATCGCTCTCGACCCGGTAGGCACCGTCGACGGCATGGTGTCGGGCTGGAACTACGCCGCCGTCACCACCGGGCTGATCTCACTGGTCGGCGCAGGGGTGGTCGGCGTGCTCGTGCGAGGAACCGCTGTCAGACGTTGAAGCGGAATTCCACCACGTCGCCGTCGGCCATGATGTAGTCCTTGCCCTCCATGCGGACCTTGCCTGCGGCCTTGGCGGCGGCCATGGACCCGGCGGCGACGAGGTCGTCGAAGGAGACGATCTCGGCCTTGATGAAGCCGCGCTCGAAGTCGGTGTGGATGACGCCGGCGGCCTGCGGGGCGGTGTCGCCCTTGTGGATGGTCCAGGCGCGGGATTCCTTCGGACCTGCGGTGAGGTAGGTCTGCAGGCCGAGGGTGTGGAAGCCGGTGCGGGCGAGTGCGTGCAGGCCGGGCTCGGACTGTCCGATGGAGTCGAGCATCTCCTGCCGGTCCTCTTCGTCCAGCTCCAGCAGCTCCTGCTCGACCTTGGCGTCGAGGAACACGGAGTCCGCGGGGGCGACGGAGGCGCGCAGTTCGGCGACCTTCGCTTCGTCGGTGAGCACGGCCTCGTCGGCGTTGAACACGTACAGGAACGGCTTGGTGGTGAGCAGGCTCAGCTCGCGCAGCAGCGAGAAGTCCAGCTTGTCCTTCGCGCTGAACAGGGTCTTGCCCTCGTCGAGGACTTCCTGCGCCTTCAGCGCCTCCTCGTGGATGGGCTTGAGTTCCTTGTTCTTCTTCGCTTCCTTCTCCAGACGCGGCAGGGCCTTCTCCAGCGTCTGCATGTCGGCGATGACGAGCTCGGTCTCGATCACCTCGATGTCGGACGCGGGGTCGACGCGGCCGTCGACGTGCACGACGTCGTCGTCGTTGAAGACGCGAACCACCTGGCAGATCGCGTCGGCCTCGCGGATGTTGGCGAGGAACTTGTTGCCGAGGCCGGCGCCCTCGGAGGCGCCCTTGACGATGCCGGCGATGTCGACGAACGACACCGTGGCGGGCAGGATGCGCTCGGAACCGAAGATCCGGGCGAGCTCGGACAGCCGCGGATCGGGCAGTTCGACCAGGCCGACGTTGGGTTCGATGGTCGCGAACGGGTAGTTCGCGGCCAGCACGTCGTTGTTGGTCAGCGCGTTGAACAAGGTGGACTTGCCGACGTTGGGCAGTCCGACGATTCCGAGGGTAAGGCTCACGGTCGTTGGATTCTACGGCGTCGGGGCCGTATCAACGACCATCGGCCTCACCAGCTCGAAGTATTGCTGTTCGCGACGAGGGCGATGATCAGGATGGCGTACCCGATGACGAAGACGACGATCAGCGCCACCCAGATCCACAGGGCGATCTTGCCGAGCGCCTTGGCGCGGTCGGACGCGTACTGGGCGCCCTGGTAGTCGCCCATCGCCCACTTCGGGTACACGTCGTGGACGTGGTTGAACGCGGCGAACGCGAGCGGCCAGAAGAACAGCACGGCGGCCACCGCCCAGCCGGCGTTCGAGGGCGGCAGCGGCGGCGGGCCGTACTGGCCCGGGTACGGCTGCGACTGCGGCGGCTGCTGTTGCTGCGTCGGGTACTGGTAGCCGTACGCACCCGTGTCGCCGGGCTTCGGCGGCACCGGATTGCTCGACACCTCCGGATTGCTCGATGACTCCGTCATGACATCCCCCTGTCGTGGCAGCTGACCTCGTGCGTCCACTATCCCACCTGTCTCCCCCGTGAGTGGGAAAGTGCGCCGGAGTACGCGTCGGCACTCACGTGAGGTTCTAGTCTCAGCGAGTGACCCGCTGGTTGATCGTCCTCGCGTTATGGATCCTCGGACTGGGTGCTCTCGCCCTGGCCCTCGGCGTTGCCACCGGGTGGTGGTTCGCCGCGGTCGTCCTTCTCGCGCTCGCAGCCCTCGGGACATGGGATCTGCTGCAACGGCGGCACAGCATTCTGCGGAACTACCCGGCGCTCGGGCACGCACGGTTCCTGCTCGAGAAGATTCGCCCCGAGATCCAGCAGTACTTCGTCGAATCATCCACGGACGGAACGCCCTTCGACCGGGACACCCGCGACCTCGTCTACGAGCGGGCCAAGGGGACCCTCGCCGAGGAGCCGTTCGGCACCGAACGGGACGTGCACGCCGTCGGCTACGAGTTCATGGCCCATTCGCTGCGCGCCCGGATGGCACCGCCCGAGCCGCCGACCGTGCGCATCGGCGGCCCCGACTGCGAACGGCCCTACGACATCGCGCTTCTCAACGTGTCGGCGATGAGCTTCGGCTCGCTCTCCGCGAACGCCATCGAAGCCCTCAACGCCGGGGCCGCGCGCGGCGGGTTCGCGCACGACACCGGCGAGGGCGCGATCAGCCCGTATCACCGCAAGCACGGCGGCGACCTGATCTGGGAGATCGCGTCCGGCTACTTCGGGTGCCGGACGGACGACGGTCACTTCGATCCCGGCAAGTTCGCCGAACATGCAGCCTCAGAGCAGGTGAAGGCGATTTCGATCAAGTTGTCGCAGGGCGCGAAACCCGGGCTCGGCGGTGTGCTGCCCGGGGCGAAGGTGTCGCGGGAGATTGCCGAGACGCGCGGCGTGCCGGTCGGGAAGACGGTGATCTCCCCGCCCTCGCACACCGCGTTCTCCACCCCGAACGAGCTGATCGACTTCATCGTTACCCTGCGAAAGCTCTCCGGCGGCAAACCCGTCGGGTTCAAATTGTGCGTCGGATCGCGCACCGAGTTCCTCGGCATCTGCAAGGCGATGCTCGAACGCGACGTCACCCCGGACTTCGTCATCGTCGACGGCTCCGAGGGCGGAACCGGTGCAGGTCCAGTGGAATTCGAGGACAACATGGGCATGCCCCTCACCGAGGGGCTGATGCTCGTGCACAACGCGCTCACCGGCGCCGGACTGCGGAACCGCATCAAGATCGGCGCGTCCGGGAAGGTCGCCAGCGCATCCGACATCGTCAAACGGATCATCCAGGGCGCCGACTTCACGCTGGCCGCCCGCGCGATGATGTTCGCCGTCGGGTGCATCCAGGCGCAGATGTGCCACACCAACCGCTGCCCCGTCGGGGTGACGACCCAGGACCCGGCGCGGACCCGCGCACTCGACGTCCCCGACAAGGCGGCCAGGGTGTTCCGGTTCCAGAAGTCGACGGTGGCCGGCGCCCAGCAGATGGTGGCATCGATGGGTCTCGACAGCTTCGACCAACTGACACCGTCGATGCTCAACCGGCGAATCGACGGAGTCACCACCCGCACCTACGCGGAACTGTACGAGTGGCTGATGCCCGGCGAACTGCTCGAGGATCCGCCGTCGGAGTGGCTCACCGACTGGATCGACGCCGATTCGTCTCGCTTCTGACGTCGTTTTTTCGTCGAACCGAACGTCGGCGCAATAGGGTGACGGGGGCCACAAGAGATGTGGCATCTGTCGACGGCGTCACCCCTGGCACACAATGACGACGGGGGCGCTGGGAAGGAGTTCGCGATGGCCCTGAGAGCCGCACCCGAATCCGAGATCGAGTACCTGAAAACGGATCCGGATCTACCAGCGGTCGGCGTCGTGGACCGCACCCCCATCTCACCGGCGACGCGGATCACGTTCGCCGTCCTCGGCCTTCTCGGCGGCATCGCCTGGGTGATGATCGCGTTCATCCGCGGCGAGAACATCAACGCCGTCTGGTTCGTGGTGGCCGCCGTCTGCACCTATCTCATCGCCTACCGCTTCTACGCGCGGCTGATCGAGCGCAAACTCGTCCAACCCCGTGACGACCGGGCCACGCCCGCCGAGATCCTGGAGAACGGCAAGGACTACATGCCGACGGACCGGCGGGTGCTGTTCGGGCACCACTTCGCCGCCATCGCCGGCGCAGGCCCCCTCGTCGGTCCCGTCCTCGCCGCGCAGATGGGCTACCTGCCCGGCACGCTGTGGATCATCATCGGCGTCGTCTTCGCCGGGGCCGTCCAGGACTTCCTCGTCCTGTGGATCTCGACGAAACGCCGCGGACGCAGCCTCGGTCAGATGGCCCGCGACGAACTCGGCCTCGTCGGCGGTGTCGCCGCCATGATCGGCGTCTTCGTCATCATGATCATCCTCATCGCGGTGCTCGCCCTCGTCGTCGTCAACGCGCTCGCGGAAAGCCCGTGGGGCGTCTTCTCCATCGCCATGACCATCCCGATCGCCCTGTTCATGGGCGTCTACCTGCGGTACCTGCGCCCGGGCAAGGTCGCCGAGGTGTCGCTGATCGGCGTCGTGCTGCTGCTCCTCGCCATCGTGTCCGGCGGCTGGGTCGCCGACACCGGCTGGGGCGCCGACTGGTTCACGCTTTCCAAGGTGACCATCGCCTGGCTGATGATCGCCTACGGTTTCGCCGCATCCGTCCTGCCCGTCTGGCTGCTGCTGGCCCCGCGCGACTACCTGTCGACGTTCATGAAGATCGGCACGATCATCCTGCTGGCCATCGGCATCCTGGTCGCGCAGCCCACCATCAAGATGCCCGACGTCACGACGTTCGCCATCCAGGGCAACGGCCCCGCGTTCGCGGGCTCGCTGTTCCCGTTCCTGTTCATCACGATCGCGTGCGGCGCGCTGTCCGGCTTCCACGCCCTCATCTCCTCCGGCACCACACCCAAGCTGCTGGCGAAGGAAAAGCAGATGCGGCTGATCGGATACGGGGGCATGCTCACCGAGTCGTTCGTCGCGATCATGGCGCTCGTCACCGCGTGCATCATCGACCAGCACCTGTACTTCGCGCTCAACGCGCCGGCCACCCTCACCGGCGGGACCCCCGAGACGGCCGCCGCGTATGTGAACGGCCTCGGACTGTCCAGCCCGAACATCAGCCCCGACACGCTCGCGCAGGCCGCGGAGAACGTGGGCGAGGAGTCGATCATCTCGCGCACCGGCGGTGCCCCGACGCTCGCGTTCGGCATGTCGGAAGTGCTCAGCCAGTTCCTCGGCGGCGCCGCCCTCAAGTCGTTCTGGTATCACTTCGCGATCATGTTCGAGGCGTTGTTCATCCTCACCACCGTCGACGCAGGCACCCGTGTCGCCCGGTTCATGCTGTCCGACTCGCTCGGCAATTTCGGCGGACCCGCCCGCAAGTTCAAGGATCCGTCGTGGCGCGTCGGAGCCTGGGTGTGCTCGCTGGCCGTCGTCGGCCTGTGGGGCGCAATCCTGCTGATGGGCGTCACCGACCCGCTCGGCGGAATCAACACCCTGTTCCCGCTCTTCGGCATCGCGAACCAGTTGCTCGCTGCGATCGCGCTGACCGTGGTCCTCGCCATCGTCATGAAGAGGGGCCTGTTCAAGTGGGCATGGATTCCCGGCGTTCCCCTCGTCTGGGACCTGATCGTGACCATGACGGCGTCCTGGCAGAAGATCTTCTCCGGCAACACCGCCGTCGGCTACTGGTCCCAGCACGCCGCGTTCAAGGAAGCGAAGGAAGCCGGCAAGACCAGCTTCGGTTCCGCCAAGACCCCCGAGGCCATCGACGCCGTCATCCGCAACACGTTCATCCAGGGGACCCTGTCGATCGTGTTCGCCGGCCTCGTCCTCGTCGTCGTGGTGGCCGGAGTGCTCGTGTGCATCAAGGCGTTCCGGGCGGGTGGACTGCCGACCACCGAGTCACCCGAGCAGCCGTCGAAGATCTTCGCGCCTGCCGGGTTCGTCCCCACCGCCGCCGAGAAGGAACTCGACAAGGAATGGAACGAACTCATCGCGTCGGGAGCGGTGCGCGCGCCCGGTGCTGCGCACACCCACACGGACAGGGCACATCACCATGATGAATAGGGTCGTGCGGGCCGTCCGGACCGCCTGGTGGTGGACGGGGTCGCTGATGGGCGACCACGACTACAGCAGGTACGTCGAACACCTCCGCCGGAACCATCCGGACGCCGAGGTGCCGACCGAGCGCGAGTACTGGAAGGCGCGCTATGCGGACGCCGACGCGAACCCAGGTGCCCGCTGCTGCTGACCACACCGGGCCGTCCCGGCGTCCCCCAGTACTGTCAGTACTGATCAACTGAGCAGACACGGCAGGGAGGACCATCTGTGACGGAGAAGGAAGCCCCGGCACCGTCCGGGAGCACGGTCACGAAACCGGACCGCGGGCATCTCATCGGGGTGGGTGCGATGTGGCTGGCCAAGTGGTCACTGGTCCTCGTGGCCATCTCGCTGGGTGCGTTGTTGTTCGGGTGGATCATCGAAAAGCTGTGGGTGATCGTCCTCCCCGTGCTCCTGGCCGTCGTGGTGTGCACGGTGCTGTGGCCGCCGACCCGGGCGATGACGAGACGACGTATTCCCCCGGCGGCGGCCGCCGCGACGTCGCTCGTCGTGTTCATCGCCGTCGTGGCCGGAATCATCGCGGGCATCGTGCCGTCCGTCGTCAACCAGGCACCCGAGCTGGCCAACAAGGCCACCGAGGGCATCAACCAGGTGCAGGACTGGTTGAAGGGTCCGCCGATCAACCTGCAGGACGATCAGATCGAGCAGGGCATCCACACCATCGTCGTGAAGGTGCAGGAGAGTGGGACGGTCATCGCGTCCGGTGTGTTCACCGGGGTCAGCACTGCCAGCTCCCTACTGCTCACGCTCGGCCTCGTGCTGGTGCTGTCGTTCTTCTTCATCAAGGACGGCCCGCGGTTCATCCCGTGGCTGCACTCCGTCGGCGGCGGCCGCGCGGGCCGTCACCTCGAAGTGGTGCTGGGCCGCATGTGGGACACGCTCGGCGGGTTCATCCGGACGCAGGCACTGGTCAGCCTCATCGACGCCGTCTTCATCGGCGCCGGACTGCTCATTCTCGGTGTGCCGCTCGCACCGGTCCTCGCGATCCTGACGTTCATCGGTGGCTTCGTCCCGATCGTCGGTGCATTCGTCGCCGGTGCTCTCGCCGTGCTCGTCGCGTTGGTGGCCAACGGCCTCACCACCGCGGTGATCGTGCTGATCATCATCCTCGTGGTGCAGCAGATCGAGGGCAACGTGCTGCAGCCCGTTCTCCAGAGCAAGAGCATGAAACTGCACGCCGTGGTGGTTCTGCTCGCCGTGACCGCCGGCGCCTCCGTCTTCGGGATCGTCGGCGCCTTCCTCGCGGTGCCCGCCGCCGCCGTCGCCGCCGTGGTGGTGCGCTACATCGGTGAGCAGATCGACGAGCACAGCGCCGAAAGCAACATCGCCGACGCCGACGCCGCGAACGACGACCTCGACGACGCCGAACGGGAGGGCGTCACCGTCGACGAGGCCGCCGTCGCGCCCAAGGCGGACTGACCGGCACTCAGCCGGCGACGACCTCCACCGTGGAGCCGGTGCGTCCGCGAATCACGTGCAGCCGGCTCGGGATTCGCTGACGCATCTCGTCGACGTGACTGACGATCCCGACCACCCGGCCGCCGTCACGAAGCTCGTCGAGGACGCCCATCACCGAGTCGAGGGTGTCCGCGTCGAGGGTGCCGAATCCCTCGTCGATGAACATCGTGTCGAGGACAACGCCTCCCGACTCCGCCGCGACGACATCGGCGAGACCGAGCGCCAGCGACAGCGACGCCAGGAACGACTCACCGCCGGACAGGGTCTTGGCCGAACGCACCACTCCGGTGTAGTCGTCGCGGATGTCCAGCCCCAGGCCACCGCGGCGGCCTCTCGGACCGGCCTCGTCGCTGTGGACGAACTCGTACCGTCCCGCCGACATCCGGCCGAGCCGCGCGGATGCCGAGACGGCCACCTCTTCCAGCCGGGCCGCCAGCACATACGACCGCAGCGACATCTTCCTGGCGTTCTGGCCACGGCCCGCGATCACCTCGGCGAGGGCGGCCAACTCCTCGTGCGCGGCCTGCATCGGCGCGATCGCCTCGGCGGCCTTGTCGAGTTGACCGACGAACCGTTCCAGATCGAGCAGTCGGCGCTCGGCGTCGGATGCCGCCGCGACGGCGACGTTCACGACCTCCGCGGCCACGTCGTGCGCGTGCTGGACGGACGCCAGTTCCACGGGATCTGCCTCGGCGACGGCAACGACCTCGGGGTCGTCGAGCACGCTGCGCGCCCCGACCTCGGCGTCCCGCGCCGCCGTGAGGACGGCCTCGATCTCACCCTGACGGGCGGCCGTCCGGACCGCGGCCACGGCGTCGGCAGAGCTGTCGAAACCGGCATCCCCGGCCAGCGTTTCGGCCTTGGCCGCGAGTTCACGGGCCGCCGACTCGGCTCCGGCACCGGCGTCCCGCGCGTCGAGCAGTTCGGATGCGGACTCCGCAAGCGCGTCGAGTCGTGCGCGGCGTGCCTCCACGCTCGGGTCGTCGCCCGCCGCCTCGCTCACTCGGGCCCGGATCTCCCCGAGCTGTGTCGTGCTCGCCGTGATCCTCTCGGCCACGGTGGCGGCGTCGACGCCCAGGTCCCGGGACCGTTCCTGCAGGTGACTCTCGCGGTCCCGCAGTTCGGTGAGTGATGCGGACCGACGCTCGACCTCGTCGCCGAGCGCAGTCGCCTCCCCCACCGCCGCCTCCGCGGCCGTGAGTGCCTGCGCGAGTTCGTCCGCGTCACCGTCGCCGCCGCGCTGGACGAGCACGTCGATCGCGCGCTCCACCGCGCCCAATTTCTCGGTCGCGGTCGTCAGCGCCGCCGCAGCCTTCTGCTCCGCTGCGAGGGCCTTGTCCTCGTCGGCCTTCGTGACCGACAGCTCGGACGGTTCGGCAGGCTGCGGGTGCTCGGGCGAACCGCACACCTGGCACGGGACACCGTCCTCGAGCGTGCCTGCCAATTCGGCGGCCATGCCCGCGATCCGACGTTGCAGCAGGTCGAGCCAGTGCTCGCGCGCGTCCTGGTGCTGTCGCCGGGCATCGAGCACGCCGCGCTCGAGCCGATCACGCTCGGCCCGGCGGGTGCGGACATCCGCCGCCGCCGAGGCAGCGTCGGCCGCCCGGTCCCGGGCATCGACGAGGGCCGGGAGTGCGGCGCGGGCCTTCTGCGCCGAGTCGAGCGCCTTCTCCGCTTCCCGCAGAGCGAGCGGCAATTGTTCCCGCTCCCGGGTCAGCGCGTCACCGGCCTCGGCGAGTTCGACCTGCCGGGCGTGCAGTCGCTCCACTTCGACAGCGAGCCGGTCGGCGGCGACGGATTCGGCGAGTGCTCCGTCGAGGCGCACGATCTCGTCACGCCAGGCCCGGATACTCGACCGGATGTGCTCCCGTTCGTCAGCGGTCGGAGGCCAGGACAACTCCGCCACGAGATCGGCGCCGCCCGCCGTCGAGCGCAATCCGTCCGTGATCGCCTCGACGTTCCGCGCGGCAGCCGCAGCCTTGGCCCGGGCGGCGTCGGCCTCGTGCGCGACGGTCGCGACAGGTTCGGCCCGGCGCGCATCCGCCAATTCGGCGACCAGGACCGCCCGCCGGGCCGCCCCCGCTGCGTGGGCCTCGAGTTCCGCCTCGGCTCGCCGCCTGCGGTTCTGGAGTTCGAGGACGCGGCGCGCCTCCGTGAGCGCGTCGCGGGCCATCTTCGCCCGGCTCTTGGCGTTCTGCAGGTCGTCCGCAGCCAGGTCACGGGTCTCGCGGGCCTCGTCCTCGAGCTTGTGGGCCCAGGTCACCGGATCGGCATCTGCGCCTCCCTCGATACCCGCGGCCGTCGCGACCCGTGCCAGCAGCACGTCGATGGCCCGTTGATGCTCGTCCAGGTCGTGGGCGCTGGTGCGCCTGCGGTCGAGGAACCACTCCTCCACCGTCCCGAATCGGGTGGTGTCGAACAGCCTCTCCAGGAGCTGACCGCGTTCCTCGTTGTCGGCGCGCAGGAACTTCGCGAACTCCCCCTGCGGCAGCAGAACCACCTGGAAGAACTGGTCGGCGCTCATACCCATCAGCCGACCGACCTCGTCGGCGATGTCGGGGATTCGTGACAGGTTCTCCCCGCGGCCGTCGAGCCAGGTGAGCGTGGCCTTCGCGTTCTCCTTGATGGTCCCCGACCCACGGCGCTTCGGACGCTCGAACTCGGGGCTGCGGACGAGACGCAGATGCCGGCCCGCGATCGTCGCCTCGAGCGTCACCGTGGGAACGGAACCGGCGGGCGCGTGGTCGGACAGGAGGCGCTTGCCGTCCTTCCGTGCCCCGGGCACCGTGCCGTACAGCGCGAACGCCACCGCGTCGAGGACTGTCGTCTTACCGGCGCCGGTATGACCGTGCAGCAGGAAGAGCCCGTCCGCGCCGAGCCGATCGAAGTCGACTTCCACGGATCCTGCGAACGGCCCGAAGGCTTCGACTTCGAGTCGATGCAGCCTCATGCCGTCTGTTCCAGCGCGACGACCTCGGCGGTGTCTTCGCCGGCCCGGTCGGCGAAGCCGAGTGCGGCTTCCACCAGCCGGATCTCGCCGGTCGACGGTTCGCTGCGCACGTCGGTGAGGAAGCTGCGCGTGATCTGCAGATCGCTGCGCCCGTGCACCTTGTCCCGGTAGCGCAGATCGTCGCCGCCCTCGGGGCGTTGCCACTCGAGGTGAACGGCGAACGGGAAGCGGGTCTGGAGTGAGCGCATGGCGTCGACCGGGCGTTCCGGGTCGGTGAGCACCGCCGACACGTAGCAGTCCTCGGCGTCGCGGTACGTGTCGTCCTCGAGCAACTCCTGCACCGTCCCTGTCAATTGTCGGAGACCGCGGACCACCGGCAGGTCGACCCGCTCGACGGTCCGCAGTCCGTCGGCGTCGAGATCCACGAGGTAGACCGCCTTGCTGTGGGTGCGCTCGCCGAAGGAGTACGGCAGCGGCGAACCCGAGTACCGGATGTTTTCCGCGAGGGTCTGGGGCGAGTGGAGGTGGCCGAGCGCGACGTAGTCGACCCCGCCGAAGGCCGAAGCCGACACCGTCTCGACGCCGCCGACGGAGATGGACCTCTCCGACCCGGTGGCCTCGGCGCCCACGACGAACGCGTGGGCGAGCACCACGGACCTGGTGAGCGGTGTGGTGTCGTTCCGCCTGTCGAGGTCGGTGCGGACACGGTCCATCGCGGCGTCGAGGATCTCGGCGTGCGACCGCGCGGTCGGCACGTCCAGTTGCGCGCGGGTGATCTCGGGCTCGAGATAGGGAATGCCGTAGAACGCGACGGGACCGTGCGCGTCCTCGAGCACGACGGGCGAGCCGATCCCGGCGACCGTCGTCATGAGGTGCAGCCCGCCCGCGCGGGAGAACGCGGCACCCGCCCCGAGCCGCGCCGCGGAGTCGTGGTTGCCGGACGTGGCGACGATGACCGCGCCGGCGTCCCGGATCGCTTCGAAGCCGCGGTTGCACACGGTGACGGCGTCCGCGCTCGGGATCGACCGGTCGTACACGTCGCCGGGTACGACGACGACGTCCACGCCGTGCTCGGCGACGAGGGCGGCGATCGCGTCGAGCACACGGGCCTGGTCGGTGAGCAGGTCCACCCCGTGGAACGTGCGTCCGATGTGCCAGTCCGAAGTGTGCAGGATCCTCATGTCCCGAGACCGTAGAGCACCGTGCCGACAACCTCGAACACCTCGGCCGCGTGGCGTCCGAGCGATTCGACGTGTCGCTGGGGCGGTGCCCCACATGTAGCGGGGCGGTGCCCCACATGTAGCGGGGCGGTGCCCCACATGTAGCTGGGCGGTGCCCCACATGTCGGTGGGTCGGTGCACCATGAGCCACATGAATGCACTCGCTGCACTCGGAATGCTCCTGGCGCTCGCCGCGGGCACCGCCCTCGGGTGGCTGCTGCACGCGGCGCGGAGCGGTGATCGGGCGGCGCGAGCGGAGGCACAGCTCGCCGCGCTGCGCGAGAACGAGGCCCTGCTGCGGCAGTCACTCGGCGCCGTCAGCGAGGATTCTGCCCGCCGCCACTCGGGTGCGATCGGCGAGCAGATCTCGCGACTGGTCGGGCCGCTGCACGAGGCCGTCGGCGCGCTGGCGGAACAGGTGGACCACGTCGAACGCAGCCGGGTTCACGCGTACGCCGGACTCAGTGAGCAGGTCGAGGGCATGCACCGCACGTCACAGATGCTGTCCACGCAGACGAACAGACTCGTCACGGCGCTGCGGGCGCCGCAGATCCGGGGCCGGTGGGGTGAAATCCAGTTGGAGCGGGTGGTCGAACTGGCCGGGATGGTTCGGCACTGCGACTTCGACACCCAGGTGTCGAAGGAGGGTGTCCGTCCCGACCTGCTCGTGTACCTCGCGGGCGGCAAGCAGATCGTGGTCGACGCCAAGGTCCCGTTCGCGGCGTACCTGGACGCCGCGCAGACGGAAGACCCGGCCGCCCGGGAACAGCACCTCTCCAGACACGCCCGGCAGCTGCGGACGCACGTCGACCAGTTGGCCGACAAGACGTACTGGGAGTCGTTCGACCCGACGCCGGAGTTCGTGGTGCTGTTCGTGCCCGGTGATCCGTTCCTGGACGCGGCGCTGACCGCCGATTCCGGGCTGCTCGAGCACGCGTTCTCACGGAACGTGATCCTCGCCACCCCCACCACGCTCATCGCATTGCTGCGGACCATCGCGCACACCTGGCGCCAGGAGGCGCTGTCTCGGGACGCCGCGAAGATCCACCAGCTCGGCCGGGAGCTGTATTCGCGGCTGGGGACGGTCGGCGCGCACCTCGACCGTCTCGGCTCCCAACTCGGCAAGGCCGTCGACTCGTTCAATCTCACCGTCGCGTCGATGGAGTCCCGGGTCACAGTGACCGCCCGCAAGCTTCACGACCTCGACGTGTTCGACGGCGACGTCACCGAGGTCAGCGCCGTCGATTCGTGGCCGAGACGCACAAATCTCGAGGATCTCTCAGGCTCTACCGGTCACGCCAACGAGGCTAGTTAACAAGTTGCCGCTACTGTCGTTGTGTGTCTGCAACCCAACGTGCTCGCTCTGGGGTGCCGCTCGACAGGCGGTCGATTGTCCCTACGGTCCCCGGTCTCCCCTGGTGGGGTGTCATTCTCCTGGCCGTCGGAGTCACCTTTGTCGGATTCGCTGTCGATGCGGCTCGTGGCACCGAACTCACGGCTGCGTTCTCCACGTTCTATTTCCTCGGCTGTGTCCTCGCCGTGGCGGCTGCCGGCAACCGCGCGCTGTTCACCGCGATCGTCCAGCCGCCGCTGATCCTGTTCGTCGCGGTGCCGCTCGGGCAGAGTCTCATCGCGGAGGAGAACAGCACCGCACTGAAGGACCTGGCGATCAACGTCGCGTATCCACTGGTCAACCGCTTTCCGGTGATGCTCGCCGCCACCGTGGTGACCCTGCTGATCGGCGGACTCCGCCTCTTCCTGCTGCAGCAACGCAAGACCGGTCCCGCTCGCACGTCCGAGCGGCGACGCGCGCAGCGGGCGCCACGCGCCGCCCGCCCTCGGCGCGCCGCCGAGGAGTCGGAGCAGTCTCCGCCGCCGCGTCGGACGCGTGACAAGGACGCCGCACGGGAGCACCCCCGCTCGGCGCGACGGGCGGCCACCCCACCGCCTCGCCGCTCGTCCTCGTCGGGCGGACGCACCGCGCCCCCACCGCCGATGGTCGACCGGGCAGCGCAGGCACCCCGGTCGGCACCTCCGCGCACCACTCAGGCGCCGCGTTCGGTCCCGCCGCGGACGACGCCGCGACCCCGGCCCAACTCCGACGTGCCGGCCCACCCCATTCCCCAGGTGCGCTACCGCGACCGGTACGAGCCGCCGTTCGAGACGGAGCAGCCCCGCTAGAGGAGGGACGGGCGGGTAGCGAACCGATCAGGTCCGCGCGGCCCGCAGCTCGCGCGGCAGTGCGAAGACCAGCGTCTCGTTGGCCGTCGTGACCGGCTGGACGTCGTGGAAGCCGTGCTCGTCGAGCAGATCGATCACACCACGCACCAGGATCTCCGGCACGGACGCACCCGAGGTGATCCCGACCGTCCGGACACCGTCGAGCCAGGCCGGATCCACTTCGCGTGCGTAGTCGACCAGGTACGACGCCTTCGCGCCCGCACCCAGTGCCACCTCGACGAGACGAACCGAGTTCGAGGAGTTTCGGGATCCGACGACGATGACAAGGTCGCATTCGGGTGCCATCGCCTTGACGGCGACCTGACGGTTCTGGGTGGCGTAGCAGATGTCGTCGCTCGGCGGGTCCTGCAGATTCGGGAAACGCTCCCGCAGCCGGGCGACCGTCTGCATCGTCTCGTCGACGCTCAACGTGGTCTGCGACAACCAGATGACCTTCGATTCGTCGCGGACCGTCACGGCGTCCACGGAGTCGGGTCCGTCGACCAACTGCACGTGCTCGGGTGCCTCGCCGGCGGTGCCCTCCACTTCCTCGTGGCCCTCGTGGCCGATCAGGAGGATGTCGAAGTCGTCCCGGGCGAAGCGCTTGGCTTCCTGGTGGACCTTCGTGACCAGCGGGCACGTGGCGTCGATCGTGCGCAGGTTGCGCGCCGCGGCCGATTCGTGGACCGCGGGAGACACGCCGTGGGCGGAGAACACCAGCAGCGCACCCTCCGGAACCTCGTCGGTCTCGTCGACGAAGACGACACCCTGATCGGTGAGCGTCTCGACGACGTGCCGGTTGTGGACGATTTCCTTGCGCACGTAGATTGGGGCGCCGTGCTTCTCGAGCGCCTTCTCCACCGTCTCGACGGCGCGGTCCACGCCGGCGCAGTAGCCGCGGGGTTCCGCGAGCAGTACGCGCTTCTCGCCGTCGGCGCGCGACGCTCCCGAATCTGCAGAACGTGTGATACCCACATTGAGTGGAACAGCCGAAGACATGGCTCCAGACTACGGGTCGCCCCGTACGGACGACACTTTCGCGGGGCCTCGGCGGGGTAGTGTGCGCATCGTCGCACCGAAGTCGTCGACGCTGTGGGCACGTCGGCTACCCAAACGTGCCGTTGTCAGGCAGGCTGTGGGAATGATTCGTCCCCCGTTCGTGGCGCGTGTCGCCGCTGGAATCGCCGTGACGGCCGTCGAAGAGGCCAGGAAACTGCCGACCACCGCGGCGACCCTGCCCATGACCGCGGTCAGTCAGGTGCTGCAGACCACGATGCGTGTTCAGCAGTCCATGACGGCGCTGGCCATCAAGGGCGACCAGGCTTTCGCACTGATCAACTGGACCCACGACGAGGAGCAGCCGGTCTGGGCCGTCTTCGACGAGGACACCGATCCGGTACCCGCCGTCGACGGCGGGACCGACGAGCGGTCGGCCGGGCCTGGGCGGTTCGCCCTGTACTCGCTGAGTCCGCAGGACGAGAGCACTCCTGAGAAGGTCTCGACCCCGAAGGCTGCTCCCGCCGCCACCAACGGCGCCGCCTCCGTGAAGCCGGTGAGCAAGAAGGTCGCGACCTCCGCCCCGACGGTGGCCGAACCCGAGATCGCCGTCGTACTCGACTACGGCACGCTGACGCTCGCCCAGCTGCGGGCGCGCCTGCGCAGCCTGTCCGTCGAGGACCTCACGACGCTGCTGGACTACGAGAACGCGACCCTGGCACGCGCACCGTTCCAGACCATGCTGACCAACCGCATCACCTCCGCCAAGGCCAAGTGACCTCCGCACAGCCCCGCGCAGCCAGTACCGGACCGAGTACCGCCGAGCAGCCGTGGCCGGTCCGCACCGTGTCGGCCAAGGTCGCACAGTGGATCGACCGGCTCGGGAGTGTCTGGGTCGAGGGACAGATCACCCAGATCAACGCGCGTCCGGGAACCCGGACCGCGTTTCTGGTGCTGCGGGATCCGTCCGTCGACATGTCGTTGTCGGTGACCTGCTCCCCGCAGCTGTTGCAGAACTCCCCCGTCCCGCTCACCGAGGGCAGCCGGGTGGTGATGTTCGGCAAGTTGTCGTTCTACACCGGCCGCGGGTCGGTCTCGCTGCGAGTGACGGAGATCCGCGCGATCGGGATCGGTGAACTCCTCGCCCGGATCGAGCGGCTGCGCGCGCTGCTGGCAGCGGAGGGTCTGTTCGACCCTCGACTGAAGCGTCCGCTGCCGTTCCTGCCGGGCACCATCGGGCTGATCACCGGTCGCGCCAGCGCCGCCGAGCACGACGTTCTCAGCGTGGCGCAGCGCCGCTGGCCCGCCGTGCGCTTCGAGGTGCGCAACACCCCGGTGCAGGGCGCGACCGCCGTTCCGCAGATCCTCGACGCGTTGAAGGAACTGGACGCCGACCCGCACGTCGACGTCATCATCCTCGCGCGCGGCGGCGGCAGCGTGGAGGATCTGCTGCCGTTCTCCGACGAGACGCTGTGCCGCGCGATCGTCGCCTGCCGAACTCCGGTGGTCAGCGCCATCGGCCACGAGCCGGACAGTCCGCTCAGCGATCACGTCGCCGACCTGCGGGCCGCGACACCGACGGACGCTGCCAAGCGGGTCGTACCGGATGCCGTAGCCGAGCAGGCGCTGGTCGGCGAACTGCGGTCGCGGAGCGCGGCTGCTCTCCGCAACTGGGTGCAGCGCGAGTCCCACCTGATCTCCCAGCTGCGGAGCCGGCCGGTGCTCGCCGATCCGCTGCGCGCACTCGACCACCGGTCGGACGAGGTCGAGCGACTGCGGGAGGCCGGGCGACGCGACATCAGCCGGGCGATCGCCGCGGAGAGCACCACGATCGAGCACCTGCGGGCACGGCTGACGACCCTCGGCCCCGCTGCGACCCTGGCCCGCGGCTACTCCGTGGTCCAGCGGATCGTGCCCGACGGCGATCCCGAGGTCCTGCGCTCGGTCGACGACGCCCCGCCGGGCACCCAGATTCGCGTTCGAGTCGCCGACGGCGCAATCCGTGCCGCGGTGATGGGAAAGGACAAGTAGGACATGAGCAAGCCCACCGGAAACGACACCGACACCGACATCGCGGAGCTCGGCTACGAGGCGGCGCGCGACGAACTCGTCGACGTGGTCAAGGTGCTCGAACAGGGCGGCCTCGACCTCGACGCGTCACTCGCGCTGTGGGAGCGGGGCGAGGCCCTGGCCAAACGCTGCGAGGAGCACCTCGCAGGGGCGCGCAAGCGCGTCGAGACGGCGCTCGCCCACGCCGACGACGAGGGCTGACACGCCCCCGGTCGTCAGGCGGCGAGGACCTGGGCGTCGGCCGCGGCGGTGGTGAGTTGCTCGAACGCCTCGGGTGACGCACTGCCCGTCACGAGGAGCCGGACGTCGCCGAAGTCGGAGACCCAGATCGGCTCGACTCCCTCCCCGCCGTACACGATCCAGCTGTGACCTGCAACGTCCTCGGTTCCCGTCGCCGTACGCGGACCACCCGCGACGAACGGCACGAGCACCGTCTCGACGGCATTGCTCTGCGTCAGCTGGATGTAGCGGCCTGCCTCGGTGATGAAGCCGACGGTGCTCGAATCGCCGCCGCCGTCGCCGCTGACGATGCTGCGGCTGCCCGAGTTGGGCGTCCAGCCCTCCGGTGTCTCCGGCTTACGCACCGGGAACGGAAGGTCCTGCGCGTCGTACTTCAGCGCCGCATCGACGTCGAAGCTGGGAATCGGACCACTGGTGGGTCCGCCCGGGCTGAACGTGCACTGGCTGGCGATACCCGCGATCAGTACGCAGAACAGGACAAGGGGTACGAGCGACCACACCATGTCGCGGTTGTTGTGCAGGATGCGGGGTTTATCAGATGCCACGCCCACCAGTATCCAGGGTCGGTCCCGGAACAACGATTCTCGGTCCCATGATTCGCGCCCCAGCAGCGCACGTCACACTTCTTTCTGGGAGAATCAGCAGCGAGATCCACTCGACACTCGGCGGCCGACGGCCACCGACACAGCGTCGACGTACAACGTCGACCGTGACTGCACCAGGAGGCACTGCCCATGACGGCTAGCACCACTTCGAGTCGCCGCGAGGCCCCGGACCGAAATCTTGCTCTGGAATTGGTCCGAGTCACCGAGGCTGGTGCGATGGCTGCCGGTCGCTGGGTCGGCCGTGGCGACAAGGAGGGCGGCGACGGAGCCGCCGTCGACGCCATGCGCCAGCTCGTGAGCTCGGTCTCGATGCGCGGCGTCGTCGTCATCGGCGAGGGCGAGAAGGACGAAGCTCCGATGCTGTTCAACGGCGAAGAGGTCGGCAACGGCGACGGACCCGACTGCGACTTCGCCGTCGACCCGGTCGACGGGACCACCTTGATGGCGAAGGGCATGCCCAACGCGATCGCCGTGCTCGCGGTCGCCGAGCGCGGCGCGATGTTCGACCCGTCTGCCGTGTTCTACATGGAGAAGATCGCCGTCGGCCCCGACGCCGCCGATGTCATCGACATCACAGCGCCCGTCGCCGAGAACATCAAGCGCGTCGCGAAAGTCCGCAAGGCGTCCCCCTCCGACGTGACGGTCTGCATCCTCGACCGTCCGCGGCACGCCAGGCTCATCCAGGAGGTCCGGGACACCGGCGCCCGGATCCGTCTCATCTCCGACGGCGACGTCGCGGGTGCGATCGCCGCCGCACGTCCGGAGTCGGGCACCGACATCCTGATCGGCACCGGTGGAACGCCCGAGGGCATCATCGCCGCCGCCGCCATGCGCTGTATGGGTGGTTCGCTGCAGGGCCGGCTGGCCCCGACCGACGATGCCGAGCGCCAGAAGGCCATCGACGCAGGCCACGACCTGGACCGTGTGCTCTCCACCGAAGATCTCGTGTCCGGTGAGAACGTCTTCTTCTGCGCCACCGGTGTCACGGACGGCGACCTGCTCCGCGGTGTCCGCTACTACGGTGGCGGCGCCTCGACCCAGTCGATCGTGATGCGGTCGAAGTCGGGCACCGTCCGCATGATCGACGCGTACCACCGTCTCGAGAAGTTGCGCGAGTACTCGTCCGTGGACTTCACGGGCGAGGACGGCGCCATTCCGCCGACGTTCTAGGCAGCTCCGCTGCCCGTGCGCCTTTCCGGTAGCCAGAGCTACCGGAAAGGCGCACGGGGAGCGCCCCCACGACGCGCTCAGAAGTGGCATGTTTGACGCATGACCGAGAGCAACGAGCAGCAGTACCGGATCGAACACGACACCATGGGCGAGGTGCGGGTGCCCGTGGATGCCCTGTGGCGCGCGCAAACTCAGCGCGCCGTCGAGAACTTCCCGATCAGCGGTCGAGGTCTCGAGCGCACCCAGATACGTGCAATGGGTCTGCTGAAAGCGGCCTGCGCGCAGGTCAACAAGGACCTCGGCCTCCTCGACGCCGAGAAGGCGGACGCCATTATCGCCGCGGCGGGCGAGATCGCCGAGGGCAAGCACGACGATCAATTCCCCATCGACGTCTTCCAGACGGGCTCGGGCACCAGTTCCAACATGAACGCCAACGAGGTGATCGCGTCGATCGCCGCGGCGAACGGTGTGGTCGTCCACCCCAACGACGATGTCAACATGTCGCAGTCGTCCAACGACACTTTTCCCACCGCGACGCATGTCGCGGCCACCGAGTCCGCGGTGAAGGACCTCCTCCCCGCCCTCGACCACCTGCGCCTGGCCCTGCTCGACAAGTCCACCGAGTGGAAGCACGTCGTGAAGTCGGGCCGCACCCACCTCATGGACGCCGTCCCGGTGACCCTCGGCCAGGAGTTCGGCGGTTACGCCCGCCAGATGGAGGCGGGGATGGAGCGGGTCGTGGCCTGCCTTCCCCGGCTCGGTGAGCTGCCCATCGGCGGCACCGCGGTCGGAACGGGACTCAATGCCCCCGACGGATTCGGCCCGAAGGTCGTCGCCGAACTGGTGAAGGCGACGGGCGTCGACGCCCTCACACCGGCGAAGAACAGTTTCGAGGCGCAGGCGGCGCGTGACGGCCTGGTGGAGGCGTCCGGCGCGCTGCGCACCATCGCGGTGTCCCTGACCAAGATCGCCAACGACATCCGCTGGATGGGATCGGGGCCGCTCACCGGTCTCGGCGAGATCCGTCTCCCCGACCTGCAGCCCGGCAGTTCGATCATGCCCGGCAAGGTCAATCCGGTGCTCCCGGAGGCCGCCACCCAGGTCGCCGCTCAGGTGGTCGGCAACGATGCCGCGGTCGCCTGGGGCGGTGCCGCGGGCGCGTTCGAGCTCAACGTCTACATCCCGATGATGGCGCGGAACCTGCTCGAGTCGTTGACGTTGCTGGCCAACGTCACGCGGCTGTTCGCCGACCGGTGCGTCGTGGGGCTCGTCGCGAACACCGAGCACCTCAAGACGCTCGCGGAGTCGTCGCCGTCCATCGTGACGCCACTGAACTCCGCGATCGGGTACGAGGAGGCCGCGGCTGTCGCGAAGCAGGCGCTGAAGGAGAAGAAGACCATCCGCGAGACCGTCGTCGACCGTGGTCTGATCGGCGACAAGCTGAGCGAGGAAGAACTCGACAAGCGTCTCGACGTGCTGGCGATGGCGAAGGTGAAGGACTGACCCTGCCGACGGAGAGGGCCCGCACTCGATCGAGTGCGGGCCCTCTCGCGCAGAAGTCCTACAGCAGCGCGGACAGCTCGTCGCGGGCCTTCTCGCCCTCCGAGCCGAGATCGGTGCGGTCGGCGATGTTCCACGAGCGGAGCAGCGGAGCGAACACCTTCTCCCCCTGCTGTGCGGGGTCGTAGATACCGGCCTCGGCGAGCACGGCGGTGCTGTCGGTTCCGCCGGGCAGTGCCACGCTCGGCACGTCGAATGCGGCGATCCGCGACGCGATCGCGCGCATCGTCTGGTCGGGTACCAGCTCGAACGCGGCCTCGACGATGTTTCGGTAGAACAGCGACTGCAGTTCGTCGTCCGCGGCCAGCCGCTCGGCGATCACGGCCACCAGCGGGTCCTCGCCGAGTGCCGCCGTGTTGTGATGACGCACCGCCGCGGCCTTCTCCTCGAACGCGGAGTTCGCGAGCATCTCGATCAAATGCATCGGCGGCATCGCGTAACCGCGGACCATCTCGTCCATCCGGGCGCGCTCGAGGGCGACGGGGTCGACGGCGCGCGTCACCATCAGGTAGTTCCGGAGCACGATGGAGTGCCGGTTCTCCTCCGCGGTCCAGCGGCCCACCCAGCGCCACCACGGACCCACCTGGGCGAGGTGCTTGGCGATCTCCCGGTGGTACGCGGGCACATTGTCCGCCACCAGCACACCCACGGTCAGTGCGAGCGCCTCGACGTCGCTCAGCGTCGACTGATCTGCCGACCAATCCGTTCCACCCATGAACGCGAAGTTCTTGCCCTGGTCCCACGGGACCAGATCGTGCGGCTGCCAGCCGTCCGCCTCGGCGAGGTGACGTGTGAGGTTTTCGTCCACCACCGGGGCCAGCTCACTGAGCAGCTGCGAGTCATTCTTTTCAATCGGCATCCGCACACCGTAGCGTCCGCGCCGGGGCACCGGGTCGACCACCGGTGAATTCGACGGGAACAACGGCGGCGTTGTGACGAAAACATCCTGGTCATGGGCTTGAAGTCGTTAGGCTGGCAGTCCACGGTTACCCCGGGCCCGAGCAGAGGATCACCCATGCGCAGACATCGGAACCTGACGATACTTCTGTCGGCTCTCGCGCTCGGCGGGTCACTCGTGACGGGTTGCGGCTCCGACGCAGACGACTCCGGTTCCGAGACGTCCGGCGCGAACCCCACCTCGGAGTCCTCCCAGCCGCCGAACCCGGGGACGGTCGCGGGCGTCGATATACCCGATGGTCAGATCGACGACGCCGTGGGCCGTCTCGACGAACTGGCGACCGAGTTGATGGACAGTTCCGGTCTGCCGGGCATGGCGGTCGCCGTCGTCCACGGTGGGCAGACCGTGTACGCGAAGGGATTCGGGGTGCGCGAGGCCGGCACCGATCAGAAGGTGGACGCCGACACCGTGTTTCAGCTGGCGTCGATGTCGAAACCGGTGGGGTCGACGGTGGTTGCCCATCAGGTC
Organism: Rhodococcus sp. IEGM 1351; assembly: GCF_030056875.1. NCBI lineage: Bacteria > Bacillati > Actinomycetota > Actinomycetes > Mycobacteriales > Nocardiaceae > Rhodococcus > Rhodococcus sp. IEGM 1351. Next base: position 226,505 of record NZ_JASHKU010000001.1, on the reverse strand, counting down.
GATGCCGGCGTCATCGGCTGGGACACTCCCGTGGTGTCCAAGTCACCCGGTTTCGCCCTCGCCGACCCGTGGGTCACCGAGCACGTCACGGTGGGCGATCTGTACTCGCACCGGTCGGGGTTGCCCGATCACGCCGGCGATCTGCTCGAGGACCTGGGTTTCAACCAGCAGCAGGTGCTCGACAAGCTCCGGCTCGAGCCGCTGAACCCGTTCCGGATCACCTACGAGTACACCAACTTCGGCCTCACCGCGGCGGCGGAGGCCGTCGCGGCGGCGTCGGGGACGGATTGGGCGACGCTCTCCGAGCAGACGATCTACCAGCCGCTGGGGATGTCCTCCACGAGTTCGCGATTCGCTGACTATCAGGCCCGCGACGACCGCGCCGTCGCGCACCAACTCGTCGACGGCAAGTACGTCGCCGATGCGGTACGCAATCCCGACGCCCAGTCCCCCGCGGGCGGAGTGAGCTCGTCCGTCAACGACATGGGCAAATGGCTGGCGATGCTGTTGGCCGACGGCACGTTCGAGGGCAAGGAGATCGTGTCCCCCGAATCACTGCTCCCCGCGGTCAGTCCTCAGATGGTGTCCAGCCCACCACGGTCGATGGACAGCCGTCCGGGGTCCTACGGTTATGGGTTCAACGTCTCGACCACCCCGGCAGGGCGGGTCTCCCTCAGCCACTCCGGTGGATTCCAGCTCGGGGTGGCGACGAACTTCGTCGCGATACCGTCCGCCGACGTCGCCATCGTCGCGCTGACCAACGGGTCGCCCATCGGCATTCCCGAGTCCCTCACCGCCGAGTTCGCCGACCTCGTCCAGTTCGGGGAGATCCGCGAGGACTGGAGGTCGTTGTACCGGCAGGCCATCGCGCCGATGGACGAGCCCGAGGGCAGTCTCGTCGGCCAGACGGCCCCCGCGAACCCGGCACCACCGCAGCCGCTCCCCACCTACGCGGGCACCTACGGCAACCCGTATTGGGGTCCCGCCGTCGTCACGGAGAGCAACGGCGCGCTGTCGCTCCAACTCGGGCCCGCCGGGCAGACCTTCCCACTCACCCACTGGGACGGCGAGACCTTCACCTTCATACCCAGCGGTGAGAACGCCCCACCCGGAACCATCTCGAAGGCCACGTTCGCCGGCAACAACGTCACACTCGAGTACTACGACACGGAAGGCCGGGGGACATTCGTCCGCTGAGCCGACACTTCGACGGGAAGAAGACCATGAGCACGAACTCGCACGAACCGACGGGAACCACTCGAACGGACACGGCAGATGTCCAGGTGGTCCGGGCCTTCCTGGACGCGCTCGTCGCCGGCGACCCGGACGCCGCGCAACAGTATCTGCACCAGGACATCGTGTGGCACAACGTGTCCCTGCCCAAGATCCGCGGCCTCGGCTCCGTCATGCGGGTACTGCGCGGAATGAGCCGCCCCGGTGTCGGATTCGATGTGCGCCTGCACCACATCGCCGGCGACGGGACGGCCGTTCTGACCGAACGCACCGACGTCCTGATCTACAAGCGGCTGCGCAGCGAGTTCTGGGTGTGCGGCACGTTCGAGATGAAGGACGGCAAGATCGCCGTCTGGCGCGACTACTTCAGCAGCCGGGACTTTCTGTGGGGCACGCTCAAAGGCATTTTGCGCGCCTTCTGACGTTTCCGCCCGATGTCACCTCGGTCCGGTCGGACCGTGGTGCCATCGGGCGGATCACGCTGCGCGGCAGGCGCCTACGGCGTCGGCCCGAACTCCTCCAGCATCTCCGTCACGAGCGCCGCGATCGGCGAACGCTCACTGCGCGTCAACGTGATGTGGGCGAACAGCGGATGCCCCTTGAGCTTCTCGATCACCGCGGCCACCCCGTCGTGACGTCCGACCCTCAGGTTGTCGCGCTGAGCGACGTCGTGAGTCAGGATCACCCGGGAGCCGGTGCCGAGCCGGGAAAGCACCGTGAGCAGCACATTGCGTTCCAGCGACTGCGCCTCGTCCACGATCACGAACGAATCGTGCAGTGACCGTCCGCGAATATGCGTGAGTGGCAACACTTCCAGCATGCCGCGGCTGATCACCTCGTCCATCACCTCGGTGCTGGCGAGGCCGTCGAGTGTGTCGAAGACCGCCTGGGCCCACGGGCCCATCTTCTCGCTCTCACTACCCGGCAGGTAGCCGAGCTCCTGCCCGCCCACCGCGTAGAGCGGCCGGAAGACAACGACTTTCCGCTGGGTGCGGCGCTCGAGCACCGCCTCCAGCCCCGCCGTCAACGCCAGCGCCGACTTGCCGGTGCCCGCCTTGCCGCCCAGCGACACGATGCCCACACTGTCGTCCAGCAGGATGTCCAGGGCGATCCGCTGCTCGGCCGAACGTCCGTGCAGACCGAATGCCTCACGCTCCCCCCGCACCAGCTGCACCCGCTTGTCGGCGTTCACGCGGCCCAGCGCGCTCGACGAACCGCCCAGCAGCCGAATACCCGTGTGACACGGAAGCTCCCGGGCCTCCTCCAGATCGACGACACCCTCGGAGAACAGTTCGTCGATCGACGAGGACGCCACGTCCAGTTCGGTCATACCCGTCCAACCCGACGGAACGACGTCGTGGGCGTGGTACTCGTCGGCGGGAAGACCCACCGCACCGGCCTTCACTCGCAGCGGGATGTCCTTGCTGACCAGGACGACGTCACCGCCCTCGGCCTCGAGGTTCAGTGCGCAGGCCAGGATCCTCGAATCGTTGCTGTCCGTGCGGAATCCGACCGGAAGAACCGACGGGTCGGTGTGGTTCAACTCGACCTGCAAGGTGCCACCCTCGGTGCCGATCGGCACCGGCTGGTCGAGACGACCGTATTCCAGACGGAGGTCGTCGAGCATGCGCAGCGATTCTCTTGCGAACCATCCCAACTCGTGGTGGTGCCGCTTCCCTTCGAGCTCGCTGATCACGACGAGGGGAAGCACCACACGGTGCTCGGCGAACCTGGTGACGGCCCAGGGGTCGGACAGCAGTACGGAGGTATCGAGTACGAATGTACGAACTGCAGAATCCGACGATTTCCTGGGGGCGGCGGACGAACGTCCGACGCGGGCTGAGACGGAGCGTGAAGCAGTCACGTTGGCTCCTAGGTCTGCGTGGCACCCACGCAAACTCGGTTCGCTGGACCGGTCCGTCCCTGGTGTGTCACCACACGAGGGCCGGGCGCCGGCCCCCTCGCACTGAGTGTGTCAGCCACGATCAGGACCTCCCGTACAAGCAACTTCCCCGCTGCCTGTTACCCCCGACGGTACTGCCAAACACGCCGGACGGCCGTGCGAGCGGCGGGCGTGTCGGTGAACATCAAGTTACGTGGAGGCGCCTGCGGCGCCCGTGCGTGGTTAACGAGTCCCTGCACTCGCAGGCCACGCACGGGCGGCGGAGCCGCCTAGATCAGGCGCCAGTCCTCGAGACCCTCGTACAGCGGGAAGTCGGCGGCAAGCTTCGACACGCGGGACTTCAGCGTCTCGACGTCGGACGATCCGGCGAGTGCGGTGCCGATGATGTCGGCGACCTCGGTGAACTGCTCGTCCCCGAATCCACGCGACGCGAGCGCCGCCGTGCCGATCCGGAGGCCGGACGTGACCATCGGCGGGCGGGGGTCGAACGGCACCGCGTTGCGGTTGACGGTGATGCCGACCTCGTGGAGAAGGTCCTCACCCTGCTGGCCGTCGAGCTGCGAGTTGCGCAGGTCGACGAGCACGAGGTGCACGTCGGTGCCGCCGGTGAGGACGCTGACACCCTTGTCGACGACATCGGCGCCGGTCAGACGCTCGGCGAGGATCTTCGCGCCGGTCAGGGTGCGCTGCTGACGGTCCTTGAACTCCTCGGTGCCCGCGATCTTCAGGGAGACGGCCTTGGCGGCGATGGCGTGCATCAGCGGCCCGCCCTGCTGGCCGGGGAAGACGGCGGAGTTGAGCTTCTTCGCCCACTCCTGCTTGGCGAGGATCAGGCCGGAGCGCGGCCCGCCGAGCGTCTTGTGGACCGTGCTGGACACGACGTCGGCGTACGGCACGGGCGACGGGTGCAGCCCGGCAGCGACCAGGCCCGCGAAGTGCGCCATGTCGACCCACAGGTACGCGCCGACCTCGTCGGCGATCGACCGGAACGCGGCGAAGTCCTCGTGACGCGGGTACGCGGACCAACCGGCGACGATGACCTTCGGCTGCGCGGCGACCGCGATCTTGCGGACCTCGTCCATGTCGATGCGGTGGTCCTCCTTGCTGACCCCGTACGACTCGACGTCGTACAGCTTGCCGGAGAAGTTCAGCTTCATGCCGTGCGTGAGGTGGCCGCCGTGCGCCAGGTCGAGGCCGAGGAGCTTCTCACCCGGGTTCATCAGGGCCATCAGGACCGCCGCGTTGGCCTGTGCGCCGGAGTGCGGCTGAACGTTCGCGAAGTCGGCGCCGAACAGTTCCTTGGCGCGGGTGCGGGCGAGATCCTCGATGACGTCGACGTGCTCGCAGCCGCCGTAGTAGCGGCGTCCCGGGTATCCCTCGGCGTACTTGTTGGTGAGGACGCTGCCCTGGGCCTGGAGGACCGCGCGCGGAACGAAGTTCTCCGAGGCGATCATCTCCAGCGTGTCGCGCTGACGGGCCAGCTCACCTGCCATGGCCTGGGCGACTTCGGGGTCGAGTTCGGCGAGGGGGGCCGTGTTGACGTCGGTACCGGGCACAGCGGTCATCGAGGGATCTCCAAGCTGGATGCGGAAACGAATGCTCCCAGTCTACGAAGTACCCGTGAGGACTTCCTAACCGCCCGCGGTGAGGTACCCCTCACCGGCGCGCAGGACGCTGGGCACGAGCGGCTCGTCGAGCAGCCGGCGGAACCGCTCCGACCGCTCCGCGCCGACCGGCACCTCGCCCAGCCAGCCACCGAGCAGTCGGTATCCCTCCACGTAGGTGCTGGTGTACGCCCGCCACAACGGCGACGACAGGAACCGCAGCGACTGCCGGGCCCGCTCGGGAGTCGACAGGCTCCACCGCTGCAGGAACGCCGCGACGTCGTCGTGGCTGCGGCCCTCGTCGTGCAGCATCATCGCCGCATCCTGCCGCACACCGAGCAGCTGCCCGGACGCCCCGGACAGACGTTGCGCCTGCTCACCGTCGAATCGCAGGCCCAGGTCGGCGTAGATTTCCTGCGCCCACAGCCCCCAGTCCGACCCGACGATCGATTCGAGCGCGAGGTCCGCGAGCCCCTCGGCCATCAGGCACTGCGGGGTGTTGACGACGAACAACGTCTGCTCGAGCTGTCCAGCGCCGACCAGTCCGGCTTCCTTGCGGCAGTGCTCGGTGTGGTGGCCGGGGTACGACTCGTGCGCGATCAGCCGCGGCAGGTTCGACATGTGCTGCTTGAGGTCGGAGTTGATCGCGACCCGGGAACGGTAGTCGCCGAGGTAGTAGTTGAACCCCGACCACGGCTTGTCGCCCACGACCTCGTACTCGACGACTTCCGAGTCGGGCAGTGCGTAATGCCCGCGCACGAGATCGCGCAGAGCGCTCGAGAAGGCGTCGACACATTCCTGCAACCGGTCCGCGGGGATCTCGTCCTTCGCGCGGTGGGCCTGGATGCGTTCGGCGAGCGGCCCCGTTCCGGGCAGCACGGCGTCCATCTTCCGGTGCGCCTCCCGGTACTGCTCCTCGTCGCCCCGTTCGATCCGGACGTCGAAGTACGCCTCGACCTCGTCGACGAAGCCGACGTCGTCGCCCGCGAACTTGCGCCCCGAGCATTCGAGGGCGCGGAGATGGACGTCGAGGAACCGGGTCCGCTCCTCGGACAGTCCCGCCGACGGCAATTCCGCGCGGAGGTTCGCCGCCGTGCGCGCGAGAACGCGCGGATCGGGCTTCGGCGCGTTCTCCACCTGCCTGCGCAGCGCGGGATCGCCGGTATACGCGTCGACGAATCCTTCCTCCAGCCGGTCGAAACCCAGCCCGAGCAGCAAGTATTCGCGTACGAACGAAACGGATTCCATGCCGTCCGACCTTAGTCGCACACGCGTCTGCCCGACCCGCCGACAGCGCAGCCTGTGGCACCAAGCACAATCCGACTATGCAACCGCTACTCGCCAGCGCAACGACGACGGCAGAGATTCTGGGCATGGACCGCTCACTCCCCCGTGTACCCGAGTGTGAGCGGAACTGATGGCGCGGACGAGCGAGTCCAGTCCGTACGTCGAATTCGACCGGAAGCAGTGGCGCACACTGCGTAAGTCGACGCCACTCGTCCTGACCGAGGAAGAGCTGTACGGACTGCGGGGCCTCGGCGAGCAGATCGACCTCGAAGAGGTCGCGGAGGTGTACCTGCCGCTGTCGCGTCTCATCCACCTGCAGGTCGCGGCACGTCAGCGACTGTTCGCCGCGACCGCGACGTTCCTCGGCGAGAAGCACCCCGACCAGCAGGTGCCGTTCGTGATCGGCGTCGCCGGCAGTGTGGCGGTCGGCAAGTCCACCACCGCCCGTGTCCTCCAGGCCCTCCTCGCGCGGTGGGAGCACCACCCGCGCGTCGACCTGGTGACGACGGACGGCTTCCTGTATCAGACGGCCGAGCTGAACCGCCGCGGGATAATGCACCGCAAGGGCTTTCCCGAAAGTTACGACCGCCGCAAGCTGCTGCGGTTCGTCACCGAGGTGAAGTCGGGGGCCGAAGAAGTGGCCGCGCCGGTGTATTCACACATCTCGTACGACATCATCCCGGGCCAGTACCACCTGATCCGGCAGCCGGACATCCTCATCATCGAGGGTCTCAACGTGCTGCAGACCGGTCCCCGGCTGATGGTGTCGGACCTGTTCGACTTCTCGATCTACGTCGACGCCCGCATCGAGGACATCGAGAACTGGTACATCCAGCGTTTTCTCGCGCTGCGGAAGACGTCGTTCTCCGACCCCGACGCACACTTCCACCACTACGCCGGACTGTCCGACCGGGACGCGACGGCTGCCGCCCAGGAGATCTGGCACAACATCAACCGGCCCAACCTCGTCGAGAACATCCTGCCGACGCGTCCGCGTGCCACGCTCGTGCTGCGCAAGGACGCCAATCATTCGATCAACCGGCTGCGGCTGCGGAAGCTGTAGGTGAGTGGCGAAGTGTGTTCCGGCACGCTTCGCCACTCACGTCAGACGCCGAAGCGGCGGTGCCGGGCGGCATAGTCGCGGAGCGCGCGGAGGAAGTCGACCCGGCGAAACTCGGGCCAGTACGCCTCGGTGAACCAGATCTCGGAGTAGGCACTCTGCCACAGCAGGAACCCCGACAGCCGCTGCTCCCCCGACGTGCGGATCACGAGGTCGGGGTCGGGCTGGCCGGACGTGTAGAGGTGACCGTCGATGCCGTCGACTGTGATCGATTTCACCAGTTCGTCCCCCGACAGTCCCGCGAGGAGTTTCTCGCTCAGCAGCGACTGCACGGCGTCGGCGATCTCCTGGCGACCGCCGTAGCCGATCGCGACGTTGACGTGGGTGCCGGTGCGCCCCTCGGTCCCGGCGGCCGCGTCGCGCAGACGACGGGACTGTTCGGAGGGCAGGAGGTCGAGGGCGCCGACGATCTTGACGCTCCAGTTCTTGTCGGGGCCGGAGATCTCCTCGACGACGTCCGTGATGATCTCGAGCAGGGTGTCGAGTTCCCCGGGGTCGCGGCGCAGGTTCTCGGTGGACAGCAGGTAGATGGTCGCCATCTCGATGCCCGCGGCGTCGCACCAGCCGAGCAGCTCGGAGATCTTCAGGGCGCCCATGCGGTGGCCGTGGCTGACGTCCTCGAAGCCGTTTTCGCGGGCCCACCGCCGGTTGCCGTCGCACATCACGGCAATGTGCCGAGGGTGCTGTAGACCGTCGAGCCGCTTCAGTAGACGACGCTCGTAGATGCTGTACAGCAGTCCTCGCGCACTCACCTGGAGATCACCATGACACGCAAGAGTACGCCGCATCCGAAGGTGATCCGCGACGGCCGTCACACAGCGCACGACTTGCCGCTACCGACGGGTACGCTCTCACCACAAGCTAACCTACGGTTGCGTAGGTTAGTGCCACACACAGCGAGAAGAGGTGTTCAGTGACCGCTTTCGGCCTCGACGAACTGCCCGTCAAGCCCCGACTGCGAGGGTGGATCCACCTGTGGGCGTTCGGCGTCTCCGTGATCGCCGGCATCGTCCTCGTCACACTGTCGGGCACCCAGGTGTCCGGGGAAGCGGCGCTCGCCACCGCCGTCTACAGCCTCACGGTGTGCGGTGTGTTCGGGGTCAGCGCCACCTACCACCGGATCCACTGGAACACCGTCAAGGCCCGCACTTGGATGAAGCGCGCGGACCATTCGATGATCTTCCTGTTCATCGCCGGCAGCTACACCCCGTTCGCGGTGCTGGGGCTTCCGCCCGACACGGGCCGGACCCTGCTGATCGTCGTGTGGGCGGGGGCGCTCGCCGGGGTCGCACTGAAAATGCTGTGGCCGACGGCACCGCGCTGGGTCGGGGTACCGCTCTACCTGCTGCTCGGCTGGGCCATCGTTCCCGTCGCACCCGAACTGACACACGAGGTCGGCGTCCTACCGATGGTGCTGCTGCTGATCGGCGGCATCCTCTACTCGGTCGGCGCGATCCTCTACGCCACCAAGTGGCCCAACCCGTGGCCGACCACGTTCGGGCATCACGAGTTCTTCCACGCCGCCACCGTCATCGCGGCCCTGTGCCACTACATCGCCGTGTGGCTGGTGGTGTTCCGGTAGGCCGGACTACCGGCTCAACGCGGCACCCAGGTCCTCGATCGTCGACACCGGGCGGTCGCACACGAACCCGCGGCACACGTACGCCGCGGACGCGCCGCCGACCAGCGGCCGGTCGGCGAGCAGCGGTGACGAGTCCGGTGCGCCGCCGACCACGACGGCACCCCCGGGAGCGAGTCTGCGCGCCTCCCGAAGCAGGACGGAATCCCCGTCGGTCGCCACGGCCACCTGGATCGGGCCGCGCACCGACGCCTCGGCCACCGCGAGCCAGTGCCCGGCCGATCGCGGCGCGCGCTCCAGAAGCAGTGCCACCCGGTCGAGCGATTCGGCGGCCGCGCTCGCGTACCGTCCCGACGCGTCCGCGTCGGCCACCGCGGCCGCCGTGACCAGTGCCTCGACCAGGCACGACGCTCCGGACGGCGTCGCACCGTCGACCGGGTCGCGGGGACGGGTCACCAGGGTCTCGGCGTCGTCGGCGGTGTCGAACCAGCTGCCCGGCCGCTCGTCGTCGGCGAAATGGATCAGGGCGCGGTCCAGCAGCGCCCGCGCGTGCGTCAGCCACTCGTTGTCGCCGGTCGCCTGATACAACGCGAGAAGGCCCGTCGCCAGGCAGGCGTAGTCCTCGAGCACCCCGGCCGATTCGCCCACGGACGTTCCCAGCGACGCCCTCCGCAGACGCCCGTCGACGACGTGCAAGCCCAGCACCGCACGCGCGCACTCGGCGGCCGCGGCCACCCACTCCGGCCTGCCGAGTCCGGCACCGGCCTCGGCGAGCGCGGTGATCGTGAGACCGTTCCAGGCGGTGACCACCTTGTCGTCGCGTCCCGGCTGCGGCCGCGTCGCACGCTGGGCGAGCAGCGTGCCCCGGATCCGGCGCCAGCGGTCCCAGTCGTCCGGATCGCGCGGAAGCTGCAGGACGGACGTGCCGGCCTCGAACGTCCCGTCCGCGGTCACCGCGAACACCCGGGCCGCCCACTCCCCGTCCTCGGGGCCGAGAACCTCGACGAGCTGCCCGGGGGTCCACACGTACGTGAGTCCCTCGACGCCCTCGGTGTCGGCGTCGAGGGCGGACGCGAACGACCCGTTGTCGGTGCGCAGATCGCGCAGCAGGAACTCGACCGTCTCCTCGGTGACCCGGACGGCCAGGTCCGCGCCCGTGCGCCGGCCCAGGTGCGCGTACACGCGCAGCAGCTGGGCGTTGTCGTAGAGCATCTTCTCGAAGTGCGGCACCACCCACGCGGCGTCGACCGAATACCGGGCGAAACCGCCGCCGAGCTGGTCGTAGATGCCGCCGCGCGCCATCGCCGACGCCGTCCGCCCCACAACACCGAGCACGTCGTCGTCACCGGACCGCTCGTACGTGCGCAGCAGGCCTTCCATCAGCGCGGACGGCGGGAACTTGGGGGCTCCTCCGAACCCGCCGCGGTCGGCGTCCTCGTCCCGCAGCACGGCTGCGACAGCCGCGTCCAGCAGGGCCGCGTCCACCCGGACCTCGCCCTCGGGAATGCCGCCGGCTCCCCGCCGCAACTCGGCGACCACCGAGGCGGCCGCGTCGTCGACGTCACCGCGGCGGTCCCGCCACGTGTCGGCGATGGCGCTCAGCAGTTGCGTGAACGACGGCATCCCGCCGCGCGGCTCGGACGGGTAGTAGGTGCCGCAGTAGAACGGGGCGCCGTCGGGAGTGAGGAAGCACGTCATCGGCCAGCCACCCTGACCGGTCATCGCGACCGTGGCGTTCATGTACACGGCATCGAGGTCCGGACGCTCCTCGCGGTCGACCTTGACGCACACGAAGTGCTCGTTCATCAGCGACGCCACCGCCTCGTCCTGGAAGGACTCGTGGGCCATCACGTGGCACCAGTGGCACGCCGAGTATCCGATCGACAACAGGATCGGGACGTCCCGCTCGCGCGCCCACTCGGTCGCCTCGGGACCCCACTGCTGCCAGTGCACGGGGTTGCCGGCGTGCTGTCGCAGATAGGGGCTGGTGGACCCACCGAGTGTGTTCTGTGCGCGTGGGTCCATGTCCGGCTCCTGTTCGACTACTTCTGCAGGTTCGGCGGGGTGTCCGTCGGCTTCGGCGGTTCGGTGCTGCTCGGCCCGCCACCGTGGATCGCGCCGCGGTCGGTGCCCTCGTCCGCTTCCTGGTCCGGTTCGGGGTGCTCCGGCTCGAACGTCTCGGGCAGGTTCTTGAGCTTCTTGTTCATCGACCGCACCAGCAGCACCACACCCGCGAGCAGCGCGAGAATGACGACGAGACCGATGGGCGACGCCTTGCCGAACTCGGGACCGGACGGGGTGCTCGGCGTCTGCGCCAGGACGTCCGCCGCGCCGGCCACGATGCTCACCGTCAACGCATTCACTGCTGTCCGTCCTCGTGGATGCCCGCGAACAGGTCGTTCTCCGGGATGGAGGTGGTGACGCGGGTCTTGGCGAGCTCGAATTCCTCGGTCGGCCAGATCTTCTGCTGGATCTCGAGCGGAACCGCGAAGAACGAGCCGTTCGGGTCGATCTGGGTCGCGTGGGCACGCAACGCGTCGTCACGCTGAGGGAAATAGTCGCCGCACGTGATCTGGGTGGTGACGCGTGCCATCAGGTCGCCCTGCTCGGTCTTCCACTTCTTGAGCCACTCGGCCATCGGGAACTCTTCGCCGCGGCGGTCGTACTCCTCCTGGAACTGCAGGAGACGCTTCCGGATGAAGCCGTGCGAGTAGTAGACCTTCTGCACCTTCCACGGTTCCCCGGCGTCGGGGAACCGCTCCGGGTCGGCAGCGGCCTCGTACGCGGCCATCGACACCTCGTGGCACCGGATGTGATCGGGGTGCGGGTAGCCGCCGTTCTCGTCGTACGTGGTCATGACGTGCGGACGGAACTCGCGGATCACGCGCACCAGCGCCTCGGTCGACTCCTCGAGCGGAACGAGCGCGAAGCAGCCCTCCGGCAGCGGCGGCTTCGGGTCACCCTCGGGCAGACCCGAGTCGACGAATCCCAGCCACTGGTGCTGGACTCCGAGGATGCGCGCCGCCTCGGCCATCTCCTCGATGCGTACCTCGTGGATGCGGTCCCGTACCCCGGGCACGTCCATCGCGGGGTTGAGGATGTCGCCACGTTCACCACCGGTCAACGTCACGACCTTCACTTCGTTGCCCTCTGCGGCGTAACGGGCCGTTGTCGCGGCACCCTTGCTCGACTCGTCGTCGGGATGGGCATGGACGGCCATGAGCCGGAATCCGCTCACGTATTCGTTCACCTCAACTTCGCCAGTAGCCGTTGCCGGCTTGTCCGTGTCGCGCGCTCTCGCCCTCCGCCATCGCTGACGGCGCACTGACGCACGTCCTCTATAGTTCCACCCGAGAGTTCCGCTTGCAGCCGTGCCCCCGCTCGAGTGCTGCAAGTTACGTGGAACCGGAGCGGTACGAGAGTTGAGAGATGACGAGAACGCTTCCCCCGGGCCGATACACAGCCGCGGCAAAGCCTGCGCGCCCGAAGCGCTGGCTCGTGTGGGCGCTGTCCGCGGCGGTCCTGGTCGTCGGTGTGATCGTGGCGTTCGTCGCCTACGACAAGTTTGCCGTCTCCGAGATCGACAGTGAGGCCACGTCGTTCGATCTGGTGAGTGAATCGCAGCTGGACATCACGTTCACCGTCACCCGCGAGGACCCGTCCCAGGCGGCGGTCTGCATCGTCCGCTCCCGCTCCAAGGACGGTTCCGAGACCGGCCGTCGCGAGGTCTACATCGCCGGCGGCGAAGACCAGACGGTGAAAGTCACCGCCCCCGTCTACACGTCGCGCCCGCCCGCGATGGGCGACATCTACGGCTGCAGCCTGGACGTTCCCGCCTATCTGACCGGCGGCTGACACCAGCGCACCCGAGCGACCGTTCGGGTTATTCGGGGTTTGCGCTCCCCGATCGTGCTAGAATCGCCTGGTACACGGTTCCGGTTTGGAACCGTGTATTGCTGCATTGGCGGCAAGGCGGAAATCGAACGGCCTCGGCCGTCGAATTTTGCCGAGCCGTTGATCACTGCTGTTGCAGTGGTCTGTCGAGGGAGCCCGGCGGCTCCAACTACGAGGGAGTGATCGAGATGACCGAGACCCAGGTGACCTGGCTGACCCAGGAGTCACATGACAGGCTCAAGAGCGAACTCGACCAGCTCATTGCCAATCGTCCGGTCATCGCCGCCGAGATCAACGAGCGTCGCGAAGAGGGCGATCTGAAGGAGAACGGTGGCTACCACGCGGCCCGCGAAGAGCAGGGTCAGCAGGAGGCACGCATCCGCCAGCTTCAGGAACTCCTGAACAGCGCGAAGGTCGGCGAAGCGCCCACCCAGTCCGGTGTCGCACTGCCCGGTTCCGTGGTGAAGGTGTACTACGACGGCGACGAGAAGGACACGGAGACGTTCCTGATCGCCACCCGCGAAGAGGGTGCACGCGACAACAAGCTCGAGGTCTACTCCCCCAACTCCCCGCTGGGTGGCGCACTGCTCGAGGCGAAGGTCGGCGAAACCCGCGAATACACGCTGCCCAACGGCAGCAGCATGAAGGTGACGCTCGTCAGCGCGGAGCCGTACCACAGCTGATCGCGGATCCACCGCCGAAAACTCCGGTCCGGGCCACGCGCCCGGGCCGGAGTTTTTGCGTTGACGCCGGTGAGCGGGATCAGAAGACCCTGCGGGCCTTCATGTCGGCGAACACGGGACCGATCCGCACCACGTCGCCCGTCGTCGGGGCGTGCAGCATCTGGCCGTTGCCGACGTAGATCGCCACGTGTCCCGGCCCACCCGACTGCCAGTTGCCGAACAGCAGGTCTCCGGGCCTGGCCTGCGACAGCGGCACCTCCACACCGACATTCCACTGCGTTTCCGACGTGCGGGGCAGTTTGACGCCGGTTGCGGCGTACACGGCGAACGACGTCAGCCCCGAGCAGTCGAAACCGCCGCCGGACGGTCCGTTGATGTTGCCGCCGCCCCACACGTACGGCAGACCGATGAACCGCATGGCCGCCTCGACGACGCGGCTCGTGTCACCGGCGGCCGCACCGTAGAAGAACGGCGACAGCATCCGCGCGAACGACTCCTCCAGCGATCGGATCCGCGCGACGTACGGCTGCGTTTCGTGCTCGTAGTCGAACTTGCCGGCGGGCATGCCACCCGCGGTCCGGACCGCACCCGCACCGGCGTTGTACGCGGCGATCGTGAGGTCGAGGGTGTCGCCCTTGACCACACCCTCCTTCTTCCAGCCCTCGATCTGCCCGAACAGGTCGCACAGCATCTGACCGGACGCCATCATCGGGTCGGCGACGCCGTTGATGTCGACCTTGCCGTCGCCGTCCGCGTCCTTGCCGTACTTGGCCCACGCGGGGGGCATGAACTGGCCGGGACCGCGGGCGCCCGCCCGGGACACCGGTGAGGTCGCGCCGTAGCGGAAGCCGTTCTCGACGGAGTACAGGGCCGCCAGCGTCGGCGGCTTGATGCCCTCGCACAGCGACCCGGCCTTGCGGATCCACGGCGCGAAGACGGCGATGGCGCCGACCGGCGCGAGCGAGACACCGGGGAAGCCGGCGGGGACGGACGGGATCAGCGACCCGAGTCCGCTGATCAGGGCGGGGACCCCCGGCAGAGCGGCGAGGCCCCCGATCGCATTTCCGACGTCGGGGGCGCTCATCGCTGGGGGCTGGTCGAGTGGCGTGTCCGGCAGCGCCAGTGGGGGAACCGGAGCAGGCGGCGGAGCCGCCTCGACGGCGGGTGGCGGCGGAATGTAGGGGTCGGTCGCCTGCTTCACCACATCCGAGGCCTGGGCCACCATCTGCTCGGCCTGCACGCGGGCCGGTTCGGGGAGGGTCGATATTGCGTCGTCAACTTGTTTCTGAACGTCGGGTGAGGCCTGCTCGACCACCTGAATTGCTTCTGCTGCTTGATCTTTCACCGGCTGCGGTATGTCCGCTCCCTGAACGATGGCCCCCGCTGCGGTGGTGATCGCCACGATGATCGCCGCTGCATCAACTGACATACGTGCGCTCCTCCTCCTCGGTGCACCTAACCGAGTGAGTTCACGTTACGACGGGGCACAGCAGATGCGAGGCGATTCTGCGGGATTGATCCGTTTCCTACCGTGACCTGCGGGAGAGCGGCACCTGGCGAATCACGGCTGTCGGGCACGACAGCATGCGACGCGCCAGGGGCGTGCACTGCACCCACCGCGCACTCGACGAGGAGAGACAGATTCTTCCCAGGTTGTTCTAAGGTTCGTCGGGGAAGCTGGTCGGCATGAGTGAAGACCGACGGATTTCCCGCCTGCTTCCCGTTCGCCGCGTCCTCGCGGCAGCCGGAATCGCCGGACTGGTCGCCGGTGGTGGCATGGCGGCGGCAGCGGACCCCGCGACCCCCGATTCGGCGGTGGCAGCACCCCTCGTCTCGGCAGGGTTCGGCGCACCGGACGCCGTGTCCAGCGGTTCCTGAGATCGCGCGACCGGAGAACCGCCATATGACCAGCGCACGCAGCGCAACCGAATGGTCCACCTGGGGTGCGCACGCACGCATCGTCGTCACCGACCCCGACGCCCTGAGCTCGGCGTCGAACCTGATCCGCGGCTACCTCGCGGCGGCCGATGCCGCCGTCAACCGGGACCGCGCGGACGCCGAGATCCGCTCCCTCGACGAGGGCCCGAACACGGTCACCCCGATGTTCGCGCGGTTCCTCACCGACGCCCTCGCCGCAGCGCGCACCACGGAGGGGGCACTCGACCCCACTGCGTCGGCCCCCGCACCCCAGTCGTGGCGATCGATCACCGTCGACGGCACCGAGGTCACGCTCCCCGCCGGCGTGGAACTCGACCTGACGGCGACCGCGCGGGCGAGTTCCGCCGACCACTGTGCGTCGACGACGGCGGAGCTGCTCGGGTGTGGCGTCCTGGTGGCGCTCGGCGGAGACATCGCCACCGCCGGGACCACGCCACCGGGCGGCTGGCAGGTCCAGGTCCAGGACCTGCCGGGCGACCCCACCTGTCAGGTGTCGATCCCGTCGGGTGCGGCCGTCGCGACCGCCAGCACCGTCAAGCCGTTGCATCCCGACTCGATCTCGTTGTGGCGGACCGTGACCGTGGTGGCCGAGTCGTGCACCACGGCGCACGCGTCGAGCACGGCCGCGGTGGGGATGGGCGGCGGTGCGATCGATTGGCTCACCAACCTCGAGCTGCCTGCCCGGCTGGTGGATCAGGAGTTCCGGGTGATCACCCTGGGTGGGTGGCCGAGCTAGGTCCGGCTATTCCTGGAGACGAACCGCGTATTGGGCGTCGCGCAGTGCGTCGAGGAGATCCTGCCGGTGGCCGGGGCCACGGGTCTCGACGGTGAGGAACACCTCCACCTCGTCGAGTGCGAGCGCGCCGCCGGTGCGGGAGTGGACGACGTCCACCACGCTGGCGCCGTTGCCGCTGATCACGCCCAGGAGGCTGACCAGACCACCCGGTCGGTCCGGAATGGTCACGTGCACACCGAGATACCGGCCGGCGGCCCGAAGGCCGTGATTGACGACGTGGGTGAGCAGCAACGGGTCGATGTTGCCACCGGACAGCACCGCGCACACCTTCCCGGTGAGTCCCAGCTCTTCCGTCGAGCAGCTGATCAACGCGGCCACCGCCGCCGCGCCCGCAGGCTCAACGATGAGCTTCGCGCGTTCGAGGCACAGGAGCAGCGCCCGGGACAGAGCGTCCTCGCTGACCGTCACGATGGCGTCGACCTGCGAGCCGACGTGGGCGAACGGCACGTCGCCGGGCCGGCCGACCGCGATGCCGTCGGCCATCGTCGACATGGTCTCCAGCGGAATCGGACGGCCCTCCGCCAGCGAACGCGGCCACGCGGCCGCCTGCTCGGCCTGGACGCCGACGATCCGCACGTCCGGCCGGGTGGCCTTGACCGCCGCGGCGATGCCCGCGATCAGCCCACCGCCGCCGGTCGGGACGACAAGCGTGCCGACGTCGGGTTCCTGCTCGAGGATCTCGAGCCCGACGGTCCCCTGCCCGGCGACGATGTCGACGTGATCGAAGGGATGGATGAGGACGGCGCCGGTCTCGTCCGCGAACTCCTTCGCGGCGACGAGCGCGTCGTCCACGGTGTCGCCGGTCAAGTGGACGGTGGCGCCGTACGCCTTGGTGGCGACGAGTTTCGGAAGTGGTGCGCCGGTGGGCATGAACACGGTGGACGGGATGCCCAGTTCCGTGGCCGCCCAGGCCACGCCCTGCGCGTGATTGCCCGCGCTGGCCGCCACGACCCCGCAGGCCCGTTCCGCGACCGACAGATTCGCGATCCGGTTGTACGCACCCCGCGGTTTGAAAGATCCAGTGCGCTGCAAGTTTTCGCACTTCAGCGACACGACGTGCCCGCATCGTTCCGATAACGCCCGGGACGCGATCACCGGCGTCCGGCGCATGACGGGGTCCAGCAGCTTACGAGCTGCTCTGATCTGATCCAGCGTGACAGGCTCCACGCGGGCCAGCATAAGGCCTTCGGCCCGTGCGCCTTTTTGGTAGCGGCGGCAACCAAAAAGGCGCACGGGCGGCGAAGCCGCCTACTTCAGCGCCTGCTCGATGTCGCCCACGAGGTCGGCGGCATCCTCGATGCCGACGGACAGGCGCACCAGGTCGTCCGGAACCTCGAGCAGCGAACCGGCGGTGGAGGCGTGGGTCATGGCACCCGGGTGCTCGATCAGCGACTCGACGCCGCCGAGCGACTCGGCCAGCGTGAAGATCTCGGTGCGCGAGCAGAAGTCCAGTGCGGCCTGCTTGCCGCCGGCGAGGCGGACCGAGATCATGCCGCCGAAGCGGCGCATCTGCTTCTCCGCGACCTTGTGGCCGGGGTGCGAGTCGAGTCCGGGGTAGATGACCTGCGACACCGCGGAGTGCCCGGTGAGCAGTTCGACGACCTTCTCGGCGTTGTCGCTGTGCCGCTCCATGCGCAGGGAGAGGGTCTTGATTCCGCGGAGCGTGAGGAACGCGTCGAAGGGTCCGGGGACCGCGCCGGCACCGTTCTGCAGGAACGCGAACGCCGTGTCGAGCTCCTCGTCGTTGGTGACGAGTGCGCCGCCGACGACGTCGGAGTGTCCGCCGATGTACTTGGTGGTCGAGTGCAGCGCGACGTCGGCGCCGAGCTGCAGCGGCTGCTGCAGGTACGGCGAGGCGAACGTGTTGTCGACGACGATCTTCGCGCCGGCCTCGTGCGCGATGTCGGACAGTGCCTCGATGTCACCGATGTTGAGGAGCGGGTTCGTGGGCGTCTCGACCCACACGAGCTTGGTGTTGGGCCGGATGGCTGCCCGGACCGCGTCCACGTCGGAGACCGCGGCGGGCGTGTACTCGATGCCCCACTGGGTGAAGACCTTGTCGATCAGGCGGAACGTTCCGCCGTAGGCGTCGTTCGGGATGACCAGGTGGTCGCCGGGGCGCAGCGCGGCACGGAGCAGGCAGTCGGTGGCGGCCATGCCCGAGCCGAACGCGCGACCGTACGTGCCCGACTCGAGGGCGGCGAGGTTGGCCTCGAGCGGTCGTCGGGTCGGGTTACCGGTGCGGGCGTATTCGAATCCGTTACGCATGCCGCCGACGCCGTCCTGCGCGAACGTCGAACTCGCGTAGATCGGAACGTTGACGGCGCCCGTCTGCGGGTCCGGGTCGAATCCTGCGTGCACGGCCTTGGTGGAGAACCCCTGCCAGCTGATGTTGTCCGCTTTGCTGCGCTGCTCACTCATGGCCCCCAGCCTAGTGGGGACCTAATTCTCCAGATACTCCGCGATCGCGAACGCGACGTCGAGCTTGGTCGCGTCGCTGACGGAGGGGTCGAGCGCGTTGACGATGATGCTGTGGTCCGGGGTGAGCAGCGCCATGGCCACGACGTCGAGGACCACCCCGCCGAACTCTGCGGAACGGGGGTCGGGGACGACGTTCGTCCCGTTCCGCATCTCGACGAGGACGGCGGGATCCGTCACCTGCGGCTTGACCGACGCGGTGATGGTGCTCATGACGTTGGTCGGTCCCTTGGACCACGAGCACGTCGGATCGGTCGAGCCGGGCAGGACGGCCTCGGTGAGATGCGGCCGGTCCGACACCAGCCGGCCGAGTGCCTTCGTCAGCGCGGCGCAGTCGGCGGACGCCGCCGAAGACGACGTGCCCGCAGACGCCGAGTCGACGTCCGACGATCCCGGCTGTGCGACGGCGGCACCCTCGATGCTGTTCCCGCATCCGGCGGCGGCGAACCCGAGCAGGACAACCGAGCCCACAAGAACACGACGACGTAGACGAGCACTCACTGAGATTCCCCCTCACGGACACCGGACCGGTCCCCCGCTGTGCACCGTACGTTCCGTGCGCAGCGGGGACCAGTGTTGTCGTGCCCGGCCCCCGACGTGTCGTCTAGGAGCCGGCGCTGAGGAACCCGAGAAGGTCGTGGCGGGTGATGACCCCGGCGGGCTTGCCGTCGTCGACGACCATCAGCGCGTCGGTGTCGCCGAGCGCCTTGGTGGCGGCCGACACAGGCTCACCCGAACCGATGAGCGGGAACGGCTTGCTCATGTGCTTCTCCACCGGGTCGGCCAGGTGCGCGCGTCCCTCGAACACGGCACTGAGCAGGTCACGCTCGGTGACGCTGCCCGCCACTTCACCGGCCATGACGGGCGGCTCCGCGCCGACGACGGGCATCTGGGACACCCCGTACTCGCGGAGGATCTCGATGGCGTCGCGCAGCGTCTCGGACGGGTGGGTGTGGACGAGGTCCGGGAGTTCGCCGGACTTACCGCGCAGCACGTCGCCGACCGTCTTCTCGTCGGGCTTGCCGTCGAGCGGGGTGCGGAGGAAGCCGTAGGACGCCATCCACTTGTCGTTGAAGATCTTCGAGAGGTATCCGCGACCACCGTCGGGCAGCAGGACGACGATGACCGCGTCGGGGCCCTCGCGCTTGGCGACCTCGAGTGCAGCGACGACAGCCATGCCGCAGGAGCCGCCGACCAACAGGCCCTCTTCGCGCGCGAGGCGACGGGTCATCTCGAAGGAGTCGGCATCGGACACGGCGATGATCTCGTCGGGGATGGACGGGTCGTAGGCGCTCGGCCAGAAGTCCTCGCCCACGCCCTCGACCAGGTACGGACGGCCGGTGCCACCCGAGTACACGGAACCCTCGGGGTCGGCGCCGATGACCTTGACCTTGCCGCCGGACACCTCCTTGAGGTAGCGGCCGGTGCCGGTGATGGTGCCGCCGGTGCCGACGCCTGCGACGAAGTGGGTGATCTTGCCGTCGGTGTCGGCCCAGATCTCGGGGCCGGTGGTCTCGTAGTGGCTCTGCGGGCCGCCCGGGTTGGAGTACTGGTTGGGCTTCCAGCCGCCGGGGAGTTCGCGTGCGAGCCGGTCGGAGACGCTGTAGTAGCTGTCCGGGTGCTCGGGCGCGACCGCGGTGGGGCACACCACGACCTCGGCGCCGTAGGCCTTGAGGACGTTCCGCTTGTCTTCGCTGACCTTGTCGGGGCAGACGAACACGCACTTGTATCCGCGCTTCTGGGCCACCAGGGCGAGGCCGATGCCGGTGTTGCCGGAGGTGGGCTCCACGATGGTCCCACCCGGCTTCAGCTCACCGGACGCCTCCGCGGCGTCGATCATCTTGACCGCGATGCGGTCCTTCGAGCTTCCGCCCGGGTTGAGGTATTCGATCTTGGCTGCAACGGTCCCGTGGTTCTCCCCGATGACAGAAGAGAGCTTGACGAGAGGGGTGTTGCCGATCAGGTCGACGACGTGTTCCGCGATGCGCATGCCTCCATGCTCCCAGATGCCCTGATCCGATGCTCACAGACGTCCGGCACGGGGGCCCTGATCCGACTAGATTGGTGCGGACGCAGTCCGCTGGAACCCGTGAGATGAGCACCAGGTAGCGGAAAGGTGAGACCAGTGCCCAAGAGGACCTGGCAGACCGGAGTGAAAGCCGGCGCCGCGGCTGTCGTGGCAGGTTCGAGCGCAGGCACGCTGTCGTGGGCGGCGTACTCCTATCTGATGTCGCAGGCGACGGCGGCCCGCGGTGTGATCGGGCGCAACGTCGCCAAGCCGCCGGAGGCCGACGGCGTCTACTCCCCCGGCGCCGCGGTCCCCGAACGCTGGCTACGGACCGTCTCGTACGACGTCCATCTGATGATTTTCGGCGACTCCACGGCCGCCGGGGTGGGATGCCTGTCGGCGGACGAAGTGCCCGGTGTGCAGATCGCGAGGCGCCTCGCCGACGAGACCGGCAAGCGGATCCGGCTGAGCACCAAGGCCATCGGCGGCGCCACGTCCCGCGGGCTCAGCGGGCAGGTGGACGCGATGTTCGTGGCCGGACCGCCGCCGGACGCCGCGGTGATCCTGGTCGGCGCCAACGACGTGACGTCCAAGAACTCGATCCGGGCGTCGGCGCGCAGGCTCGGGGAGGCGGTCGAACGGCTCCGCGCCCACGACTGCGCGGTCGTGGTCGGAACGTGCCCCGACCTCGGGGTGGTCACCGCGATTCCGCAGCCCCTGCGGACCGTCGTCCGAACGTGGGGGTTGCGCCTGGCCCGGGCGCAGGCGGCGGCGACCAGCGCGGCGGGTGGCCACCCGGTGGCGTTGGCCGACCTGCTGGCGCCGGAGTTCCTGGCGGCCCCCGACCGGATGTTCTCCTCCGACCACTTCCACCCGTCCGCGGCGGGGTACGAATTGGCGGCGATGCAGATCGTGCCCGTTCTCGCGACCGCTCTGGGCATGTGGCACGGCGGACCGCTGCCCGACCTGCCCGAGGTGTCGGAGGCCGCGGAATCACGCAAGCTGTCGACCCGAATGACCGCCTCGCTCAACCGTTTCCTGTGGCGACTCAGTGCCCGGCGACGCTCACCTTCCCGCCTCGATGAGCTCCTCGCGATCGAGGAGGCGTCCGCGTCCAGGAGGCGACGGGTCGCTGAGTGAGATGGCGATGTCCCCGGTGCCGCCCGGCAACGTAAGTTGTCGGGAAGGCCACAGAACGGGTGGTCTGCAACACAGTGCAGACCCCCGCAGTTGACAAAGGAGTTTTCATGCCCGAGGCAGTCATCGTCTCCGCAGTACGCTCACCGATCGGCCGAGCCATGAAGGGCTCGCTCAAGACCATCCGCCCGGATGATCTGACGACGCAGATGGTGGCCGCGGCTCTGGCGAAGGTCCCCGAACTCGATCCCACCGAGATCGACGACCTGCTCCTCGGCTGCGGTCAGCCCGCAGGCCAGTCGGGTTTCAACATCGCCCGCGTCGTCGCGGTGGAACTGGGCTATGACTTCCTGCCCGGTGTCACCGTCAACCGCTACTGTTCCTCCTCGCTGCAGACCACCCGCATGGCACTGCACGCGATCAAGGCCGGCGAGGGCGACGTGTTCGTCTCCGCCGGCGTCGAGTCGGTGTCCAGCTTCGTCACCGGCAACGCCGACGGCCTGCCGAACACCAAGAACCCGAGGTTCGCCGATGCCGAGGCGCGTACCGCGAAGCTCGCCGAGGGCGGCGTCGCGTGGACCGACCCGCGCGGGGACGAGCAGATTCCCGACGTCTACATCGCGATGGGCCAGACGGCCGAGAACGTCGCATCGGCCACCGGCATCACCCGTGAGGAGCAGGACCGCTGGGGTGTCCGCTCCCAGAACCGCGCGGAGGAAGCGATCAAGAACGGCTTCTTCGAGCGGGAGATCACCCCGGTCACCCTCCCCGACGGCACCGTCGTCAGCACCGACGACGGCCCCCGCGCCGGCACCACCTACGAGGGCATCAGCCAGCTCAAGCCCGTGTTCCGCCCGGACGGCACCGTCACCGCCGGCAACGCGTGCCCGCTCAACGACGGCGCCGCCGCGCTCGTCATCATGTCCGACACCAAGGCCAAGGCCCTCGGCCTGACCCCGTTGGCCCGCATCGTGTCCACCGGGGTGTCCGGACTGTCCCCCGAGATCATGGGCCTGGGCCCGATCGAGGCCGTCAAGAAGGCCCTCGCCATCGCGGGCAAGTCCATCTCCGACATCGATCTGTTCGAGATCAACGAGGCCTTCGCGGTCCAGGTCCTCGGATCGGCTCGCGAGCTGAAGATCGACGAGGACAAGCTGAACATCTCCGGCGGCGCCATCGCCCTCGGTCACCCGTTCGGCATGACCGGTGCCCGCATCACCAACACCCTGCTCAACAACCTCCGCGAGCAGGACAAGACGTTCGGCGTCGAGACGATGTGCGTCGGCGGCGGGCAGGGCATGGCCATGGTCCTGGAGCGCCTGAGCTAGGCGGCTCCGCCACCCGTGAGTGGTTGACGAGTGCAGAGACTCGTTAACCACTCACGGGCGCGAAGCGCCTACCCGAGGATGTCGGTGGCCTTGTGGTCGGCGTCGACTCCGTCGGCCATTATCACCAGTCCGTCGGAATGCTCGGCGCGGAGCGGGAGGATCTCCCGGTACGCGTCGGACGCGTACCAGCCTTCGAGGTGCTCGCGGTCGGGGAACTCGATGACGATGAACGCGCCGTCGGACGTTCCCTCGACCACGTCCTGGCGTCCGCCGTGGACGATGAACTTGCCGGAGAACGGGCGGAGGGTGCCGTCGATGCGTTCGAGGTATTCGACGATCTGCGGACCCATGTCGACGTTCTCGAGGTGGGCCATTCCGTACGCGCTCATGTCGTGCTCCTTCGGGTGGGGCTGGTTGCCGCACACGACATTCCTCCGTCGGAATACGCGCGTCGATTACCTCCGAGGTAATCGAACCGGGCCCGCACAACAGAGAAGGCCCCCGAGAGCATGCTCTCGGGGGCCTTCTCGTGGAACTACTAGTCGCTGTTGAAGTAGCTCAGGAGTCGCAGGATCTCGACGTACAGCCACACGAGGGTGACGGTGAGTCCGAATGCGACGCCCCACGCTGCCTTCTCCGGCGCCTGTGCCCGGATCAGCTGGTCTGCGGCGTCGAAGTCCAGCAGGAAGCTGAACGCGGCGATGCCGATGCAGACGAGGCTGAAGATGATCGCCAGGGGACCGCCGTCGCGGAGACCGAGGCCGCCTTCGGTGAAGAAGCTGGCGATCACGTTGCCGAGGGCGAGGACGACGACACCGATGAGGGCGCCGATGATCATCCGTGTCAGGCGGGGCGTGACTCGGATCGCGCCCGTCTTGTAGACGACGAGCATGCCGAAGAACACGCCGAACGTGCCGAGTACGGCCTGGGCGATGAGCGCCGCTCCCCCGACTCCGCCGAACGTGACGTCGGTGAACATGAACGACAGGGCGCCGAGGAACAGGCCCTCTGCCACCGCGTAGGCGAGGACGATGCCCGGGTTGTCCATCTTGCGGCCGAACGTGGCCACGAGGACCAGCACGAGACCGACGAGGCCACCACCGATGACCAGCGGGGTCGCGAGGTTCGCGTCGTTGCTCACCAGGAAGTAGGAGATGATCGCCGACACCGTGAGCACGCCGAGCGTGACACCCGTCTTGGTGACGACGTCGTCGATGGTCATCGAACGGTAGTCGGGGCCCGTCCGGTAGGGCTCGGCCTGCGTGTACTGCGGCTGACCGAACTGCTGCGTGACCTGCGCTGCGCCGGCCGTCGTAGATCCGAACGAGGCGTATCCGCCGCTGCCCTCTTGTTTGGGCAGGTTGCGGAACACCGGGTTACTGGTGGTGCGCACCGTGCACATCCCTTCTCGTGGCTCGCCGGGTGGATCCGGGTTTCTTGTACGTTGAACGTCCCGCACCCACCGCAAGTTCCCGTTCGTCGCTTTCGGGTCGGACAATTCGGACTCTACCGGTGCCGCGGGGACACCCGCCAGACGAGGCCGGTCGGCGTGGCGGTCAGGCCACCGACCGGGTGACCGTGAATTTGGGATTCCGGCCGACCACGTCGGTCGGACCGACGAGCCGCTGCAACCGGCCCCGGTACCCGAGGTGCGAGTTGTACACGGTCCACAACTCGCCGCCGGGCCGGAGCACGCGCCCGGCTTCGGTGAACATCTTCGACGCGCCACCGGTGTGGACGGCCGCGCCCACGTGGAACGGCGGGTTGCACAGGACGACGTCCTGGCTGTCGGTGGCGAGCGTGGACATGGCGTCGTCGCGCAGCGTCCTGACCCGTCCGCCGAGGCCGTTGGCGCGGGCGGTGGCGGCGGCCGATGCCACCGCGGCGGCGGACTGGTCGGTGGCGATCACCGAGACCTCCGGGAGGAGCCGGGCCAGGCTGACGGCGAGAATGCCCGTTCCGCAGCCGAGGTCGACCGCGGCCCGTGCACCGGGATTCACGCGGGGTAGGAAGTCGAGGAGATACCGGGTCCCGATGTCCAGCTTGGGGCCGGCGAACGCGGCCCCGTACGAGACGACGTCCAGCCCGATCTCGGGGAGATGATCGGTGACGGGGTACGTCTGCTGCGCCACCTCCACCGGACCGCTCGCGATCAGCACCCGCGACTTCTGCCTGCCGAGGGTCGCGCGGACGTCGGAGAACGAACGCCCGAGCACGTCGTTCATGGCGGTGGAGATGTGCTTGTTGCGCCCACCCGCGTAGACGACGACGGACGGGTCGGCGTGGCGGGCGATCGCCTCGGCGACCTCGGTCAGTTCGCCGAGGCTCCGCGGCAGCTGCATCAGCACGACGGTTGCGCCCGCGAGCAGCTCCTCACCGAGCGCGCACGACCGGTAGCGGTCGGCGAGCGCGACCGTCGCGGCGTTGGCGGCGAGCGCCAGTTCGCCGGTCAGCGGGTCCTGGTGCACGCGGATCCCGGTCGAGCCGTGCGTCGCCGCGGCGCCGAGGGTGAGCGCACCGTAGTGGTCGCCGATCACGGCGAGCGTCCCGGGACGCGCCGCCGACAGTGCCGCCGCGGCCTCGTCGAGGATCAGCCGGTCGGCGGCATCGACGGCCGTCAGGTTGGGGGCCTCGACGTCGGGACGGCGGCGGAGGCGGGCGAACAGGGCGTCCCGGTCGAACACTTCGGAGTCGAGCACGTTACTGCGACACCCACTGCGCGACGTTGGCGACGGGTTCCCGGTGGGTGCGGAATCCGTTGACGGGATTCTCCGTGTCGGGGTAGCCGAACGAGATCGCGCAGACGACCCTGCGGTCCTCGTCGAGCGAGAAGAAGTCGTGGATGAACCGCGAACTTCCCGCGACGGCGGCCTGCGGAATGGTCGCGACCCCGAGGCTCTGCGCGGCGAGGAGGAATGTCTCGACGTACAGGCCGCAGTCCACGGCGCCGTATGTGCCGAGCGCTTCGTGGGTGGTGACGATCGCGACGTGCGGCGCGCCGAACAGGTCGAAGTTCTTCATCGTCTGCTCCGCCGACGCGGCCCGGTCGCCGGGCGCGATGCCGACGCTGGAGTACAGCTGCATGGCGCACTCCCGGCGGCGTTGCTTGTGCTCGCCGACGTATTCGCGGGGCCACTCGAAGTCGGACTCCTGCGGGTGGGTGCGGACGTACTCCGCCAGCCCGGAACGGAACCGATCGGTCCCCTCCCCCTCGGTGATCGCGACCTGCCACGGCTGCGTGTTGCACCACGACGGCGTCTGCTGCGCGAGCTCGAGGATCCTCTCGATCACCTCGCGCGGCACCTGCGTCGGTAGGTAAGCCCTGCAACTGATCCGGGCGTCGAGGAGCTGGGCCAGGGTCCGCTCGGCCAGGCTCGTGTCCGTTGCCGCAATGCCGGTATCCGTCACCGTCGAATTCTCCTCGGGTCTACTCGTTCTCGAACACCCGCTCTCTGTGTCGGGCGACCGCGATATGCTGGCGTCAGTGCACCGAGAAGGTGATTTCATTGAGTGTGCCACGACACCCGGAAAGCAGTTCCGGGCCGACCGACTCGGATCCGCAGGCTACCAAGCGGATCGTCGTGACCGACATCGTCGCGGAGCTGTCGTCGGAGGGATTCGACGACGCCCGCGAGATCGGCCGGGGAGGGTTCGGGGTCGTGTACCGCTGCCTTCAGACAGCGCTCGACCGCACGGTCGCGATCAAGGTGCTGTCCTCCGATCTGGACGGCGAGGACCGCGAACGTTTCTTGCGGGAACAGCGTGCGATGGGGAAATTGTCGGGGCATCCCCACGTGGTCGACATCTTGCAGTCCGGGGTGACGCCCAGCGGCAGGCCGTACATCGTGATGCCGTACCACTCGCGCAATTCGCTCGACGCCTGGATTCGCCGTGAAGGGCCGCTGCCGTGGAGTGAAACGCTGCGCGTCGGCGTGAAGCTGGCGGGCGCTTTGGAGACGGCGCACCGGCTCGGCACCCTGCACCGCGACGTGAAGCCCGCGAACATCCTGCTCACCGGGTACGGCGAACCGCAGCTCACGGACTTCGGCATCGCGCGGGTCACGGGCGGATTCGAGACCACGTCGAGCATGATCACCGGTTCGCCCGCGTTCACTGCCCCGGAGGTCCTCCGCGGCGACGCACCGTCCGCGGCTTCCGACGTGTACAGCCTGGGTGCCGCCCTGTTCTGCCTGCTCACCGGTCATGCCGCGTTCGAGCGGCGGAGCGGGGAGCGGCTCGTCGCGCAGTTCCTCCGCATCGCGACGCAACCCGTTCCGGACCTGCGGGGCGAGGACATTCCCGACGACGTGTGCTCGGCCATCGAGCGTGCCATGGCCGAGGAACCGACCGACCGCCCGGCTTCGGCCGCGGAGTTCGGCCAGGAACTCCGCGACATCGAGCGCAGACACGGACTCGATGTCGACGAGATGGCGCTCCCCGCCGCGGCCGACGAATTCCCGCGCACCGAGCACCCGGCGGCGCCGACCACGCAGTCCTCGGCGTCCGGGCGCAGTCGCAGCTACCGCCGGCGGTCGGGTGCCACTCCACCGAGCGCCGCGGCCCGCTTCCGCCCGCCGACCCCGATGCGGTCCCTGGTGGAACGCACCCGTCTCCTGGATCTGCTCCGGCTGGGTCAGCGGAGGCGGTTGACGCTCATCCACGCACCCGCCGGCTTCGGGAAGAGCACGGTGGCCGCGCAGTGGCGCGACGTGCTCATCGAAGACGGCTCTGCCGTCGCCTGGCTGACGGTCGACAACGACGACAACAATGTCGTGTGGTTCCTGTCCCACCTCGTCGAGGCGATCCGCCGGGCCGAGCCGACCCTGGCGGACGAACTGGGGCAGGCGCTCGACGAGAACGGTGCCGAAGCGGAACGGTATGTGCTGACCTCGCTGGTGAATCAGGTCCACGACAGCAAGCGCCATGTGGTGGTGATGATCGACGACTGGCATCGCGTGACGTCGCCGGACACGATCGCCGCGATGGACTTCATCCTCGAGAACGGCTGCCACCACCTGCAGATGGTGGTGAGCAGCCGAAGCCAGGCAGGGCTTCCGCTGGCCAAGATGCGGGTGCGCGACGAACTCGTCGAAATCGATTCCGTGGCTTTGCGCTTCGACCTCACCGAGTCGCAGCGGTTCCTGGTCGACCTCGGTGGACTGCACCTGGAGGATTCCGACGTGGAGGCTCTGGAGGAGACCACGGACGGGTGGGTGGCGGCGCTGCAACTGGCGTCGCTGTCGCTGCGTGATCGCGCCGATCCCGGCGATCTCATCCGGCACATGTCGGGTCGCCACCATGCGATCGGTGAGTATCTGGCGGAGAACGTGCTCAGCACTCTCGAGCCTGCGCTGCTCGACTTCATGCTGGCCACGTCCGTCACCGAGCGGGTGTGCGGCGACCTCGCCTGCGTGCTGGCGAACGTGACCCGCGGTCAGGCCCTGCTCGAGCAGGTCGAATCGCGTGATCTGTTCCTGCGCAGCCTGGACGAGGACCGGGAGTGGTTCGAGTACCACCACCTGTTCGCCGAGTATCTCCGCCGGCGCCTCGAGCGCGATCATCCGTCGCGCATCGCGGACCTGCACCGTGCGGCCGCGCACTGGTTCGCCGACCACCACTACGTCAGCGACGCAGTGGATCACGCGTTGGCGGCGGGTGATCGCGACGTGGCCGTCGCGGTGGTCGAGGAGCAGGGCATGTACCTGGTGGAGCACTCGCGGATGGTCGCGTTGCTCGGCCTCGTCGACAAGTTGCCGCGGCCGCTGGTCGAGTCCAGTCCCCGCATCCAGATCGCGGTCGCGTGGGCGAACATCCTGCTGCAACGGGTGGCGCCGACGCTGCGGTCGCTCTCGCTGGTCGCGTCGACCCTCGAGTCCTCGAAGCTGAGCGAAACCGAGCAGGCGGACATCCGCGTGGAGGCCGACATCGTCCGCGCCGTGATCGCGGTGTCGTCCGATCGCATCGCCGGAGTTCCCGACCTCATCGCGGAATGCCTGGCCCGCCCGGAAACCCTACGTGCGTGGGTGGTTTCGGCGGGGTCGAATCTCGCATCCGCCGTCGCGATCGCCCAGTTCGATTTCGTGGAGGCTCGCCGCCTGCAGGAGTGGGCCGCCGGGTACCACCAGCGGACCGTCGGACCGTTCAGTAGGATGTACGGGTACTGCTTCGCCGGCATCGCCGCGATGGAACAACTCGACATCGCCGCGGCCGAGGACAACTTCCGGCTGGCCGTGCAGACCGCGACGAAGTCGGCAGGCACCCATTCACATGCCGCACGACTTGCAGGCGCACTCCTCGGCGAGCTGATGTACGAACTGGGCCATCTCGATGAGGCCGAACGACTCCTCGACGAGAGCTACGAGCTCGGGCCCGAGGGCGGCATAGTCGATTTCATGATTGCCCGCTTCGTCACCGGCGCCCGGCTGAAGGCGGCGCGCGGCGACGTCGTGTCCGCCGCCCGCCACCTCGACGAGGGCGCGTCCGCGGCGGCGTCGCTGGGACTTCCCCGGCTGCGGGCCCGGGTCGAGAACGAGCGGGTCCGGCTCGGTCTGCCGGCCTCGCCTCAGCCCCCGGCCACTGCCGGGAAGGCCAACCGGGAACCCGATTTCGGTTTCGCCGAGATCGTCGCGCAGCTCGACGACGCCACCGAGATCCGGAAGCAGTCGGCCGACGAGCCCGATGTCGCGTGTCGCCGCGCGGAGGAGTGGGTGCGCAGGGTCGAACGGGAGAGCCGGCCGAGGGCGGCCATGCAGGCCAGTCGCCTGCTCGTCGCCTGCCTGGTCGCGGCGGGCCGGGTCGACGAAGCGAAGCCGGTGCTGGCGTCCGTCGCCGCGACGTGTGCGCGAATCGGCTTCGTGCGCTACCTGATCGACGGCGGACCGCGCATGGTGCCCGCGTTGACGGCGCTCCTCGAGGACAGGCGAGCCGGCCGCTGGCAGTCCGACTGGCCGGATGTTCCGGAAGAGTTCCTGGTTGCGGCGCTGGAGACGCGGACACCGGTCGAGAGTTAGCGTGCGCTTTCTTGACTAATTCAAGAAACGATGGTGCAGTGTGACCGTGAACACACACGAGGGCGGGAGACGGCCACCACCACGTCGCGTCCCGTGAGGGTGGTTCGATCCGCGACGTCGACCGTCCATCGGCGAAGCCTCTTGCCCGACAGCCAGTTCCAGAAAACCCACTGCGAGAGTCAGCAACGAAGGGATCCACTGTGAGCCGAGAGACCACTGCGAACACGGGCGACAAGCTCACCACGGCCGTAGGCGCACCCGTCCCCGACAACCAGAACGTCGTCACTGCCGGTCCCCGCGGGCCGCAGTTGCTGCAGGACGTCTGGTTCCTCGAGAAGCTCGCACATTTCGACCGCGAGGTCATTCCGGAACGCCGCATGCACGCCAAGGGTTCCGGTGCGTACGGAACGTTCACGGTCACGAACGACATCACCCGGTACACCAGCGCGAAGATCTTCTCCGAGGTCGGCAAGAAGACCGACCTGTTCGCCCGCTTCTCCACCGTCGCCGGTGAGCGCGGCGCCGCCGACGCCGAGCGCGACATCCGCGGCTTCGCGGTCAAGTTCTACACCGAGGAAGGCAACTGGGACCTCGTCGGCAACAACACCCCGGTCTTCTTCTTCCGCGACCCGCTGAAGTTCCCCGATCTCAACCACGCCGTCAAGCGTGACCCCCGCACGAATCTGCGTAGCCCCGACAACAATTGGGACTTCTGGACGTCGCTGCCCGAGTCGCTGCACCAGGTCACCATCGTGATGAGCGACCGCGGTATCCCCTCGTCGTACCGGCACATGCACGGATTCGGTTCGCACACGTTCAGTTTCATCAACGCCGAGGGCGAACGCTTCTGGGTGAAGTTCCACCACCGCGTGCAGCAGGGAGTCGAGAACCTCACCGACGCCGAGGCCGAGGCCCTGGTCGGCGCCGACCGCGAGAGCCATCAGCGGGATCTCTTCGACGCCATCGAGGCCGGCAATTTCCCGAAGTGGAAGCTGTGCGTGCAGATCATGCCCGAGGCCGACGCCGACACGGTCCCCTACCACCCGTTCGACCTGACGAAAGTGTGGCCGAAGGCCGACTACCCGCTCATCGAGGTCGGCGAATGGGAACTCAACCGCAACCCCGACAACTACTTCGCCGAGGTCGAGCAGGCGGCGTTCAACCCGGCACACGTCGTGCCCGGCATCAGCTTCTCCCCGGACAAGATGCTCCAGGGCCGGTTGTTCTCCTACGGTGACGCGCAGCGCTACCGCCTCGGCGTGAACAACTACCAGATCCCGGTCAACGCGGCCCGTTGCCCGGTGAGCAACTTCCACCGCGACGGTGCCATGCGGGTCGACGGCAACAACGGTGGCACCCTGCACTACGAGCCGAACAGCTACGGCAAGTGGCAGGAGCAGAGCCGGTACCGCGATCCCGCGCAGGGCGTGGGCGCGTTCGCCGACCGGTTCAACTTCCGGGAGGACGACGACGATTACTTCTCGCAGCCGCGCGTGTTGTTCAACAACATGAGCGACGAGCAGAAGCAGGTGCTGTTCGAGAACACCGCGCGGGCCATCAACGGCGCGTCGCAGCAGGTCGTGCAGCGGCACATCGACAACTGCACGCAGTGCGATCCCGCCTACGGCGAGGGCGTCGCGAAGGCGATCTCCGCGCTGGGCTGACAGAACACCCGGGTCCGCCCGGTCCGGGATCGTCCCGGACCGGGCGGACTCTTCTGCCACGAACAGGGACCGCCGCGGCATATCGTGGACTTCCGGACTCTTTCGTGGGAGGACTGATGGCCGATCCGTCGCCGCGGGACGGGACCCCCCGTTTCAGCGGCCTGCGTGCCCTGTTCGTCAACTGCACCCTGAAGCGGTCCCCCGACGTGAGCAACACCCAGGGGCTGATCGACCGCAGTGTCGGCCTGATGGAGCAGGAAGGCGTCTCGGTCGACCAGATCCGGGCGGTGGACCACGACATCGCGACCGGCGTGTATCCGGACATGACCGAGCACGGGTGGCCGAGCGACGAATGGCCCCAGCTGTTTCAGCGAGTGCTGGACGCCGACATCCTGGTCCTGGCCGGTCCGATCTGGCTCGGCGACAACGGTTCCGTCACGAAACAGGTGATCGAGCGGCTCTACGGTTGCTCGTCGATTCTCAACGACCACGGCCAGTACGCCTACTACGGGCGCGCCGGGGGTTGTCTGATCACCGGCAACGAGGACGGGGTCAAGCATTGTGCGATGAACATCCTCTACAGCCTCCAGCATCTCGGATACGTGATCCCGCCGCAGGCCGACGCCGGATGGATCGGTGAGGCCGGCCCGGGCCCGTCGTATCTCGACGAAGGGTCGGGCGGTCCGGAGAACGATTTCACCAACCGCAACACCACGTTCATGACGTACAACCTGATGCACGTCGCCGCGATGTTGAAGAAGGCCGGCGGGTTCCCCGCGTACGGAAATCGACGTTCGGAGTGGGACGCGGGTTGCCGCCCCGACTTCGCCAACCCGGACTACCGCTGATCCGCCCATCCGAGAGGGAAGTCATGTGCCGATTGTTCGGGTTGTCCGCCGCCCCTCATCGCGTCCGCGCGTCGTTCTGGCTGCTGGACGCCCCGGACAGCCTCGCACAGCAGAGTCACCGCGAGCCGGACGGCACCGGTCTCGGCACGTTCGCGGAGGACGGAACTCCGGTGGTGGAGAAGCAACCGCTCGCCGCATACGAGGACAGGGAGTTCGCGCAAGAGGCGAAGCATCGCTCTTCGGTCACGTTCGTCGCGCACATCCGTTTCGCGACCACGGGTGAACTGCTTCCCCAGAACACCCACCCGTTCGCCCAGGGCGGTCGCGTGTTCGCCCACAACGGCGTGGTCGAAGACCTGCCGAAGCTCGAGGCGGAACTGGGCTCCGATCTCGCGCTCGTTCACGGCGACACCGACTCGGAACGCATCTTCGCCCTCGTGACCAGTCACATCGGCAGGAACGGCGGCGACGTCACGGCCGGCATCACCTCGGCCGCCCGATGGCTGGCCGACAACGTGCCGATCTACGCGCTCAACATCCTGCTGACCACGCCCGGCGAATTGTGGGCGCTACGGTACCCGGACACCCACGACCTGCTGTTCCTCGAGCGGCGCGCGGGCGGTCCGAGTGGTGGTCGCCACCTCCAGCACGCGAGCACTCCCGGCCGGATCCGTGCCAGGTCCGAGCATCTCGCCGAGTATCCGGCGGTGGTCGTCGCCAGCGAACAGATGGACGAGGACCCCGGCTGGATGCCACTGCAGCCGGGCGAACTGCTCCACGTCGACCGTGACCTCGCCGTCACCCGGGAGGTCATCGTCGATCGCCCACCGCGCTACCCGATCCGCCTCGCCGACCTGGGCGCCCACGCCGCGGCGGCGCAGACGGAGAAGTAGTACCGGCGTCGGTCAGAACTCGATCCGCACGTGCTCGCTGACGGGGCGGGCCTGGCACGCGAGGATGTAGCCGCTCGCGATGTCCTCGGGATCGAGGATCGACGCGTTGTCCATGTCCACTTCTCCCTGGACCACCGTGCATGCGCAGGAACCGCATTCGCCCTCGCGGCACGAGTAGGGGACGTCGAGCCCCTTGGAGAGCATGACGTCGACCAGTGTCGCCTGGCGGGGCCAGCGCAGGTTGTGCGCTTCGCCGTCGAGTTGCACCTCGACCGTCGACGCCGTTCCCGCCTCCGTGTCCGGCAGTTCCTCGACCACGACGTCCGCGAACGGATCCCCGGACAGTGAGGTGAACACCTCGGCGTGCACACGGTCGCGCGGGACGCCGGCGAGTGCGAGCGACTCGTGGATCGCGTCCATGAAGGGGCGCGGCCCACAGAGGTAGGCGCGGTGGTCCCGGAACCGGTCCGACAGATTCGCCAGCTGCCGCGGTGTCGGCAGGCCCTGCACGCTCTCGAGCCAGTGCACGACGGTCAGCCGGTGTTCGTGGCGGGCCGCGAGTTCCCGCAACTCCTCGGCGAAGATGACCGACTTCTCGTCCCGGTTCGCGTACACGAGAACGACTTTCCCGTCGCCCTCGCTGAGCGCCGACTTGAGGATCGACATCACCGGGGTGATTCCACTGCCCGCGGCGAACAGGATCAGGTCTTCGTCCAGGCTGGCCGGAGTGAACACGCCCGCGGGAGGCAGGACCTCGATGCGGTCGCCGACACCGACGTTGTCGCACAACCAGTGCGAACCGTACCCGCCTGCGGTGCGTTTGATCGTCACCTTCGGCAGGTCGTCGGTGAACGGCGAACTGGCCAGCGAGTAACACCGCGCGACGGAACCCGTCCGATCGCTCGGGATGCGCAGCGTCAGGAACTGCCCGGGCTTGTAGGCGAATTCGTGCCGACGCTCGTCGGGGACGTCGAACACCAGCGACCGGGCGTCGGACGTCTCCTCCACGACAGCGGCCACGGTGACCACTACTGATCGCGAACTGCGTGGTGTTTCAACGGTCGTCATCGCGACGGTGCCCTCTCGCTACGGTAATTCGATCCTGCCGAAACTAGTGCAGATCGAGCGCGCCGGCCCCTGGCCTTCCCGCTGTGCGGGACCCGGATGCCCGCCGTCAGCCCCAACGGGACTGCCCGCCGTCAGCCCCAACGGGACTGCCCGCCGTCCAGGGGGATGGTGGCCCCGGTAAGGTAGCCGGCGTCCTCGCTCACGAGGAACACGACGGCACGTCCGATGTCGGTTTCGGCGTCGCCGACCCGTCCGAGCGGGATGCCCGCCACGAACTCCGCCGCCTCGTCCGGGTTCCTGTCCATCCATCGCTCGAGCGCCGGACTCTTGGCGTGCGGGGCCACGGACAGCACCCGGATGCCGTCCCGGCCCCACTCGCACGCCGCCGACCTGGTCAGCGAACGCATTCCCTCCTTGATCGAACCGTAGGCGCCGTAGTTGCTCGCGTCCCACCGCACGGCCGCCGACGTGACGAGGTTGACGATCACGCCGCCGCCGCGCGCCCTCATGTGCGGGTGGCACGACTGCATCATGCGCAGCGTCGCGAGCGGTCCCGTTGCGAACGACCGCTCGTACTCCTCGTCGATCACCGACAGGATCGGTCCCGGCGTGCAGTCGTTGGCGTTGTTGACCAGGATGTCGACGCCGCCGAACACGTCCACGGTCCGCACGACGGCGGACGCGATGTCCGCCCGCCTGCTGACGTCGCACACCACTGGTTCGCCGCGTGCGCCGAGTTCGGTGAGCCGCTCGCACGTGCCGTGCAGTTTCGATTCGGTCCGGCCGGCGACGGCGATTGCCGCGCCCTCCCGGGCGAGGGCCAGGGCGATTCCCTGCCCGATCCCCTGCCCCGCACCGGTGATCAGCGCGACCTTGCCGTCGAGTTTGCCCATGTCCACTCCCGTTCCCCTACTATCGAACCAAGCATTTGCTTGTTTTCGGTCTTCGTGTTGATTCACCCGATCCCATTCGAGCGCCGGCAATCCCGCGCTCCCTCACTCCGAAGGTCTCCCGTGACAATCCCCCATCCTCTCGATTTCAGTGGCCGCGCCGTCGTCGTGACCGGCGGAACCAAGGGCATCGGTTTCGTCGTCGCCGAATCGTTTCTCGCCGCGGGTGCGAACGTGCTCGTGTGCGGCCGGAGCGCACCGGACACCCCGCCCGCGCACGGTGATCGCACCGCCGCGTTCCGCGCGACCGACGTCCGCGACCACGCCGACGCCGCCGCCCTGATCGACGAGGCCGTCGCGCGGTACGGCCGCCTCGACGTCCTCGTCAACAATGCGGGTGGTTCGCCCGATGCCGACGCGGCCACCGTCTCGCCGCGCTTCGTCGAGAAGATCGTCGCGCTGAATCTGCTGGCGCCCTTCACTGTCGCCCAGGCCGCCAATGCGGTGATGCAGCAGCAGTCCGACGGCGGTGCCATCGTCAACATCGGCAGTGTCTCCGCCCACGATCCGCAACCCGGCACCGCCGCGTACAGCGCCGCGAAGGCGGGGTTGCTGGTTCTGACGAAAGCGCTTGCGCTCGAGTGGGCTCCGAAGGTCCGGATCAACCACATCACCACGGGTCTCATCCGCACGGAGAGCGCGGCGTCCGTCTACGGCGACGACGGCGGCGCCGCCGTCACCCGGACCCTGCCGATGGGGCGGATGGCGGTGCCGTCCGACATCGCGGACGCCTGCCTGTACCTGGCGAGCGCGCAGGCGTCGTACGTGAACGGCGCCGATCTCGCCGTCCACGGCGGCGGCGAGTATCCCGCGCGGTATCTCGCCACCCACTCCTGACCTCCTCGCCGAATGCCGCATCGGTTCAGTTGAACTGCACCGGTGTGACATTCGGCGACGGACGGCGACCGTGCGGTCAGCCGAACGCGGCGCGGGCGCCGGCGATCACCGGCCGGTCGTCCTGGACGAGTTCGAACGACGCATCACCCGCATCACCCCAGGCTCGCAACGTCGGCGCGTCGCCCGGGTAGACCGGTGCGGCAAACCGTCCCTCCAGCCGGACGAGGTCGGCCGGGTGGACGTCCAGCGCACGGGCGAGTTCCAGCGTGCTCGCGGCGAGCGTGCACAGGCCGTGCATGATCGGCCGGGGCTGCCCGATCCGCTCGGCCGCCGCCGGGTCGATGTGGATGTGGTGCCGGTCGCCGGTCAGCCGGTACAGCGCCGCCTGGTTCTCCGCGGTCCGCAGAACAGCGTCCACGGCCGGTTCACCCTCGGGCCGAGACGGTTTCGCGGGGCCTCGATCGCCGCCGAAACCACCGGCGCCGGGCGCGAACAGCGACCAGGTGGCGACGAAGAACTCGGAGTCGACGCGCACCTCGAACACGGCGGCCGAGCCCTTGTCCCACACCTCGCCGACCGACGCCGACAACGCGATCTCGCCGCGACGGGGAAGCGGCGCGAGCACCGTCAGTTCCTGCGATCCGTGCAGCGCCGTCTTCGTGTCGAAAGCGCCCCGCGACCCCAGTTCGTCCGGCGCCCACTGGGCGAGAGTGAGAGCGAACGTGGGCAGCACCCGCAGACGCTCCTCGAAGACGAGGTCCATCTCGGTGGCCCGCGCACCCACCGACAGTGCGTACAGGATGACGTCGCGCTCGTCGTAACTCACGGTCCGGGTGCCGAGGTCCTCGCCTCGCCACGCTCCTGCCGTCGTGCGCTCGGTTGTCGTCATGATCAGTCCTCTCTGCCCAGGATCAGGCCGCTGGTGGGCACGGCGGTGCCCGCGGTCACCAGCACGTTGCCGATGCCGTCCGGTTGTGTCGTCGACGTTCCGCGGATCAGGCGAACTGCCTCGGCGATACCGTTGACGCCGTGCAGATAGGCCTCACCGATCTGGCCGCCGTGGGTGTTCGCCGGGAGTCGGCCGCCGACCTCGAGGTTGCCGTCCCGGATGAAGTCCTTAGCCTCGCCAGGATCGCAGAAACCCAGTTCCTCGAGTTGCGGGAGGACGAGCGGGGTGAAGTGGTCGTAGAGGATCGCCGCCGAGATGTCGTCGGGCGCGAGACCGCTCTGCCGGTAGAGTTGCCTGCCCACGAGGCCCATTTCGGGTATTCCGGTGATGTCGGGCCGGTAGTAGCTGGCCATCATGTGCTGGTCCTTGCCGGAGCCCTGCGCGGCGGCCTTGACGATCGCCGGGGTGGTGCGGAGGTCCTTGGCGCGTTCGGCGGAGACGATGACGAGGGCCTGGCCGCCGTCGGTTTCCTGGCAGCAGTCCAGCAGGTGCAGCGGTTCGGCGATCCACCGCGACTTCTGGTGGTCGTCGAGGGTGATGGGCCGCCCGTGGAACCAGGCGGCCGGGTTGCCGGCGGCGTGCTTGCGTGCGACGACCGCGATCCGGCCGAAGTCCTCACTCGTGGCGCCGTACCGATGCATGTACCGGCGGGCGAACATCGCCACCCACTGGGCGGGCGTCGACAATCCCTGCGGGGTCAGCCAGGCGTACGCCGCCCGGTCCGCGGTGCAGTCCATCGGTCGGTCGTGCTGCCCGAGTCCGTACCGCACACCGGACCGTTCGTTGAAGGCGCGGTAGCAGACGACGACGTCGGCGATGCCCGTCGCCACGGCCATCGCCGCCTGCTGGACAGTGGCGCACGCGGCGCCGCCGCCGTACCCGATGCGGGAGAAGAACTTCAGCTCGCCGACGCCCGTGTTGCGGGCGACGAGGACCTCCCCGTTCGTCTCGGCGGTGTACGTGGACAGTCCGTCGACCTCGGACGGGTCGATGCCCGCGTCGGCGAGTGCGGCGACGATCGCCTCGCACGCCAGTTGCAGTTCGCTTCGTCCCGAGTGCTTGGAGAATTCGGTGGCGCCGATGCCGACGATGGCGGCGGCGCCCGACAGGGGGCTGGTCATCGGTTCCCTCCCGCGGTCCACGCGACGACGACGGTGCCGGTGGCGTGATCACCGAGGCTGTTCGCGCCGCGGATCTTCACGGTGACGACGCCGTCGTCCTTCGCGACCACCTCACCGGTCAGGGTCATCTCGTCGCCGGGGTAGTTGGGGGCACCGAGCCGCACCGCGATCCGGCGCAGCGACGCGTGCGCCCCCGCCCAGTCGGTGACGAACCGTCCCACCAGCCCGTTGGTGGTGAGGATGTTCATGAACACGTCCTTCGACCCCCGCTCCACCGCGAGCGCCGGATCGTGGTGGACGTCCTGGAAATCGCGGGTGGCGAGGGCGGTGGCGACGATCAGGGTGCGGGTCAGCGGTATCACCAACTCCGGCAGCCGATCGCCGACCGTGACGGCGTCGTAGGTCGTGGTGCCGACGGTGGCGGTCATGCGACCACCTCGACCCCGGCCGCCAGCTGCGCGCCCAGACGTGCCAGGTCGGAGCCGGCTCCGCCGAGGGTGGCGGCGAGCTGCTTGCCCCACAGCAGGTGCCGGTGCACCGGGTAGTCGGTGTCGACACCGATTCCGCCGTGCACGTGCTGGGTGCGGTGGACGACCCGCTGGCCGCCGTCGGTCGCCCACCATTTCGCGACCAGCACAGCGGTTCCCGGATCTTCCGCGCTCGCGAGGAGCCAGGCGGCCTGCCACAGTGTCACCCGCATGGCCTCGAGGTCGATGTAGCAGTCCGCGAG
Source organism: Rhodococcus sp. IEGM 1351 (assembly GCF_030056875.1). Taxonomy (NCBI): domain Bacteria; kingdom Bacillati; phylum Actinomycetota; class Actinomycetes; order Mycobacteriales; family Nocardiaceae; genus Rhodococcus; species Rhodococcus sp. IEGM 1351. Next base: position 187,447 of record NZ_JASHKU010000001.1, on the reverse strand, counting down.
CTGATGGGTGACGGCCTGGAACGTCGCGAGCGGGCGGCCGAACTGGGTGCGTCCGTTGAGGTACGTGACGGCCTGACGCACCGCGCCCTCCCCCACGCCCAGTTGCAGGGCGGCGACCGCCAGTTCCGCTCGTTCGAGCAGCCACCGCACCGCGGTACCGTCCGCCGGGCCGACCGGTTCCGCGGGGGCCGCGTCGAACGCGACGTTCGCGCAGATCTCGTGGGTGGTCGACTCCGCCTGCTGCGCAGTCACACCCGCGGCCTCCGGGTGCACCAGGAACAGCGCCGGACCGCTGTGTGTGGTCGCGGAGACGAGGAGGCGTTCGGCGAGGTGCGCCACGGGCACCGCGGCCTTGGCGCCGTGGACCTGCCACCGGCCGTCCACCTCGCGTGCCGTCGTCGCCGGTTCGCCCGCGACGTACGGTCCGAACTCCTCCAGTCCGACCGTGAGGATCAGGCTGCCGTCGGCCGCCGCGGGGATCAGCGCGTCCCGTTGGTCCGGCGTCCCGAACTCGGCGATCGCGAGCGCGCCGAGCACGTGCGGCCACAACGGAACCGGCGCCACGGTCCGGCCCTGCTCCTCGAGCAGGACGTACAGTTCGGCGAGTCCCATGCCGCCGCCTCCGAGGTTCTCGGGCAGGGCGATGCCGAGCAGCCCGGTGGTGACCAGTTCGCGCCACAGTTCCCGGTCGATCCGGTCGGCGCCCGACTCGACGTCCGTGATCCGCTCGGGTCGCGACCTGGCGGCGAACACGTCCGCGGCCAGTCCGCGGACCGCTTCCTGCTCCTCGCCGAATGTGAAGTCCATCAGTGTTCCTCCGATACTGCGGGCCGGAATGCGGGAAGTGTGAGTTCCGGGTCTGCGTCGATCCAGTCCAGTTCCACGGGCATTCCGATGTGCACGTGTTCGGGTTCGACACCCGTCATGTTGGCGATCAGGCGGGTGCCCTCCGCGAGTTCGATCACCGCGACGATCAGTGGGTAGTCGAAGGCGTCGATCTTCGGGTGGTGGTTGACGACGAACGTGTAGACGGTGCCCCGCCCCGACGCGTCGACGGTGTCCCATTCGGTGGAGCGGCACTCCCCGCACATCGGTCCGGTCGGGTGCCTCAGCACACCGCAGTTCGTGCACCGCTGGATGACGAGGCGGTGCTCGCGGGCGGCCGCGAACCAGAACGCGTTGTCGTCGTCGAGGGCGGGCCGCGGGCGCAGCGCGCGCGTGGCCGGGCGTTCGGCGGGCCGGAATCGGAGTGTCCGCCACCGCTGGGTGCCGACGATCTCGCCGTCACCGTTGCGGTACGTCTTGAGGGTGGTGACGAAATGTCCTGCGCCGAGACCTGTCCGTTTCTCCGCGGAGACGGACTCGACGACCTCGGTCGTGCTCACCCGGTCGCCGGGACGCAGTTCTGCGAAGAATTCCTGGTCGGAATCGGTGGCGACGACGGACGTGAATCCCGCCTCGTCGAGTGTGGCGATCAGTTCCGTCCAGACGGGTGACGGGTCGGCGCTGGACATCGTGTCGGCGAATGTGCGCATCGTCCACACCTGCAGCATCTGCGCAGGCGCGACGGCGCCGCCGCGGCCGGTGGCGCGTGCGGCGTCGTCGTCGAGGTAGACCGGGCTCGTGTCACCCATCGCCTCGGCCCAGTGCCGGATCATGGGAGTGTTCACCGGGTCGGGACCCCAGGTGGCCGGGACGATCGTCCGTCCCTCGAAGGCGCGCAGCCGGGTGAGGAGTTCGCTCATTTCACCCTCTTCTCGCGGGCGAGTCCGAGGCCGAGGGTGCCGACCATGTCGCGGAGCACCTCGTTGACGCCGCCGCCGAACGTGTTCACCACGCTCTGCCGGGAGATCTGTTCGATCTGGCCGGCGAGAATCGCGCCCGGCGAGCCCGGACGCAGCCGTCCGGCGGCACCGAGGATCCCGAGCAGCGTGCGATAGACGTCGACGTGGGTTTCGGTGCCGTACGTCTTGGTGGCACCGGCGTCGGCACCCGACAACGCATCCCGCGCGACCGCGGCGGTCATCTTCCAGTTCAGCAGTCGCATCGCCTCGAGCTTCGCGTGAGTGCGCGCGAAGTCCATCTGCACCCACGGGATGTCGAGTGCACCGTTCCGTCCGGCCCAGTCGAGGACCTGGTGCCACAGGCCGAGCGTGCGTCCGCCGAGCGCGGCGAGCCCGATGCGTTCGTGATTGAGCTGAGCGGTGATCAGCTGCCAGCCACCGTCGACGTCACCCACGACGTCCTGATCGCCGACCCGGATCCCGGTGTAGTAGGTCGACGTGACCGTCAGCCCGCCCACGGTGTGGATCGGCGACCAGCTGAAGCCGGGATCGTCGGTGGGGACGATGAGGATCGAGATGCCCTTGTGCTTGGGTGCGTCCGCATCGGTGCGGCACGCCAGCCACACATAGTCGGCCGTGTTGGCGCCACTGGTGAAGATCTTGTTGCCGTCGACAACCCACGTGTCCCCGTCGCGCACGGCCCGGGTCTGCAGCGACGCGAGGTCGGTACCGGCTTCCGGTTCGGTGTACCCGATGGCGAAGACGATGTCGCCGGCCAGGATGCCCGGAAGGAACCGCGCCTTCTGCTCCTCGGTGCCGTACTTCATCAAGGTGGGGCCGACCGTGTTGACGGTGACGAACGGGAACGGCAACCCGGCCCGTTGCACCTCGTCGAAGAACACGAACTGGTCTTCGATCGACCGTCCCTGCCCGCCGTACTCCACCGGCCAGCCGGCACCCAGCCAGCCGTCCTTGCCCAGCAGCCGCACGATGTCGCGGAAGTGTTCTCCGCCCACACCCTCCTCACCCGCGATCCGCCGCGTCTCCTCCGGCAGCAGCGCCGCGAAGTAGGCGCGCAACTCCCGCCGGAGTTCCCGTTGCCCGGGCGATTCCCTCACATCCATCGGCGTTCTCCTCAAACCTGTGCGTGGCTGTCGCCACGGGTGTTCTGGACGCTAACCAGCACTCCCACGCCTCGGTGCCGATGTCTCGGTCAGCGGGAGGTGGCTGTCGCCGATGCCGGACGTCCGCTGGAATGGTGGAATGGCCACCGGATTCGCTCTCACCGAACTCACCGCCCGCTACGCGCGGGCCGTCGACCGGCGCGAGGCGGCAACGCTCGCGGCGTTGTTCGACTCCGACGCGACGTTCGTCCTCCCGCCCGCGTTGACGGGCACCGGCGCGGCAACGGAACTCCGCGGCAGCGGCGTGCTCGCGTCCGCCGTCGTGGACGCCGTCTCGCATCTGCAATCCACCCGGCACGTCGTGCACCAGCAGGTGATCGACGTGGACGGGTCGACGGCGTCGGGCGAGACGTACTGCACGGCGCACCATGTCTACGCCGGCCGAAACGGCTTCCGCGACAACCGGATCGCGTTGCGCTACCACGACCGGTACGTGCTCGGCGACACCGGCTGGCAGTTCTCCCGGCGCGAACTGATCGTCGACTTCAGCGAGGACGTGCCGGTCACCGTGCCGGACTGAGGCCCAACCGCGCCGAGCAGGCGGCCATCTCGTCGATGACCTGGCCGAGGGACTGCGCGTGTCGGGACGCCGACAGCACGAGCCGACTCGCACCCAGGTCCCGGGACCGGTCGAGCTTGGCCTCGTCCAGCCGCGGCAGCGTCGCCCCCAGCACGAGGTCGACGTCGGCGGGATCGCGGCCGGCGTCCGCTGCCGCAGCCCGCATCCGGGCGATCGCCCGGTCCAGGTCGTCGCCGGCCAGGCCGAGCGGCTGGAATCCGTTGCCCAGCCGCCCTGCCCGCCGTGTGGCCGCTGGGCTGTGACCGCCGATGTAGAGCGGCACTCCCGAATTCCGGTGGGGTTTGGGCCAGCTCTGGGCGCCGCGGAAGGAGAAGTGTTCGCCCGCGAAGTCGACGGCGCCGGTACCCGACCACAGCGCCCGCATCACCGCGATCGCCTCGTCGGCGACCGCGCCGCGCCGGTCGAAATCACCTCCGCAGGCCTCGATCTCCTCACGCATCCAGCCGAGACCGAGGCAGACACGGAGGCGTCCCGCGGACAGCCGGTCCAGGGTGGCGAGACGCTTCGCCAGCACCACCGGATGGTGGTTGGGCAGGACCAGCACGCCCGTCGCGAGACCCAGGGTCGTCGTGGCGCCGGCGACGAACGACAGCAGTTCCAGCGGGTCCGGCAGACTGCAGTCGTCGGGCAGGTGCGACTTCCCGGTGGGCGAGTACGGATAGGCACTCGCCGTGTCCGCGATGACGACCGAGTGCTCGACGGCGGAGATCTCGTCGAATCCGAGTGATTCCGCAGCCCTCGCGAATTCGAGTATCCACTCGGGCTCGCCCGCCCGTCCCAGCTCGACGGGAACCACCACACCCAGTTTCATGTCACCCTCACCGTCACACGTGCAGGAATCGTTGCCGGCCGTGCGTGTGGAACTCCTGCTCCAGCGCGGCCTTCTCACTGTCGGTCATCTGGTGGTATTCGGGAACACCGCGTCCCACCCACCGGAAGACCGGATCGTCGCAACGCCAGCGCTGTTCCTGCAGCGTTCGTTTGAGCACCTTGTTCGATCCCGTCACCGGCAGGTCCGTCGACACCCGGACGAAGCGGGGTGCCGCCTTCGTGCCCAGGTCGTCCTGTCTGCCGAGGAAGGCGGCGAACTCCGCCGGATCGAAATCGGTGCGGTCCGACACCTCGACGGCCGCCATCACCTGATCGCCCGACCGCGGGTCGGGGACGGCGTACACGCCGGTGGCGACCACTTTCGGGTGGCGGCGCAGAATGCGCTCCACCATCAACGCCGAGGTGTTCTCCCCGTCCACGCGGATCCAGTCGCCCTTCCGGCCGGCGAAGTAGATGAAGCCGGCCTCGTCGACGTACCCGAGGTCGCCCGTCCAGTACCAGCCGTGCCGGATGCGGTCCGCGATCGCGTCCTCGTTCTTGTAGTAGCCCTCGAATCGCGCCGCGCCGGCCTTGTCGACCATTTCGCCGATCGCCTCGTCCGGGTTGAGCACGCGACCGTGCCCGTCGAGCCGCGCCCGGGCCTTCTCCGCGCGGGTGTCGGGGTCGACGATGACGATGTTCTCGTTCGCGGGTCTGCCGAGCGCACCCTCGGGGGCGTCGGGGTCGAGCGTCACCGAACCGGCGCCTTCGCTCGAGCCGTACCCTTCGTACAGTTCGGCGCCGAACCGGCGGACGAATTCGGTCTTGTCCTCCGGGGACGCCTCGGTCCCGAAACCGCGGACGAGAGTGTTGTCACGGTCGTCGGGTTGCTCCGGTGTGGCCATCAGGTACGCCAGCGCCTTGCCGACGTAGGTGAAGAATGTGGCGCCGAAGAACCGGACGTCGGGCAGGAATCCGGACGCGGAGAACTTGCGCGGCAGGCAGACGGTGGCGCCGTTGGCGAGTGCGGGCGCCCACAGCGCCATCAGCGCGTTGCCGTGGAACAGCGGCATGCAGCAGTAGTCGACGTCCTCGCGCACGTGCCCGTACTTGACGGTGTTCGCGTACGCCAGCCGGGCGAGCCGGCCCTGACTGCACCGCACCGCTTTCGACGTGCCGGTGGTGCCGGACGTGAACAGCAGAAGGAACAGCGTCGACGCGTCGATCCCGGGCTCCCCGGCCGGACTCTCGACGGCATGGGACGCGACGAGTTCGGTGTAGGCCGGATCGTCGACCAGCAGAAACCGGTCGTCGGACAGCCCGAGGTCGAGACCGGCGAGCTGTGCCTTCCCTGCGGTGTCCGTGACGATCAGCTGGCAGTCGACGTACCGGATCTCGGCCTCGAGTTCCGCCCCGCGACGGGTCGGATTGATGCCGACCACGGTGGCGCCGGCGATCGCGGCGCCGCCCAGCCAGAACAGGAACTCGGGGGTGTTCTCGAGCAGGACTCCGACGTGGAACGGTCCGTCGCGCCGCAGCGAGGATGCGACGGCCCCGCGGGCCGCACTCTCGCGTACCACCTCGTCCCAGGTCCAATCCTGTTCCCGGGTACGGACTCCCAGTCTGTCGTCACCCAGCCGGTCCAGCAGCATCTCGGCGATCGTGGTGCGTTCCAACTCCATCTCTCCTGTCGACACGGTATGCACGCTCACGGCACGCGGAGCACGCAGTGGGTGCCACCGTAGATGGCCGTCATGCACTTGTTGCAGTGAATGCACAGACCGGGGTTGTGGGTCTCCTCCGTGATCCGGTTGACGAGGTCGGGTTCCCGCAGGAGTGCCCGTGCGACGGCCACGAACTGGAATCCTTCCGCCATCGCCAGGTCCATGGTCGCCTTGCCGGTGATGCCACCGAGTAGGACGAGCGGCATCGTCACGGCGGCTCTGATCTGGCGGGCGTCCTCGAGGAGGTAGGCGTCGCGGTAGGGGTATTCCTTCAGGAAGTGCTTGCCGACCAACCGGATTCCCAGTTTCGTCGGCTGCGGCATGACGGCGGCGAACTCACGGAGCGGCGCGTCGCCCTTGAACAGGTACATCGGGTTCAGCAGGGAACTGCCCGCGGTGAGCTCGAGCGCGTCCAGCGAACCGTCCTGTTCGAGCCATTGCGCCACCTGGATGGCCTCGTCCACCCAGAAGCCCCCGGGCACACCGTCGTCCATGTTCAGTTTGGCGAGGATCGCGATCCTGTCCCCCACCGCGTCGCGTACGGCGCGTGCGGTCTCGAGCGCGAACCGGGCGCGGTTCGCCAGGCATCCGCCGTATTCGTCCGTGCGCTTGTTGACCTTCGGGCTGAGAAAGGAGCTGATCAGGTAGTTGTGGCCGAAATGGATCTCCACGGCGTCGAACCCCGACTCCACCGCGCGGCGAGCCGCGTTGGCGTGTGCCTCGACGATCCGGGCGATATCTGCCGCAGACGCCGGCTTGGAGAAGTTCTGGGTGGTCATCCGGAACGCACGGGACGGGCCCAAGGCCGGAGATCCGATGTACTTCGCAGCCGCGACCGGTCCCGCGTGGCCGATCTGCGCAGACACTGCCGCACCCTCGGCGTGGATGGCGTCGGTCAGCTTCCGCAGGCCCGGCATCGTCTCGTCGGTCCATTGGATCTGGCCGGGCGACGTGCGTCCGTCCGCGGCGACCGCGCAGTACGCGACGGTCGTCATGCCCACGCCTCCGGCGGCGGGCTGCCGATGGAATTCGATGAGCTCGTCGGTGACCATCCCCTTCGGGGTCAGGCCCTCGTACGTCGCTGCCTTGATCACGCGATTGCGCAGGGTGATCGGCCCGAGTGTGGCCGGGGCGAGCGGGTCGACCTTCACTGTGGGCGGGTCGAGATCTATCGTCATATGAGTTCCTCCAGCTGCGATTCGCTGTCGAACGTAACGGCGCCGGGATGTCGCGGATCGCGGCAGTCTCGCTGAGTGGTAACCACGTCCGGGCGCCCGTCACGGCGTGCCATCTTGTGTCGGTACGAGTGCCCGAGGACGAAAGGTCGCCCCGATGACTGCCCCTACAGATCCACAGTTGCACCTGGATCAGGTGATGTCCCGTCTCACCGGACCCGGTGGCCGGTTCGAACTCGTCGAGGAGCCGGTACTCGGCACCCGGATGCCGGTGATGAAGAACCGCGGGCGCTCGGTGGGCGAACTCCTCACCACGTCGCTCCGGTGGGGCGACCGCGACTACCTCGTGACCGCCGACCGCCGGATGTCCTACACGGAGCACGCCGCCGCGGTCGCGGCCCTGGCGACGGCGCTGCGCGAGGACCACGGCGTCCGGAAGGGTGACCGGGTGGCGATCCTGGCCGCGAACACCCCCGAGTGGGTGGTCGCGTTCTGGGCCACGCAGGTGCTCGGCGCCATCAGCGTCGGACTGAACGGCTGGTGGGTTCGGCGGGAGGTCGAGTACGGGCTGACGCACAGTCGCCCCACTGTGGTGATCGCCGACGCGAAGCGCGCCGAGACGCTCGCCGCGGTCGGCACCGACCTTCCGGTCCTCACGATGGAGGCGGATCTGCCCGCGATCTTCGCGAAGTACGCAGGGTCCCCGATGCCGCACACCGACGTCGACGAGGACGATCCCGCCGCCATCCTCTACACCAGCGGCACGAGCGGCAGACCCAAGGGAGCGCTGCACTCGCAGCGCAACATTCTGGCCGTCGTCGACTACCACCGGTTCAGCGACGCCGTGGTCGGCGAATTCAGTGGACGACCCGTCGACCCGGCGATGCCGAGTCCGCTTCGCTACCTCCTGACCTCTCCCCTGTTCCACATCGCGAGCCTGCACAATCTGGTGATTCCGCGGCTGGCGACGGGCGGCGCGGTCGTCATGCACCAGGGCGGATTCGACGTGGACGCCGTGCTCCGCCTCGTCGAGCGGGAACGGGTCACCAACTGGGGAGCGGTGCCCACGATGGCGTCCCGTCTGGTCGAGCACGACGACCTCGACAAGTACGACCTGTCGTCGCTCACGTCGTTCTCGCTGGCGTCCGCACCGTCGTCGGTGGCGTTCAAGGAACGGCTGCGCGAGAAGGTGCCGTTCGCGCGGAACGCCCTCGTGGACAGCTACGGACTCACCGAGTGCAGTACCGCGATCGCCGTCGCCACCGCCCCCGAACTCGAGCAGTTCCCCAGGACTCTGGGACGTCCGATCATCACGGTGAGCATGGAGATCCGCGACCCGTACGGGGAGTGGCTGCCCGACGGCGTCGAGGGCGAGGTGTGCGTGCGCAGCCCGTTCGTGATGCTCGGCTACTGGGAGGACGAGGCCGCCACCGCTGCGGCGATCGCCCCGGGCCGATGGCTCCGGACCGGCGACTACGGACTCGTCGAGAACGGTCGCCTGCGGCTGACCGGACGTCGCTCGGATCTTATTCTGCGCGGCGGGGAGAACGTGTACCCCACCGAGATCGAGCAGTGCCTCGACGAACACCCCGACGTGCTCGAATGCGCGGTGATCGGGACGCCCCACGAGGATCTGGGTCAGGAGGTGGCGGCTGTCGTGGTGTTGCGACCGGGTGCCGTGACCACCGAGGCGGAACTGCGCGAGTACGCCGCGGATCGCCTGTCGTATTTCAAGGTCCCGACCCGCTGGCGGATCACCACGGACCTGTTGCCCCGCAACGCGACCGGCAAGACGATCCGCCGGGACATCGCCGTCTGACACCGGCAGCTGAGCGCCGAATGTCACAGTGGTGCGGTCGAACTGCACCACTGTGACATTCGGCGAACACAGACGGCGAACCTCAGCGAATGAGGTTGCCGAGGTCGACGGGAATCTGCGCCCCGGTGATGTATTTCGCCTCGTCCGAACACACCCAGGCGACGACGGCGGCGACGTCCTCCGGCTGGGTGATGCGGTAGGGCAGTGAGTTCTGGTAGATGGAGCCGAGCGTCGACGCGTACCGGGCGATGAGCGGGTGCAGGTCGCGCACCTTCATGCCGGTGTCCACGCCCGCCGGGTGCACCGTATTGACACGGATGCGGTGCTCCCCGAGTTCGTTCGCCATCGTCTTGGCGAGCCCGGTGATGCCGTGCTTGGTGGCGACGTAGTGCCCGGTGAACGGGGTGCCCTTCAGCCCGGACACCGAACTCGTGAAGACGACGGCGCCGCCCTCCCCCTGTTCGATCAGATACGGAACCGCCGCCTTCGCGGTGTGGAACGTTCCCGTGAGGTTGACGTCGACCGTCTCCTGCCACTGCTCGGCGGTGATCTCCCACGACAACGCCCCCGAGCAGATGCCCGCGTTCGCGATCACGACGTCGAGGCGGCCCAACTGCTCGATGCCGTCGGCGAGGGCACGCGAGAGTCCGTCGAAATCGCGCACGTCCGCGGTGGAGGCGACGATCCGCCGGCCGGTGGATTCGACGAGCCGGACCGTCTCGGCCAGGTCGTCCCGGGTGGCGCCGGGATAGGCGGTGGACGCGAATTCGGTGCAGGCGTCGATCGCGATGACGTCGGCGCCCTCGGACGCGAACCGGACGGCCTCGGCGCGGCCCTGCCCGCGCGCCGCGCCGGTGACGAAGACGACCTTGTTCTCGAAACGGCCGGGTGACGTCATTGTCTGCTCCTGATCGGGGTCATCGTGGGCGGGGCACGGTCTTGTCGACGAACAGTCCCTCGACCGAGACGCACACCTCGCCGTCCGCGGTCCGGATGTCGCCGACGGTGGTGATCTTGCGGCCGTCGACCGACATCAGCTTCCCGGTCAGGGTGAGTGGTTCGAACAGCGGCGTCGGGCGGTGGTAGCGGGTGCTCAACTGCGCTGTCATGCCGGCTTTTCCACCCCAGGCGTTGGCGACGCCGAGGACGTGGTCGAGCAGGAGCGCGGACACGCCGCCGTGGACGTGCCCGGGCGGCCCCTGGTACGGGATGGTCAGCGTGACGGTGCCCCGGACCGATCCGTCGGACAGCCCCTCGAGGACCACAGGCGGCGCGAGCGCGTTCTCGGGTCCGGTGACGGGATCGTGCCGGGTGACGCCCTCGCCGTTCCACATGTCGATCAGCCGCTCGGCGACGGCGGGCGCGTGTTCCTCGAGGTGCTCGGCGATGCTGTTCAGATCTTCCGCGACGCGGTCGAGGTTGGCGTTGCCGCGATCGGTCCGCAGCAGCGCGTCGACCACGCGGCGGGCGGCCTCGGTCGCCCGGTCGACGGCGGAACTGTCGGGCGGTGACGTCAGCACCGTTCCCGACGGGCTGTTCTCGAACGTGGGGTGCGTACCGACGCTCATCCGCTCACCTCCATCGTCGCCTGGGTCAGGACCGGTTGCCCGTCACGGTCGGGGCACGTCGCGCGCAGGGTCAGCCGGTCGCCGTCGTGCCAGACCGCGGTCTCGACGGTCTCGCCCGGGTACAGCGAGCCCGCGAACCGCACCGCGTAGTGGCGCAGTCGTGTGGGATCGCCGTCCAGCATCCCGTCGACGACGGCCTTGCACACCACACCGTACGACGCGAGCCCGTGCAGGATCGGCCTTTCGAACCCGGCCGCGGCCGCGAATTCGGGGTCTGCGTGCAGCGGGTTGAGGTCGCCGCTGAGCCGGTAGAGCAGGGCCTGCGCCGTCCCGGTGCGCGACACCAGCACCTTGTCGGGTTCGCGGGCCGGCACCGTGGCCACCGACTCGGGTCCCGGGGAGCCACCGAACCCGCCCTCATCGCGGGCCCAGATCTGCATCCCCGTGGTCCACAACGGGTTCCCGCCCGAGTCGGTGGCCGTCTGTTCGAGCACGATGACGGCGGCCTTGCCCTTGTCCCACACGTTCGCCACCCGCGAGGACACCCGGGCCCCACCTGACGGAGGAATGGGCGCGTGCACGGTGAGCGACTGTCCGCCGTGCAGGATCTTGCGGAGGTCGATGTCGATACCGGGCAGGCTCAGCCCGGCCGCCGGTGCGTCGCCGGCCGAGATTCCCTGCCCCGCGACGAGCGCGAACGTCGGCAGCACCAGCAAGTCCTTCTCGTACACCCAGCGCAGTTCCGCGGGGTCCTGGGCGTTCCCGCCGGCGCCGAGTCCGAGGTGGTAGAGCATCACGTCACGCTCGGTCCACGCCACATCACGCACGGCCGGTTCCGCGGTCAGCGCGGCCTTCACGTCGATCGCCATGTCAGGTCACGCTCCCTTTCCGGGCGCGGGATCACGCGGCAGACCCAGCAGTCGTTCGCCGATGATGTTGAGCTGGACGTTGGTGGTGCCGCCCGCGATCGACATGCACTGCGAGTTCAGGAACATCTGCGTAGCGGAGGTGCGGGGCCGGTCGCCGAGCAGGGCGCGCGGTCCGGCCCAGTCCATCGCCACCTCCCACACCTGCTGGATGTGTTCGACGCCGAGCAGTTTCGCGACCGACGACTCGGCGCCCGGTTGCCCGCCCGCGATCGAGCGCAGGGTGGTGCGCAGCCCCATCAGGCCGCCGGACTGTGCGTCGCAGAGGACCTTGCCGAGCACGGTCAGCTGCTCGTCGTCGATGCCGCCGGGCAGTTCGCCGGCCAGGGTCAGCAGAGCCTCGCCGCCAGAGCCCAGCGAGGAGTCGTGCGACAGCGATACCCGTTCGTTGGCGAGGGTCGTGCGGGCGAGCTTCCAGCCGTCGCCCGGTTCGCCCACGAGGAGTTCGTCCGGGACGAACACGTCGTCGAGGAACACCTCGTTGAACAGTGCCTCGCCGGTGATCTCGCGCAGCGGCCGGATGTCGAGGCCGTCGCTGCCCCTCATGTCGATCAGGAAGTACGACACCCCCTTGTGTTTGGGCACCGAGGCATCTGTGCGGGCGAGGCAGATACCCCAGTCCGCGTCCCGGGCCATCGACGTCCACACCTTCTGCCCCCGCAGCACCCAGCCGCCGTCCACCTTGGTGGCCCGGGTGGTCAGGCCGGCGAGGTCCGATCCGGCGCCGGGTTCGGAGAACAGCTGGCACCAGACGAGGTCGCCGCGCAGCGACGGGGGCACGAAGCGCCGCAACTGTTCGTCGCTGCCGTGCGCGATGAGCGTGGGCACCACCCAGTTGCCGATGATCATGTCGTGGGGCTTCAGCGCGGCCGCGCGCAGTTCCTCCGCGATCACGAGTTGTTCCACGGCGCCCGCTCCCCTGCCCCACGGCGCGGGGAGGTGCGGTGCGGTGTAGCCCTTCTCGGCCAGGTACGTCCTGCGCTCCGGCTCGTCCAATGCGGCCGCGTCCGTGAGTTCTGCGAGCACGCCGGCGCGGATGCTATCGGCGTCCGGAGGCAGGTCGATGCCGAGCACCCGGCGGGCCCCGCCCAGGGTCGCGCGGGCCACGCGCCGCCGCCACGATGCGGTGGACCCGAGCAGGATCCGCAGCGACTGCGCCCGGCGCAGGTACAGGTGGGCGTCGTGTTCCCAGGTGTAGCCGATTCCCCCGAGCACCTGGATGCAGTCCTTGGTGACGGCGAACGCCGCGTCGGGTGCGGTGGCTCCGGCGACCGCGGCCGCGAGTGACGCCTCCGCCGCACTGCATCGCGGCGCAGCCGTCGCGGCCCTGGCACTGCTTCCGGGATTCATCGCACGGGCCGCGTCCCACGCACAGACGCGGGCCTGTTCGGCGAGGCAGAGCATACGGGCGACCCGGTGTTTCACCCCCTGGAACTGGCCGATGGGGCGGCCGAACTGGTGGCGCACCTTGGCGTAGTCGGCGGCGGTGGTGACCGCCCAGTCGGCGACACCCGAGGCCTCGGCGGCGAACAAGGTGGCCGCCAGATCGAGAACGCGCTGCGAATCCATCTGCAGGACATCGGCTTCGGCGATCTCGAGGGCGTTCACCGAAGCGGTCGCGTTGCGGCGCACCACATCGTGGCTGGGCAGGTCGGTCACGTCGAGCCGGCCGCGGGCGAGCGCCACGAACGCGGTCTCGTCGCCGTCTCTCGCCGCGAGCAGGAACAGGTCGCCCACCTGCCCGCCGAGGACGTACCCGGACTCACCGTCCAGCGTCACCACTCCGCCGTCCCGGACGAGACGCAGCGAACCCGGCTGCAGGGCCACCGCGCCGAGGGCCGAACCGTCGGCCAGCCCGGAGAGCTCACCCGTGCGCCCGGACTCGTGCAGGACGGCGCCGAGCAGCACGGTCGGGAGGAAGGGACCGGGCAGCAGGACCCGGCCCAGTTCCTCGGCGACCACTGCCAATTCCACCAGTCCACACCCCGCCCCGCCCACATCCTCGGGCAGGTGGAGTCCCAGTACGCCCAGTTCCGCCAACGACTTCCAGAACAGCGGTCGTTGCTCGGTCTTGGCCTCGACGGCCTCCCGGAGCACGGCCGGGGTCACGGTCCGTGTGGCCCAGCCTCGCACCGAGTCACGCAGGTCGCGCTCTTCTTCGGTCAATCCCATTGTCATGTCGGCCTCGTCGATCGTTCGGGTCAGATGCGTTCGATGATGGTTGCGGTGGACAGCGCGCCGCCCGCGCACATCGTGACCAGCGCGGTGGAGGTGTCGGAGCGCTCCAGTTCGTGCAGGGCGGTCGTGATCAGCCGGGCCCCGGTGGAGCCCACCGGATGTCCGAGGGCGATGGCGCCGCCGTTGACGTTCACCTTCGACATGTCGGCTCCGTGCACCTGCGCCCACGACAGCACGACGGACGCGAACGCCTCGTTGATCTCGACGAGATCGATGTCGCCCAAAGACATTCCGGCGCGTTCGAGGACCATGCGCGTCGACTCGATCGGCCCGTCGAGGTGGTAGTACGGGTCGGAGCCGACCATGCCGGACGCGAGAATCCTCGCGCGCGGCCGCAATCCGAGTTCGCGGGCACGGCCGCCGTCCATGAGCAGGACGGCGGCGGCGCCGTCGCTGATCTGGGACGAGTTGCCCGCGGTGTGGATGTGGCCGTCGATCACGGGCTTCAGGGCCGACAGGGCCTCCGCGGTCGTCTCGCGCAGTCCCCCGTCCTGGGTGACCACCGCAAGTTCACCGGTGGGTGCGCCGGACTTGTCCACGACGGGAGCGGTGACGGGAACGATCTCGCGGTCGAACCGTCCGTCCGCCCAGGCCTGGGCGGCGCGTCGCTGCGACTCGAGCCCGAACGCGTCGACGTCGCCGCGCCCGAGCCCGCGGAGGTCGGCGATCCGCTGGGCGGACGTGAACTGGTCGCCCATGTCGATCGCCCAGTCGTCGGGGTAGGGGTTGCCGGTCTCCGTCGTGACGGCCTGGCCGAGGAACACCCGGCTCATCGCCTCGACACCGCACCCGATTCCGGCGGAGATCTGGCCGGACGCGATGAGACCCGCCACGACGTGTACGGCCTGCTGGGAAGATCCGCAGGCGCAGTCGAGCGACGTGGCCGCCGTCGCGTACGGCAGTCCCGCGTGCAGCCACGCCTGCCGGGTCACGTTGTTGGACTGCTCACCGGCCTGGGTGACGCATCCGCCGACGATCTGCCCGATGTCCGCCGGGGCGACACCGGCCCGTTCGAGGACACCCCGCTGTGCGGCGCCGAGTAGTTCGGCCGGGTGCAGTCCGGACAGTGCCCCGCGCCGGCGCCCGATCGGTGTCCGTGCCGCGTCGACGATGACGGCGTTGCCCATGTTCCGCTCCTTGAGTTCTTCCGGCACGCGGACGCGTCCGCGGCTCATTTTTGAAATGTATTCTACTTTTGAGGAGACATCAATGCCCTTCGCCATGCGAAATAGTTCTCCGCACAGCTCAGGAGTCAGGAATGAATTTCACGTCGAGGTCGGCGGGAGGCGGCCCGACGCCGGCGATCTGTCAGCGATGCGACAGGTTGACCAGCAGCAGGTCACACGCCCTACGGATGTCGGACTCGGCATCGGGAATCGAGACCCGGCCGTTGAGGCAGGACTGGATGACGCCGAACCACAGCTGCACCAGCAGGCGCAGCGCCGTGAGGTCTTCCTCCGTCGGATGTTCGATCCCGGCGGCGTCCAGCATGATCTGCCGGAATGCCCGGTCGACCTTCCCCGCGTCCGGCACGGACGCGACGTTGGCGGTGCTCGTGGACTGGATCATCGCGGTGGACAATGCGGGCCGGCGCAACAGCCCGCGGGTGGCGCGGACCAGCACGTTGTACACCGCATCCTGCGGCGATTCGCCAGGGGGCGCACTCTTCTTGAACCCGGCACCCATCCGGTCGATCTGATCGACCATCACCGCGACGAACAGATGCGTCTTCGACGGAAAGTACCGGTACAGCGTCCCGATCGCGACGCCGGCACGTTTGGCCACCTCGTGCATCTGGACCCGGGCGAGTTCCTTCTCGGTGGCCAGTTCGATGGCGGCCTCGAGCATGCGGACGTGGCGGGCCCGCTGTTCCTCCGAACTCGGTTCGGCAGCGTCCCGCACTTCGGCGATTCTCGGCACCCTCGATCCCCCTTCACTCCGCACACAGCCCCGGATCCGGTGTCGATTCTCGCATCGGATCGGGAAACCATCGAATTTCGTCCGGTGAGTGGGACCGCGCGTGCCGCAGGTCGCCCGGATGCGATTGCGTGAACCCCACGACTGGACCGCCAGTCTCCACAGACCATCAACGGAGGAAACGACGATGCAGGACTGGACAACCGAGTGCGACGTGCTGGTGGTCGGTTCGGGGGGCGGTGCGCTGACCGGCGCATACACGGCCGCTTCGCAGGGATTGCGCACCCTCGTCCTCGAGAAGACCCCACTGTTCGGCGGCACGTCCGCGTACTCCGGCGCCGCGGTGTGGCTGCCGGGTACCGCCGTGCAGGAGCGCGCCGGCATCGGCGACTCCACGGACAAGGCGCGCACGTACCTGCGCGCAGTGGTGGGCGACGAGGAGATCGACCGTCAGGAGGCGTACGTCGCCACCGCGCCCGAGGTCGTCGACCTTCTCGAACGCGATCCCCACATCGAGTTCGAGTGGCGGGCGTTCCCCGACTACTACAGGGCACCCGGCCGGATGGACTACGGTCGCGCGATCAACCCGCTCGACCTGCCGAGCGACGAGATCGGGGACCTGCGCGAGGTCATCCGGCCCGAGGCCGACGTCGACCGGGCCGGGGAACCGCATCCGGAGGGCACACTGAACGGTGGCCGCGCCCTGATCGGCCGCCTTCTCATGGCTCTGCACGGCACCGGGCACGCGGAACTGCGCACCGAGACCGCCGCGCGCTCGCTGATCGTCGAGGACGGACGGGTCGTCGGCGTCGAGGCGACCAACGCCGCCGGTCAGACCGCCCGCATCCGGGCGACGCGCGGCGTGCTGCTCGCGGCAGGCGGGATCGAGGGCAACGCGGCCCTGCGCACCGAGAACGGAACACCGGGCCGGGCGGACTGGAGCATGGGCCCGCGCGGCGCGAACACCGGCGACCTCCTGCGGGCGGCGGTGGAGATCGGCGCGGACACCGCACTCCTCGACGAGGCGTGGTGGTGCCCCGGGGTCGAACTTCCGGACGGCTCCGGCGCTTTCATGGTGGGCGTGCGCGGCGGCATTCTCGTCGACACGTCCGGAGAGCGGTACCTCAACGAATCGCTGCCGTACGACCAGTTCGGCCGAGCGATGATCGAGCACGGCAGCAGCAGTTCGTATCTCGTGTTCGACTCGAAGGAGGGCGGGCCCGTGTTGCCTGCCATCTCCATTCCGAACATCTCCGCCGAGAAGCATCACGCGGCGGGCACCTGGGTCTCGGCCGACACGATCGAGGAACTCGCGGAGAAGATCGACGTCCCCGCAGACGGTCTGCGCCGCACCGTCGAACAGTTCAACGACTTCGCCAAGCATGGCGTCGACGAGGCCTTCCACCGGGGAGAGGACCCGTACGACAACTTCTTCTGCCCTCCGGGCACGGGTGCGGACGCGCCACCGAACCCGGCACTGAGCCCGGTGTCGCAGGGCCCGTTCCACGCGGCCCGCATCGTGCTCAGCGATCTCGGCACCAAGGGCGGGGTCCGGACCGACGCCGACGCCCGCGTCCTGCGCGCCGACGGCACGCCCATCGACGGACTGTATGCGGCGGGCAACACCAGCGCATCGCTCAGCGGCCGGTTCTACCCCGGTCCCGGAGTGCCGCTCGGCACCGCGATGGTCTTCTCCTACCGGGCAGTTCAGCACATGCGGAGCTGACTACACGAGGTTGTCCTCCACCGGGAGTCCGAACGCGCCCCTGCCGAACAGGGCGAGGGCGCGTTCGGGCTCGTTGGCCACGTGCACGCTGCCCGCGTGGGCGTCGCGCCACGACCGTTCGATCGCGTTGCCGCGCGACAGCGAACTTCCGCCGGCGGTCTTGAACAGCAGGTCGATCGCGTCGAGGGCTCGCTCGGTCGCGCGAACCTGATCGCGGCGCACCCGCAGGCGCAGACCCATGGGGAGTTCCTCCCCGGCCTCGGCCAGTTCCCACAGTTCACGCACGTTGCGATCCATCTGCAGTATCGCGGCGTCGATCTCGGACGACGCCCGGGCCACCGCGACCTGGGCGAACTGGTCGTCGACGAATCTTCCGCCACCGAGGCTGAGCCGCACTCGTTCCCGCATGAACGTCAGATAGCGTTCGTAGCATCCCGCGACGATGCCGACCCCGGGCGCCGCGACGGCGGTCGTGAAGAGTGTGGCGAACGGCAGCCGGTACAGCGGCCCCCGGTTCACCTTCTGTCCGGGTCCGCGCAGTTGCGCCGTCTCGTAATTCCTCTTGATCCGGTAGTCGGGAACGAACACGTCCTCGGCACTGATCTCGTTGCTGGCCGTGCCGCGCATCCCCACCACGTCCCACACGTCGTGGATGCGGTAGTCCGACCGCGGCACCAGCGCGGTCATGAAATCGACCGGGCGGCCCTCGGTCCCGACCACCATCGCGCCGAGCAGCGCCCACGACGCGTGCTCGCAGCCCGAGGAGAAATGCCAGTCCCCCGTCAGCCGGTAGCCGCCCTCGACGGGGACGAGCCGCCCGACGGGTGCGTAGGCGGACGACATGAGCACCGAATCGTCGTGGCCCCACACGTCATTTTGCGCCCGGTCGTCGAACAGGGCCAGGTGCCACGGGTGCACCCCGAGCACGGACGCCAGCCAGCCCGTCGAGCCGCACACACCGGACACGGCGCGCACCACCTCGTAGAAGTGCACCGGATTGCTTTCCGTGCCGCCGTACCGCCTGGGCTGCAGCATCTTGAACAATCCGGCGTCGCCGAGCTCACGGATCACCTGTTCGGACACCCGCCGCGACTCGTCGACCTTGTCCGCGCGTTCCGCGATCATCGGCAGCAGGCCGCGGATCGATCTCAGGACCTCGTTCGTCATCTGTCGGAGGGTAGGGCGATCACCCCCGCGCGTGGACAGGCATCTCGCTCAACGGGAAACGCCGCCCCACCGCCCGGTCCCGTCCAGTGGGACCACGTCATGCGGGCCGTCCACGCTCACTTAGCGTGCAGGGCACCGCACAAGCCCAGGAGAGGACGGGACGCATCGTGACCACCCAACAGTCCGAGACAGTCGAGGTACGCGAAATCGACGCCGGCGCAGCGCCCACCCGATTCGCCCGTGGATGGCACTGCATCGGATTGTCCGACGCTTTCAAGGACGGCAAGCCCCACTCCGTCGAAGCGTTCGGCACCAAGCTCGTCGTCTTCGCCGACACTGCGGGTGATCTCGCCGTGCTCGACGGCTACTGCCGACACATGGGCGGCGACCTCAGCCAGGGCACGGTCAAGGGCGACGAGGTGGCGTGCCCGTTCCACGACTGGAGGTGGGGAAGCAACGGCCGGTGCAAGAAGATTCCGTACGCGCGCCGGGTGCCGCCGCTCGCCCGGACCCGGTCGTGGCACGCGCTCGACCAGGACGGGATGTTGTTCGTGTGGAACGATCCGGAGGGCAATCCGCCGCCCGCGGACGTCACGATTCCCCGCATCGACGGCGCGCTCGACGACGAATGGACGGACTGGGTCTGGTATCGGACCACGGTCGACACCAACTGCCGCGAGGTGGTCGACAACATCGTCGACATGGCGCACTTCTTCTACGTGCACTACTCGTTCCCCACGTACTTCAAGAACGTCTTCGAGGGCCACGTCGCCAGCCAGTTCATGCGCGGGCAGGCCCGCGACGACATGCGCCCGCGCGCGTCGGGTCAGCCCAAGATGGTCGGAAGCCGCTCGGACGCCACCTATTTCGGCCCGTCGTTCATGGTCGACGACCTGACGTACCAGTACGAGACGCACGACGTCGACTCCGTGCTGATCAACTGCCACTACCCCGTCAGCGCCGACAAGTTCGTGCTGCAGTACGGCATCATCGTCAAGAAGTCGAAGGACCTCGAAGGCGACGCGGCCACCGAGATGGCGAAGAACTTCGGCACGTTCATCGCGAAGGGTTTCGAACAGGACATCGAGATCTGGAAGAACAAGACCCGCATCGAGAACCCGCTGCTGTGCGAGGAGGACGGCCCGGTCTACCAGTTGCGACGCTGGTACGAGCAGTTCTACGTCGACGTCGCCGCGGTGACCCCGCAGATGACCGAGCGGTTCGAGTTCGAACTCGACACCACCCGCCCCGTGGAGTCGTGGAAGAGGGAAGTCGAAGAGAATCTCGCCCGGAAGGTACGCGAAGATGCAGCCACTGCAGTGCACTGAGTGCGGCGCGAGCGTGCTGGTCCAGAAGAACAGCTGGGAACACACTTCCGTTCAGTGGGACGACGCGGCCCGCGCCCGGTGCCGCGAGATCGGCAGCGCGGGGCCGGGGCGCCCCGGCGCTCCCCGGAAAGGGTGTTCGGCGCTGACGGTGTCGATCACCCGAGCCGCGGAAGCGGGCGTCGTCCCGGTGCGCGATCCCGCCCCCGTCCCGACCCCTGTCGTCGCCCACTGAACGTTTTCCGGAAGGACACAACATGATCGACACCGAGCACTACGGTCCGTGGGCCGTGATCGCAGGCGGCTCCGAAGGTGTGGGCGCGAGTTTCGCCGAGGCACTGGGCCGCGCGGGGATCAACCTCGTGCTGATCGCCCGTAAGCCCGGGCCGCTCGAGGAGACCGCGGCCACGGTCCGCGCCCACGGCGTCCTGGTGCGCACACTCGCGCTCGATCTCCTCGATCCGGACGCCCTCGACCGGATCCGCACGGCCACCGACGACGTCGAGGTCGGGTTGCTGATCTTCAACGCCGGGGCCAACAGTTACGGACACGAGTTCGTCAGCGGCGACCTCACCGGCTTCCAGCGCGTCATCGACCTGAACATCACCTCGCAGCTGCACCTTTCGCAGCATTTCGGCGCGAGGATGAAGGACCGCGGCCGGGGCGGCATCGTGCTGGTCGGTTCGCTGGCCGGGTACCTGGGTTCGGAAGACCAGAGCATCTACGCCGCATCCAAGGCGTTCGGCCGGATCTTCGCCGAAAGCCTCTGGCTCGAGCTCGCGCCGTTCGGCGTCCACGTGGTCGAACTGGTCCTCGGCGTCACCCGCACGCCGGCGATGGTCCGGGCGGGCCTGAACTTCAATCTTCCCGGGATGAAGGTCGCCGAACCCGAAGACGTTGCCCGGGAGGGGATCGCGCACATCGCCGACGGCCCGGTCTGGGTGGCGGGCGGCAACTACGACGCGGCGCGCAAGCGCAGCGGTTTCCCCCGCGACGCACTCGTGCGCGGGGCAGCCGAGGGTATGCGGAAACTTCTGGGCCGCCGGTAGCCGCGGACGTCAGAGGGTGGTGACGAGTCCGCCGTCGATCACGAAATCGGAGCCCGTCACATTGCCCGCCCGGTCGCTCGCGAGGAACACGACGAGATCCGCCACCTCGTCCGGGCGGGTGAACCGGCCCGTGACCGCCTGCTCCGCGACACGCTCCGCCACTGCCTCCGGGTCACCGCCTGCGGCGCGCGCCACCGTCGCGGCGACCCCGTCGTCGCCGAGCCACAGGGCGGTCGACACCGGACCGGGGCTGACGGTGTTCACCCGAATACCCAAGGGTCCCAACTCTTTCGACAGGGCCTTCGAGAAGTTGGTGAGCGCGGCCTTGGACGCGCAGTAGTCGATGACGGTGGGGTCGGGCAGGAAACTGTTGACCGAACTCGTGGTCACGATGCTTCCCCGGCCCGCCGCGATCATCGTGGGCAGGGCGGCGCGGATCGTCCGCACCGCCGACATCAGGTTGAGATTCATCGTCGTGATCCAGTCTTCGTCGGTCACGTCGAGGAACCCGGTCAGTCTCGGGTGGGCGGCGCCGACGTTGTTGACGACGATGCCGAGACTGCCCCGAGCAGTGGCGGCGGCGACGAGTTCGCCCGGACCGGTGGGGGTCGACAAGTCGACGCTCACCGCCTCCACCGTTCCGCTGCGGACGAGTTCTTCCAGTTCGGGGCTGGGCGAACGGGCCCCCGCCACCACGAACGCGCCTTCCGCGGCGAGCGCCCGGGTGATGGCGAGCCCGATGCCCTTGCTGGCTCCGGTGACCACGGCGACGGTGCCACGTAAGGCAAGATCCACGGGGTTCCTCCTGACGACGGCGGAGCGTGCACGGACGAGCGGAACATCCCCCTCCGATCACGCTAGCCGAAATGATGCCGACCGCGCTGCAGGCGAGTAATCTCAGCGACGAAGGGCCAGGCCACGGCGTTGCTCTCGTATGGCGATGCCTGTCGTCGCACGACTACACCTGGCGCGCAGGCCCCTTCACCCCTAAGCACTGTGTTCTTTCCTGACTCGGGAGACGAGTGATGCGACTTCTTCGACTTCGAACCGCCGTTGCCGCGTGCGCGATCGCGGCTGCCGGCACGCTGACCGTGGGGGCCGGACCGGCCCTCGCCCAGGATCTGCCGACGGTGGTGCTGGTCCACGGCGCGTTCGCCGACACGACCAGCTGGGATGCGGTGGCCGCGGAACTGCGCGGCCGAGGATACGAAGTCGTGGTCCCCGACAACCCGTTGCGCGGACCGGCATACGACTCCGCCGCCATCGAGAAGGTGCTCGCGGACATCCCGGGGCCGGTGGTGCTCGTCGGTCACTCGTACGGCGGCGCGGTCATCACCAATGTGCATTCGCCGAACGTCGAGGCCCTCGTCTACGTGGCGGCCTTCGCCCCGGCGCAAGGCGAGCCGGTCATGCTGAACCTCGATCCGATCCGGTTCCCCGGCAGCCAACTGCTCCCGCCGGTGCTTCAGGTGAAGGTCATCGAGAACGA
The DNA here is from genome assembly GCF_030056875.1 of Rhodococcus sp. IEGM 1351. Taxonomy (NCBI): domain Bacteria; kingdom Bacillati; phylum Actinomycetota; class Actinomycetes; order Mycobacteriales; family Nocardiaceae; genus Rhodococcus; species Rhodococcus sp. IEGM 1351. The sequence continues at coordinate 164,966 of NZ_JASHKU010000001.1, read as the reverse complement.
TCCCACCGGAATCGCCGAGAGAAATCTCGACGGTTACATCGACCCCGGCCGATTCCACGAGGTGTTCGCCCAGGACGTCCCGGACGCCACGGTGGCCGACATGATCGCACACCAGAAGTCGGCCGCGCTCGTCGCGAACCTCGAGCCGACCGCCGATCCGTCGTGGGCGTCGACACCCAGCTGGGCCATGGTCGCTCAGAACGATCGCGTGATTCCGGCGGCCGCGGAGCGGTTCATGGCCACACGCGCGGGAGCCCGGATCACGGAAGTTTCCGCGTCGCACGCCGTCCTGGTGTCCCAGCCCGGCGCGGTCGCGGACCTCGTGGTGCAGGCAGACCAGGGAACTCCGTAGCGGACCGCCGTGAACGCGCCCGGAACACCGGCACCGAACAGCAGGAGCCTCGCCCATCGGGTCCACAAGATGGTCGGGCGTGATCCGCACGAGGAACACCGTGCGGCAACGCCGTTGGAGTTGCTGTTCGACCTGACGTTCGTCGTCGCGTTCGGCGTCGCGGGCGAGCAGTTCGCGCACCTCGTCGCCGAAGGGCACGTCGCCGCCGGGCTGGCGGGATTCGCGTTCGCGATGTTCTCGATCATCTGGGCGTGGATCAACTTCTCCTGGTTCGCGTCGGCCTACGACACCGACGACTGGATCTACCGGGTCACCACCATGGTCCAGATGATCGGCGTCGTCATCCTGGCGCTGGGCATGCCGCCGATGTTCGCGTCCATCGACCGCGGCGTCGAGCTCGACAATTCCGTGATGGTGTCCGGGTACATCGTCGTGCGCGTCGCCATGGTGTTCCAATGGCTGCGCGCCGCCAAACACGACCCCGAGCACCGTCCCGCGTCACTGACGTACGCCACGACGCTCGTCATCGCGCAGATCGGCTGGGTCGCCTTGGTGATCGCTCCCCTCACCGTCGAGTACGCGTTCGGCTTCGGCGCGATCCTCATCCTCGTCGAGCTGACCAGCCCCGTCATCGCCGAACGGTACCGGGGCGGAACACCCTGGCACGCACACCACATCGTCGAGCGTCACGGCCTGCTCGTCATCATCACCCTCGGCGAGGGTGTGATCGGCACCGTGGCGTCCCTGTCCGCCGTGGTCGAACACCAGGGCTGGACACTCGACGCGATACTCGTCACGGTCGCAGGCATCGGACTCACGTTCGGACTGTGGTGGGTGTACTACATCCTGCCGTCGGCCGAGGTGCTCGCGGTGTACCGCAACCGGTCGTTCGTCTGGGGTTACAGCCACATCGCGCTCTTCGCGTCGCTGGCCGCGGTGGGAGCCGGACTACACGTGGCGGCGTACTACATCGAACACGCCTCCCACATCGGCGCGACGGCAACGGTGCTCTCCGTCGCCGCGCCCGTCGCGATCTTCCTCGCCGGCGTCTACGCGCTGTACACGTACCTGCTGCGGGTGCCCGACCCGTTCCATGTCCTGCTCCTCGTCCTGACCGCGGCCACGATCGCGCTCGCGCTGGTGCTGGCGGCGCAGGGTGTGTCGATGGCATGGTGTCTGATCGTGGTGATGCTGGCGCCGATCGTCACGGTCGTCGGATACGAATTGCTCGGACACGCGCACGAGGCCCGGGCGCTCGAGATCGTCCTCGGGCGCGCCGACACCGGCGCCGGCGAGGAGCACTAGGACCAGGGAGTCACCGGCCGAGGCCGGGCCACACCGTCGACGACCAGATCGAGCCGCTCGTCGAAAAAGGCCACGAGCCCCCGAACTTCCGACGCGTCGACGAGGGGCTCGTCGTACCGCCACGCGATGTCGTGGAGCACTCCGCCTGCGGTGACCGCGGACCGGTAGGCGGCCTCGCCCTTGTAGGCGCAGTACGACGTCGTCGCACTCGGCTGCAGTTCCGCGACGACGTCGTCGGGCGGCAGGTAGTAGCGGACCGGCAGCAGTGTTTCGAACAGCATTTTCGCCCGCCGAGTGTCGGCGAGGAGCGTGTCGCCCAGCATCACCCGGATGTGGCGGGACGTGCGGCGAACGTCGATGCGCTGGAACGGGTCGTGCGGATGACCGACGATCTCGTCGTCCTCCTCCAGCCAGCGGTCGAAGCCGTCGAAATCGAGAACCACGTACCCGGCCAGGTCCTCGTCTCCGGGCCGGAACCCCAGGGCGTTCCCTGCGCCGGCGGTACGGAGCGCGACGGATTCGCCCTCCGTGCTGTGCACCGAGAACGGCACCCGCGGATCGAGTACCGGCATCGTCGTCACGTCCGGCAGGGCGAAGCCGACGTCGCCGGTCCCCTCCGCAGCCACCGAACCCGTTGGCTCCGGCGACAACTCCGCGTCGATGTCCTCCGCCGGCACCGCGTACGTGGGAACGACGCGCCGCGGTTCCCAGACCAGGACCGCACGGTCACTGTCGACCACCGTGGTCCCGTTCAGCACGGCACGGATCCGCTTCGCCGTCGGCTCGTAGCGAAGCTCGCGTAGCTGACGTCCGATGCTGTCGCGCAGTCGCAGGCCCATGAGTTGAGACTAGGCCTGTCATCGGGCCAGGCCGAGGGAAGCGACGAGGTCCTCGTGGAACTCGAACCAGACGCGGTGGCAGGAGTTGCGGTCGTTTGCCGTGATCCAGCCCGGATCGGTGCCCGCTCGCTCGACGGCGCCGGCGAACCGCTGGTGATAGCCGGCGAACCGGTCCATGCCCGCGACCAGGCGCGCCTCGAGTTCGCCCAGGGCGTGCGCCGCGGTCGCCAGGCGGGTGATCGTCGCGTCGATGGTCACGGTCGCCTCGCCGACGCCCATCTCGGCCAGCTGCCAGGCGGTGCACGCGTCCGCCACGGCGACGTTGTGCGGCAGGAAGTCCCGGTGCACCTGCACCACCACGGCGCGGGTGCCGCACCGGTCGAGCTCGGCGGCGAGCAGTCGCTCGCCGTGAACCTTCCCGGTTTCGGTCAGGGACCAGCCGCTGTCCCCGGCAAAGTCGGTGTGGGTGACCCACCCACGGGCCTCGGTATCGAGCAGGTGCTCGGCTGCCAGTCCTGCAGGCAGCGCGAACCGGGCGGCGATGCGCGCGGTCTCCGCGTAGCCCAGGATCCGCACGGCGTGCAGCACCAGGATGTCCGTCGGTGTGCGGTGCGACATCAGTTTCTCCCAGTGTTCCCGGTGGCGGTGCCGACGTGCCCGTGGGTGCCGTCGACGCGGACCAGCCTGCCCTCGGTCAGGGTGGTCATGGCCCCCGCCGCTGCCAGGACTGCCGGGATGCCGAATTCGCGGGCCACGATCGCGGCGTGCGCGAGCATCCCGCCCGTCTCGGTGACCACCGCGCAGGCTCGGGCCAGCAGCGGGGTCCACGCCGGCGAGGTCGTACGGCAGACCAGCACGTCGTCCGGACGAAAGCGGGCGAAGTCGTCCAGGCTGCCGATGATCCGTGCAGGCCCGACGGCGGTGCCCGGGCCGGCTGCGATGCCCGTCAGCAGAATGTCGCCCGACGTGGCTCGCACTGGCCGCGCGGTGGAGGGAGCGGTCGTGATCGGGCGGGCTTGCAGGACCCGGATGTCTTCGCCGGCGATCGCCCACTCGATGTCCTGCGGGCGGCCGAACAGGCTCTCGATATCGCGTCCCAGCGCCGCGAGGGCGAGGGCCTGGGCAGAGGTCAGCAGTTGCCCGCCCCGGTGCCGGGCGACCTGCACGTGCGCACCGTCGACCAGGTACGCCTCCGGAGTGACGGTCCCGGCCACGACACTGTCGCCCAGGCCTCTCGTGGCCTCGATCACCACCTGCTCGGCCCCGCTGACCGGGTGCCGGGTGAACATGACTCCGGCCGTCTCGGGTTGCACCATCACCTGCACGATCACCCCGGCCGACGCGGGGGCTTCCCGATCCGTGCGAGCAGCGTACGCGACGGCTTCGGGTGAGGAACCCGACGCGGCGCTGCGATGCACCGCCTCGATCACCTCGGCGCTGATGGTGACCCCGAGCGTCGTGGCCAGTTGTCCGGCGAACGAAGACTCGACGCCGTCCTCCGCGAGGGCGGACGAGCGCACCGCGAACGGACCGGGACCGAGACGGTGCAGTCCGGCCTCGATCTCCCGCTCCCAACCGGGATCGCCGAGGGGGTCGGGTATCACGAATCCGTCGGGTACCCGGTATCCGGCACGCAGCAGCCGGCCGAGGTTGCGGGCCTTCACACCGCAACGCTCGGACGCGTCCGGCAGGGGGAGCATCGGCACTGCTCAGGCCTCCGCGTCGCGGTCGCCGGCTCTGGCAAGGACCCGGTTCAGGCGCTGCTGGGCTGCCTGCGCCGAACCCAGACCGAGCGCCTCCGCGACCTGCGGCCAGGTCATCCCACAGGCACGGGCGGCGAACAGCAGGCCGGACTCGATCTGATCGAGCTCGACCCGAGCTGACGACAGCAGCCGCAGCCCGGCCGCGAGCACCGCTGGGTCCGTGCCGTGTGCGTCCCGGCCGGCCCACGCCGCGAACCTGACGAGGTCGGTGTCCGAACGTGGCTGCCCGGAATGCTCCCAGGGACGCCGCTCGAGCCGGGCGGCACCGGCCTCGTTCAGCGTCGTGCGTGCCTGATCGAGTTCGGCCGCGTGGGTCTGGTCGTCGGTGGTCACCCGACCACCACACGCCATCAACAGTCTGTTGTCAACATCCTGTTGATGGGCGCGTCGTCGGACGAGGTCCCGGCATCCTCAGCCGGCGAGGATCCCGGCGACGAAATCCTGCGCGTCCTTCTGCGACGCACCGATCGTCCCGCGATGGTCCGCACCCTCGTACGTCCGATACGTCAGTTCGTTCCCGTTGTCCTGCAACGTCTTCACCATCAGATCCGTCGACGGCTTGCTCACCACCAGGTCGCCCGAACTCTGCGCGACCAGCGTCGGGACCTGCACGTGGACCCGCGACGGCTCCTGACGGGCCAGGTACTCGGTGAGCGGTCCCAGGTCGGCGTCGGGACGGAAGACCTGACCGGCGGGCACGGGCGGCACCTTCCGGATGTCGTCGATGCAGCCGGTCCGCGCCACCGTCAGCAGCGGTTGCGCCTGCTCCGTCAGCAACGTCGACGGGTCGATGGCGGGATCCGCGGCCTGGGCTCCGAGGAGGATCAGCGGGAGGAACGCCTCGGCCGCCTCGATACCCGGAACACCCGAGCGGAAGTACTGCGGCGTCTGGTCGAGCCCGTTGCCCGGCGCGATCGCCACCGCACCACCGAGGCGCAGTTCCGGGGCGCGCTCCCCGCCCTGCGCGGCGGTGAACAACGCCGCCTGCCCGCCCTGGCTGTGACCGATCACGAACCACGTCGAGCCGACCGCCGGATCCATCGTCCGGGCGGCGCGCACGATGTCCACGACGGCGTTCGCCTCCGTGTCACCGTTGATGTACGGGTGGATCCCCGGCGTGCCCAGACCCAGGTAGTCCGTGCTCACCACCGCATACCCCTTGGCGACCCAGTCGTCGAGGGACGCGTCCACCCCGGAGAGATAGCCGTGGGCGGGGCCGCCGGCGAAATCCGCGGACGGGGCGCAGGCGTCCGCGACGCCGGTCGTGCCGTGCGCCCAGCTGATCACCGGATACCCGTCCTCGGGTGCCGGCGTGCGGGGGATCGACACGGTGCCCGACACCACGACGGGGTCGCCGTTGCCGTCCTGCGACACGTAGGTGATCACGTCGTTTCGCGCGGCACTCGGCAGTGCGGGACCGTCTGCGACGGCGCGGGACGAGAGAAGCTGGCCCGGCCGCAGTGCGCCCGGGTCGGTCGCCGTCTCGGATGTCGCAGTGGAACAGGCGGTTCCACCGACGAGGAGGACGAGTACGGCCACCGCGCCGATCCGGGCGCGCGACAACGTCATGAGAACGCCGCCAGCGGCTCGGAACCCGACCAGTCGTGACCCCAGTAGCTGTCCGCCGTGATCTCCTCCGCGGTGTAGTGCATCTCGTCGACGAGCATGCCCTCCGTGCCGAACTCGAGGTCCCAGCCGCCGGGGGCACGCACGTAGAACGACACCATGCGGTCGTTGGTGTGCCGGCCGAGGGTCGACGAGATGGAGAAGCCGAGCTTGCCGAGCCGGTCGAGCGCCTGGCCGACGGCGTCGAGGGTGTCGACCTCCGTCATCAGATGCACCATCCCGGGTTCGCCGCTGCGCGGTGCAGGGCACAACGCGAGGCTGTGATGGCGCTGATTGACGCCCATGAACCGCACCCGGCGGGCCGGTCCCGGGGCGTCGGCCGGTCCGAGCCGGATCGCGCCGCGCGGCAGGAAGCCCAGCACCTCGGTGTAGAACGTGTAGGCCTCCTCGAACGCCGGCGTCGGGAGGACCACGTGCCCCAGACCCTGTGCGCCGGTGACGAACCGGCCGCCGTGCGGAGTGACGACCGGACTGTGGTCGAGCACGGGCCCGAAGAACACCTCCACCCGTGTGCCGGACGGATCGTCGAACGCGATCACCTGCTCTGCGTCGCGGTGGCGCGACTCCTCCTCGGACAGGACGTCGACCGTGACACCCGACTTCTCCACCTGCTCACGCAGCCGCTGGAGAGCGAACTGGTCGCGCACCTCCCACCCCACCGCGAGTGCCGTGTCCGTGTCGCCGGGGAGGACGATCAGCCGCGACCGCCGCTCGTCGACGCGCAGGTACAGGCCGTCGGGCTCGGGGCCGGAACCCTCGGCCATCCCCAGCCCGTCCACCACCAGCTCACGCCAGCGTGGCACGTCCTTCGTCTGGATCCTGAGGTAGCCGAGTCCTCGAATGTCGGTCATGTGAAAGTCCTTTCCTGGAGGCGGCTCCGCCACCCGTGCGCCTTTCTGGTAGCTGGAACTACCAGAAAGGCGCACGGGCGCGGAGCGCCTAGATCATCGAGCGGTGGATGCCCTGAGGTTCTCCGCCGAGCTGGGTCAGCGCCGACGAGTGGAAGATCGACCCCGGCACGTGGATGGCGTGGGAGAGGCCGGCGTGGGCGTCGCGCCAGAAGCGCTGCAGGGGTGTCTTCAGTTGGAGCGCACCGCCACCGGAACGTGCGAAGATCTCGTCCACGGCGCGCACCGCCCGCCACGCGGCGGCCGTCTGCGTGCGCCGGCCGATGGAGCGGAGTTCGAACGAGACGTCCTGGCCCTTCTCGGTCATGTCCCAGAACCGGTCGACCGTCTCGAGGATCGCCGCGCGCGACGCCGCGATCTCCGCCGCTGCCTCGCCGATCGCGAACAGCACGTACGGGTCGTCCTTGATCGCGGTACCCGACACGGTGACACGTTCACGCTGCGCATTCAGGTGGCAGGCCAGCGCGCCCTCGGCGATCCCGATCAGCGACGACGTGATGCCGAGCGGGAAGATGCACGAGAACGGGAAGTTGTAGAGCGTCTGGGTGCGGCCGAACTCCCTCGGCGCAGACCCGTCGAACACCTTGTCGGCCTGCAGGGTCCGGTGCTGCGGGATGTACGCGTCCTTGACGATCAGGTCCTTGGACCCGGTGCCGCGCAGTCCGACGACGTTCCAGCTGTCCTGGTCGATGTCGTAGTCCGAGCGTGGCAGCAGCACGTGCAGGATCTGCGGGGGCATCACCCGGTTGCCGTCCCGGTCACCGACCGCGGCGCCGATCATGATCCACCCGCAGTGGTCGGTGCCCGAGGAGAACGACCACCGTCCGTTGAGGACGTAGCCGCCGTCGGTGGGCACGGCCACACCCATCGGCGCGTACGGCGAGGCCATCCACATGTCGGAGTCCTCGCCCCACACCTCGTCCTGGGCCGTGCGGTCGAAGAACGCCAGTTCCCACGGGTGGACTCCGACGATGCCGCTCACCCAGCCCGCGGCCCCGTCGATGGCGCCGATGCCCATCGCGGTCTCCGCGAACTCGCGCGGATGCGATTCGTAGCCGCCGTACTCCTTGGGCTGCAGCATCCGCATCACGCCGGAGTCGCGCAACCGTTTCGCGGAGGTGTCGGACAGGCGCATCAGCTTGTCGCCCTCGGCGCCTTCCGCGCGGATCTCGTCCGCGTACTGTTCGATCCTGTCAAGAACCTGGCCCATGATGATCTCGGCTTTCTGGTGTCGGTACCCGGCGAAACGCCTAGGCGGACTTCTTCTCGGCGACTGCGGACCCCGCGGACTTCCGGTCTGCGAGACCGAGGGCGATCTCGATCAGCTGGTCCTCCTGACCGCCGACCAGCTTGCGTCGGCCGGCCTCGATGAGGATCTCCGCACCGGACACCCCGTACCGGCGGGCGTGGGAATCGGCGTGCTTGAGGAAGCTGGAGTAGACACCCGCGTAGCCCATGGTCAGCGACAGTCGGTCGAGCAGGCAGTCGCCGTCCATGATCGGCCGGACGACGTCCTCGGCGGCGTCGATGATCTTCAGAGTGTCGATGCCGGTGCGGATTCCGAGCTTCTCGGTGACGGCGGCGAACGCCTCGACCGGGGTGTTGCCCGCGCCCGCACCGAAACGCCGGGTGGAGCCGTCGATCTGCAGGGCGCCGGCCTCGACGGCGAGCACCGAGTTGGCGACACCGAGCCCGAGGTTCTCGTGCCCGTGGAAGCCGACCTGCGCGTCGTCGCCGAGTTCGGCCACCAGGGCGGACACGCGGTCGCTGACGGCGTTCAGGATCAGCGCCCCGGCCGAGTCCACCACGTACACGCACTGGCAGCCGGCGTCGGCCATGATCCGGGCCTGCTTCGCGAGAACCTCCGGCGGCTGGCTGTGCGACATCATCAGGAAGCCGACCGTCTCCAGCCCGAGTTCGCGGGCGAGACCGAAATGCTGCACGGAGATGTCGGCTTCAGTGCAGTGCGTGGCGATGCGGCAGATGCTCGCGCCGTTGTCCGCGGCCTCGCGGATGTCCGACTGGACACCCAGTCCGGGGAGCATGAGGAACGCGATCCTGGCCCGCTCCGCCGTCTCCACCGCGGCCTTGATCAGCTTCTGCTCCGGGGTGTGGCTGAAGCCGTAGTTGAACGAGGAACCGCCGAGTCCGTCGCCGTGGGTGACCTCGATGACCGGAACCCCGGCGGCGTCGAGCGCCTCGACGATCGAGTGGACGTGTTCGACGGTGAACTGGTGTCGCTTGGCGTGGGAGCCGTCGCGCAGCGACGAGTCCGTCACCCGGATGTCGAGATCAGCACTGTAAGGCATCGGTATTCCTTCGAAGAGTGAATGGGGCGGACGCGCTCAGACGCTCGCGCCGAGGATCTGCGTCGCGAAGCTCTCGCCGACCTTGGTGGCGGCGGCGGTCATGATGTCGAGGTTGCCGGAATAGGGCGGCAGGAAGTCGCCCGCTCCCTCGACCTCGAGGAAGATGCCGACCCGGGCGAGGCCACCGCTGATCGGCGTCGGGTCGTCGAACTGCGGTTCGGCGCGCAGACGGTAGCCGGGGACGTACGCCTGCACGGACGCCGCGACGTCGTGGATGGACGCGGTGATCGCGGCCCGGTCGGCGTCGGCGGGAACGGAGCAGAACACGGTGTCCTTCATGAACATCGGCGGTTCGGCCGGGTTCAGGATGATGATGGCCTTGCCCTTCTTCGCCCCGCCGATCGTCTCGATGCCCCGGCTCGTGGTGATCGTGAACTCGTCGATGTTCGCGCGGGTGCCCGGGCCTGCGGACGGCGACGCCACGCTGGCGACGATCTCGGCGTACGCCACCTCGGTGATCCGGGAGACGGCGTGGACCATCGGGATGGTCGCCTGGCCGCCGCACGTGATGAGGTTGACGTTCGGCGCCGTCCGGTGCTCGCCCATGTTCACGGCGGGCACGACGGCAGGTCCGAGCGCGGCGGGGGTGAGGTCGACGGCCTGGATGCCGAGTTCCCGGTAACGGGGTGCGTTCACCCGGTGCACGTAGGCGGACGTGGCCTCGAAGACGATGTCGGGCCGCTCGTCCTGGGCGAGCAGCCAGTCGACGCCCTCGGCACTGGCGATCACACCCCGGTCCGCGGCGCGCTTCAGTCCCTCGCTGTCCGGGTCGACGCCGATCATCCAGCGGGGCTCGATGATCTCCGAGCGGAGGAGCTTGTACAGGAGGTCGGTGCCGATGTTGCCGGATCCGACGATCGCGGCGAGAGCCTTGGTCACAGTTGTCGCCTTTACTTGAATTGTACTGATACGGAACCGATGTCACTGAAATCGGCGCGGAACACGTCGCCGGGCCGGGCGTCGATCGCGCGGGTGCACGAACCCGGCAGGATCACGTGCCCGGCCTCGAGTCGCACTCCGAAGCTCGCGACCTTCCGTGCCAGCCAGGCCACGGCCTTCGTGGGATTGCCGAGCACCGCCGACGCCTCGCCCCGCGCGATCTCCTCCTCGCCCTGGAACAGCACGGCGGAGATCCCGCCGATGTCGACGTTCGCCGGTTCGACCCGTCCGGCGCCGAGGATCACCCCGGCCGAGGACGCGTTGTCGGCGATCGTGTCGGCGAGCCCGATCTTCCAGTCGGTGATGCGGGAGTCGATCAGTTCGATGCTGGGAACGATGTATTCGGTGGCCGCCAGCACGTCCGCCTCGGTGCATCCCTCCCCCGGCAGGGTCTCGCCGAGGACGTATCCGATCTCCACCTCGATGCGCGGGTAGCAGAATCGGGCGGTGTCGATCGGCGTCCCCTCGGCGTACACCATGCTCGACAGCAGATGCCCGTAGTCGGGTTCGTCGACGCCCATCATCTTCTGCATGACCTCGGACGACAGCCCGACCTTGTGGCCGTACACCGTCTCCCCCGCGCCCCGCCTTGCCCGGATGTTGATCAGCGCGATCTCGTAGGCGTCGACGACGTCGATGCCCGGGAACACGGTGGTCAACGGATCGATCGGCGCGCGGCTCTGTTCGGCATTCCGCAGGAGGTGGGCGGCGGACAGTCGCTGTGCATCGCTCAGCATCACGCCACCTCTCCCGCACGTGAGTGCTGTCGCGCGCCCCGGGACGTCTCGCCACTCACGTCGGCGACGTGCAGCGCGGCGATGTAGCCGAACACCATGGCGGGACCGATGGTCGCGCCCGCACCGGCGTATTCGTTGCCCATCACCGACGCCGACGTGTTGCCGGTGGCGTACAGGCCGTCGATGACGGAACCGTCCTCGCGGAGCACCCGCGCGTCGGCGTCGGTGACGAGTCCGCCCTTGGTCCCCAGGTCGCCGGCCTCGCACCGGATCGCGTAGAACGGTCCCTCGACGATCTCGTCGAGGCACGGGTTCTTCATCGTCGGGTCGCCGTAGTACCGGTCGTATGCGCTGTCGCCGCGGCCGAAGTCCTCGTCCTTGCCGGTGCGGGCGAAGCCGTTGAACCGGTCGATCGTCGCAACCAGGGTGTCGGCCTTGACGCCGATCGCGTCGGCGAGGTCACGCAGCGTGTCCGCCTTGTGCACGACCCCGGAGTCGTAGAACCCCTGCGGGAACGGCACACCCGGCAGCACCTGCGCGAACGGGTACCGCGACTTCGCCTTGGCGTCCATCACGAACCACGCCGGGACGTGACCGCCGTCGAGCTGGTCGTGGACGAAATTCACGTACGGCGACGACTCGTTGGTGAAGCGCTCGCCGCGGCCGTTGACGATCACCGACGGCGGAATGCACCGCTCCGACACGAGCGGGATCACGGCGCCCATCGGGTGGAACACCGACGGCATCCACCAGGCGTCGTCCATGAGGTCGACTGCCGCGCCGAGCTTCTGGCCGGCGACGATGCCGTCGCCGGTGTTCTCCCGGGCACCGGCGCTGACGTCCGGGACGCCGTGCTTGGGCAGGTACTTCGCGCGCATGTCCTGGTTGTGGTCGAAGCCGCCGGTCGCGAGCAGCACGCCGCGACGCGCGCCGATCCGGACCGTTCGTCCGTCGCGTTCGGCGAGAACACCCACGACGGCTCCGGTGCCGTCGACGATCAGTTCCGTCATCGACGTCTTCAGCCACAGCGGCACCCCGGCGTCCTTGAGGACCATCCGCATCCGCGCCACGAGTGCGCGGCCGCCGGTGGCCATGTGGCGTCGGCGGATCACGTTGGACGCCACCCGCCACGCCGCGATCAGTGATGCCTTGCGGCCCTTCCAGGTGCGCTTGACCATGGCGAGGTCGTGGTAGTCCTTGGACGTGACCCACAGTCCCAGCGGACCCTTCATGCTGTTCGGCCGCTGATACTGCTCGTCCTCCTTCAGCGCCCGGGTGTCGAACGGCTTGCATTCGATGGTGCGTCCGAGCGGACGGCCGCCGTCGTACTCCGGGTGGTAGTCGGAGTAGCCCTTCACCCAGTACAGCTTCATGTGCGGGCTGCGGTCGAGCAGGTCCATCAGCTCGGGGCCCTTGTCGACGAACGCGTCGAGACGGTCGGCGGGAACCGTGCCCTCGGTGATGATGTCAAGGTAGCGGCGGATCGATTCCCGCGAGTCGATCACACCCTTCTCCCGCAGTGTCGGGGCGTTGGGAATCCAGATGCCGCCCCCGGAGATGGCGGTGGATCCGCCGAACGTGGCGCCCTTGTCGATGACGAGAGTGTCGATTCCCCGGTCGGCCGCGGTGATCGCCGCGGCCATGCCGCCGCCACCGCTGCCGACGACGAGGAAATCGACTGTGGTGTCGAAGTTTTCTTCGGTGCCGCTCATCGTCCGGTGCCCTCCTTGCGGAGGAGGAAGGCGAGGACGGCACTCTCGAACGCCGTCTTCTGCTCGATCATCGCCCAGTGCCCGCAGTTCGGGAACACGTGCAGTTCCGCCCGGGGAATCGACCGCATCGGGATGATCGCCATGTCCAGCGGGCTGACCCGGTCGTCGCGACCCCACGTGAGCAGTGTCGGCGCCTTCACCTTGTGCAGCTGAGCCCAGTACGGCGTCGCATCCGACTCGAGTGCCGCCTTGGCGCCGGCCTCGAACGCCGCCTTGCTGTACATCTTGCGGGCGCTGGCGAGGGTCTCGGGGTCGGTTGCCTGCGTCCAGCGTTCCTCGATCAGTTCCTCGGTGACCATCGCGGGGTCGAACACCATCGAGTGCAGCCACGCGATCAGTCGTTCCCGGGTGGGGTCGTCCGTGAACTCCATCAGGAGGTTGATGCCCTCACCGGGGCCGGGGCTGAAGAGGTTCCTGCCGATGCCGCCGATGGTGATCAGCTTGCCGACCCGGTCGGGGTGCGCGATGGCGAACTGGGTGGCGACGATGCCGCCCATCGAGTTTCCGAGCATCGCCACCTCGTCGAGTCCGAGCCCGTCGAGGAAGCGGAGTACCGCGTCGCCTGCGGTGAGCATCGGATGACCGCCGAAGTCGTCGCTGACCCCGAATCCCGGGAACTCCAGGACGAAGGTGCGGAAGTGCTCGGCGAAGACGCTGAGGTTGCCGCGGAAGTTGCGCCACCCCGTCACGCCGGGGCCGGAGCCGTGCAGCAGCAGAAGAGGCGGGCCGTCGCCGGCCTCGTGGTAGCGAAGCACGCCGAGGTCGGTCTTCAGCTCCTTCAGGGTGCCCTCGTAACTCGAGTCAGTCGTCATGGTCGGTCACGTTGCCAGCGCGCTCCCGGCTCGGACAGAAGCGATCCCGGTCAGCGAGACATCGCCCTGCTCGCGCAGGTATCGGCAGGGGATTTCCACTGACCGAGACGGCATCTCGTGACGGTACCGGGCCGTCCTTAGCCTCGGGGACGATCGTCGAACGGGTCGGCGACGGAAGAGCAATCGGAGGCGGTCTGATGGCAACCGAACCGGCCGGCACCCAGCCCGGGACACGCTCGGACGCACCGTCACCGGACGAGATGCGCCGTGCCCTCGGCCAATTCGCCAGCGGAGTGACAGTGGTGACCGGGCTCGACACGGAGGGTCCGGTGGGATTCACGTGTCAGTCGTTCGCGTCGGTGTCCCTGGAGCCGCCGCTGATCCTGTTCTGCGCCGATCACCGCGGGCGGGCCTGGCCGCGCATTCGGCAGTCTGGGCGCTTCACGATCAACGTGCTGCGAGAGGACCAAACGGACCTCTGTTTCCGGTTCGGTTCGAGCCGGGGCACCAAGTTCGACGGGCTGTCCTGGGAGCCGTCGCGGTGGTCGACGCCGTCGCTGCCGGGGGTTCTCGTGCGCGTGCACGCGGACGTGCAGTCGGTGCACACCGCCGGGGACCACGACGTGGTGATCGGACGCGTCCTGGAACTCGAATCGGTGTGCGAGGAGCGTCCGATGGTGTTCTTCCGGGGCGGTTTCGGCCTCGACGCCGCTCCGCGACCCGTGCGCGCGTAACGAGTCCAGAGACTCGTCACGCGCGCACGGGCGCTACAGCCATTGCCCGGACTGCACCGCGAGGAGCTGGTCCAGGGTCTCGGTCGACCACGAGCTGTCCGGGATTTCCGGGGTCCGGCGGCCGCGACGGGGTGTTCCCAGTTCGGGGTGGAGCGTCCGGGTGACTTCCCGCGCGGCGTCGACGACGAGCGGGGCGACGCGTTCGAGTTGGACGGTGCGCGCGTCGCCGCACAGCGAGATCCCGGCCACCGGCCCGTCGGCGCTGCGGACCGCGACACCGACGCAACCGATTCCGCGCACCGCCTCCCCGCGCTCGAACGCGAGACCGCGGCGCTGCCGGATCCGGTTGAGCTCCTGGTGCAGCGTGGACAGTTCGGTGATCGTGCAGTCCGTGCTCCGGTTGAGCCGCGGCCCGTACATGCCGTCGACCTGCTCCGGGTCGACCCACGCCAGCATCGCCTTGCCGCCCGCCGTCGTGTAGGCGGGAACGCGCCCACCCACCCGCGACGGCAGGCTCGCGGCCATTCGCCCGCCCACCTTGTCCAGGTACACGCTCTCCGCGCCGTCCAGCACGGCCAGGTGCACCACCATTCCGGTCTGCATGTGCAGTTCGTGCAGCAGCGGGGCCGCCGCGGCCCGCACCTGGCTGTGTCCGTTGTCGCCGCCGCCGAGCCCCGTCGCGCGCCGTCCGAGGCAGTAGCCGAAGCTCGCGTGGTCGACCCAGTCGAGGCGGACCAGCTGGTCGAGGATGCGGTGCACCGTGGACCGCGGCAGCCGGGTGCGGCACGCGACCTCCTCGAGGGTCAGGCGCGACGTGCGGCCGTCGAACGCGTCGAGGATCAGCGTCATCCGCTCGACCATCGACGGGGGCAGATCCTTCTTCGCAGCGGGTACCGACAGTGCATCATCCGAATCGACGACAGTCATCGACGCCTCCAAATATCCTGGTCACACGCATACGCCCGACAAAAATTGAAATGAATTCTTAAAATGTACCAGTCGTGCCCGCCGCGGGGAAGAATTCGGACAACCGCCGCGTCCGGTCACCGGGAGTGCCCGCGCGGCACCCGGGCACCTCCACTACAACGGTGACGACAGACCGACCCCCCCGACAGCGGAGTAACGAACTGATGCACATAGGAATCGCGCCGCCCATCGTCATCGCGCACCCCGCCGTCCGCGCGGACTGGGAGCTCGGCGCCGGCATCGCGGAGTTGACCGCGATCGCCCGCACAGCCGACCGCCTCGGCTACCACCACCTCACCTGCAGCGAGCACGTCGCCGTACCCACCGACGTCGCGGTCGAGCGCGGCGGCACCTACTGGGACCCGCTCGCGACACTCGGTTTCCTCGCCGCCCAGACCACCGGCATCCGCCTCGCCACCCAGGTTCTGGTACTCGGCTATCACCACCCCCTCGAGATCGCGAAGCGCTACGGCACGCTCGACGTCGTCAGCGGCGGCCGGCTCGTCCTGGGCCTCGGCGTGGGCAGCCTGCGCGAGGAATTCGACCTGCTCGGCGCCCACTTCGACGACCGGGGCGCCCGCGCCGACGACGCCCTCGCGGCGCTCCGTGCGTCGCTGTCGCAACCCCGGCCCGAGTACCACGGCACGTTCTACGACTTCGACGGCGTCGTCGTCGAACCGCACGCCGTCCAGCCGCGGGTCCCGCTGTGGATCGGGGGACGGACACTGCGGTCCCTGCGCCGCGCTGCGACGCTCGGCGACGGGTGGGTGCCGTTCGGCCTCTCTCTCGACGAGTTGTGCGCGCTGCTCGCCAGGGTCGACGTCCCCGACGGATTCGACGTGGTCCTCAGCGCGGGCGCGCCCCTGGACCCGATCGGTTCCCGCGACACCGTGACTCGCGCCCTCGAACGACGACGCGACGCCGGCACCACCGTCGTCAGCGCCACCCTCGCGTCCACGAGCGCAGCCCACTACTGCGAGCAACTGGAGGCCCTCCGACAGTTGGGCGACGAACTCGGCGTCTCCTTCCGCACCGCAACCGAAGACAGGATCCGTCCATGACCGGCACCGACGAACTCGTCCGCGCACTCGCCGAACGCGTCACCGCACTCGAGGACAAGCTCGCCATCCTCGAATTGATGACCGCCTACGGTCCCGCCATCGACAGCGGTTCGGCCGACGCGGTCGCGCGGCTGTGGACCGAGGACGGCGTGTACGACGTCGACACCGGGGTGATGCGCGGGCATGCGGCCATCACGGCGATGGTGCAGTCGCAGGCGCATCAGGGCTGGATCGGTAGTGGCTGCGCGCACATGCTCGAGCCCGGGCACGTGCGCGTCGACGGTGACACCGCGGTGGCCACGTGCAAGTCGCAGTTGATCATTCACGACGACGACGGATTCCGCGTCCACCGGATCACCGCCAACCGGTGGGAGCTCGCCAAGATCGACGGCGCGTGGAAGGTGACCCGGCGCGTCAATCGGTTGCTCGACGGTCGGGAGGAGGCGCGCACCCTGCTGGCGGCGGGTGTGCGGGCCTGAGCACCGGCTCCGCGCACACCGACACGAGGCTGCGGGCCTCGTGTCGGTGTGCGCGGAGGGAAGATCAGGCGACCAACTCCGACTTGGGCACCGTCGCGTCGACCGGACGCTCGATCTTGTTGCGGGTGAGGAGAAGCCCCATCACCGCGGCGAGCAGTCCGGCGACGGCGAGTGTGAAGAAGGCGTAGACGAAGCCCTTCTCCGAGTACTGCGCGGCGCGGCCCACCAGCACGACACCGGGGATCGCGACGATGGCGATCATCACCTGACTGCCGATCGCACTGCCCAGCGAGCCGGACAGGTTCAGCATCCCGCCGGCAATCCCCTGCGTCTGCGCGGGCACGGTGCGCATGATGAGGTTCGGCAGCGTCGCCGACGCGGAACCGAGCCCGAGGCCGATCACCAACTGCCCGAACATCATCTGGACCGTCGAATCGTGCAGGGTGGCGAGCAGGAACGATCCGAGCGCGAGGGATGCGCCGCCGAACACCAGAACCGGCGCCGGGCCGATCCGACGGGTGAAGTATCCGCCGACCGGGCCCGCGATCATCGACACGACGCCCGTGGGGACGGTGTAGATGGCGACGGCGAGGGCGGTGACTCCGAATCCGTAACCGAGACCGAGGTCGGGATCGGTCATGACGAACATCGGGATGAGCATCGAATGGCTGACGAGGACGAACTGGACGAAACCGCTGGCGGCCAATGTCTTCGCGACGGGTCCGTGTTTCAGCATCTGCAGGTCGATGAGCGGTTCCTTCGGCGTGCGTTCGTAGAGAAGCCAGCCGGCGAGGATGGCGATACCGCCGCCCACGCACAGAAGCGTCTGCGGGGCCGTGTAACCCCACGCGGCGGCCTTACCGATACCGAACAGCAGCACGAATGCGCCGAGTCCGAGGATGGCCGCGCCGAGCACGTCGAGCTTCGATCGCGTCCGCAGCGTGGTCTCGGGAACGAAGATCGCGACCGCGATTCCGACGACCGCCACGTGGAGGAGTTGCGCCCAGAACACGCCGGTGTAGCCGAAGTGGTCGATGAGGTAGCCGCCGATGATCGGGCCGAGGATGGTGCTGGCGCCCATTCCGGTGGCGACGAATCCGACGGCCACGGGAATGATCGACGGGGGCAGGATGTCTCGGATCAACCCGTAGGCGAGTACGAGTATCGCCATGCCCGCACCCTGGAGTCCGCGGCCCACGAGGAAGAGTTCGAAGTTGGGGGCCAGCGCGCCGAGTAGTGAACCGGCGCCGAACACCGCGGCGGACACGAGCATCATCCGCTTCTTGCCGTAGATGTCGCCGAGTTTGCCGACGAGCGGAGTCGAGGCGGCGAGGACGAGCGTGACGATCGTGATCACCCAACCGACGTTCGCGGTGCCGAAGTGTTTCGCGATCTCCGGCAGCGCCGGGGTGACGAAGTTGTAGGCGAGCGGGATGACTTCGACGAGAAGGATGATCAGGGCGAGGAGGGCGAACGACTTCCCGCGTGAGAGCGGTGCGCGCTCCGCCTCACCTGGGGACAGGGGCATGTTATGCATATGTGGCTCCGGGGATTCGAGAGGATCAGCACGCCCAACCTGGCATGCCGCTCAGTGACGTCGACCACAGTTCCCACTCACCGAGACCTGTCCGCAGCCGGTGCCGTCGATGCCGAATCGGCAGGGAAAGTAGAAAACATTCCTCTATCAGATTGCGCTTCTCTCGTGACTGATCAGTAGTTCGTGCGATACAACTAGAATGAAATCTAGTTCATCTCTCACTCAGGAGTTCCCATGACGGAATCACTCAGCCTCGCCGGACGCACTGCCGTCGTCACCGGCGCGGGCGCAGGCCTCGGCCGGGCCGAAGCCCTCGCACTCGCCGCCGCCGGCGCGGCAGTCGTCGTCAACGACATGGGCGACGGCGCACACGCAGTGACCGCGGAGATCGCGGCGGCCGGCGGCCGCGCCACCGCCGTGACCGGTGACGTCTCCGACTGGTCGCTGGGCGAACACCTCGTGCACGAGGCCGTCAGCACGTTCGGATCGATGGACATCCTCGTCAACAACGCCGGAATCCTGCGCGACAAGATGATTTTCAACCTCACCGAATCCGACTGGGACGACGTCATCCGCGTCCACCTCAAGGGGCACGCCGCCACGTCGCGGGCCGCCGCCGTGCACTGGCGCGAGGCGAGCAAGGCCGCCGGAGGCCCGGTATACGGGCGGGTCGTCAACACGTCGTCCGAGGCGTTCCTGTTCGGATCGGCGGGCCAGCCCAACTACTCGGCCGCGAAGGCCGGGATCACCGCACTCACACTCTCGACGGCACAGGGCCTGTCCCGCTACGGGGTGCGCGCCAACGCGATCTGCCCGCGCGCCAGGACGGCCATGACCGCCGACGCGTTCGGCGAGAACACGGCCGACGCGGGACTCGACCCTCTGTCACCCGAACGGGTCGCCACCCTCGTCCACTACCTGTCCTCCCCCGCCGCCGACGAGATCAACGGACAGGTGTTCGTCGTGTACGGCAAGATGGTCGCGGTGATGGCGGCACCGCAGGTCGAGAACCGCTTCGACGCAGCGGGTTCCGCGTTCTCGCCCGAGGAGCTGGAGGAGCTTCTCACACCCTACTTCGCCGGCCGCGGACCGTACGAGAATTATGCCGCGTTCAGCGTCGCCGAACTGGAGAAGGTCGCGCTGGCGACCGGCGACACCGCCGATGTCTGAGCCACAACCGCAGAAGGAGCGCACGATGAGGCTGCACGGAAAGACGGCGATCGTGACGGGCGGCGCCGGCGGCATCGGCCGGGCCGTGACGACGGTGTTCGTCCGCGAGGGCGCCAACGTCCTGTTCGTCGACATCGACGACGAACGCGGCAAGGATCTCGAGCAGGAATTGGGATCGTCCGCTCGCTTCCTGAACACCGACATCTCCCGGCGCGAATCCGCCGAGCAGATCCGGGACGCCGCCGTCGCAGCGTTCGGATCCGTGGACGTGCTGGTCAACAACGCCCACGCCTCGCGGCAGGCCCTACTGATCGACCACACCCAGGAGATGTTCGACCTCTCGTTCCGGACCGGGTTCTATCCGGTCGTTCACCTCATGCAGGCGTGCTACGAGCAGTTGACGGCGGCGAAGGGGTCGGTGATCAACTTCGCGTCCGGGTCCGGGCTCGACGGCATGCCCACCCAGACGTCGTACGCCGCGGCCAAGGAAGCGATTCGCGGCGTCAGCCGGGTGGCCGCCAACGAGTGGGCGGCCGATCAGATCCGGGTCAACGTGATCTGCCCGTTCGCCGCGACCGAGGGCGTCCTCGCCTGGCAGGAACAATTTCCCGACCGCGCCGCCGCGTCCGTGGTGAAGGTTCCGCTGCAGCGGATCGGCGATCCCGAGACCGACATCGCGCCCGTCGCGGTGTTCCTCGCCTCCGAAGATTCGCGGTACATGACCGGACAGACACTGATGGCGGACGGCGGCAGCATCAAGCTGCGCTGATCCGCCCGGACAGGAGAACGACGATGGAAGACTTCGAGGGCCGGGTCGCCCTGATCACCGGCGGCGCCCGCGGTCAGGGCCGCAGCCACGCGGTCGCACTGGCCGAACGTGGAGCAGACATAGTTCTGTGCGACCGCTGTGAGGACAGCCCGGCCGTGAACTATCCCCTGGCCACTGCCGCCGATCTCGACGAGACCGCGGAGCTGGTGCGCGCCACCGGCCGCCGGTGCATCACCGCCACGGTGGACACCGCCGATCGGGCCGCGATGGACGCACTGGTTGCGGAGGCGGAGTCCGAGTTCGGGCGGATCGACGTCGCGGTCGCGAATGCCGGCGTCTCGGTGGCCGCCCCGGTGCAGTCGCTCACGCAGGAACAGTGGTCGGAGGCGATCGGTTCCAACCTCACCGGCGTCTTCAACACCGTGGGAGCGGTGGCGCCCGGCATGATCCGGCGGGGATACGGCCGGATCGTCACCATCTCGTCGATGCTCGGCCGGGCCGGCAACACCAACGTGGCCGCGTACGCGGCGTCGAAGTGGGGTGTCATCGGGCTCACCAAGAGCGCGGCGCTCGACCTCGCCCCGCACGGCATCACGGTGAATGCGATTGCACCGGGCAATATCTCGACACCGATGATTCACAACGACGCCCTCTACCGGATGATGCGGCCGGACCTGGAGATGCCCGGAGCACAGGACGTGGAACCGGTGTTCCGCAGCCTGCACGCCCAGCCCGTGGCGTGGCTGGATGCCGCCGAGGTCACCCGGGTCGTGCTGTTCCTTGCCGCCGAGGGCAGCGCACACATCAGCGGCATCGTCCTGCCCGTCGACGCGGGCAATGCCGCGAGGGTCACTGGCTGACGCCCCGTGAGTACTTATTAACGTCGGGCGGTTAACAAGTACTCACGGGCGCTAATGGTCAAGGCTTTGATTACACCGATTCGGCCGCTAACCTGTGCTCATGCCCGAGGAGACGACCGACCAGAGCAACCTGGACTTCCTGTCCTTCGTGGACTTCGCGGTGGGCAAGACCGTCGACGAACTGCCCGAGGTCGATCCGGTCTCCATGCGCCTGGTTCTCGCGCTGCACCGCGTGACCAGTGCCCTCGTCTACGACCTCGAGTCGACGGTCCACCGGCCCAGCGGGTGGAGCTGGCCCGGGTTCCGGGTGCTGTTCGTGTTGTGGCTCGCCGGACCGTGCGAAGCCAAGCGGGTGGCCTCACTGTCCGGGATGAGCAGGTCTGCTGTATCGGCGCTGGTGAATACGCTCGAGCGCGACGGTCTCGTGACGCGGCGACCGTCCGCAGGCGACCGCCGGGCGGTCGACCTCGAACTCACCGACGCCGGGCACGACGCCATCGTCAGCACGTACTCGGCGCACAACAAACGCGAGCAGACGTGGACCGACGCGCTGACAGCGTCGGAACGGCTCGTCCTGATCGGGTTGCTGGAGAAGCTGGCGTCGGGCACCGCCGCACGCGAAGCCGTCAAACGCAGTTGAGGTAGACGATGGTCGTGAGCAGTCTCATCCGTCCGGGCGAACAGCGCCTCGTCTCGTTCGACGAGTTCCGCGAGTCGGTGAGCGACGCGTTCGTCCCCCTCGAAATGACGTCGGCCGACCACGACGACTTCCGTGGCGTCGTGCGCGGCGCGACGGTCGGTGCGATCCGGATCAGCGAGGTCACGGCCGCCCCGCACGTCATCAGCCGAACACCGCGGACCATCCGCGCCGCCAACCCCGACTACTTCAAACTCGGACTGCAGGTGCACGGGTCGTGCGTCCTGAGCCAGGACGGCCGCGAAGCCGCGCTCACCCCCGGCGACTTCGCGATCTACGACACGACCCGGCCGTATCAGCTGTCGTTCGACGACCGGTTCCGGATGCTCGTCGTGATGTTCCCCCGGCACCTGCTCCGCGTTCCGCCCGACGGCATCGCCCAGCTCACCGCGCGCCGCGTGCCGGGCAGCCAGGGGCTCGGTGCCGTCGTCACCCCGCTGTTGCGCGGGCTCGGCGAGCAGATCGCCGACGCCTCCCCCACCGTGGCGGTACACCTCGGCGATGCCGTCCTCGATCTGGTCGCGGCCGCGTTCGCAGAGCAACTCCACCTCGCCGACGGACTGATCCCGCAGTCGCGTGGGAACGCACTGCGAGTCCGGGTCACCGCCTTCATCGACGAGCGGCTCGCCGACCGGGAGCTGGATCTGCACTCGATCGCCGGTGCCCATCACATCTCGGTGCGGCACCTGCAGAAGCTGTTCGAGGCCGACGGCGACACGGTGAGCGGATGGATCCGACGCCGCCGCCTCGAACAGTGCCGACGCGATCTCGCCGACCCCCGTCACCGCGATCTGCCCGTCTCGGCCATCGGTGCCCGGTGGGGTTTCGCCGACGCCGCCCACTTCTCCCGGCTGTTCAAGAACACGCACGGATCGACGCCCGGCAGATACCGCGCCGACGCCACACCGGTCACCGGGTCGACGCGTCCGGCCCGATGATCTCCGCGATCTCGTCGACGTGCACGGGCCTGCGCCAACTGTCCCAGCCCACGTGGATCTGCCGCGGGTGCACGGACGGGTCGAGCACGCCGTCCTGGTGAGTGTGCCCGTGCAGCAACCAGTCCCCCTCGTCCTGCAGCCGGTACTTCACGCCCCGGTCCTCCGCGGTGTGGTCGCCGACGTACGGGAAATGGGAGAGCAGCACGGTCTCGCCCGCGATCTTGCGCCGCGCGAACAACTGCACCGACGCGAACGTCTCCAGGAACACCCGTTGCCGGATGTGGCTGTTGCGGTTCGCCATCGGGTGACACGAGTCGTGATTGCCGGGGATCAGATGCAGTTCGACGTTCCGCTTCCGCGCGAACTCGTCGAGTGCGCGCAGCGCCCAGTCCTCGGCGGCCTTACCTCCGACGGTGATGTCGCCGAGTATCCAGAGTTGATCGCCGCTCCCGACGGCGGCGGCCAGCGCGTCGAGGATGGATTGGTCGTGCGCGTCGATCTCCGTTTCGAAGCCCCGGATCTCCACCAGCCGGGCGTGACGAAGGTGCAGATCGGACGTGAACCACACGCTCATGCCAGGAACCGCGACCGCAGTTCCGCGAAGAACGCCGCCGACAGCCGCTCGAAGTCGTCGGCGCTCACGCGGATCCGGTCGCCGATCTCCAACTTAAGCACGGACTGGCCGGAGAAATACTTCAGGACGCTGATGCCGCGCAGGATGCCGTCGTTGTTCATCAACGAGTCGGCGATGATCTCGACTTCGTTGAGCGGGTTCCCGTCCTTGCCCGTGACCGCCCGGATCCGGTGGACGAAGTAGCGGTCCAGCACCAGGACCATGTTGCCGAAGAACAGTGGCTCGAAGTCCTCGAGTGCGGCGAAAACCTTCTTGCCCGTGACCTCGCCCGCAATCGCCCCCGTCAGCGACGTGTACGCGGCGACCTGCTCCGCGACGGACGCCTCGGCGTGATCGATTTCGTCCTTCGTGTAGTTCTTCCGTCCGAGCACTTCGCCGTCTCCTTCGATGCACCGGGTGTCGGATCGACACGCTGAACTCCCAGACCAGCAGTGTTCCACCTTCCACATCCCAGCAGATGAGGGTTCGAGGTGCGATACTCCCGGGTGGCTCTTGCCTCGTATCAACCGGCAACAAAGAAGTCCGGAAGGATGCACCGATGAAGGTCACGATTGCACGAACCGTAGGTATCGCCGCCGCTGTCGCCGGCGCGGGTCTACTCGCCGCACCCACCGCGTCCGCGGCACCCGAAGACGTCACGGTCGATATCGGCGTCGACGGGAATGCCGTGGTGATGGACGTCCGGTACGACGTGTCCGGGGCAGTGGTGTGCGTGATGAACATCGTCCCCGTCGACGGAACCCTGCCGGCCGCCACCGTGGGCCCGACCGTCGTGATGGGCGGAGACGACGGCGAGCTGAAGGCCACCGTCGACCCCGGCAAGTACGCGGTGCAATGGTCCTGCTCGAGCGTGCCGTCGTTCGAGCAGTGGGGAAGCATTCCGCCGCTGACCAACGGCACCGTCGAACCCACCATCGTCACCGTCACCGAGACATCCGGGCCGGGCGGCGGAGGCTCGTCCGGCAGCCCGTTCGGCAGTTGACGGACCGTGCGTACGTGAGCGGCAAAGCGTGTTCGAGCACTCTTTCTCACTCACGTACGCGGGAATGGCGAACTTCTTGGACCAACGCGTAACGAAACCGCTGCGAGCGGGGATTGACAGTACGGAATCCCGCAACGGACAGGAACCCTCCGCCATGGCTACCGTCACGCACATCGATATCGCTCGCGCCCGCCGCTCCCGTCGGGTTCTCTTCATCGGCAACCCCACGCGGTACAAAGAGGTGTCGCACTGGGCGATGGTCAAGCAGTGGATGGTGGTCCACGGACTCGAGCCCGTCCGGAAGATGGACGGCCCCGCGCTCTGCGCGATCGTCACCGAGGACGTCCTCGACGGGGTCGGCTCACCCCAGGACGCGCTGACCGTTCAGAATGCTCGTGAACAGGGCATACCGGTGATCAGCGTCCACGACAGCACCCAGATCTGGCAGGCCACGGCCCGCGTCCGCGCGTCCATCGCACGATCCGGCGGCGGCGCACACTCGAGCCCGCACCACCAGGGAGCCTGAGGAAGCCGGGCCGCCGCCGTCATGGTCGACTGGGACGGCGAAGGCTACGCCGATGTCGGCGCCCTCCAGCGCGCCGTCGCGGAGACATCGATCGCGGAACTCGCCCTCGCGGGCCGTGAACGGTTGCTCGACGTGGGATGCGGCGACGGATTCGTCACGCTCCGCATCGCCAAACGGCTTCCCGGCGGTTCGGTGGTCGGAGTGGACGCGTCGCCGCGGATGATCGCGAAAGCCCAATCGCGAGTGTTGCCGGACGGCACCCGCGCCGAGTTCCGCATTGCCGACGCACGTGGCCTCCCGTTCGACGCCGAGTTCGACGTCGCGGTGTCGTTCAACGCCCTGCACTGGGTCCCCGACCTGCAGGTGGCCTTGGCCGGGATCGCCCGCAGCGTCGTGGACGGCGGACGGGTGATCATCCAGATGGTGTGCGCCGGCCCGCGGACCAGTGTCGAAGACGTCTTGATGGCCGTGGCGGCGGGCCCGCGATGGGCGGAGTTCTTCACCGACTTCACGGCGCCGTTCATCCACGTCGAACCGGAGAAGTTCCGCGACGTCGCGAAGGCGGCAGGACTCGACACCACCGACCTCGTCGTGCGCGACGTCGAATGGGATTTCGGTTCCCGGGAGGAATTCGCGCGGTGGTGCACCGTCGGGTCCACCGACTGGACCACGAACCTCGACGACGCAGCCGTGCCCGAGTTCATGGACGACGTCGTGCACGCGTACGAGCAGATCTCGGGACGCCCCGGGCTGTTCCTGTTCACCCAGATGCGGGCGGAACTTGCCCGAACGCCCTGACCCGCCGCGCAAGCACGCCTGCATGGTGGTGGTGCCCCCAGTCGGACTCGAACCGACACTGTGCGGATTTTAAGTCCGCTGCCTCTGCCAATTGGGCTATAGGGGCTACCGGCCGCCGACTCGGCGACCGTGCGCAGATCACCCTAGCTCAGGCGATCGACAATGCGATTCCGTCGAGGATGTCGTGTTCGCTGACGACGAGTTGGTCGATGCCCGCCTTCTTCTCGAATGCGTCGGCCAGTGTCAGGGTCACGATCGCGCCGCCGCCGATGACGTCGACCCGGCCCGGGTGCATCGGGCCGAGGGCGGCCCGCTCGGTGTGGGTCATGGCGATCAGCGAGTTGCAGACCTCGCGCAGCCGGGGCATCGGGATGCGGGACAGGTGCACCCGCTCGGCATCGTACTCGGGCAGTTCTTCGGCGAGCGCGGCGATGGTGGTCATCGTTCCGGCGACGCCCACCCAGGTGTGGGCCTGTTCGACGGGGACACGCGCGAACGCCTCGTCCAGGCGTTCCTGCGCGAACGCGCGGGCCTCCTCGACCTGTGCGGGAGTCGGCGGATCGTCGTGGAGGCAGCGCTCCGTGATGCGCACGCATCCGATGTCGGTGGAGAATGCGGCGTGGACGCCGGATTCGTCGCCCAGGACCACTTCGGTGGAACCGCCGCCGAGGTCCACGACCACGAACGGTCCCTGCGACGGATCGAGCTCCCCGACCGCTCCTTTGAACGACAGCCGTGCTTCCTCGTCGCCGGTGATGACCTCGGCCCCGGCGCCGGGGATGACTGCGCCCAGCACCTCGCGGGTCATCGAGAAGAAGTCCTCCCGATTGGACGCGTCGCGGGTGGCGGACGTGGCGACCATGCGGACCGCGGTGGCGCCGGCGTCGGCGATCATGCCGGCGTACTCGCTCAACGCGACCCGGGTGCGTTCGATGGCCTCGGGCGCCAGGCGCCCGGTGGCGTCCACGCCCTGTCCCAGCCGGACGACGCGCATCTCGCGACATACGTCGTGCAGTGCGCCCTGGTCGTCGACGTCGGCGACGAGCAGGCGGATGGAGTTCGTGCCGCAGTCGACGGCGGCGACGCGGGTCACTGCTCGGGACTTTCGACGTCGTCGATGCCGGGCCAGTCCGCGGGGATCGCGGTGCCCCTCAGCTTTCCGCCTGCCGCGGACGCGGCGAGGGCCACCGATTCGTCGCCCAGCGGGTTGACGCCCGGTCCCTTCGCCAGCGAGTGGGCCATCAGCACGTGCAGGCATTTGACGCGCTCGGGCATTCCGCCGCCGGTGAAGTCCGTTCCGAGGGGCTCGATGGCGTCACGTTCGGCGAGATACGACTGGTGGGCGCGCAGGTACGCGGCCGCGAGTTCCGGGTCCTGCCCGAGACGCTCGGTCATCTCACGCATCACCCCCGCGGACTCCTGCCGGCTGGCCTCCGCGGTCAGTCGCGGATCGGTCAGGTAGTACAGCGTCGGGAACGGTGTTCCGTCCGGAAGTGTGGGCGCGGTCTTCACGACGCCGGGCGTGCCGTCGGGACTGCGGTACGCGATCTCGAGCACTCCACGCGGTTCGCGGCCCAGCTGGGCGGCGACGGCGTCGAGGTCTTCCTGCGGCACGGGATTGGACGGGTCGGACGAAGTGGTCACCCGGTGGGTTCTCCTGGTTCTGGCGGTACGGGCGGCGGCACCACAGGGGGCGCCGGAGCCGGTGCCGGCTGCACCTCGGGCGCGGCCGGCGGTTCTGAAATGGTCTTCCACAGGTCGGAGTACCAGGGGCCCGCCATCTCGGCGTCCTTCTCCTCCGGCTTCTCGGGTTCCTTGTAGTCGCCGGGCAGCTGCACCTGGAACGGGGTGTCGCCGGGCTTCACCCACCGGAGCCGGCCGCGTGCCTGCGCCTCGATGTAGGCGGGGTCGGAGTAGCGCTCCTCGAGTATCCGCAGTTCCTGCAGATCCTTCTCGAGCTGAACCTGTTCCGCCGCAACACGGTCCGCTTCCCCACGCTGGGTGAGGTAGTTGCGCAGCGGAACCGCGAGGGTGAGCGCGAGAAGCAGCACGACCATGACGAGGACGAGCGCCCGGCCCGTCGACAGTCCGAGGATCGTGTGCTCGGAGCGCATTGTGCGGGCGGCCCCGGCCGCGCCCACCCGTCTCGGGCGGGCGCGACCGGGAAGCACCTTGCCGGTGTCGGCGCCGTCGACGGCGTCCGGCTTGCCGTCGGCCTGCCCCGGCGTCGTCGACTTGGTGGTACGGGGACGCCGCGCTCCGCCCGGAGCGCCGTCCGCCCGGTTTCCGCGGACCCGCTCACCCCGCCCGGAGCCCCGGCCGCCCGGACTTGCTCCGGACGACCGCGGCCTGCCGCGCTGTGCCACCTACCCCAACACCCCTTACTCGACTGTCGAACGTCAGCCTTCGAACGCGAACCGCGGGAACGCGACCTCGCCGGCGTAGCGGGCGGCGTCGCCCAGGTTCTCCTCGATGCGCAGCAGCTGGTTGTACTTGGCGACGCGCTCACTGCGTGCGGGGGCACCGGTCTTGATCTGACCGCTGCCCACGGCGACCGCGAGGTCGGCGATGGTGGTGTCCTCGGTCTCACCGGACCGGTGGCTCATCATCGTCTTGTAGCCGTTGCGGTGCGCGAGGTCGACGGCGTCGAGGGTCTCGGTCAGCGTGCCGATCTGGTTGACCTTCACCAGCAAAGCGTTCGCGGCACCCTTGACGATGCCCTCTTCCAGACGCTCCGGGTTGGTGACGAACAGGTCGTCACCGACGAGCTGCACCTTGTTGCCGATCTGATCGGTCAGGGCGACCCAGCCGTCCCAGTCGTCCTCGTCCAGCGGGTCCTCGATGGACACGATCGGGTAGGCATCGACGAGCTCGGCGTAGAACGCCGACATCTCGGCCGCGGTCCGGTTGCTGCCCTCGAACTTGTAGCCGGTGCCGTCGGTGTAGAACTCGGTGGCGGCGACGTCGAGTGCGAGTGCCACGTCGGTGCCCAGGACCAGGCCCGTCTTGCCGATGGCGACGCTGATCAGGTCCAGTGCTTCCTTGGTGCCCGCGACGTCGGGGGCGAAGCCGCCCTCGTCACCGAGACCGGTGGCCAGGCCCTTCTCCTTGAGCACCGACTTGAGGGCGTGGTACACCTCGGCGCCCCAGCGCAGCGACTCCTTGAACGTGGCGGCACCGATCGGGGCGACCATGAACTCCTGGACGTCGACACCGGTGTCGGCGTGCGCACCTCCGTTGAGGATGTTCATCATCGGAACGGGAAGGACGTGGGCGTTGGGGCCACCGACGTAACGGAAGAGATCCAGACCCGACGACTCGGCGGCCGCGCGGGCCACCGCCAGCGACGCACCCAGGAGCGCGTTGGCGCCCAGACGCGACTTGTCCGGGGTGCCGTCGGCGTCCAGCAGGGCCTGGTCGACGGTCCGCTGCTCGGTGGCGTCGATCCCGATGATGGCCGGAGCGATCTCGCTCAGGACGGCCTCGACGGCCTTCTCGACACCCTTGCCGCCATACCGGTCGCCGCCGTCACGCAATTCGACGGCCTCGTGCTCACCGGTCGATGCACCTGACGGGACCGCGGCGCGAGCGAAACTTCCGTCGTCGAGCAGCACCTCGACCTCCACCGTGGGGTTACCACGGGAATCGAGGATCTCACGGGCTCCGACCTGCTCAATGATGGACACTTGCTGATTCTCCTTATATGGGCTTCGCACTGTGCATCGACCGGTCCGATCGTGCCAGGGACACCAGATCGTGCCAGCACACAGCGTAACGGCACACCGAAACCGGCGCGGGATGGCGCGCCCCGCGGACGGCGAGCCGCCCGCACGACATCCATCGATGTGGCGCCGATCACGTCACAAAGGGGTGGTGGAAGGATTACGGGCGAACCCCGACCGAGTAGGCGGACGCCCGGTCGCGCACCAGCGTGAGGTACTCCCCCGACAGGTTGTAGGCCATCAGCGCCGACTGCCAGCCCTCCGCCGCGGTGAGGTCGCCGCCACGCTCGCACAGGTAGCGGGCGGCGGTCAGCGCCGCGTCGTCGATGTTGTCGGCGTCGGCCACGCCGTCACCGTTCGCGTCGACTCCCCACCGCTTCCACGTCTCGGGAATGAACTGCAGGGGACCCATCGCGCGGTCGTGCACGGGGTCACCGTCCATCGCCCCGCCGTCGGTGTCGGGGATTTCGGCGACACCAGGCCCCCCGTCGAGGGGGATACCCCGGATCTCGGGCGTCACCTGACCGGTGGGCCCGACCGCCGAACCGGCGTGGGTGCCGTGCCGGCTCTCCACACTCGCGATTCCGGCGAGGGTGGTCCACCCGATTCCGCATTCCGGCTTCGTCTCGGCCATCACCGTCGCCGCGTAGCCGTACGCCTCGAGCGCGGTACTCCCGACGCCGACCGAGTCGGCCAGCCCGGCAGACCATCCGTGCAGCTGATCCGCCGAACGCCCGGGTGCGTTGATGTCGATCGGCGGGGTCGCCGCGCCGGGCCCGGGTGGGATGCCTTCCGGAATCGCGATCCTCGGTTGCTGCTCCCGCGAGCACGCGCCGTAGGCGAGAACCACGACCACCGTCGCCGCGAGAAGAGCGAACAGCGGTCCGGGCCATCGGGAACGACGTTTCGGCCGCGCGGGATATCGGTTCACGTCTCCATCATCCACACGAAACTGGTCGATCCCAGCCACGCGGGACGGCCCCCGCACGGCGCCGGGCCGCGACGAGGCACCACACCAAAGGTAAAGGGTTGTAAAAGTGCTGGTGAGGGCTTCTTCGGATAAGTAGGCGCGGTGTATGTTTTTCTTCAGGGCTAAGGTTCGCCTTGCCTACCGCAAGTTTGCCTACCCAACCTTGCGGACCACTCGACTCGACCCCGTCTCGCCCAGGAGTGTGCATGTCAGTCCTCGCCGCAGGGACCGCGCCGTCGATCGCCACACAGCTGTTCGGCAGTGGTTTGATCGGTCTGCGCGAGGGCCTCGAGGCTGGCATCGTCGTCATGATCCTTGCCGCATTCCTCGTGAAAGCGGAGCGCAAGGACGCACTCAAGTGGGTCTGGCTCGGCGTCGGCGTCGCCGTCGCGATGGTGGCCGCGATCTTTCTCGTCATCCACTATGGAACGTCCACCGTCACCGGACTCACCGCGGAGGTCATCGCCGGCGTCGCGTCCCTCGTCGCGGTCGCGATCGTCACCGTCATGGTGCTGTGGATGCGCAAGGCCGCGCGGACCATCTCCCACGACCTCAAGGCGGGCATGGAGAAAGCATTGGTCGCGGGGCCCATCGCGGTGCTCACCCTCGCGTTCTTCGCCGTCGGCCGGGAAGGCGTCGAGACGGCGCTCCTGATGGTCGGGTACGCCGAGAACACAGCGGGTAGCGCCTGGCCCCTAGTCGGCCTCCTGCTCGGTATCGTCGCCGCCGCGGCCCTCACGGTCCTGCTGTACTTCGGCGCCGTCCGGCTCGACTTCGCGAAATTCTTCAAATACACCGGCATCTTCCTGATCATCGTCGCCGCCGGAATCCTCGGGTACGGCATCCATGCCCTGCAGATCGGCGGAGTCCTGCCCGGCGGCTCGGCACTCGCCTTCGACATCTCGGACGGCTACGACGCGTCCAGCTGGTACGGCACCGTCCTGGCAGGCATCTTCAACTTCCGGCCCGACCCGACGGTCCTGCAGGCCGTCGCCTGGGTCGTGTACGTCGTCGTGGTCCTGTTCCTGTTCCTCCGGCCCGTCTCCGCACCCACACCGGCCCCCGCGGCACCCGAGCGCACCGCTTCCCCCACCCCCGACGAGACCGTTTCATGAAAGGCACCTTCCGCCCATGAAGACCAAGCGCCGAACCACCTTCGCCCTCGCCTCGGTCGCCGTACTGCCGCTGGCGCTCGCCGGCTGCACGGAGAAGTCGACCGCAAGCACCGACGACATCACCGTTACCGCGAGCGACGACACGTGTGACGTCAGCGCCGACTCCGGGACCACCGGGAACAGCACGTTCCAGGTCACGAACAACGGCACCAAGGTCACCGAGTTCTACGTATTCGCCGAGGGCGACCGGGCGATGGGCGAGGTCGAGAACATCGGTCCCGGCCTCACCCGCCAGCTCATCGTGTCGCTGCCCGACGCCGGCACCTACCAGCTCGCATGCAAGCCCGGCATGGTCGGCGACGGCATCCGCCAGGAGTTCACCGTCACCGGAGACTCGATGAGCGCCTCCGAGGAGAGCGGACAGCTCGCCGAGGCCGCCGACGGCTACCGCCGCTACATCCGCAGTCAGGTCGTGGCCCTGCAGGACACCACGCAGCAGTTCGTCGACGCCGTCAAGGCCGGCAACATCGATCAGGCCAAGGCACTCTTCCCCGTCTCCCGCACCTACTACGAGCGCATCGAGCCCGAGGCGGAGAGCTTCGGCGAACTCGACCCCAAGCTCGACCTGCGGGAGGCCGACCTCGAACCCGGGCAGGAATGGACGGGCTTCCACCGGCTCGAGAAGGATCTGTGGGTCACCGGTCCCCAGCCCGACACCAACGCGATCGCCGACCAACTCGTCGTCGACGTCCAGTACCTCGCCGACCAGGTGAACGCCGAGGACTACACGATCGATCCCACCAAGATCGCCGGCGACGCGCAGGGACTGCTCGACGAGATCTCGACGTCGAAGATCACCGGTGAGGAAGACATCTTCTCGCACACCGACCTGTGGGACTTCCAGGCCAACGTCGACGGCTCGCAGGCCGCGGTCGCCGCACTGCAGCCGATCATCGACGAACGCAATCCCGAACTGGCCGCGAACATCACCCAGCGTTTCGCGGACCTCGATGCCGAACTCGCTCAATACCGCCAGGGTGACGGGTTCGTCTTCTACGACACTGTCGACGAACAACAGCGCCAGGAACTGTCGCGCAAGATCGACGCCCTCTCGGCCGAGGTCAGCCAGGTTCAGGGCGTGGTAGCAGGCGCATGATCATGACTGATCCGACCGGAACACCCGACACGACCACCTCGGTGGACGAGCGCAGGGGAATGTCCCGACGACGTCTGTTCGGCGCCGTCGGGGCGGGAGCCGCCCTCGCCGGCGCCGGTGCACTGGTCGGGCGCGCCACCGCCGCCGTACCACCGTTCTCGCACGGCGACGTCGTCGCCTTCCGGGGCGAACACCAGGCGGGCATCGTGACGCCCGCGCAGGACCGGATGCACTTCGTGGCGTTCGACGTCACCACGAAGTCCCGTGAGGAACTCGAAGCACTGCTGAAGAAGTGGACCGTGATGGCCGAGCGGATGACCGCGGGCGAGGAGGCCACCCCGGACGGTGCCATCGGCGACGGAGCCTACGTTCCGCCCAGCGACACCGGGGAGGCGCTCGGCCTGCCGGCGTCCCAGCTGACGCTCACCATCGGGTTCGGACCCTCACTGTTCGACGACCGGTTCGGCTTCGCGTCCAAGAAGCCTGCCGCGCTCGTCGACCTTCCGCACTTCCGGGCGGACAACCTGGATCCGGCGCGCAGCGGCGGCGACATCGCGATCCAGGCGTGTGCCAACGACCCGCAGGTGGCCGTGCACGCCATCCGCAACCTGGCGCGCGTCGCGTTCGGGACGGCCTCCGTCCGGTGGTCGCAGCTGGGGTTCGGCCGCACCTCGTCGACGTCGACCACCCAGGACACGCCGCGAAACCTGTTCGGGTTCAAGGACGGAACGAACAACATCAAGGCCGAGGAACCCGGCGTCCTCGACCAGCACGTGTGGGTGGCGTCCGACGACGACCAGGCGTGGATGGGCGGCGGCGCGTACCTCGTGGCGCGGCGGATCCGCATGCTCATCGAGCAGTGGGATCGCACCGTGCTCGGCGAGCAGGAACGCGTGATCGGACGGTCCAAGGGCACCGGCGCCCCGCTGAGCGGCAAGGCGGAATTCGACGAACTCGACTTCGATTCCAAGAAGGGTCACGACCCCGTCATCGACGTCGACGCGCACGTGCGACTGGCATCCGCTCAGGAACTCGGCGGCATCCAGATCCTGCGTCGTGGATACAACTTCACCGACGGCTCCGACGGTTTCGGCCACCTCGACGCCGGACTCTTCTTCATCGCCTACTGCCGCAACCCACAGGAACAGTTCGTGCCGATGCAGCTCAACCTGTCCAGGAACGACGCGATGAACGAGTACATCCAGCACGTCGGTTCCGCCCTCTTCGCCTGCCCGCCCGGCCTCGCCGAGGGGCAGTACTGGGGTCAGGGCCTGTTCACGTAGAGCCTCCCGATCAACGCACCGGGCAGTCGTACCGCATCAACGGTGCCGGCCGAGCAACCGAAGGTCGAGCTGGTCGGGAGGCAGCGGGCGGCCGTGGTAATGCCCCTGGGTGACGTCGCAGCCGTATCGACGCAGGGCCCTCAGGGTTTCCTCGTCTTCGACACCTTCGGCGACCAGAGACGCGCCCAGGCTGTGTGCGAGCTCCACGGTCGATCGCACAATCGCGACGGATCGAGGGTCGCTGGCGAGGCGGGCGACGAAGACCCGGTCGAGTTTCAGCTCATCGACGGCAAGGTCCTGCAGATAGGCAAGGGAGGACCACCCGGTGCCGTAGTCGTCGATCGACAATCCGATTCCGAGACCCTGCAGCGCCTCGACCACCCTTCTGGCGCGCATGTAGTCGGTCATCAGGACACTTTCGGTGATCTCGAGAATGAGTGCGTCGGCGGGTAGTCGAAAGTCCTTCAAGAGCCGGTCGATCTCGGCAACCAGGTCTGCGTCGAGCAGATTCGTGACCGAAAGGTTCACCGCGACGGTCAGCGATACCCCGCGATCGAGCCAGGTGCGCGCTTGACCCAGAGCAAGCTCCAGGACTCTCGTTGTCAGTGGCCGCATCAGGCCCGACTGTTCGGCATGAGGAAGGAATTGATCGGGCAGGAGTAGGCCGTGGCGAGGGTGTTCCCATCGAACGAGAGCCTCGACGCTGTGCACCTGCCCGTCGCACGCGCTGACCTTCGGTTGGTAATAGCACGTGAGCTCGTCGCCGGCGATCGCTGTGCGCAACTCCTCGACGGACTGCCTCTCCTCGATGCTGCGTTGGTACTCGGCAGCGTCGTACACCTCGAGCGCGCGACGGCCGCACTTGGCCCGATACATCGCCACTCCGGCGCGCTGAAGCAAGTCCTGGGGGTTGGCGCAATGTTGCGGGCAGAGGGCGATTCCGATGCTCGCCTCGACGTGAACGGTGATCTCATCGAGGTGGAACGGCTCGCGCAACGCTTCGAGGAGACGACCAGCCAGCGCACGGGCTTCCGTAAGGTCGATCCCGGACGGGAGTAGGACCGCGAACGCGTCTCCGCCGATCCGGGCCGGCAGATCACCCGGTCGCACCGACCGCGCCAGCCGGTCCGCGACCTGGCGCAGCAATTGATCGCCCACGTACCGTCCGAAAGAATCATTGATCTCCTTGAACCGGTCCAGATCCATCAGCAGCAAGCCCGGACCCGGGCGGTGGGGTTGCCCGACCGGCTGCGCCACATGGTCGAAGTATTCGGCCGTCAACGCGGCCGTGATCGCCCGCCGGTTTGCCAGGTTCGTGAGGTCGTCGGTCCTCGCCTCGCGGTGGCTGTCGGCCAGGACGACCACTTCACGGAACGTCACCGCGAATCGGGCCGCGACCGCGACCAGGGTGAGCGCGGCGAGAACCACCGCGAGCCGCGACAGCCGCGCATCGTGGTCGAGCACCAGCAGGCCCACCGACGCAGCGGTGCACACCAGTGGGGGGACCCAGATAGCCAGTCCGGGAAGCTGATTGGATCGCCGCCGGCCGGGGGCCCGCCAACTGGCCAAGGCCACCAGCAGCACCGCGACGTGCGGGAGCGCATCGATCCACGTGCCCTCGACGTAGCCGTCAGCACTGCGGAACAGGTAAAAGGTGTCGGCCACCGCAAACAGCATGAACCCCGCAACCAGCAGCACCCACCGCTGCTCGGCACGCCAACCCAGCACCGCGAGCGCCCCGACCGCAAGCGCGAGGAGCAGCACGTCTCCCACCGGGTACGCCAGCCCGACGATCACCGCTGCGGGTGACCCGCTCGCCACCGACTCGATCGGACCGAATGCGAGGGCCGCCGCCAGAGCCGCGAGCGTCAACCCGGCGGTGACGGCATCCAACCAGATCTCCGCCGGTAGTCGCCGCGCTCGCGCACGGAGGAGCAACACCAGCCCGGTATAGACGAGTGGGTAGAACGCCAACTTCAGCGGATCGGCCACGGATGGGGACTGGCCCTCGGGCACCCACGACATCGCCACGACATCGCCCACGCACCAGCTCGTCAGCCCCAGCGCGATCAGCCACCACGCCTGGCGCTCGGCCGGCACCCACCACGCGCGAGCGGCGACCACGAAGGCGACCGAGAGCGTCAATCCGTCGTAGAGCGCCTCGCGCAGCACGATCCAGCCAGCCCGATCACCCACCGCGATCGAGATCGCGTACGAGACCGCACCGATCAGCAGAATCCCGAGCACCGCCATCACACCGCGCCGTGACCGACCTGGTGGCGACACCCAGCCCGTCCGAAACGGCCGTGTTCGGCTGTGTGCCGACGTCATTCCAGTTGCGGCACGCCGGCCCGAGAGAGGCTGCTCTGTTACGGGTTCCGCGGCTCGAGGCAGGTTCTCGATCTCCCCCGGCCCGGTATCGACGGTGCGGGAGGTGGGATGGTCGACACAGGGCCGCCCGTCGAACTCGTCGAAGCCGGCCGCATTCGGCATGAAACTGCGAAGGCAGCCACCGCCGCCGCGTTTGGCCGCGTACATTGCCAAATCTGCCTGTTTGAGCAGGCTCTCGGTCGTCGCGTCGGGGACCTCGGATGCGGCAATGGTCAGCCCGATACTGGGACGGATGGAGAGCGCGACACCGTCGATGACGAACGGCGGGATGAAGGCCTCCAGCACCCGATCCGCAGCAGACAGGGCATCCTCGACGCTCCCTTCGACCAGGGCCGCGAACTCGTCACCTCCGAGCCGGGCTACGGTGTCGGTGCTCCGCACGCACCCGGTGAGCCGTTCGGCAACGCGGATCAACAGCTCGTCCCCTGCGGGATGGCCGAGGCTGTCGTTGACTGTCTTGAAATCATCGAGGTCCACACACAACACCACGATCGGTGACCGTTCCCGCCGTTGTCGCTGCACTGCCTGGTCGAGACGGTCGAGAAACAACGCACGGTTCGCCAGTCCGGTCAGTCGGTCGCGAAAGGCCTGTCGGGCCACGGTGAGCAACAACCGCCGGTTCTCGGCCAACACGATGAACTGCCGTGCCAGCAAGGCCGACACCAGGACCATGATCGCAGCGGGAATCGGGCCGGAACCCAGCCCGGGCAGCTCCCGCTGCAGGCCGACGGCAACGGCCAGCAACAACGGAACGTACGGCAACCACAACCGTGCCCGGGACGGAATCTGCACCGGAGCCGGTTCGGGTGACGGTGCGCGGGTGCTCGACAGCGCCGCCAGCCCGATCGCGACGAAGGCGGCCACCCAGCCCAGGTCGGTTACACCGCCGTTGCGATAGGTGCCCAGCGCGGTCAGGTAGGAGACTGCGCTGGCAGACAATGCCATCAGGATGATCCCGATGCACAGCAATCCCAGGGTCAGGCGTTGCCCAACCCGCGCTCGGGTCAGCACCACAATCGCCATCGTCGCAATCACCAGGTCCGCGACAGGATAGGCGAGGGACGACACGAGGCTTGCCGGTGTGTCGCTCCCCGCGTGGTACACGCTGCCGAGCACGCTCACCCACGACACCACGAACAGTGAACCGGCCACGATGATTCCGTCCAGAATCAGCCGGGTACGGGACTGTCCGCTGTCACCGGCCGGGAACAGCAACAACGCCGCGCATGCGCCGACCGGAAACAACAGATACGCCGCAGCCGCCGCGGAGGGG
The DNA here is from genome assembly GCF_030056875.1 of Rhodococcus sp. IEGM 1351. Lineage (NCBI taxonomy): Bacteria > Bacillati > Actinomycetota > Actinomycetes > Mycobacteriales > Nocardiaceae > Rhodococcus > Rhodococcus sp. IEGM 1351. The sequence continues at coordinate 127,483 of NZ_JASHKU010000001.1, read as the reverse complement.
AACGGTATCTGATCACTTCCCTCGTTCACCACGTAGTAGCACCAGATGGCTTGACCGACCGACCAGGCCGCCAGCCCACCTGCCAACGCCGACCAGCTGTGGCGCACCATGCCCCGCCCTACCCAGGCAGCCCAGGCGGCACACGCGGTGGCGAGCACGGCGAACACCAGCAAACTCACGTCGGCAATCGCGATCGTCGTGAACGCTCCATCCCATCCCGACCACCAACCCATCGCGAACAGCAGCGATGGGACGATGAATGCGACGGCGATCGCACACAGACCGCCTCTCCACACGGCCTCGGCGCTCGACGACGTCCCCACCCGCTCGGCTGTCCGATGTCCCATCGTCACCACCCGAACTGCCGCCTGCTGTCAGTGAATTCTTGAATTCAAAGTATCCAGACGTCCATCTTTGCACGACGTACATACTGAAATACAGTGCAGAATGATACCCATGGTATGTTTCCGTCGTCACCGTAAGGCAGACAGGCAAGCACGAACGTTCGACATCGCTTGCCCGATCCGCACCGCTACCGTGCGCGGATCGCGGTCAGCGGCCGACGAGCTTCCGGATCAACCGAGCAAGCGGCCGCCGAAACCGCGGACAGTCGCACAGTGCACAGGACGTGCCCTCGCGGTAGTGCTCGTGAGCGGCGAATGGGTGGCCGCAGCGGCAGGTAAACCTCTCTCGAGGTTGCGTGGAACGGCCGCCCTCACGACGGCCAGTGACCCGCCCAGTCCGCCGCTCCGAGGGAGGCCTTCCCCTGTGCACGCGCCGCGTTCTCGGCTACCCGGATCCGGGTGATGAACGCGTGCGTCGCCGCCCGGAGTCTCGTCTCGGCCTCTGCCTCAGCTACCAGACCGGACTCGAGCTCGTCGGGCACGAGTTCGGACGGCAGGCCGGCCTTGCGCGCGCGGGCGATCACCTTCGCCGCGAGGGACGCTGCGGGCTGGCTCATCGCGACGCCGTCGAGGCAGGAACTCCGCGCCTTCTCCGCCGCCTTCCGGATCTCCCATGCCCGTTCCTGCTCCGCGATGTCGATCGGCCCGACGACGTCTTCCCCGAGGTGGGGACTGCGGTGCACGAGCTTGGCCACCAGGGTCGCGGCTACGTCGTCCACGTCGAAATTGCCCGACGCCGACGCGATGCGCGAATGGAACAGGACCTGCAGCAGCAGGTCTCCGAGTTCTTCCCGGAGATCGCCGGGTTCGGACGACTCGATCGCGTCGAGCACCTCGTACGTCTCCTCGACGAGGTAGTGCGACAGGGTGCGGTGCGTCTGCGTCACTTCCCAGCCGCCGTAACTCCACAGTCGATCCATCACCTCGGCGGCCTCGACGAGGTTGTCGCCCGGGACCTTCGGTGCCGCGATGACCCGGGACCCCGACGCCACCCACTCGCGCACGGTGGGGTGGTCGGGATCGGTACTGACCAGGACGGCGGCCCCAGGTGCTTCGGTCAGCAACGTCCGCACGGCTTCGGGTACCTCGTCGGTGAACTCCACTCCGTCACCGACCACCCCGACGGCCTGCATCGGGAGCGTCGTGGGCCGCAACGGATCGAGCAGGACCACCGTCATCGGGTCAGGCCTCCATCACCACGGACCCGGCAGCCTTGCCGTCCAGCGCGAGCACGAAATCGGCAATGTACTGCAGCAACTCCACGTCCCGCACCCGCTCCGCGCCTATTCCGCCCGACCCTGCCCGGGGCAGCGGCAGCTGCACCATCCCGGTGGTGGCACGGTACTGCGCGCTCGGGTAGATCCGCTTGAGACGCAACTGCTTCGAGTCGGGCAGGGCCATCGGCGCGATCTTCAGCTGCGTCCCGACCACGGCGATTTCCTCGAGTCCGTACTCGCGGGCCAGCAGGCGCAGCTTGGCCACCGAAACCAGTCGGCGGACCTCCTCGGGGAGCGGTCCGTACCGGTCGACGAGTTCGTCGACCACGGCCGTGATGCCGTCGAGTTCGGTGGCCGCCGCGAGCTTGCGGTACCCCTCGAGCCGGAGACGGTCGCTGGTGACGTAATCGGGAGGGATGTGCGCGTCGACGGGCAGGTCGATACGGACCTCCTTCGGAGCGTCCTCCGTCGTGATCGGCTTGCCGTCGGCGGCCGCCCGGAACGCCTCGACCGCTTCCCCCACCAGCCGCACGTACAGGTCGAACCCGACACCCGCGACGTGACCGGACTGCTCGGCGCCCAGCACGTTTCCGGCGCCGCGGATCTCGAGGTCCTTCATCGCGACCGCCATGCCGGCACCGAGGTCGGAGTTCTGCGAAATGGTCGCGAGGCGGTCGTAGGCCGTCTCCGTGAGCGGCTTCTCCGGCGGGTACAGGAAGTACGCGTAGCCGCGTTCCCGGCTACGCCCGACGCGACCGCGCAACTGGTGCAGCTGCGACAGGCCGAGGGAATCGGCGCGTTCGACGATGAGCGTGTTGGCGTTGGAGATGTCGAGACCCGTCTCGATGATGGTGGTGCACACCAGCACGTCGTAGTCACGTTCCCAGAAGCCCTGCACGGTCCGCTCGAGCGTGTCCTCGTTCATCTGCCCGTGCGCCACCACGACCCGCGCCTCGGGGACGAGGTCGCGGATCCGCTGGGCCGACTTGTCGATCGAGCTGACCCGGTTGTGGACGTAGAACACCTGCCCGTCGCGGAGCAGTTCCCGTCGGATGGCCGCGGCCACCTGCTTGTCGGCGTACGCGCCGACATAGGTGAGGATGGGGTGCCGCTCCTCCGGCGGCGTGAGGATCGTGGACATCTCGCGGATGCCCGCCATGCTCATCTCCAGCGTTCGCGGGATCGGCGTGGCCGACATCGTGAGAACGTCCACGTGGGTGCGCAGCGCCTTGATGTGCTCCTTGTGTTCCACACCGAAGCGCTGTTCCTCGTCGACGATGACGAGGCCCAGGTCCTTCCACCGGATCCCGGTCTGCAGCAACCGGTGCGTGCCGACGACGACGTCGATCTCGCCGTCCGCCATGCCGGCGATGATCTCCTTGGAGTCCCCCGCATCCGTGAAGCGGGAGAGCCCGCGCACCGTCACCGGGAACGCCGCCATGCGCTCGGTGAACGTCTGCAGGTGCTGCTGAGCGAGCAGCGTCGTCGGCACCAGGACCGCCACCTGCTTGCCGTCCTGCACGGCCTTGAATGCCGCGCGCACCGCGATCTCGGTCTTGCCGTAGCCGACGTCGCCGATGACGACGCGGTCCATCGGGACCGCCTTCTCCATGTCGGCCTTGACCTCGCTGATGACCGTCAGCTGGTCGTGGGTCTCGGTGAACGCGAAGGCGTCCTCCATCTCCTTCTGCCACGGGGTGTCCGGGCCGAACGCATGACCGGGTGCGGCCTGCCGCGCCGCGTACAGCTGGACGAGTTCACCGGCGATCTCACGAACCGCCTTGCGCGCCTTGCGTTTGGTGTTGGCCCAGTCGGAACCGCCGAGCTTGCTCAGCGCGGGCAGCTCGCCGCCGACGTACCGCGACAGCTGGTCGAGCGACTCCATGGGAACGAACAGACGGTCGCCCGGGTGTCCGCGCTTGCTGGCGGCGTACTCGATCACGAGGTACTCGCGCCGCGCGCCGCCGATGGTGCGTTCGACCATCTCGACGAATCGTCCGATGCCGTGCTGGTCGTGCACCACCATGTCCCCGGCGGTCAGAGCGAGCGGGTCTACCTGGTTGCGGCGCTTCGCCGGCAGCCTCTTGCCGTCGCCGACCGCGGCCACCCGGTTGCCGGTGAGATCGGCCTCCGTGACGATGACGAGTCCGGCGGTGGAGGCGTCGCCGGGGAAGACCAGGCCGTCGTGGAGCGAACCGCGCAGCACCCCGACCTGGCCCCGCGGGGGCTCGGTACCGGGCGCGAGTTCCGCCGCGGGTACCTCGGCCTCGCGCAGACGCTCGAGCACGCGATGCGCTGTGCCGGCGCCCGCGACCACGAGGACGGCCCGCCCGCCGGTGGTGACGTGGGCGCGCAGGCTCACGAACAGTTCCGACAGCAGGTCGTCGGAACCGCGGATCTGCGGTGCCGGCGTGACCGCCAGCTCCAGTTCCTCGCCGTTGCCGGACGCGAGCGGGCTCAGCGTCCACCACGGCAGACCCGTGGTCTCCGCGGATTCACGGACCTGGCTGAGCGAACGGTAGGCGGAGGCGCCGAGGTCGATGCCGTCGCCCTTCAGCACCGAGGTGTCGAGCGGGACGGCGCCGCCGATCGAGGCCGCCGTCCACGACGCCTCGAGGAACTCCTGACCGGTGCGCACCAGGTCGGTGGCGCGCGTCCGGATCTTCTCCGGATCGCACAGCAGCACGTGTGCGCTCTCGGGCAGCACGTCGGTGAGCAACTGGAGTTGCCCCGGCCGCAGTACGGGCAGCAGTGCCTCCATGCCCTCCACCGGGATGCCGGCCGACATCTTGTCGAGCATCTCGACTAGCGCGGCGTCGGCCTGGTTGTCGACCGCGAGCTGCGCGGCGCGGTCGCGGACGTCCTCGGTGAGCAGCAGTTCGCGGCACGGCGGGGCGATCACGGCGTCGATGTCGAGTTCGGGCAGCGACCTCTGATCCGCGACGGAGAACGCGCGCAACTCGGTGACCTCGTCGCCCCAGAATTCGACGCGCACGGGATGATCCGCGGTGGGTGAGAACAGGTCCAGGATGCCGCCGCGGACGGCGAACTCGCCGCGCTTGCCCACCATGTCGACGCGCGTGTACGCCATTTCGACGAGCCGCTGGATCAGCCCGTCGAAGTCGTGCTCGACACCCACGCGCAGCGTGACGGGTTCGATCTCACCGAGACCGGGGGCCATGGGTTGCACCAGCGAACGGACGGTGGTGACGATGACCTGGAGCGGGGCCCCGTACGAGCGGTCGTCCGGGCGCGCGAGTCTGCGGAGCACCTCCACGCGGCGACCGACCGTGTCGGCGCTCGGCGACAGCCGTTCGTGCGGCAGCGTCTCCCACGACGGGAACTGCGCCACGGCGTCGCCGATCATCTCCTGCAGTTCGGCGGTGAGGTCGTCGGCCTCGCGACCGGTCGCGGTGACCAGCAGCAGATGGGTGCGCTCGGCGAGAGCCGCGGCCACGAACGGCCGGGCGGGTGCGGGCGCGACGATGTCGAGGTGATGCCGCCCGAGCGCCTCGGTCACCTGCGCGATGACGGCGTCGCCCAGCGCGATCTTCGCCAGACCGGCGAGCGGGGTGTCGGACGAGGGCTCGGCAGCGATGAGCGGGGAAGACAACGACGCACTCCTGAGCAGTGATGACGAACTGCCGGCGAACAGCTCGGGCCGGGACGAGCGGCCAGTTGCGGACTGAGCCAGCCTAGTCGATATCGCACACGGACGGACCGGGGTCCGTATCAGGTGCAGACCTGCACGACCGGTGCGACGGCCACCGAGTTCAGCGCCCGCACGTGCCCGTCACCGCGTCCGCTGTCCCGGTCCTGCGCACCGGCACGATCCGTGCTCCGCCGGGCGGCAGGTGGAACCAGGAGTCCGCCGGTTCGAAGCCGCGGAGGTCGAGGTGGACGTACTGGGCAGCGCCGTCGGTTCCGACGTCGACGACCCAGTCTCCAGGCGCCGCCTGCCGCGCCACCGCCGTCAGGCCGACGGTGCGTTCGAGGGCCCGTGCAGGTCCGCCGACGAGGTGCACGGACTCGGCGACGACACCGCCCTCGCTCGACAGGGTGACGGTCACGCTCTCGTAGCCGCGGGGGCCGAAGCGGTGGACGTGTGTCGCGTCGGTGAAACGCCCGAGCACCGTGTCGAGCGACCACCGGTGGGCCGCGTGCCCGGCGAGGGTCACCGGTTCGGTGACGTCGAACGCCCGGGCACCCGTGCGGGTGTGCACTTGCACCCGTCACTCCCCCACGACCGTGTTGTCGGAGTCGTTGACCGCGTCGATCCGCAGTCCGTCCAGTCCGTCCTCGGCGAGGAGGACGGCGATCGGCAGCGACATCCGCCGCATCACGAACCACGACGCCTTCGACCTGCCGTCGGAGTCGAGCAACCCCCACCCGGCGCCGGGTTCGAGGTCGCGGAGCGCGAACACCAGGGCGCCGTCGCATCCTGAATCGGGCCGTCGCCAGTAACCGAGAGTCGCCGCGAACACCTCGCAGACGGCGGCCCGACCGAGGGGCGAGGTACCGCTCGGGGTCGCTCCAGCGGACCGTCGACGGTTCCTCGCCGAACAGCGTCCGCACGTAGTGATCGCGGACGTCCTCGAAGTCCCAGGACGCCCCGTTGTCCCGCGGCACGGCGGCCTTCCACCATGGATGGTGGCCGGCCGCCGCGAGGCTGCCGAGCTCGGCCTGCGCCGGACCTAAACATACCCCGAGTCTGTAACGCTGTCTTGTCGGAACGCCGACTACAAGTCCCGAAAGGACGACCGCCCTCCACATCCCCGCGACCCGATGGCCGACTCGGAGTCGACGCACCCTCAGTAGGCGCCGTTCGGCCGAAGCACTGCGCGAGTCGTCTTCCACAGGATCAGCAAATCCAGCGTGGGGCTCCAGTTCTCGACGTAATGCAAGTCGGCACGCACCGACTCCTCCCAGCTGAGGTTGCTCCGGCCACTCACCTGCCACAGACCCGTGAGTCCCGGTTTGACGAACAGCCGACGCCGCGCACCATCGTCGCCGTATCGCGCCACCTCGCACTCCAGCGGTGGACGTGGGCCCACCAAGGACATGCTGCCCGTCACGACATTGAACAACTGCGGCAACTCGTCGAGTGAGTAGCGGCGAATGAACTTGCCGACACGTGTGACCCGGGGATCGTCGTGAATCTTGAACATCACGCCGGCGCCCTCGTCGAACGCCGCGAGCTCACGGATTCGCCCTTCGGCACCCACCACCATGCTGCGGAACTTGTACATCGTGAACAGCGCGCCGTCCCGCCCCACGCGGGTCTGTTTGAACAACGCCGGACCACGACTGCTGGCGCGAATTGCACAGGCGATCATCAGAAGAACCGGAGCGATGCCGATGACGAGAACGAGAGCGAAGATCCGATCGAGAACATTCTTGATGACCCATGCCGGGCCCGAATACGTCGGCGCGCTCAACTGCATCAACGGAACTCCCGCGACAGGCGCTATATGCAGGCGCGGACCGACCACATCCATGAGCACGGGCGCGATCAGAAGGTCGGTTCCGGTGCCCTCGAGTTCCCAGCTGAGCCGCTCGGTTCGAGTGGGGGTCCAGCCGCTCGAGGGGAGAACCGCAATCGCCTGGAAGGAATGCAGCCTCGCGATTCCGACGATGTCCTTCTCCGTCCCGATCACCGGAATGCCCTCGATTGCAAGCGGAAGCTCTTCACCCGGTCTCACATCGGCCAGGCAGACAGCGTCGACGCGCCACCCGGCCTGTGAGATATCAGGCGTTCGTTTGATCAATTCGAGCACTTCCGCGACGTCGCCGGCCACGAGGACGGAGCGCAGATTGCCCCCCGATCTCCGGCGTCTGCGCAGTTCCAGCCTCAGCACATAGCGTCCGAGCACCGAGAGTGCGGCCGCGAGCGGAAGAGCGCCGAACACCCACGAGTGCCCGTTCGAGGTGCCGAGGGCATACCCGGCAACAGCCATCACTGCGATGGCCCAGACATACGCTCGTCCGACCCTGTGCACTTCCTCGGCACCGCTGCCGAGAACGCGTGGATCCCATGCATGCGCCAGAGCCAGGGAGAGCATCGAGAGAACGAGAACCGCGACCGCAACTGCGAGCCCCCCCTGCCACGCCCCAAGAGACCCGAGAGAGAGGTGGCGATAGGCGACGGTGACGAAGAGGTCCGCAGCCAAGACGCAGAGGAGATCGCTGCAGAACGCAGCGCGAAAGTACGAACGCTCCCAGTCCGGTCGTCGAGGCGGAGGCTCGGGCACGGCACGGCCGGGGATCGTCGGTACTCCCGCCCCCGTTCGGACACGTGCACATTCGGATCTAATGAGGAGCTGGGTCCTCTCGGACACACTCAGCGCTTCGACATCGCTTCCACATTCGCACATTGGCCAAACCCATGCTCGGAACCCACCCGCCGCGGCGTCGATCCGATCGAGCCCCGGAACTGATTACTAAAAACATACTCCGAGTCTGTTATGGCCGCAATCAAATGACTTGCATTATTTTAAACGAATTAAACCAAACTTTCGGTATAGTTAATGCGGCACGGGCTACCTACAGCCCGACCTCGATCGCTCCCGCGACCAGCAACTTGCCGATCTTCTCCGCCGAGACCGGGCGGCTGAACAAGAAGCCCTGCGCCCGATGGCAACCCATGTCGAGAAGTTGCCGGGCCGACTCGACGTTCTCGACGCCCTCCGCGACCAGCTCCAGGCCGAACGATTCGGCAAGGCCGATGATGGACTTCACGATCGCCCGGTCCCCCGCATTGCTGTCGAGGTTCATCACGAAGCCCTTGTCGATCTTCAGCGTCCCGACCGGCAGCGCCTTGAGGTGGCTGAGGGAGCTGTACCCGGTGCCGAAGTCGTCGATCGCGACCTCGACATCCATCGCGTGCAGCCCTTCGAGCGCCTCACGCGTCCAGGTCAGGTCACTGAGCACAGCGTTCTCGGTGATCTCCAGGCACAGCGCGCCCTTCCGAAGGTCGAATTCCGTCAAGGCATTCGCGACGACGTCGAGAAAATCCAGACCGGCCAACTGCCCCGGCGAGACGTTGACGCGGAGATCCAGATCCAGTTCGGGAACCTGCGACCGCCAGTCGGCCCACTGGCGACAGGCCTTCCGGATCACCCAGCGCCCGAGCTCCCCCGCCACATTCGTCGCCTCGGCGACGTCGATGAACGACGCCGGCTGCAGCAAACCGAGCAGCGGGTGATTCCACCGCACCAGAGCCTCCACCCCGATGATGCGGCCGGTCCGCAGGTCGACCTCGGGCTGGTACTCGAGGAACAGCGACTCGTCCGCGATGGCCGCACGCAGACTGAGCTCGATCATGTTGCGTTTCTCGCTCTCCTCCTGCATCTCGTCCGTGAAGACGCTGATCGCGTTACCGCCCTTGGTCTTCGCGACCATGACGGCCTGGTCCGCCTGGCTGAGAAGTGAACTTGTGGTGGCCTTACCTGGATATCCCGCCGCGACACCGATGCTGACACTGCGACTGACGACCTCGCGGCCGAGACGCACCCGCTCGGTCACTACGTCGCGGATGCGCTGCGCCCGCGCCTCCGCCTCCTGCAAACCGACCGATCCGCCAAGCACGAGCACGAATTCGTCGCCGCCCAGCCTGGAGACGAGGTCGTCGGCCTCGCTGCTCGATCTGAGCCGGTCCGCGATCGTGGAGATGAACCCGTCGCCGGCTCCGTGACCGAAGAAGTCGTTGAGAGGCTTCAGCCGGTCCAGGTCGAGGAACAGGATGGCGACCGGCCCGGGTTCGGACTCGGCGAGGCGAGTGTCCAGGTGGTGGTAGAGCGCGCGCCGGTTACTGAGTCCGGTGAGGGAATCGTGGTCGGCCGAGTAGCGCAACTGCTCTTCGACGACGATGCGTGCCTGGACCTGGGCGAGCAACGCGGCGATGGCCTTGAGGACGTCGAGCTCTGGCGGCGTCCAGTCGCGGTCGCCGAACTTGATGAATCCGAGCGTGCCCGTCGTCGTCTCACCGGACAGCAGCGGAACGGCCGCGAGCGACACCTGTGGCACTCCGGACGCCTCGCGGACCCGCTCGTTGTAATCCGGACCGGACACCTCCGGCCGGAAGATGGCCACTTCCTTCTGGTGCTCGATCTGGGCGAACGTCGAGTCGGCGTCCTTGAAATAGACGACGCCGAGCGGGTCGGGGTCGGGGATGAAGGGCCGGAGTGGGTATTCCGCGATCAGGACCGTCGCGGCGATGTCGTGGTCGGTGAACCGGAGGAAGCTGGTGTCGACCTCGAAATGCTCCACAAGATCCTGCAACACGCGGGTGGCCACGGGCTTGAACGAGACCGCATCGACAGGCGTGAGCCGGGACGCCACGGTTGTCACCAGGGTCTCGAGCTTCTCGGTTTGCTTCTCGGTGTTCACGGGCCCTCCTGTCCTTACGATATCCGCCTGCGAACCCGATCGGCGAGGCGCTCGCTCCGAACCGAGGGGCCCGGCGCATGGCTGAGCCGTAACACCAGGGCGAGCGCTTCACCTCCCTTCGCTCCGACGACGTCGAACAGTTCCTTCCGCAGCCTCTCCAATGGGGCCGCATACCGTGGTGAGAGTTGTTCGAGTTCCGCGCTTTCCACCCCGTAGAGAAATACCGGTGAAATCGGCTGGACGGCGAGCCCGAGCGCCTGCGCGCAGATCCATACGCATTCGGTAGCTTGGCCGCCGCGCACATAGTCCCGCAGGGTGCTACCCGGGATCGCGACGGCGGCGATCGCCGAGCTCGACACAACGCGGTCCGCAGTGGACTTGCCCAGCGCCTGGCCCGCGTCCTGTGCGCCCAACCGTTCCATGACGTCGGGTCTCCGCAACAGCGCAAGGGTCGACAGTTCCGCCGAGTCGAGTTCCAGTGCGCGAACGTCGATGCCGGTCTCGACCGAATCAAGGAGCGGCCACCGCAACTCGCCGATCATTTCGCGATGCAGGGTAGGAGTGAGGAATCGGATGCGATCCGACTCCGCCAGAATGGCGCCGATCGTCGCGATGTCGTCCCGGTCGGTCACCAGGCAGAGGCGTGCACCCTCGCGAGATGCAGCATCCGAGAGAAGCCCTACCTGCCTATCGTCCAACGGCCGGGGCACGCCCGGCCGGCGGTTGGTGGTCCGGTCGAGCATGTGCTCGTAGCGGTCGGTGAGTTCCCGGTCGTTTCCGCTGCCGAACGTCATCGTGGCAACGGGAAGTCCCGGATCTCCGTCGTGGACCGTCACGGTGCCGAGCAGTCCGGCGGCCGACGCGGCGATCCGGGCGTTGTGCAGGGCGGCCCCGACCGCGACATAACTGCCCCGGTACCCGACGTCCATGGCCGTCGAGTGCTCCGGGGCCAGGGAGATGGTCAGCCCGTCGTCGTCCGCCGCGATCGTCCACGGCTGGACGTTGCCGCCGGACGGCGCGCGGGCCGCTGCATGCACGACGGCGTCGACGGCGTCGCGCGAGACCGCGGCAGCCGCCTCGCGATCCGCGGGCTCCTTCGGCAGGTCGTGCGGTCTGGGCGGATCGGTGAGGGCATCGAGATGCCCGTCCAGATCCATGCGACACCGACCCGACGCGAGCGGCTGTCCGAGCACGATGCGCCGCACCGCCGCCGCGACCTCCGCCCCGCCGAGCAACACCTCGCCCCCGAGCTGCGGCCAGGTCGAGATGGTCTCGTCCACCTCCACCAGCGAGGCCGCCATCGTCGCCGACAACTGTGTGGCGTCGAGAATCCGAAGGACGAGCGGAATCTTGTCCCGCGCGCCGAGACCGGCGAGTGACTCCACGTCGACGTCGCCGATCACTCCGTGGAAGATTGGGCGATCCGGTTCGAGGTCGAACCGCTCGACGTCCAGCAGGCCCCTGTCGCTGGTGGCCATCAGCACCGGCAGACCCCGGCGACGGGCCTCCCTCCGCAGGGACACCTTGACGTCCAGCGAGTCGCACTCGTCGATCACCACGTCCGTGCCGTCCAGAAATTCGGCCACCGACTCGACGTCGAGACCGTCCTCCCATAACGTCACAGTGACGTAGGGGTCGATCTCCGCGATACGGCGGGCGGCGACCACTGCCTTGTTCACGCCGAGGTCCAGAACGGTGCCGGGAACCCGGTTCAGGTTGGACAGTTCGAGGGTGTCGAAGTCCGCGAGCCGCAGGCCGCCGCATGCCCCTTCCAGGGTGAGGGCCAGCGCAACCGCGTGGCCGACGCTCAGCCCGACGATCCCGACGGTCACGTCGCGAAGTCGTTCCTGCTCCGGTGCGGTGACTTTGTTTCGATTACGGTCCAGCCGCAGCAACCGGAACGCTGCGGGGCCGAGCAACCGCACCGCGGTGCGTCGCCACGAGTAGTACGCCCACACCGGCGTCTCGTCCAGCACATCGGGATCGGGCGCGGGAACAAGAGTGCGGAGCGTGTCCCTCTGCTGTTCGAGTCGATCGACGAAGACCACCGCGGGGTCGCGGCGGAGACGGTCGAGTACCGCCGCGTCCCCGGAGTGGCCCTCGTCGAACAGCAGTGCGGTGTAGTCACCGCGGGATTCGTTCACGAGACGCTCCGCATCGGCCGGACGACGTTTCCTCCCGTCCCCGTCGCGGTGTCCGCCGACGGCGTCGAGCGGGACGTCGTGAGTAACAGTTGGGCCAACTGCATGGATTCGGCGCGGCCCCTGCGCCTACTCCGATCCCACCACATCAGCCGCGTCTCGTAGCGGTCATCGGGGTAAGGCACAGGAGCAATATGGCCGGCCACCACCCCGCCGGAGGACCGCCACGTGTCCAGAACGTGGGCCGCCGCGGTTGCGAGCATGAACTGGACGTCGAGCAGATCCATCGAATAGGTGGCGAATCGGCCCAGTGCGCCGACGAGTTCACCCCGCCGGCCGGCGCTGTCCGACACCCACGCGCCCTTCGCCTCCAACACGCCGAACGGCAACCGGTCCTCGATCATCCGGCGGACGGCGGGAGCTCCGGGATGGGTGCCCCATTCCGTGATCGCATGCGCCTGATCTGCGGAAAGATAGGGCCCCTGGATTCGGACGCCCGCCGCGACGGAGCCCTGCGGCTCGATCGCGACAACGAACATTGCAGTGGTGTCGCCGTCCTGTATCCGGCGGTATTCGAGGGCCTTCTCGGCGCCGTACTTGCGATAGCCGGTCACGGCACCCTCGAGATATGCTTCCCACAGCGCCGGCTCGTCGGAGGGCCGGGCCACGACGAAGCGACACTCCGACCGGGGATCCCAGACACTCAGAGTTCGGTCGAGTATGGTCTCGGTCGACCGTACGTCGGTCTGCGGACGCGTCAGCTGTTCAACAGGCATTGGCTTTCCCATCGGAGTTGGTGCGGCAATTCCGGGGACTCACGGGTTACGTTAAGACCCCAAGAACTGGACACACGAACACCCGGTCACAGCCCCGCGGCTACTCATTTTCCGCGTTTACTCCGGATTTGTCACCTGTGGTGCCGAAAATAGGCACTAAAACAAACTTCAGGTCGGTATTCAACGCGCCTGAATTACGTCAGGGAAATGAACAACTCGACGTTGTTCGGAGGACGGAAGACCTCTACCTCTTCCGCGTAAGCGCGCTCGATGCGCCCCTCCTTCTCGGCCACCTCGGCCTGGATCCACACATCTTCGATGGGGTCGGACGTCCGCCCGTCTGGTGTGAACTTCGCGAAATAACCGGCCGGGACGCGCACCAGCACGTCGCCGATCTCGAGGTGGTCGAGGTCGATGCAGCGATACCCGATCACGGCCGTCCATCCCAGCTCCGGGACCGCGACGTAGACGGTGGTGAGTTCCTCGACGCCGCGCAGCTGGACGCGCTCGCGGGTGAACTTCAACAGGTCGGTCGCATGCGCCGACGAACCCAACTCCATGCGCGGGAGAACGAGGCCACCGAAATCAGTCGACTCACGCTTGACAATTTCGAAACTCATTGCTGCCCCTGCCTGGTGGCGGGTGGCACTATCGCCACATAGAGATCGATCCCGAAAGCATGCGGGTAGAACTCGAAATCGCCGGTGAAGGACCGTTGAATTTGCTGTGACTCCTCCGCGTCTCGAATCTGCCCCCAGAGGGCGTCGAAGAGATCAGGGAATGTGCCGACCGAGGAGAACTTCGCATAGGTGCCCGCAGGAATCCGCGATACCAGGTGCCCGCGCCCTACCTGATCTATCGAGGAGCACTCGTACCCCACGATTTGCGTGTAATACGAATTGATCTCGGGAGCGTGGTCAACGTAGGCAGAGGCCAACGGGCGATCCACATTCTGCGCGAGGAGGGTGGACCACGTCTTCTCGAGAGCCTTGTCGCGCGCTTCCCCCAGCGCCCGCTTGGGGCTGCGCACAGCCAGTCCAGCGACTAACGTCTCTTCACGTTCGACAATGACGAACGGCACCGGGCACCCCTCCGATGTCATCGGACCATATGGCCTACAACGACAATTTATGTTCGGCCTCCTGCATTTTGGAGGTCGAATTTTCACAATACATCGTCGGGTATCCACCGTCTGCGTCATTGGTCCCCGAAGCCGCCAGCCTCCTGTTCGCGGCCACAAATTACTCCACTGTCTGGACTAATTCGATAAATTTCGAAAATGGTTTTGCACGCACCCAACATACCCAAAGTTGGTTTTGAGCCTTGAACGGTGACATGAAGTGTGGTTTATTGAGTGGATCGACGACCCGTGGTGTGACATACCTGACAGGAACGTCATGACCTCCCCGGGGTGAAGGGAGACTGCAGTGCGCTGCCGACTGTGCGACTCCGACCGGATGCGGAGCATCCTGGACCTGGGCGCGACCCCGCCTTGTGAACTCTTCCTGACCGAAGCCGCGTTGGACACTGCGGAAGTAACCTATCCACTGCACCTGCGGCTGTGCGAAGACTGTTTGCTCCTGCAGATTCCTGCACTGATCACGCCGGAAGACACCTTCACCGACTACGCCTACTATTCCTCCTTCTCGGACTCCTGGGTCGAGCACGCGCGGAGGTTCGTCGCCTCGGCCGCGGACAGACTCGGCCTCGACGACACTTCGTCGGTCGTGGAGGTGGCGAGCAACGACGGCTACCTGCTGCAACACTGCGTCGCCGCCGGAATCCGCTGTCTCGGAATCGAACCGTCGCACAACGTCGGTGCGGCTGCGCGTGAGCGCGGGGTTCCCACTCTCACCGCGTTCCTGGACGAGGACCTCGCCGCCCGTGTTCGAGCGGAGCACGGCCCCGCGGAACTCGTGGTCGCGAACAACGTCTACGCGCACGTCCCGGACCTTCTCGGATTCACTCGCTCTCTCCGCACCCTCGTCGCAGACGACGGCTGGCTGAGCATCGAGGTTCACCACGCCTTGAATCTGGTCCACCTCGCGCAGTTCGACACGATTTATCACGAGCACTTCCAGTACTACACCGTGCTGTCCGCGACCCGCGCGCTCGCGACGGCGGGCCTCACCGTCGTCGATGTGGAACTGCTGGATACACACGGGGGATCGATACGGGTCTGGGCGCGTCCCAGCGCCGTCGGCCGGGAGCCGACTCGCCGCGTCGCCGAGGTGCTGCACCGGGAGAAGACGGCCGGCCTGCACGACGTCGACGGCTACCTCGGACTCGAGCCTCGGGTGAGGGCTGTACGACAGCAGTTGCTCGGGTTCCTCCTGGACTGCCGGACCGAGAACCGGACGGTCGTCGGCTACGGCGCTCCGGGTAAGGGGAACACGCTGTTGAACTACTGCGGAATTCGTCCGGACCTACTCGAATATACGGTCGATCGGAATCCCTACAAGCACGGTCGTTTCACGCCCGGCACCCGGATTCCGATCCTCGACCCGAAGCAGATCGAGAAGGATCGCCCGGACGTCGTCCTCGCGTTGCCCTGGAATCTCGAGGCAGAACTGACCGAACAACTGCGATACATCACAGAGTGGGGCGGGGAACTGGTCTTTCCACTCCCCTCCCTACACAGCGCTGGTTTCCAGCCGGACCTCGTGTCAAGGAGGCTCACGACATGAAAGTTGTCCTGTTCTGCGGCGGTTACGGCATGCGCATGCGAAACGACCGCAGCGACGCAATCCCCAAGCCGATGCAGATGGTCGGCCCCCGGCCCCTGCTGTGGCACGTGATGCACTACTACGCCCACTTCGGGCACAAGGAGTTCATCCTCTGCCTCGGGTACGGCGCCGAGGCAATCAAAGAGTTCTTCCTCGACTACCGCGAAGCGGAGTCCAACGACTTCATCCTTCACGCTAACAAGATCGAGCTTCTGCATTCCGACATCAGCGACTGGTCCATCACGTTCGTCGACACGGGTCTGGAATCGGCGATCGGTGAACGACTGCGCCGCGTGCGAAGGCACCTCGACGGCGACGAATACTTTCTCGCGAACTACGCAGACGTCCTGACCGACGCTCCCCTCGACGACGTGGTCGCGAAGTTCCACGAATCCGGTGCCGCGGCGTCGATGCTCGTCGTTCCGCCGCAGTCCTCGTTCCACTGCGTGAACGTGGCCGATAACGGCGAGGTCAAGGAGATCATACCGGTCGGTCGGCTACCGATCTGGGAGAACGGTGGCTACTTCGTCCTCAGCCACGAGATCTTCGACCTTCTCCCACCGGGCGGCGATCTGGTAGCGGATGTCTGCGAAACCCTGGCGGGCGAGGGCCGCCTGTTCGGATACCGGCACGAGGGCTTCTGGAAGCCTGCCGACACCTTCAAGGAGCGGGCGGAACTCGACGCGAATTACGCAAAGGGCATCCATCCGTGGATGGTGTGGGATCAACCGCAGGCGGTGTCATAGGTCATGCTCGACCTCCATACCCCGCAGGTAGCCGAGATCGCCGTTCTCGGCGCACACTGTGACGACATCGCGATCGGCGTCGGCGGGACGCTGCTGACTCTGTCGTCCACTTCGCCAGGACTCCGAGTGCGTGCCCTGGTGTTGTCGGGCAACGACTCCAGGCGAGAGATCGAGGAACGGCACGCGCTCACCGCACTGTGCCCCGGTGCCGACCTCGAACTCGACGTCCTCGACGTTCCTGACGGGCACGCGCCCGGATACTGGGAGCCGATCAAGACTGCACTCGAGGGATTCCGGCGACGATGTGAGCCCGACATCGTGTTCGCTCCACACCGCGGGGATGCCCACCAGGATCACCGGCTACTGGCCGAACTCGTACCGACAGTGTTTCGGGACCATCTCGTGCTGGGCTACGAGATCCTCAAATGGGAGACCGACACCCCCCACCCCACCGTCTTCCATCCTCTGATACGAGCGGTCGCGGAGGAAAAGGTCCGGGTTCTGTTGAAGCACTACCCGTCCCAGATCGACCGCGATTGGTTCGACGAAGAAGCGTTCCTCGGCGTCACCCGGCTGCGGGGTGTGCAGTGTCGGCGGCTGCACGCCGAGGCCTTCGTTCTCGAGAAGGCGAACATACGATTCGGAAGGACCTGACATGCGAGTGCTCCTCACCGGACACCGTGGCTACCTGGGCTCGGTCATGGCTCCGTGTCTGCTCGCCGCTGGCCACGACGTCGTCGGCCTCGACTCGGGACTGTTCGCCGGCTGCATCCTCGGACCCGACAGTGCCGAGGTTCCGTCGATTCACGCAGACATCCGCGATGTGACGGCGTCACATCTCGTCGGCTTCGACGCGGTGATCCATCTTGCCGCGCTGTCGAACGATCCACTGGGTTCACTGGCCCCCGAGATCACCTTCGACATCAACCATCACGCGTCGTTGCACCTCGCCCGGCTCGCGAAAGATGCCGGTGTGCAACGCTTCCTGTATGCATCGACATGCTCGGTGTACGGCTCGGCGGGCGAGGATCTGGTGACCGAATCGGCACCCCTCCGCCCTCTCACCCCGTACGCGGAGAGCAAGGTGCGCGTAGAGGAGGACGTGACCGCCATCGCCGACTCGGGGTTCTCGCCGGTTTTTCTGCGAAACGCGACCGCGTTCGGGTTCTCGCCATGTCTGCGCGCCGACATCGTCCTCAACAATCTCGTCGGCGTCGCGATGCTGACCGGCACCGTGCGTGTGTTGTCGGACGGCACGCCGTGGCGCCCACTGGTGCACGCCCGCGACATCGCAGCTGCATTCTGCGCCGCACTCGTCGCGCCCGTGGACGCGATTCACTGCCGCGCCTACAACGTGGGGACCGAGGACAACAACGTCACCGTGGCGCAGATCGCGGAAGCCGCGGCCACGGCAGTGCCGAACTCGACCGTCGACGTCACCGGTGAGACAGGACCGGATCCGCGGTCGTATCGCGTCGACTTCAGCGCGATCCGGACGGCATTCGAGGGATACACCCCGCAGTGGACCGTCGTCGCGGGCGCGGTCGAACTGTACGAGAACTACGTCCGCTGGGGGCTCACGGAAGAGCTCTTCACTACGCGCTTCACCCGCCTGGCCCACCTGCGGACGCTGCAAACCGCGGGTCTGCTCGACGCGTCGCTCCGATTCCAGCGGGTCGGTGCGGGCCGTGACTGACGACGGTCGTGCGCGCGCCTCAGAGCGACTTCATCAGACTTGCCCAGCTCGCGGCAGCTGCGTCCCGCGCGCTCACCGACGACACCGGGAGCGGCCAGGCGATGGCGAGGTCAGGGTCGTCGTAGGCCACCGCCACGTCTTCTGCCGGGTCGTGCTCCCTGTCGATGCGATAACAGACATCGGCGCAGTCGGTGAGGGCCTGGAACCCGTGCAACAATCCGGGTGGCACGAACAGATGCGCGAACGTGTCATCGTCGAGGGTGAACGCCTGCGTGCGTCCGAAAGTCGGCGACGTCCGCCGTACGTCCACGAGCACGTCGTAGATCGCTCCGTGCGCGCAGCGCACGAGCTTGGCTTCGCCTTCCCCCGATCTGCAGTGCATGCCGCGGATCACGCCGCGCACCGATCGCGACTGGGAGTCCTGCACGAAGTCCGCGGCGCGGACCGGTCGGCGCGAGGACGCTCGGCGCGCGACGGCGTCGTCGAATATGTGTGCGTCGAACGTCCGCGTGAAGAGTCCCCGCTCGTCCCGAAACGGCTCGGGAGTGAAGAGCAGGACATCCTCGAGTTCCGTGGTTTCCACGCGCACATCACCATCGTGCCGCACCGCGGTAGGCGGGTGCGGCGTTTCCGGAAGTCCGGACAGTCACGATGATCTGCCGCGGATGCGCCGGTTCCGACACGGTCCGTGTGCTCGATCTCGGGCGTATGCCCGCCGCGGACCACTTCCCGCCGGCGTGGTCGGCGATCGACTCGCGCGAGTCGGCGCATCCGCTGGCAATGGAGCTGTGCCGACAGTGCGGACTCGCGCAACTCGCGGACGACGACACAACGCCGGAGGAGCCGCGGGGAATCGAACCTCTCGCGTTGCGGAACCAGGCTGCCGACGCCGTTCGGACGGTCGCCGAGTCGGGCTTCCTGAGCGGCGACACCGTCCTCGAGTTCGGCAGCCCGCACGGCGGCAGCTGGCTCGGACTGCTCGCCGACCGCGGGTTCCGCCCGCCGCCCCCGGGGAGACCTGCATCGGTGGTGCTCGATTGCTTCGGCCTCATGCACGAAGGACACCAGAGGGCGGCACTGGCGGAACGAGTGAGCACAACGGCAAGTGATGGCACCCTTCTTCTCCAATTCCACTCTCTCGCTGCAATAGTCACGCACGGCCAATGGAACGCGCTGCGGCACGGCCACTACGCGTACTACTCCCTGACGGCCCTGCAGCGCATGCTCGGCGACGTCGGCATGAGCCTGTCGAACGCGTGGGAGTTCGACCTGTACGGTGGCACCGTCCTGGTTGCCGCCCGGCACGGCGGCCGGTCGGGCACGTCGCACACCGTCCGCAGAATCCTCGCGGCTGAAAATGCCATGGCGGTGTGCACGCCGCGATCGATCCGCCACCTGCAGCAGGCCGCGGACGACCACGTCAGCTCGCTGCGTATCTGGCTCGCCGCGATGGCAGGTCGCGGGCAACGCGTCTACGCATACGGTGCGGCGTCGCGGGCAGTTGCCCTGTTCAGCCGTGCGGGCGTCGACCGACGTGTGTTGTGCGCGGTGGCCGACGCGTCCCGCGCCAAGCAGGGCCGGCGGATGCCCGGCACCGATGTACCGATCATCTCCCCCGCGCAGCTGCTCGCAGACGACCCCGACGTGGTGCTGCTGACGGTCGCCGACCTGCTCCCGGAGGTGCAGTCGCAGTTTCCAGGGTTGTCCGGCAAATGGGTGGTGGACATCGCCGACGGGGAACGTCAGCAGCCTGGCTGGAACAAGCTCCGCACATACCCTGCCGTCTGATAGCCGCTCTGCCACACCCAGTCGGCGGCAGAGATGTCCGCCGGGCTGGCCGCCATCATGACGTCCCCGCCGAAGCAGCGCTGAATAATGTACCGAGCCCGTGACACGTGCGGGGTGAACGTGACCACGATGACGCTGTTCCATCCGCCGGCCGTCGCGAGATCGCGGAATGCCTGCGCTTCCCCGGCGGTGGTCGCGGGGTCGGGATCGAAGCAGACAACCGCAAACGCGAACTGCGCTCCGCACAGTCGATCGAGCCACTCGTCGGATCCACCGCTCGGATCGGACAGCACCACATGCCCGGCGAGCCCCTCGAGGGCGAGGTCGAGTCCGTAGGTATAGCGCTCGTGACCGGGACCACCGAGAACCAGGATCGCATCAGCTCGGTGGAGCTCGTCGAGTTGCGGCTCGACATATGTCGGCACACCTGCTGCCGTCGCGCCGAGGACCGCGGCAACCACGCAGATGAACGGCCAGCGCAACCATCGAGCTGTACTGCGCACCTAGCGTTCCCCTCCCACGACGCGGCCGGCGATCGTGTGGACGGCCGCCCGTATCTCCGCGAAGGCGGATGGTGCGATCAACCGAAGGGACAGGAGGTAGGCGATCAGGAACGCCACACACTCCAGGGCTATCGCCGCGAGTCCCACCGCGATCGACCGCTGGTCCGAGTGCACGACGTACCGTTCGAGTGGCGCGATCATCGCGAACGCAGCCAGCGAGGCGATCACTGATGGGACCATCACCCGGGCTATCTCACCGCCCGATGCCCCGATCACCGAGCGCGCGAGTCCGAGCCCGGTTATCCCCACGACGATCGCCGCGCCGGAAACCGCGAGACCGACCCCGGCGAGACCGAGTGGTAACAACAGCAGCAGTAAGGGGACTCCGGTCAGCAGGCCGGCTGCGGTCATCCAATTCATGCGGCTGGATCGGCCGGCCCCCTTCATCGCCTCCGCGCTCACCGAGTTCATCGCCACGCCGAGTCCGATGCCCGCCATCGATGCCACCGCCACTCCGGCGCCGCGCCAGGGCTCGCCGAGCAGTACCACGACGGCGGGCTCACCGACTGCGACCATCAGTGCCCCAGCCGGCATCGCCACCCGCCAGATCCAACTCAGAGCACGCAGGAAAGCATCTTTGAAGCGCCGCGAGTCGGAGGAGATGCGGGAGAAGGCGGGAAACAGCACATACGAGCAGACCTGGACGATTGCCATGCCGGGGAGCAACGCGATCCTGCGGCCATACCGATAGTTGCCGAGCGCAGCCTCGCTCAGTCCGCGGCCGATGATCGTCAACTCGACGACCTCCTGTGCCCGTGCGGCTGCGCCGTCCAGTAGTAGCGGAAACGAGAAGACCGCCATTTCGCGCCAGATCCGAAACGAGAACCGCCCTCCGAACGGATGCCATCGGGACAGCCACCAACTCGCGACGATCCAGACGAGCATCGACGCATACGAGCCGATTACCAGGGACCAGACGCCGTACCCCAGCGCGGCGAACACTATCGAACCCGCCGCAAAGGTGAGCCCCACGGCGGGATCCACGATGATCCGGCGCTTGAACTGAAAACGGCGCTGCATCAGGGCATCCGGGACGCATGTGATCGCGATCAAGAACATCGAACCGGACATGGCAGCGGCCACCGTCCCGACCGCCTGGCTGCTGAACACGCGCCCGATCAAGGGGGACACCGCCAACATGACCAGGCTCATGAGGATCCCCGTACCCAGGGTCACCCAGAACACCGTGGTGGCCGCATTCTCGACGTCGTGCTCACGCTGAACGAGTGCCTGGGCCAACGTGCCGTGGGTGACGACCACCAGAAAGGTCGTCATCACCGTACCCGCCGCGAACACCCCGACGATCTCGGGGCTCAGCAGCCGTGCCAGCACCAACGTCTGCACGAACGTCACACCCTGCACGATCAGCAGACCCGCCGCGGCCATCGCGGCCCCGCGGCGGAGGATGCTGCTCAGTGTGCCGACCGAGGTGGTCCCGGGCGACGGTGCAGATCCCGAGTCACCACACTCCGGGGCGCGCCCAGGTGTCGACGAATCCACTGCGCCGCCTTCGTTCACGGCCGACTCACGGCCTCGGTGCGCCGACCGATCGTGTGTCCGAGGGCAACGGTGACCCTTTGCTTGACCGGATGCAGCCTGCGCATCGTGTCGGGAAAGAGCGATAACGAGCACGTCACCAAGGCGGCGCGGAGTGTGTGCCGCTGCGCGAACGCCGCTTTCGCCTCGACACGCGCCACGGCCAGGTTCCCTTCGAGCAGCGACCGTCGGGCCCGTCGCATCGCTTGGTGGTACCGCAACCGCCGTAAATTGCTCCGTAGCGCGTCCAGGTCCTCGGCCCGGCTCGTGGAGTGGGCCACCGTCTGGAACGACCGTTGAATGCGCCCATCGAACGCCTCGACCCCCGCGGGGTCGCGCGATACCGAGTCCTTCCGGACACGGCAGCGCGCGAGGCGCTCAGGGAGCATTCGCACATCGAATCCGGAATCGACGAGCCTCAGCCACATGACCACGTCCGCCTCGACTTCCTGTGTCGCGTGCTCGTACCCACCCACAGCGATCCACGCCTCGCGCCGAACCGCGCCCGTGTAGTACGGGATGTATCCCGCGAGCATCTCGGTCAGAGCCAGAGGCTGCCCCGGATCCGGTCGCGCCCTGAATCCGATCGAGCGTAGGTATCCCTTGGGTGCGCCACCGAGATCGTCGAACAGCAGGGCGTCACAACCGACCGCGTCGACGGCCCGGTCGGCGGCGAGTACCGCCCCCGTCCGCGCGCAGAAGTCCGGCATCAGCAGATCGTCGCTGTCGAGCACGCAGACGTACTGTCCGCGCGCCAGAGCGGCGGCAGCCGTCACACCGCCCTCGTATCCGCGATTTTCCTGTCTTACCAGCCTGATTCGGCTGTCGGATGCGAAGGAACGGACTATCGCCGCGATCTCGTCGGAGCATCCGTTGTCGACGACGATCAACTCCCAGTCGGTACGGGTCTGGCGGTGCACCGACTCGATCGTCTGCGCCAGATACTCCTCCGTCCGGTAGGCGGTGGTCAGAAAGCTGAAGGTAGGGAGGGGGCGCGAGTCGCTCACCGTCACCACCCCAAGCCCACATAACCTTCGCGCCGGCGCCGCTCCTCGGCGCCTGGGAGCCGGACGAGGTCGACAACCGTGTGCTGCGCGCCCGCCCGGTTGACCGCCGCCACCACTGCGGGCTCCCTGGACCCCGCGATGAGCACCTCTGCGTGATCGAGGACGGCGTCGACGTCATCGGTGAGAACCTCACCGATGTGCGGCAGCAGTTCCTCGATGAAGTCGCGGTTCGCGCCCAACAACCTGGACAGTGCGACGTTGGCATCGCAGATCTTGACGTCGTAACCCTTGCCGATGAGTCGCTCGGCCAACTCGACCATCGGGCTCTCACGCAGATCGTCGGTGCCGGGCTTGAACGACAGACCGAAGATGCCGATCCTCCGCTTACCCAACGCGATCACCTGGTCCACTGCCCGCCGCAGGTGCATCTCGTTCGACACCAGCACGTTCGCCAGCACCGGCACTTCGACGTCGTGGATTCGAGCAGTGTGCATCAGCGCGCGCACGTCCTTCGGGAGACACGAGCCGCCGAAAGCGAATCCCGGACGCAGATAGGCGGCACTGAGATTCAGTTTCGTGTCGGCGAGGAAGATGTCCATCACGGCGTGTGAGTCGAGCCCCAGAGATGCGCAGATGGCTCCGATTTCGTTGCCGAACCCCACTTTCAGGGCATGGAAACTGTTGTCGACATACTTGACCATCTCGGCGACGGGGATCGGTACGCGGAACCGCGGTCCACCGAGCCCGTCGTACAGACTTGTCACCAGCTTCCCGCTGCGCTCGTCACTTTCCCCGACCACCGTCTTGGGCGGATTGAGGAAGTCGCGCACACTGCTGCCTTCGCGCAGGAACTCCGGGTTGACGCAGACGCCGAAGTCGACACCCACACGCTTGCCCGAGGCACGTTCCAGACGCGGGATGAGTATCTCCTCGCAGGTACCCGGCACCATGGTGCTGCGATAGACGACGACGTGGAAGCTGTCCTTGGTCGCCAGCGCGGCGCCGATCTCGTCGGTCGCACGCTCGAGATAGCGGGTGGCCAGGCCTCCCCCCGGTGCGGACGGGGTGCCGACACAGACGATCGTGACGTCGCTCGCGAGGACGGCGGCGGCCGGGTCGTCGCTGACGGTGAGCAGGCCGGATTCCACCACCTCCGCGATCAGTTGGCCGATCCGCTCCTCGAACACCGGGGTCTGGCCCCGGCGCAGGAAATCGATCTTCGAGGGATTGACGTCCACCCCGACCACGGGGAAACCCCGGGACGCCAGGCACGCCGCCGACACACATCCGACGTAGCCTAGCCCGAAGACGCTCAGGGCTATCCGCCGCGCGGATGGACGCATATGCAATTCGGTCGCGCTCATGACAACCGCCCAACCAGTAGAGGTCTAGAAGTTTTCTAATGGGACCTATTCCATACTACGTCCCCGTTTTTCGTCATGGTTCCAATCGCATGGTTGATTTCAACCCGGTTTTCCGAGCTCCCCTCGCGCCAACTCGCGATGAGACATCCATCGCGAACCCCGACGGTGAGGTCTTCAGCCCACGCCATGCGTCCGTCCAGTGGATTGAGCACAGTAGCGACCACAACCGGTACGTCGCCCGTGCAGTATCCACCGACCAACCATGCCGGCTCTCTCGATTCCAGCCGACGCGACCACCACCCGAGACCGAGCTGGGCGTCACCTCGTACCTCGTACCGGATCAACTCACTGCTGGCGCTGTGGACCAGCTGGAGAATCGGCTCCCTATCGCGGCTGGCAAGGTGACCCTCCTCGAGCGGTGTGACGTCCAGCGAGGGCGACAGCGGCCACGACGTGCGTACCTCATGACGGCCTCGGCCCGCGATGAGATCGACGACGAGGATGCTGCCCCGATCCGGCGGCGCGATGAGCCACCTCCGATGCACCACCGGCTGCGAGAGCCGACTGTAGCCACTGTGTTCGGCATCGACGACACAGCGCTCGAGGTCGACCGACCGCACCCGAACCCGGGCGTGCTCCGTCCACAGAAACGGCCCTCCGACGACCGACTGGTCCAGGCCGTCGACACACACGGTGGCATGAGCGCGAGTACCCCGATGAGCAGCGCGCCAGTCGGGGTGCCGGTAGTAGCTGCCGGTGCCGGGGTCGCCGATCACGTCGTCGCCGTCGATGCTCAGCGTCACTGCGAGGGCGTCGGCGTGCCCGTGTGCAGCGAGCGAGAGGTAACCGAGCGGCCCGACGTCGACAGTCAGCCGGCGCGCGCCCGCGCGCAGCACGACGAGACCGCCGTGCGGGGCGTAGAAGCTACGAGGACCAGGTTCCGGGAAGGACTCCACCCCGGAAACCGGTTCTGTGCGAGCGTAGTTCATCCAGGCCGCCGACAGCGTCGTGCGGCCCACCCGACGTGCCGCCGTGTTGCGGGTCACCGCGCCCACCGTGCCGAGGTGATCTCGGGCTGTGCGTACCGGCTCCGCGCCGAGCCTGAGCGCGAAGCCCTCGTCGTCGTCGCCGTAGTGCGGCTCCGGATCACGATCACCGACGAGTGCTGCGATGAAGTCCGCGCTCCGATCGACGGCCGCGATCAACTCCGGGGGTGGTCGACCGTCACGAAGCGTCAGCAACGCCGCCACGGTGAGAAGCAGTTCCGAGGTGAAGATCTGGTATCCCATTGCCTGCTCGGCGCCTGCACCATCGGGCAGGATCTGCCGCCCGGCCTCGGCCGACAATACGCGGATCGCGTCCTTCTCCCACGACTCGGCACGGGCCAGGTCCGGCAGAAGAATTGACACTGTGGCCAGGCCTGCCATTTCCCCTACCAGGTGGTTGTTCGCCGAGCTGAACCGTGAACGCTCGTCCCAGCAGCGACGGGCAGACTCGGCGAGCACGCGGACGACGGCCCGAAACCGCGCGGTCGTCAACGCCGGCGAATTTCTCAGACCCTGGAGTGCCACCGCGATCGAGATCGAGCGGACCCCCGCCTCGAAGGCACCGCGCCATCCGATGCCGATGCCCGGCGGATTCTGCTCGATCCACGAGTCGAGTTGACGAAACGCCGCGTCGCCGAATCGCTCCTCACCGGTGAACAACCACGCTTCGGCGAGCCAGGTCAGATGTTGGAGTCTATTGAGCTCCCAGATCCACTTCGGATCACCATCCGCGGTGCGGTGGTCGATTCTGGATGCGGGCACGACAGGCCAGCCGACTTTCGAATGCGGGTCGTAGTGCCAGTCGATCGGCTCCGGCAGCGTCACTTCCGGGTAACCGAAGTAGGCGAATCGCCCACCGGCCACGCGCTCGGCAGCCGCGATCACCTGCTCGACCCCGGCCGGATGTTCCCGCGCGATGACGGCCGCCCGGCCGCGGTCCAGCAGTGCGGGCCGACCGGCGCATTCCCGGAATCTCGCCAACGCGGTTTCCCAGTCCGCCTCCGGCGTCCCGAACAGGTCTGCGTCACTCGTCGCACCGCGCCCGCCGTGCGGAAGCAGGCTCCGACCCGCTCGACTCGCACGCCATGCCACCTCGCGCGGGCTCATCGACTGCAATCGCCGCACGTGCCACAAGAGTTGACTCACGGCGCCCTCCATGCGGATACGAGAACCTCATCCGGCAGGTGACAAGGTGCCGTCGAGCGTGTCAAGCTGACTCGGTGCCCGGCACTCTCGCCTCCCGGCGTTTCAGCCGCCTCCGGTTCGCCCTGACGACGGTCGTTACGGCCGTTGGACTGATCGCCGCCTGCGCTACGCCTGTGGACGAGCGTCCCGCGCCCGCGCCCACGCCCGGCGATCCCCACTCCCTGACGTTCCCCAGGACCGCAACGTATTTCCTGAATCAGCAGGATCTTCCGCCCGTCGAGGAGCTCGCTCGATATGACGTGGTGGTCATCGACAACGAGTGGGCGAACCGGAAGCCGCACGAATACTTCGACGAGCTCCGTCACGCCAATCCACGCCTCCGGTTGCTCGCCTACGTGAACGTGGTCGACCATCCCGATCAACTCGGAACGGAGGCGTACTGGGCCAACCGATACGCGCTGTGGCAGTTCGACGAGAACGGCGAAAGTGCGTTCCCGGAACCATGGCTGGCGCACACGATGGACGGCACGCCGGTCAGCGAGTGGCCGGAGTCGACGATGACCAACCTCACGGACCAGGCGCCGCGGATCAACGGCCAGATCTTTGCCGAGTATGCCGCGAACTGGGTGGTGGACGACGTCTGGTCCGCGGGGGTGTGGGACGGCATCTTCCTCGACGTCTGGGGCGACCGGATCTACAGTGCGGATCGAGATCACTGGGACATCGATTCCGATGGCACCGACGAGCCGGACGATTCGATCTACGGGTTCGGAAACCCCTGGGAACGCGGCGTGAACCTGGCCGAACAGATCATCCGGCAACGAATTCCGGATGCCATCCTGGTCGCGAACGGCGACCGGACACTGCTGACGCAACAACTGGACGGCCGGGCGTGGGAAAAATTCGCAGACCCGCGAGCCGACCGGAATCCCATGTTCGACATCGAGCAGTATGTCAGCCTGACCGCCGAAGGCGAACACCGCCGGCCCGGACTCGCGATGACGATCGACAAGCTGGGTGCCGCACCGCATTCGGCACAGGATTTCCAGCGTGCCCGGTACTTCCTGGCGGCGACGTTGCTCCAGAACGGATTCTGGGCGCCGATGGGCGCCGACTACGACGAGCCGGCCTACTTCGACGAGATGGACGGTGGCGGACTCGGCCCGGGGTACCTCGGGCATCCACTGGTGGCCGACCCGTCGCCGGCTGTCCTCAACGATCCGTACGCGGACGGGGTCGGGTCGCTGGGCCACGGCCTCTTCCGTCGCGACTTCGAGCACGGAACCGTCCTGCTGAACACCGACGACAAACCGCGAGAAGTGCAACTCGAGAAGCCCTTTCGGCGACTTCAGGGCGTCCGGGATCCGAGCACCAACAACGGAGACACCGTCACGTCGGTGACCCTCCAACCGAGTGACGGTCTCGTGCTCTCGAGCGAGAACCCATGACCGCATTCGGTCGTTCATCGCCTCACGCGCTCCGCCGCGAAGAGCCGCGCGTAGAAGTCCGTGAGTGCCCGGCGCGACGTCTCCCACGACAACTGCTGCTCGACACGTGCCCGGCCCAGTTGGCCCATTCTGTGACGTTTCTGCGGGTCCCGGAGCAGCTCGTCGATCCCTGCTGCGAAGGCTGCCTCGTCGTTGGCCGGGGCGTAGACAGCGGACTCCCCCGCCGACACTCTCGACTCGACGAGCTCGAACGAGACGAGTGGCCGACTCATCGCCATGTATTCGACGACCTTGTTCATCGTCGATACATCGTTCAACGGGTTGCGTGGATCCGGTGCGAGACAGACATCTGCGGTCGACAGACATCGCTGCACGAACTCGTCGGGGACCCGGCCGGTGAATTCGACCATGTCTGTGAGTCCGAGCTTCTCGCTGAGGGCCACCATGTCGTCGAAGGAGTCTCCCGCTCCCATGAATATGCAGTGGAGGTCGTCCCGCCCGATCCCGTCCCGCAGGTGAGCGAGGGCGCGTAGCGCGTAGTCGACGCCGTCCTGCGGGCCCATCACACCCAAGTATGCCGCGAGATACCGCTTGCCGCGCTTCAGGTTCGGATCGGGGTCTCGGCGGACGAACCGACTCAGATCGGGCGCGCTCCGAACGACGGTAACCTGCTCCGGCGGCAGATGCCCGCGCTCGAGGGCAACCCGCCGGTAGCTCTCGTTCGTCGAGATCACCGCGTCGGCGGAGGCCAGTGTGAGCCGTTCCAGTAGCCTGGTCGCCCAATAGAGGATCGGACCGCCTCGGGGAAACCGAGACAGGAAGAGTTCGGGCACCAGATCGTGGTGATCGAACACGAACTTGGCACCGGCCGGGCGAAGAAGCGCAGCGACGAGGAACAGCAGATCCGGCGGATTGCAGGCGTGGACGGCATCGACCGGATCATCACGCCGCACCCGGAGAGCGAGCCGCGTGGAGTGCCACAACGCCAGACCGTACTCCCGCAGATAGCCCAACGGCCCACCTTCCGCGGCACGAAGGGGATAGCGGAGAATGCGGACCCCGTCCAGCGTGACGTCCGGCTCGCAGTCCTGGGTGGCCCCCATCGGGCAGATCACCGTGACGCGGTAGCCTGCCTCGACCAACGCGCTGCTCTCCTGCCACACCCGGCGGTCGAACGGTACCGAGAGATTCTCCACGAGAATCAGAATGTGCCGACTCATCGCACCTCCACCACTTCCGTGAGCAGGCGCTCGAATCCTCGCGCCGTGTCTTCGATCCGGTACTGCTGTTCCGCCCGTGCACGCCCCGACCGTCCCTGCCGAGTGCACAGTCCCGGGTCCGCGGCCAAGGAAATGAGCCGTTGCGCCATCGCATGTGCATCTCCGACCGGCACCACATAACCCTGTTCACCATCGGTGACCATGTCTCGCAGGCAACCGCAATCGGTGACCACGAGCGGCACGCCCGCGGCCATGGACTCGATCGCGATGATCGGCACGCCCTCATGCACGGACGACAGACAGGACACGTCGAGCCCTGGCAGGAGTTGTTGCACGTCCCGCCGCACCCCCATGAACCGCGTGCGGCCCGAGATACCGAGTTCGGTGGCAAGAGTGCGTAGCTCATCGTCGCGTTCGCCGCCTCCGATCACGACCAGCCGTACCCGGACACCGGACGCCGCCACGGCAGAAATCGCTTCGAAGAGCACCTGGTGCGCCTTCTGACTGCTGAGCCGGCCAACGATACCGACAATGAAGTCCTGCTGGTCGAGACCGAACGCGGTCCTGGCACGCTCACGGTCGGTGTCACGCGGCAACGGCGGCAGCACGATCCCGTTCGGAATCACCACCTCGCGCGTGCGTCGCCACGCGAAGCGTCCTACCCCTTCTTCCCGGCGCAGGTACTCGCCCTGTCGCGGGGCGAGCAGGACCAGCGCATCGGACAGCCACAGCGTCTCCACGGTGGAGCGCGGCAGGCAACGCTTGCCGACCGACGTCAGGTCCATGTCGTGGGCCGCCACGATGTTGGCACGTACTCCCGCGATCCGTGCCGCAATTCGCCCCAGCGCCAGCGCCGCTCGATGATGATGAGTAACCAGCACCGCGTCTGTGCGATCACGTCGCAGGCTACGGATCAACCGCGGCAGGGTTCGAACGTCGTAGCGACCCGAGCGCTCGAGCACTTCGACGTCGAATCCCGCCCTCCGAAACTCCTCGCCGAGCGGCCCAGCCTCGCGCAGACAGATCAGGCGCGGTCGTACCACCCGCGGATCGAGATTGCGGAACAGTTCCAGCATCAGGAGTTCGACACCCCCGACGAACGTCAGGTCCAAGACCAAGCTGAGCCGGATGGGTCTCGCCCCGCGAGGCGGGCACCGACCCGCCACCTCCTCGAGTGCACGTTCACTCTCGGCTACGCTGGCGCGCAGACTGAACTCGGACTCGACTCGCGTCCGCGCTGCGAGGCCCATCTCCCTGGACGTCTCGGGGTCCGTCAGCACTCGCAACAGCTTCTCGGCCAGTGCCGTCGGCGCACGCGGGGGCACGAGAAATCCGGTCACCCCCTCCGAAATCATCTCTGGAACGCCGCCGACTGCGGTACAGACGGCCGGCCGCCCTGCGGCCATCGCCTCGAGCAACGCCATCGGGAAACACTCCACGCTGTACGAGCTCAGGACGAAGACGTCCATCACTCCGAGCAGATCCCTCACATCCGGACGGGAGCCGGTGAACACCAGGCGGTCGGCGATGCCCAGCTCACTGGCGAGCCGTTCCAGATCGCCTCGCGTCGGCCCATCGCCGACGACGAGGAACTTCGTGTCCGGCAGCTCGTCGATGACCAGCCGTGCGGCGCGCAACAGCGTGGCGTGGTCCTTCTCGGGTCGCAGCGCGGCAAGGATTCCCACCACTCGGTCGCGCGGCCCGATCCCGAGCTCCGCGGCGGCGGAACGATCTCCCCTCGGATCGAACTTTGCGGGGTCCACACCGTTGTGGATGATTCGGATCTTGCCCGGCGGGATGTGCAAATCGTCTACCAGATAGGGAACCTGCAACTTCGCCACACCGAAATACGCGCTCGTGACCGGGCCGAGCGCGCGGTCGACGATCCGCCGAAAGACACTCCTCGTGGTGGTCTCACCGCAGTTGTGCACCCATACGACCGTCCGTGGAACTCGCGCCAGAACGGCAGCGATCCGACCGAGAGCCTCCGCATTGAAGCCGCGCACGATCATGATGTCCGGGGCGATCCTGCGCGTCTCCCGCACGAGGTCGCGCAGCGCACCGACCGCCTGCAACTTCGTTCGCCACAACGCCAGGGCGGGAACATCGCCGGCCGCCAGGGCAGGAAACAGCTCGCCCTCCTTCCCGATGCAGATGACGCTGGGCTCGAACCTCTCTCGGTCCAGCCGGGGAAGCAACGTGACAGCATGCCGCTCCGCTCCGCCGACGCGGAGGTCAGGCACTACACACAACACCCGCAGGGGGCGATCGGCTGTCATCGCCGCACCTCGCGGTAGAGGGCATCGAAACGGCGCCAGACGACGTCGACGTCGAACTCGGCTCGGATGCGCTGCAACGCCTGGGATCCGAGCCTGATGCGGGCATCGTCGTCGTAGACCACACGACGCAAGGCTTGCGCGAGCGCGTCCACGTCGTCAACCGGAACCAGCACCCCACAATGATCGTCGATCAGTTCGGGGATGCCTCCCACCGCGCTGGCTACCACACACAGACCGTGGGCCATCGCCTCGAGTATCGCCATCGGCTGGCCCTCATTGCGCGACGGCAGGGCCAATACCTGGGAGCTTGCCAACAATTCGGGTACCCGATCCGGAGCGAGCCATCCGAGCACCGTGACGGTGCTACCCACCGACAGCTCATCGACCCGGTCCCGCGCGCGCTGCACTTCGCCGTCACCGGCGATCGTCAGTCGCGCACGCCCGTTTCCGTCGCCGATCATCTTCGCCCACGCGTCGAGCAGTGTGAAGGTCCCCTTGCGATCGCCGATGCAGCCGAGGAACAACACGTGCACCGGTTCACGTCCGGACGGCTGCCGTACCGGACGGCAAGGTCGGACCGCATTGGGAACAGAGACGATGTACGCCTGCGGCGCAATCCGCTCGAGCCGCTCTGCCCACCGGTCGCCGAGTGCCACTACCACGTCCGCACCGGTGAGTGTGGCGCGGATGAGCCCCTTTACTGGGCGCGACGATCGGCCGTAGAACAGATGGAAGTCGGAACCGTGCACGTGCATCACAACCGGCACCCGGAAGATTCGACAGATCCAGGCGAGGATGGCCTTTCGGATGAAGCTGCCTGCGACGGAGGTATGAAGGTGAACCACATCCGGCCGGTCGAAAACCAGAGCAGACACGAACGTGCCCAGCCCCGTCGCGAACGCCACGATCTTCGTGGCGACCGTGCCGTTCCGGTGGGTACTGACATGGCGAACATTCCACAGCTCCCACAGCGGAGTAGCTTGCATCGTTCGGACGAAAGTCGCTACTCCACCCCGGGTGGACGTACTGGTCGACGCCCACAGGGCCCGCTGCCGGTTCATGCGCGTTCCTGTTCTGGGACCGATACAGGCGCGCGTCGAGACGGATCCGGTGTCATCTGGTCCGCGGGAAGTCGATCAGCCCAGCCGATGACGATTCCGACGAGCAGCATCACGACCGCGTTCGGAAAGTCGAAGAACCGTAGGTCGACCGTGAGGCCCGCGATCACGAGCACAACGAAGGCCATGATCGCTACGAGCGCGAGACGCCTCCCGCACAGGCCGTCCGCCGGCAGCACCCGGTATGCGTGGAAGAGACCGCAGGCCAAGAGGAAGAGGACCGCGAGCCACAGAGCCAACCCGAGTAGTCCCAGTTCCGCCGCGATTCCGAGCTCGTTGAAGTGAGACGCGATTCCGAAGCCGCGAATCCATGGCACATCCGGCGCCCACTGCTGGTGATGGTACGTGTTCATCGCGGTGAAGCGCCCGATCCCCCACCCCGCCAACGGTTTCTCCTGGACTGCCCAGATCGCCGTCTCCGCAGTGTTGAGCCGATCCTGCAGTTCGTCGGGTGATCCGACACCACCCGCGGAACGATCGCTGCTGGTGAAGGCCGACCATTTGACGGCCACGGCGGCCGCCACGACCGCACCGGTCACGACGAACCCGGTTCGAAACCCCTTGGCAGACGCTGCTCCGATCAACACCACCACAGCGAATGCCAGCCAGACAACTCGCGTGTGGGTCAGATAAACGCCGTATGCGGACGCTACCGCGATAGCGATGGCCACAACCCTGCTCCACCGAGGTTCACTGCGCGTTGCGGCCAGGAGGAGCGCCACGATGAAACCGAGGATCAACACCACGCCGTTGACCACAGGCTGGTCGAAAATGCCGACGGCTCGCCCCTCCCAACTCGGAGACTCGACTATGTAGCGTGGCCAGACGAGTGCGGTCGGACCATGAAACTGCAGAATGCACATCGCAGCCGAGTAAGCCCCGAGCGACAGGATCGTCCACAGAAGTAGCCGCACTGCAGACACTCGGTCGAATGTGTACCGCCCCACGAGAAACACCGTGAACGGAATGATGGTGCCGGTCAGTACGAATCGCGGTACGGAGAGTTCTGCGCCGGACACGGGGACGACGGAGCCGTACTGGTGTGAGGAGAACATCGACATCACGTTCCAGGTGACGTAGAGAACCATTGCACACTCGATGGCGCCCAGACGCGGAGCGCGATCGATGCCCCGGGCAATCCAGATCGCCCACGCACCCACCACCCCGAGGTACGCCAGGACGAAGGGATCCACCGGCAGAATGCTGGGTAGGGCAACCCGGAGAAACGTGGTGACCAGCAGCAGAAGCACAGCGACCACCGGATCGCGCAGCCCGGCGAAGACAAGCGCACTGCCGACGGCGCCGAGCAGAAGAAGCACACCGAAATGAGTCGGTACCTTCGCGGCGGCTGCGAGCACGATGAGCACAGCCACGGGGAACCCTGCGCCCACCATCCATCGGAAGGTCGATCCACCCGTGGACGAGACACTGGTGGGGTCGGCGAGGGGCGGTGTCCGTCTCATTGTCGTCAGGTCACGGACGCGCGGTCTGATCCGGAGTGGACTCGCGGACCTGCACGAGGTCGACGGTATCCAACGCGTCCGAGTCCGCGGACTCGTCCAACTCGACCGAGTCCGCGGACTCGTCCAACTCGTCCGATGGCGGGATCGGCGCACTGCGCCGCGTGCATCGAGGATCGATGATGACGGCGCCGAGCAACCTCGACTCCACCTGCCCGAGCAGCCGACATGCCTCCACCGTTTCGGGGACCCGCGTGCTGCGCCTTTCGACCACCAGCACTACCGCGTCTGCTGCCGCGCAGATCACCTGCGCTTCAGCTGCTTCCGTGATCGGCGGAGCCTCGACGACAACAACGTCGGCGATACTGCGGGCCTGTTGGAGCAGGTTGCCGAACCGCTCACGGGTGAACAGCGCGTAGGGATCACCGTTCCCCGTTCCGCTCGGCATCTCCGGTATCTCCGGTATCTCGCCGGGTACCGCGTCCTGGATGAACCCGGCGATCGCAGGTGGGGTGACCGGGGCGAGGAAATCCGCGACGCCCGGAGCTTCATCGACATTCGTTGCGCGCTCGGAACCGTGCAGATCCGCCCGCACGATCAAGGACCGTTCGCTCTGGATCGCCCTGTGCTCGGCGATTGCCCGCGCAACCTGTGCAACGCCCTCCGTGCGCCGCGGCGCGGTCACCACAATCGTTGCCGGGCGGGGAAGATCGGCCAAACCGACGATGTTTGCCAAACGTCGGAATTGTGCCTCGCGACGCTGTTCCGCCCGAGGCTTCCCGCCGCGCGGGACCTCGACCAGCGTGTCCACGCCGACCTTCGCACGCACGTCGTCGGCGGTCGTGAGGCGTTTCGACACCGCGTCCAGCGCGAGAGCTGCAACGCACCCGAGTATCAGGCCGCCGAACAGCCCGAGCACCGCGTTCCGCGCCAGAGACGGGCTCTCCTCTGCGACGCCGGCGGCGAGCTGCTGGTCCTGCAGCTCGTTTGTCGTGTCCAACTCGATCGCCGTGATCCGGTCCTGGAGCTGCGCCATTGCGACGGGGTCCGCTTCGGGGGTTGCACGCTGCTCGTCGAGTTGCTTCCTGAGCTCCTCGAGGGTGTCGGCCCTACCGGCAAACCTGACGGTGTTGACATCGTCTCGGAACGCCCCGGCCATTGCAGTTGCCGCGGATGCCGCGGTCTCGGGGTCTTTGGCTGTGGCGTCGATATAGAGGATCGGACTCGCGGCGGCTGTGCTGGCCGCGAAGGCTACGTCGTCGGGGACGCCCGCTCGAGTTCGGATCCGTTCCTGGTAGGGCCCGTTGTTGAAGTAGTCGACATACCCCACCACGAGGATTGCGTCCTGTTCGGGAGCCCGGCCCGGCGAGGAGACGATCAGCGCCGCCCTGCCCGTATAGCTGGTCCCGGCTTCCTTCGCTGCTACGACCCCTCCGAGGACCGCCAGCGCCGCGATGAGGACGACCAACACACGACGGCGCCAGATACGCTCGAGCTGAACGTTCAATGTGCTGGTCATGTACCCCTCCACTATCAGGTTGCGGAGGATCGCGCGTCCCCGCTGAGATGTCGGGCTGACTCGGCACGCCATCGTTCGACCCACGGCGCCGACCCGAAATGTCGACTAAGCTATTCCCGACCTCGAGATTAATTTACTCCATAGAAGAGTACCTGAGGTATGGTTTTGGCGGATTTTTCATATTTGACGACTGGCACACGCGGCCGAGTATCATCAATCGCCAGAGGTGAGATCGTTGGATCTTCCGAAAACAAGAGTTGCAGTCGTCGCGGCGGCCAGGTTCCATCTCCGGCCGCTCCGCCGGATTCATCTTGCACGCCGGGCCCCGGCCTTGCACCTCGGCCCGGTAGTCGTCGGCGGGCACGAAGTGGCGCTCCGTTCGCCGCGGCTGTCCGACGCAACCGCCTGGCGGGAAATTCGGCTGCGAGATCAGCGTCTGATCGAACCGTACTGGGTCAGTTCTGCACTGAGCTGGCCGGAGCGCCACACCGAGACGGTATGGGTCGACGAATGCCTTCAGTCACGAAAGGCCGCCCGTGCCGGCCTCGCGCTGCCGATGGTGGTCGAGATCGACGGACGCTTTGCGGGACAATGCAATCTCGAGCGCATCGACGTGCGCACCAAGACCGCAGAGTTGGGAATCTGGCTCGACGCACGGGTAACCGGCAAAGGCGTGTGCTCAGTCTTGGGCGTGCTACTCGCGGACTACGTGTTCGGCACGTTGGGACTACGCCGAGTCACCGCGCCCATCTGCGTGGACAACGCTGCGGCTGCGAAGCGGGCTGAGCGCGTGGGCATGAGACGTGAGGGCACAATGGCCAGCTTCCTCGACGTCGGCGGCTGCCGTAGAGATCACGACATGTGGGCGATCACGTCGGACATGTGGGCGCAGGCCTCGAACATGGGAGACCCACGTCCCGACAACATCCAACATTGACGACACCCTGACCACCGCATTCGTCAGCCCGTGATTCGACCGGAACACGAATGGCGCGTTACTGTTCCGTTGCCCGGCGCGGGTTCTCCGACTCTACGAGCGCGTACACGCGCTCGAACGCCCGCCTACTCGCACACACCTGCGCGCGCGCCTCAGCACGCAGGCCGGAACGCAGATCCGGAGCGGCCTGCCACATATGGTGAACCGCACGCGTGAGTCGTTCCTCGAGCCCGTCCTCAGCGAGTTGCACCAACTCGACGCCGCCGGGGAACATCCCGCTCAGACCACCGAGTTTGTCGTCGTAATAGCGCGATGTGGACAAACCCACCACCGGAATACCTTGGGCAAGAGCGAAAACGGCAACGTGGTATGCGCCGGTGACGAGTACCCGGCACCGCGCCACTTCGGCCACCAGATCTCGGGCACTGGCGAAGCGCCCCAGTATGGGTCTCACGACCGGAAACCCGTCGACCAACGGCATCGTCGAGCGACGATCCTCGGCCTCGTACTCGGAGACGATCAGCGGAACGAGACCAGCATCGACGCTACCAGCGAACCCCCGGACCACACGTCCGACGACATCTTGTGCACCGCCCGTGACCTGGGAGTATCCCGCAACGCGAAGACATACCCCGATGTCTGTCCCGATCGGATCCGATCGCATGTCGTAGGCCAGTTCCACGGCATCGTCGCCGGTGACCACGATCCTCTCGGAGGACACGCCGAGCGACCGCAGGAGCGCCGGGCCTCGCACTCCCTCTCGGACCGCGATGAGATCGACCTTGGGCAGGACGTGCGAGGCATGGGCGACGAGGTGTTCACCCGTGAGCGGTCCAATGCCCTGACCACACATCGCGGTCGGTATCTGCAGGTCAGCCGCGCACTCGAGCAGATCGAGGGTTCGGTGGGCCTGATAGGGATCTACGTCGGTCATGTAGCCACCACCCATGGCGAGCACGAGTGACGCATCACGGACGGCCATCGGAATGCGCGGAATGCGCCCGGTTTCGTCGGGCACGGCGACCGATCCGCGGAGGGAGTCACGAACCCTGCGCGCGTAACGCCGTGGACGATCCGAGGCAGCCCACCAGCCCTCCGACACCGGGCCGACCAGTTGGGGCCCGGCATACGCAGGTAATTGCCACCATGGTCCGGATCGCGCCCATCTGCTCCCACGGCGATAGGTGACCGGCTCGGCGCTCGGAGCGAACGCGCGCAACAACGACGGTGCATAGGTCAGGACGCCGAGCCGCGCACCGGGCCATCGCTCGCTCAATCTCCTGACGGTGACGTCGAGGATGGCGAGATCACCTCTATTGGTGAGCCAGTACTCCCCGTTTTCGATCAGTACGCGCACAGTCGAACTGTCGATGCCCGTCGAGTCGGCCTCATAGTTCGCCATTACTGTCCTTGAAGAGTCCGGAGAAATCGGATATGGCTACAGTCTCGCGCGACAACGCTGGGCCGACAACAGTCTCGTCAGATGCAGCCCGCGGAACAGATTTCCGATCGACGCCGCTTGCGAGTGCACCCCGACGGGGAGAGACTCGTGTCGACAGTACCGCACAACGTGAAGGCACTGCACCCCTCCACACCCCGGAGTTCGGCTATGTCGAATGCACGCGACGACGGCTCGGCCCGCCCGTCGTTCACACGCTCCAACGAACTGCAGTCCCGCCTGAACCGATTGGTCCCAGGCGGCGCACACACCTACGCGCGCGGTCCCGACCAGTATCCGGACTTCATGGCACCCGTTCTCGTCCGCGGTTCAGGCGCCCGTGTGTGGGATGCGGACGGAAACAATTTCATCGAATACGGCATGGGTCTTCGATCGGTGACGTTGGGGCACGGCTACCGTCCTGTCGTGAACGCCGTCTGCGCGGCGATCGCCGATGGAACGAACTTCAGCCGGCCGACCGATCTCGAACTGCAGGCCGCGGAAGACTTCCTCGAACTGGTTCCCGCAGCAGACATGGTGAAGTTCGCCAAGAACGGGTCGGACGTCACCACCGCCGCGGTCCGCCTCGCCCGGGCGGTGACGGGCCGAGAGATGGTGGCCATCTGCAATCAACCGTTCTTCTCGGTCGACGACTGGTTTATCGGTACCACAGCGATGAACAGCGGTGTTCCCACCGATATCGGCGCCAAGTCCGCCGGTTTCGCGTTCAACGACCTCGCTTCGCTCGCCGCACTCTTCGACCGGAACGACGGTCAGATCGCCTGTGTCATCCTCGAAGCTGCGACCGCAACGGCGGAGCCGGAACCGGGCTTCCTCCAGGGTGTCCGCGCCCTCTGCGACCGGCACGGCGCACTGCTGATCTTCGACGAGATGATCACTGGATTCCGCTGGTCGGCCGGCGGCGCACAATCGCTCTACTCGGTCGAACCCGATCTGTCGTGTTGGGGAAAGGCCATGGGCAACGGCTTTCCGATATCGGCCCTCGCCGGTAAACGTGAGTACATGGACCTAGGAGGTCTGAATACGGACCGAGAGCGCGTGTTCCTCCTGTCGACCACGCACGGCCCGGAGCGCGGCGGGCTGGCAGCCTTCCGAGCGGTCGTTCACGCCTACGCCACCGAGGACCCTATATCTCACATGGTGCGGTCGGGACAACGCTTGGCCGAGGGTGTGAACAGGGCCGCGGCAGAGCTGGGTATCGCAGACTACGTCCAAGTGATGGGACGACCATCCTGCCTCGTATTCGTCACCCGAGACCCCGAACGTCAACCATCGCAGGAGTTCCGCACACTCTTCCTCCAGGAACTGTTGTCAGGTGGAGTGCTCGGTCAATCGTTCGTCACATCCGCAGCGCACACCCCGACGGACATCACCGACACTCTCGAGGCGACCCGGGGCGCACTGCAGATCTACAGCAGAGCGATCGAAGCCGGGAGTGTGGCGGGATTCCTCCGCGGGCGGCCGGTCGCCCCCGCCCTTCGCCGGTACGCCGCACCCCGAAGGATCGGCGTTGCAGACTAATTCGTCAGCGGCTGAATTGATTTCGACGACCATGCTCCAACGCTCAATACCGCAGCAGCTGAACCATGTTGACGCATTCCACCGGGAGGGACTCGACAGAAAAGTTCGACCCGTCCGTGCGCATCACGCCGCGAACGCCGAGACTCACCCGTTGCTCGACACTCGGAGACCCGAGCCCCACACGCGACGGCACCCTCGCAGACGTCGCAATACCGAAAAATGCTCTGCGAAAATAGAATCGGCATCCACGACGCTGCGAAACCCATCCCCGCCGCGCCGGCTCGATTCCGCCGAATCGCCCATCGTCTGCGGACCAACCGCGTCGACACGACCTGCTCCACACAAGCACTCGAGGACGCCACCGCGCGACAACGCGGGCACGTACGATCTGCGTGGACCGCTCCGATCGCCGACCGCACAGTCGCCGGCATACCTCTTGTACCGACATTCGACGCACGCCGGAAAACCGCTCGCCGGAAGCCCTGGTACACCGCATTCCCGACCCCGGCCCGTCCAGCGCAAGCGAGGCTACCGGGAAGGGTCGGACCGCACCAACCGAATGCGTGGCAGTCCGAATGCTGTGTCGGTGAGTCTGCTT
This sequence comes from Rhodococcus sp. IEGM 1351, assembly GCF_030056875.1. NCBI lineage: Bacteria > Bacillati > Actinomycetota > Actinomycetes > Mycobacteriales > Nocardiaceae > Rhodococcus > Rhodococcus sp. IEGM 1351. Next base: position 87,380 of record NZ_JASHKU010000001.1, on the reverse strand, counting down.
TGTTGGTGAGTCGACGCGTTCGTCTCAGCCGCGGCGCCGCGGATGTCTACACTGTAAAACGTAAGTCGGATCTCCGTCCTCGAGTGATACGTCCTGGTCAGAGGTCTCGGCCGGGAACCCTCACTTCACTTCACCCAGGAGGTCTCGATCGACATGTCTCAACCACCGGGCGAGCCCTCGAAGGACTGGCCACCGCCAGAAGACCGAGACAGAGTTCACTGGAAAATCGAACGAGGACTGCGCGAGGAACTGTTGGCCAGCACCCCCGACACGCGCGAGTCCGTCACTCGAGATGTATACAACCGTCTGTTCGAGGAGGTTCCCTGGCATAAAGCGCACGTCACAGACGCCGCTTCCGAGGAAGCCTTCGAAGAAGGCTGGTTCCAGCAGTACGGGGCGCTGACTCGACCAACTGACACTGTGGTCGACGTAGGCTGCGGGAGAGGAGGTCTGATTCGGCGATTCGCGCCGGCCGTGCGCGAATGCATCGGCATCGACGCCTCGGACGCGATGGTGGAACTTGCGAACCAAGAGCGACCGGCCAACGCACGCTTCATGGTCGGTAGCGTGCTCGACCCACCGCTGCCGCCATCCTCGGCCGATTTCGTGATAAGCCGTCAGGTTATGGAGCACCTGCACCCTCACGATGTTCCCGAACACCTCGCCGCGGTTCTGAAGATTTTGCGGCCGGGGGGGCGCTTTCTCATCGAGACACCCAGTCGACTGACCGGTCCCTGGGATATTTCGCGCGGCTTCACTCCTGTGGCCACGGGGTTTCACCTGCGGGAATACACCAACGGGGAGTTGGGCGCCATGCTGCGCGACGCCGGCTTTCGGCGCGTGCGCAGTCGCGCCGTGCCAAGTCGGATGTTGTTACACCTCGGCAGGGCGAAGCGTCACGCGTACGTGCCGGTCGCAGTCAAGGCGATCATCGAGCGTCCGTTGCAGGCGGCTCCGATCTCCGTTCGCACGAAACTCGCCGGCCCTCTCTCGGTCCGTGAAGTCCTCTTGATTGCCGAGCGTAAATAACTTGCGCCTCAGTGCAATGCGGTCGGCCGCCGGTGCGGAGTGACCCGCAATCTGTGGAGCGACCACCGGGCACCTCCTACAGTGCCGCCTGGTCGGTGGCGCACCGGAATCCCGTGTGGAACACGACACCGGTGGGTTGCATAGCTTGCCGGTAGTAGCCCTCTTTGTAGTAGACGGTGCTCGTGCCGGGAATCAGCGTGCGGACGAAGTACGTGTCGGCGCCGTTGGTGAACGTCTGCGGTACGCCGTTGAGCCACAGCTTGATCCAGCCTGCGGTGTCCGATGCCGACCAATTGATCTGCATCTTCACGTCATGCCACCGACCCACGTCCAGGGGTATCTCGAAGAGGGTGAGTGTCTCCAGATAGGCGCCGGGCACGGACTGCTTCTGGACGATCAGTGACCAGTAGCCGTTCCGCTGGCCCACAGACCATGCGACCGGGGGACTTCCGACACCGACGTCCTGGTGCCACTGGTTCGTCAGCCCCCAGCCGAGGTCGGCGTGGTTCTGCGGAAATCCGGGGTCGAACTTGGTGGAGAATTGATACCAGAGTGTCTGGCCTTCGAAGCCGCCGGTTTCGTTCCCGGCCGCCACTTCGGAACGCTCGCCGTCCCCGAACGACGGGACGTCGCCGCTGCGAACCTCGAAGCGGGCCGCTCTGCCGTAGGTTCCGTCCGGGACGATGCTCGCAGAGTAACTGGGGACATAGTCCGCTCCGGACCCGTTGTAGTCCTTGGTCTGCACCGACGGCCATTGCGAGAAGTCGCCGCTGCTGTAGTCGCCGGTGAAGGTCCGGGCCACGGGGGTGGTGAACGGCGCGGCGCTCACCCCTGTCGTCACCCCGAGCGGTGTGACCGAGATGGAAAAGACGACGGCCGCAGCGACCGCAACTGAACCAAGCGCGGAACGCAAGTGGAACATGGCGGCTCCATCGATGTGGGTGAGCGCGGCCTCCAGAGCCTTCTCTTGGCCCCCGACACAGACAAGAGAGCTATATCACTTCGATGAAGAGATTACCCACCCGGCTCGACAGAAGCTAGAGCCTCAGTTGTTGACGAATCTCGACGATGCGCAGACGAACGGCGCGCCGCGGGGGGTTCCATCCGTTGATGAACCCTGGACTTCGGCCGTCGTGTGGCGATGGACCAGATGCAGTTCCCGCTCCGGGTGGGAGCGCGACGAGCGCGCGGCGGTGGAGGCACCACCGCCGGAAACGCACTCAGCGCAGCAGGCGGCGCGAGGCGAACTGCCGGAAGTACACGAGCTTCGACGGCTCGACAAGCCCGGGAAGAATGAAGTACCAGACCCGCTCCATGCGGCGAGGAAGATCGTCGAAGGCGCCGGTCGCGGTCGCGACCACATGCGCTCCCAGCAACGACCCGAGCAGAAAGGTGGAAAGCGTCCCCGTGGAGACGTCGTCCTCCGCGAGAATGTCGCCCTCCTCGACCGCTCGTGCGACAAGTCGTTCGAAACCCTGCTGCCACGAGGCCACCACGTTGCCGTGCGTCCCCTGGTAGTCGCCGATCTCGTGCTGCAGTCGCAACATCGCCGCGACGATCGGATCGGAACTCGCCGCCTCGATCGCCACATAGGACAGGGCGACGAGCGCTTCCAGCGCCGGCGTCGGCCCGTCACTGACGGACGTCATTCCGGCGGTGAGACGGATCTGGCCCTCGTCGATGACACCGCGGGCCAGGTCTTCCTTCGAACTGAAGTGGAAGTACAACGCACCTTTGGTCACACCGGACTGCTCGATGATCTCGTTGAGACCCGCGTTGGCGTACCCGAGGCGTAAGAATACGTCGGCCGCCGCCATCAGGACCGACGCCCGAGTTACCTCTGCTCGAACCTGTCTCGCCATCGACTGCCTCCCGAACAACCCCCCCGACGGGGCGCGCAAACTCCAGCGAACCCTAGCACTTGACAGGCGCAGCCCTGGTGAAGTTGAACCGCGAGTCGGAAAACGAGAACACGTTCACTGAGGTGTCGTGCGGGGCCGATCCGTACCCAGCTGCGGATCCGCCTCGAGATTGGTCAACCCGTTCCAGCACAGGTTGACCAGATGCGCGGCGACGACTTCCTTCGGCGGTGTCCGCTCGTCCAGCCACCATGTCGCGGTGGTGGACACCATTCCGACCAGTGCCTGCGCGTACAGCAGGGCCAGATCCGGATTGAAGCCACGCCGCGAAAAATCGCCGGCGAGGATGTGCCCGACCTGACCGATGGCCTCGTTGAGCAGGCTCGAGTACGTGCCGTCCGGTGCCGCCACCGGAGAGTCGCGGACGAGGATGCGGAATCCGTCGGTGTGCTCCTCCACATAGGTCAGCAGCGCCAGCGCCACCCGCTCGACCCGGACCCGGGAGCGGTTCTGCTTCAGCGAGGACGTCACCATCTCCAGCAGCCGCGACATCTCCCGATCCACGACCACGGCATAGAGGCCCTCCTTGCCGCCGAAGTGTTCGTAGACGACAGGCTTGGAGACGTGCGCCCGCTGTGCGATCTCCTCGATCGACGTCGCCTCATAGCCTCGCTCGGCGAACAGGGCGCGACCGATCTCGATCAACTGCTCCCGGCGTTGCGTACCGGTCATCCGGGTGCGGACCACCCTCTCGGGGGTCGCGTCCACGTCCGTGGGTCGGGGCACCGAGGCACCATCCTTTCCTGACACTCGCGACGACGAAGTGCCGCGGGCAGCGTCGAAACACTGCAGGTAGCACCCACTCTATCGGGACGTTCGAGACAAATTTCCGCAGCGGTTCGACGGGCGGCGGGTCGGCATGCGAGGATTCTCTCGCGCAAACGGGCGTGACACCCCGTGTGTGTGGCAATCCGCCGTAGTGTAATGGCAGCACCTCTGATTTTGGTTCAGATAGTTCAGGTTCGAGTCCTGGCGGCGGAGCGGAGCCTGCGGAGCTGATTCCTGCAGGCGGAGCTGTCGAGAACAGCAAGAGCGGAACGATCCAGAGGGAGCTTCATGCCAGTGCAGACCGCCGTGGTCGTCCTCGCCGCCGGCGCGGGAACTCGGATGCGGTCGAAGGCCCCCAAGGTGTTGCACACCCTGGGCGGACGCACGATGCTCGCGCATTCCCTGCACGCCGCCGCGGAGGTCGATCCGGCACACCTCGTCACCGTCGTCGGGCACGACAAGGAACGCGTCGGAGCCGCCGTCACTGCCCTCGAGGCCGAACTGGGCCGTCCGATCGCAATCGCCGTCCAGGAAGAGCAGAACGGCACCGGGCACGCCGTCGAATGCGGCCTGTCCGCTCTGCCCGCCGATTTCCGCGGGACCGTGCTGGTCACCGCCGCGGACGTCCCGCTGCTCGACGGCCGCACCCTGCACGCTCTCGTCGACGAGCACCGCAGCGAACCCACGCCCGCGGCGGTCACGGTACTGACGTTCACCGCCCCGGAGCCCACGGGCTACGGGCGGATCGTCAGACTGCCCCACGACGGTGAGATCGCCGAGATCGTGGAAGAGGCCGACGCCACAGAAGAGCAGTCGGCCATCACCGAGGTCAATGCGGGTGTGTACGCGTTCGACGCCGAGTTCCTCCGCTCCGCGCTCGGGCAGCTCAACGCGAACAACGCGCAGGGTGAGCTGTACCTGACCGACGTCGTCAAAATCGCCCGCGAGGCCGGTGCACCCGTCTTCGCCGCCCACCTGTCCGACTCCGCGAAGGTCGCGGGCGCCAACGATCGCGTCCAGCTGTCGAGGCTGGCCGCCGAACTCAACCGCCGCACCGTCGAGAACTGGATGCGGGCCGGCGTCACCGTCGTCGATCCGACGACCACGTGGATCGACGTCGGCGTCACGCTCGCTCGCGACGTCACCATCCATCCGGGAGTGCAGCTGCTCGGCACCACCGCCGTCGGCGAGGACGCCGTGATCGGTCCCGACACCACACTCACCGACGTGACGGTCGGCGAAGGCGCCAGCGTGGTGCGCACCCACGGCTCGGAATCGACGATCGGCGAAGGCGCCACCGTCGGCCCGTTCTCCTACCTGCGTCCCGGCACCGTCCTCGGTGCGTCCGGCAAGCTCGGCGCATTCGTCGAGACGAAGAACGCCGACATCGGAGCGCACTCCAAAGTTCCTCACCTGACCTACGTGGGCGACGCCACGATCGGCGAGTACAGCAACATCGGTGCGTCGAGCGTGTTCGTCAATTACGACGGCGTCACCAAGAGCCGTACGGTGGTGGGGTCACACGTCCGGACCGGATCGGACACCATGTTCGTCGCTCCGGTACAGGTCGGTGACGGTGCTTACACCGGCGCCGGCACGGTGCTGCGTTTCGACGTACCACCGGGGGCACTCGCGGTCTCCGGCGGGAAGCAGCGCAATATTGACGGCTGGGTGCAACGAAATCGGCCCGGTACCGCCGCCGCCGAGGCGGCAGCCGCCGCGGGACCGCACCACAGTTCAGATCTGCACGAAACCGAGAAGCAAGATTTAAAGGATGGCATAGAGCAGTGACCGCGAATTGGATCGACAACCAGAAGAACCTCATGCTTTTTTCTGGTCGCGCGCATCCGGAGCTGGCCGAACAGGTAGCGAAGGAACTCGACGTGCGGGTCACCCCGCAGACTGCCCGTGACTTCGCGAACGGCGAGATCTTCGTCCGTTTCGAGGAGTCGGTCCGCGGCTCCGACGCCTTCGTGCTGCAGAGCCACCCGGCCCCGCTGAACACGTGGGTGATGGAACAGCTGATCATGATCGACGCGCTCAAGCGCGGATCGGCCAAGCGCATCACCGCGATCCTGCCGTTCTACCCCTACGCACGCCAGGACAAGAAGCACCGCGGCCGTGAGCCCATCTCGGCTCGCCTGATCGCCGACCTCCTCAAGACGGCCGGCGCCGACCGCATCATCACGGTCGACCTCCACACCGACCAGATCCAGGGCTTCTTCGACGGCCCCGTCGACCACATGCACGCCCAGGGGCAGCTCGCCGAGTACATCCGCGGCAATTACGGCACCGAGAACATCGCCGTCGTCTCCCCCGACTCCGGTCGCGTCCGGGTCGCCGAGAAGTGGGCCGACACCCTCGGCGGCGCGCCGCTGGCGTTCATCCACAAGACGCGCGACCCGCTGGTGCCCAACCAGGTGAAGTCCAACCGCGTCGTCGGTGACGTCGACGGCCACACCTGCATCCTGATCGACGACATGATCGACACCGGTGGAACCATCGCCGGCGCCGTGAAGATCCTCAAGGAGGCCGGCGCGGGCGACGTGATCATCGCCGCCACCCACGGTGTCCTGTCCGATCCGGCGGCCGAGCGCCTCGCCGCGTGTGGTGCCAAGGAAGTCATCGTCACCAACACGCTCCCGATCGACGAGTCGAAGAAATTCCCGACCCTGACGGTGCTGTCCATCGCACCGCTGCTGGCTCGCACCATCAAGGAAGTTTTCGAGAACGGCTCGGTCACGTCGCTGTTCAACGGCAACGCCTAAGCGCTTCGCACCCGTGAGTGGTTGACGAGTCCAGACACTCGTCAACCACTGACAGGCGTAGCCTTTCTCTGTGTTCACCGGGATCCCCACCGCTGCTCTCGACTTCTACGAGGACCTCGAGGCCGACAACAGCAAGAGCTTCTGGACCGCGCACAAATCCGTCTACGACGACTCCGTGCGCGCACCCATGACCGCCCTGCTCGCGGAACTCGAATCGGAGTTCGGCGCAGGCAAGGTGTTTCGCCCCTACCGCGACGTCCGGTTCTCGAAGGACAAGACGCCCTACAAGACCCATCAGGGCGGATTCGTCGAAACCCGCCCCGGCGTGGGCTACTACGTGCAGATCGACGCCGCCGGACTGTTCGTCGCGGGCGGCTTCTATTCGCATACCCCGGTCCAGGTCGGGCGTTTCCGTGACGCCGTCGACGACGACCGCAAGGGCCGCGAACTCGTCCGGCTCGTGAAGAAGGTCCGGTCGTCGGGATTCGAGATCGGCGGCGACACACTCAAGACCCGTCCCCGCGGCGTCGCCGAGGACCATCCGCGACTCGACCTGATGCGTCACAAGTCGCTCACCGCCAGCCGGAGCTACCTCTCCCCCGACTGGATCGAAACTCCCCGCGCCGCTGACGAAGTGCGCACCGCCTGGCGTTCGATGCGGCCGCTCGTCGACTGGCTGACCACCGTCATCGGTGCCGGAGAATGAAACTTACCGGTCGGGAAAACACGTGTGGCACACAGCGTTTGCGGAGCAGTTTGCGAGCATCGGCATGATCTTCGTCACGCTTGGCCGCAGAACCGCAGGTCGTACTTACGGCGATGTGACTCGCACGCTCGAATTCCCCTACTGTGGCTCGTCGTGATCGACGCGCAGACTCTCTCCGGCCCTATCGATATCGCTGCAATTCGAAACGTCCGGCGTTGGTCGCCGGGGGCGTGCGTGTGGTGCGGAGACGACAACGCAGTCGAAATGTTCCGTAACGAACCTCGCTGTGGCACTTGCCGCGAGAAGGAATCGGTCATCGACGAGGCCCGCCGCTTCCTGGGTATGTACGGTCTGCGTCCGCTCGGCGGCACGTTGCAGTCGGACGACGACGAAGAGCGTGAGCACCGGGTCAACGCCCGCGATGCGCGTCGCGAACTCAACGAGATGAAGCTCGCGGAACTCCCGGACCCGGCCGCCGTGCGCAAGGCCCTTCGTCCCCGGGCGGCCAGTGTGGTGTCGGAGCCGCGCAGCACCTCCCATTCCGGAACGTCGTCGACCACCGCGTCGACCCGCCCGAGCACGTCCCGCACGTCCGCCACGCCGCCGGTGGCACCGGTGCGCACCGACGCCGTCGACGTCGCCGCACTCGAATCCCGCGTCACGGGTCTGCTCGATCAACTCTCGGCCATCGATGCCCAGATGAACCTGATCGGTGAGCCCGCCGGACTGGCCGCGCGTGCCCGGATCAGCGACCTCGAGAAGCAACGCGCCACCGTGCTCCGCACCCTCGCGGCGCTGGAGAAGGCCCGGATCGCGGCCGGCCAGTAGGCCACCCGTTTCGGGCTGCCGCAGGGTGATACTGTCGCCCTTCGTGCAGCCCGCCTCCTCACCCACCGCGCTCGTCATCGACGCGAAGAAACCGCCGATGGGCCCGATGCTGGTGACCCCCAATGCGCGCATCAACGGGTATCCCGTGCCGCTCCGGTGGGGACACAACGAAATTCCGGCACCGCCGGGCGTGCACCACATCCAGATCTCGGTCCCGTGGATCTGGGAGCAGGGCAGGGCGCAGATCACCGTCGACAACCGGTACCATCCGGCTCCCCCGGTGTATTACGCGTCGCCGTTCAGCAGTTTCAGCAAGGGCGCCATCGACCATCGGCCGGTGAAGAATCCTGGACTGCTCGGGTTGCTGCTCATCCTCACACCGGTACTCGTCCTGATCCTCGCCGTCGTGGCGTTCGCCCTGTTCGGCTAGAGAAGTCGCAGCCGCACCATTGACACATTGTGGAATGTGTCTCACTATCGGTACATGACCGCACATGTGTCGAGCGTCTCGTTCGTGCCGAGGTCCGGGCAATCGTGGCGGGCCCCGTGGCAGATGTACGCAGACCTGCGCGACCACGACCCGGTCCATCACGTCGTCCCCGAGGGCGCACCCGGGAACGAGTACTGGGTGCTGTCCCGGCACGCCGACGTCTACGCGGCGGCCCGGGACGCCGAGACGTTCTCCTCCGCAGCCGGCCTCACCACGACATACGGCGAGCTGGAGAAGATCGGCCTGCAGGACAATCCGCCGCTGGTGATGCTCGACCCGCCCGACCACACCGCGTTCCGCCGTCTCGTGTCGAAGGGATTCACCCCACGGCAGGTCACCGCCGTCGAGCCGGACGTCCGGGCGTTCGTGGTGGAGCGCATCGAACGACTGCGGGAGACAGGTGAGGGCGATGTGGTGAAGGAACTGTTCAAGCCGTTGCCGAGCATGGTCGTCGCCCACTACCTCGGTGTCCCCGAAGAAGACCGAGCGCAGTTCGACGGCTGGACCGAGGCCATCGTCGCGGCGAATGCGCAGGGCGACACGCTGCAGGCGACGGGTGCGGTCACCGATCTGATGGGCTACTTCGCCGGACTGATCGAGCGGCGGCGCACCGACCCCGGAGACGACACGATCTCACACCTCGTCTCGGGCGGAATGGGAGCCGACGGCGACGTCACCGGGCTGCTCTCCATCCTCGGTTTCGCGTTCACGATGGTCACCGGCGGTAACGACACCACCACCGGGATGCTCGGCGGCGCAGTCCAGTTGCTCACCGAGCACCGGGATCAGCGCCGCGATCTGATCGAACATCCGGAGCTCATCGGCGACGCCGTCGAGGAATTGCTGCGGCTCACGGCCCCCGTCCAGGGCCTCGCCCGCACGGTGACCCGCGACGTCGAGATCGACGGCACCGTCGTTCCCGAGGGACGGAAGGTGCTTCTGCTGTACGGCTCCGCGAACCGCGATCCGCGCCGGTTCGGACCGGATTCCGAGGTCCTGGACGTGCGTCGCAGTCCGAAGCAGATCCTCACGTTCAGCCACGGGGCCCACCACTGCCTGGGTGCGGCCGCAGCACGGATGCAGGCGCGGATCGCGCTCGAGGAACTGCTGGCCCGCTGCCCCGACTTCACCGTCGACATCGACGCCGTCGTCTACGCGGACGGCAACTACGTGCGCCGCCCGACTAGCGTCCCGTTCCGGGTGCGTGAAGCATGACCGCCGACTGGATGCGGGACGAACGCCCCCGCCTCGCCGCCGAGCGAATCCTCGACGTCGCGGCCCAGCTGTACGTCGAGAACGGCATCGCCGCCGTCGGTATGGCCGAGGTCGCCCGGGCGGCCGGATGTTCCCGTGCCACGCTGTACCGCTACTTCGACAGCAGGCAGTCGTTGCAGCTGGCGTTCGTCCACCGCGAGGCCCGGCGCATCGGCACGCTGGTCGCGGAGGAGGTGTCCGGGGTCGGCGACCCCAAGGACGTGATCGTGGAGGCAATGCTGGCCGCGATCCGGCTGGTGCGCGCCGACCCGACTCTGGCCGCCTGGTTCCAGCTCGGCGACTCCGGACTCGCCGCGCAGATCGCGCACTCGTCGGACGTCATCGAGTCGCTGGGCACCGCCTTCCTGGGGCAGGCGGGGTTCTCCGGGGAGGAGACGGTAAGGAAGGCACGGTGGCTCGTCCGGATCATCGTTTCCCTGCTCACCGTTCCGGGCGTCGACGACGCCGACGAACGCACGATGCTCGAGCAGTTCGTCGCGCCGGCGATCGCCGAGCACGACTCTGGACGCGCCTGACACCTGCCACCGCCCGGACGAACGGGACGCTCGTTCGATCTGACGCAACGAGCGTCCCGTTCGTCCGAGGCGAAATCGGCGACGGTCAGGGAACGAAGAAGTAACCCAGGCCCGGCACGATCGTGCCCGACGAGGCGCCGAGGACGGTCGCCGTCACATGCCCCGATCCCGTCGGCACGTCGACGACCGGTTCCTGTCCAGGCACCCCGAAGGAGCCCGACGGCACGGTGGCCGTCCCCGTCACGCCGGTACTGAGATTGAGCCACCGAATCGTGGTGGCAAACGCGTACGTCGTGCAGTTCGCGTTCGGGGTGAACGCCGGGCACATGCTCGTCGCGGACAACCGCACGACACCCGGCCCCGGGTTCGCACCGGTGGACGCGGCCAGCGACACCGTGGCGAACGGGAACGGGTCTCCGATGACACCGGTGAACGGAACCTGGAACGCCGTCGTCGTCACCGACACCGGATCGGGGACGGCAGAAGCGATGCCGGCGGACGCAGTCGTGAACGCCACAGCAGCGGCGCACGTGCCGACGAGCGTGCCGAGACGTCTGATCCTCGTTGCCATACTTACCCTTTCCTTGTCGCTGCATGTGAGTGGCACCGCGTGCGCGGGCACACAATGCCACTCACATGGGTCAGTTCCGCGCGGCGCACACCAGCGCGAAGCGGTCGTCGGGATCGGTCCAGGTGCGGTCGACGTCGAATCCCGCCTCCGCCAACTCCCGTCGGATGCCGTCGAGGGTGAACTTGGCGGAGATTTCCGTCCGCAGCTGCTCACCCTCGGTGAATTCCACGTCCAGATCCAGCTCGCCCACGCGGACCGACATGGCACGCTCGGCTTCGAGCCGCATCTCGATCCACTCGTTGTCGGCGTCCCACAGCGCGACGTGCCGGAACTCGTCCACCGGGAAATCGGCGTCGAGCTGTGTGTTGAGGACCCGCAGCACGTTACGGTTGAACTCGGCGGTCACCCCGGCCGCGTCGTCGTAGGCGGGCACGAGGACGGCGGGATCGGTGACCAGTCCGACCCCGAGGAGCAGGTGCTCCCCCGGCTCGAGGACGTCGGCGATCCCGGAGAGGAACTCCGCCCGCTCGGCGGGCACCATGTTTCCGAGGGTGCCACCGAGGAACGCGATCGTGCGGCGGCCACCGCGTGGCAGGTGGTGCAACGACTCGGTGAAGTCGCTGACGACGCCGCGCACGGTCAGATTCGGGAACTCCACACCGATCTGCTCCGCCGCGCTCTCGAGCGCGGACACCGACACGTCCTGCGGTACGTACGTATGGAGGCTTCCGTGCCGCGTGCCGGCGCCCAGCAGCAACCGTGTCTTCTCCGACGACCCGGATCCGAGTTCGACGAGAATCTCCGGCGCCGCGACCTCGGCGATCTCCCCCGAATACCGTCTGAGCAGTTCCCGTTCGGTACGCGTCGGGAAGTATTCAGGTAACGCGGTGATCTGTTCGAACAGCTCGCTCCCGCGGGCGTCGTAGAAGTATTTGGGAGGCAGCCATTTCGGGTTCGACGTGAGCCCGACGGTGGCGTCCTTGCGCAGAGCGGCCTTCAGCTGCTCGGGCTGCAGGTACACCTCGAGTGTCGGTGTGGTGGTCATCGTGCTCCCATCTCGAGCGGGGTGACGATCAGGTGTCCGGGGCGTGCGCTGACGAAGTGCCGGTCCGGAATCGATTGCCATGCGGGGTTGTCGTCGTAGGGTTCGGACATCAGGATGGCCCGCTCGTCGTCGACGAGCGCCGACAGCGAGTGATGCCAGGTGGTGGCCCACAGTTCGCTGCCGTTGCCCAGCAGCAGATTCAATCGCGAGTTCGGGGCCGCGGCGACGACGTCCTGCACGAGCGCACTCATCGCCTTCTCGGGGTCCTGCTCGCCGAGTGCCCGGCGCAGGAGCAGCCACAACGCGGCCGAGTCGGTCGGTGCCTCGAGTTGCAGCAGATCGCTCACGGGTAGCTCCGCGGCGAGCGCGCCGAGCGACTCCGGCCACCCGCGCACCACCCCGTTGTGGCTGAAGGCCCAGGTCTCGTCGGAGAACGGTGCACAGGCCGTGTGCTGCACGGGCATCCCGACCGTCGCCGACCGCGCGGCGGCCATCACCGCGCGGGAGCGGATGTTCGGCAACGTCTCTCGCACGACGGGGTCGGACCACAGCGGCTGAGCACTGCGGTAGCGGGAGAAGCCGTCCGTTCCCCACCACCCCACACCGAATCCGTCGGCGTTGATGGTTCCGCCACCCCTCATGTCGTGTGGCGCGTAGGACTGGCGCAGTAGCGAGTTCTCGCCGCGACTCAGGAGGTCGCCCACCGACTGTTCCGGTCCCAGATAGCCCAGGTGTCGGCACATCTCAGCGGTCGTCTCCCGGAAGGTCCCGGGCACAGCGGAATCCGGAGAAGATCTGCCTGCGGATCGGGTGGTCCCAGTTGCGGAACGTCCCACGGCATGCCACCGGATCGGTGCCGAACGAACCGCCGCGCAGCACGCGGTAGTCGCCGCCGTAGAACACCTCCGAGTACTCGCGGTACGGGAATGCCGAGAAACCGGGATAGGGCTCGAAGGGCGACGACGTCCACTCCCACACGTCGCCGATCAGTTGATGGACGCCGAGCGGGGACGCCCCCGACGGGTATGCCCCGACCACCGCGGGTCCGAGGTGGTGCTGCCCGAGGTTGGCCAGCGAGGCGTCGGGTTCGTCGTCACCCCAGGGGAATCGGCGCGACCGGCCGGTGAACGGGTCCCATCGCGCGGCCTTCTCCCATTCGGCTTCGGTCGGAAGTCTCTTGCCGTCCCAGCGCGCGAACGCCTCGGCCTCGAAGAAGCAGACGTGCACGACCGGTTCCTGGAGATGGATCGGCTCGGTCACCCCGAACCGCCGTCGCCACCACGTTCCGCAGCCGTCGTTCTCCCAGAACTGGGGAGCGTCCAGCCCCGCTTCGAGGCGGTGCGCCCATCCCCGCTCACTCCACAATTCGGGACGTGCGTAACCACCGTCGTCCATGAACTCGAGGTAGCGGCCGTTGGTGACGGGGACGGCGTCGATCACGAACGCCGGGACGTGCACGGGGTGCGCGGACCTCTCGTTGTCGAGTGCCCACGGATCGTCCGACGTCCCCATCGTGAATTCGCCGGAGGGAATGACCACTTCGTCCTCGTCCATCGCCCCGCCGACACGCGGCGCGCTCTCCGCGGCCAGTACTGCTGCACCGGTGCGCAGTTGATGGGTGGCGAGCATCGTTTCGGCGTGCTGCTGCTCGTGCTGCGCGATCATGCCGAATGCGAATCCGTTCTCCTCGAGCGGCCGGCCCCGGAACGTGCTGCGGTCGAGCACGTCCCACGCCTTGTCTCGAACAGTTCGTATGTATTCCCTCGCCTCGTCCGGGTTCAGCAGCGGCAGGGACGGCCGGGAGTTCCTCGAATGTTTGAATGCGTCGTACAACTCGTCGATATCGCGGCGGACCGGTTCCCGGCCCCCGACATCCCGCACGAGCCACAACTCTTCCTGATTGCCGATGTGCGCGAGATCCCACACGAGCGGGCTCATCAACGGCGAATGCTGCGCGACGAGGTCTTCCCCGTCCACACAGTCCGTCAACCCGGCGGTGCGCTCCCGCGCCCGTGTCAACACCGTCTCGATCTTCTCGCGGGTACCCATCAGCGTTCCCCGCTCGGTGCCTGGCCCCGGCAACATCGCTCGGCGGCGGCATCGAGCAGTCTGACGAATTCGGGGTCGGGCGAGTACGCCGCCGCCAGCGACAGCAGAGATGTTGCCGCAGCGCGCAGTTCGAGGTCGGCCAGACCGAACTCGGCCGCGTCCCGCCAGCGTTCGGCGGTCGGCAGCGCCGCGTCGAGCGCCTCGGTCATGGCACCCGGACCCGACAGCAGCGCGTCGATCGCCGCGATGGGAACCCGCCACTGGTCACCCGGTTGCGCGTCGAGGTAGCGCACCTCGAGATGACCGGCCGCACGAACGGGCGGAAACAGGGTGGTGAGATGGTAGTCGAGGTCGGCGGGCATCGGGCGTCCGATCACGTCGTCCAGCGCGCCCTCGACCCAGTCGGCGAAAGTTGCACCGTCGGGCGCAGTCCAGTCCGTTCCGTCGTTACGGATGCACAGCAGCGGCACGTCCAGTACCCACCCCGCATAGTCCGCGATGTGCGGGGTTCCGGTGGTGCGCGGCGAATCGAGTTCGAGCCACGTTCGCATCCGCTGCGATGCCCATTGCCCGTCGGGTCCCCCGTAGAGCCGCGGCGAACACGCGAAGGCCGCGATCAATGCAGGACCGATGGCATGGAGCAGGTGCCACCGCTTCTCCACCGCAACCGGATCGGCCCCGGCGTCCACGCTGATCTGCGTTGCGGCGGTGTTGCACATCATCAGTTTCCCGAAGGGCCCGATGCCGGTGAAGTGGGATTCCATCGCGCAGTACCGCGGCGATTGGAGGAGACGCTGCGCGGGCCGGCGGGTGTCCGCGGCCTCGGACGACATGAGGATCGATTGGGACGACAACAGGTCCGCGAGAACCGCCTGATCGGCGGCGAGATAGTCGCACAATTCGCGTGCGGAGTAATAGGGGGCGCTGGACAGTTCGATCTGTCCGCCGGGTTCGACCGTGACGACGCTGCCACCGGGAAGGGGCTGAGCAGGAGAAGAGGGATCGATGGTTCTGGGAGTGTGCGGCCCGAGAGCTTCAGCGAGAGCGGCGAGGTCGGGGCGCACGTTTTCCGGCAGTTGCGCGGTCAGCCACTCCAATTCCGCGCCGATCAGCTGCGGCGGCCCAAGTTTGAAACACACACCACCCAGGTACGCCTCCGCCGCCGGCCGCGACGTGAAACACGTTGCCTCGACGGACTGAACTGCAGTAGCCATTCGACCCTCCCCTTCGGGCGCCGCCTGAACGTCGTTATCGACATTAGAGCGCCTCGGCCGTCGATGCACGCCCCAACGGCATACTTTTGGAGGAACCTGCACAGGTACGTTCGAGTCCATTCACCGCGAAAAGGGAGGTATCGGACATGCTCGACCTCGAGCAGGCGCGACGGGACACCCCGGGCTGCCTCGACAAGGTGTTCCTCGACAGCGCGGGCTCCTCGCTTCCGCCGACCCCGGTCCTGGACGCCGTGTTCGCGCACCTGCGCCGGGAAGCCGACGTGGGCGGCTACGTCGCGGCCGCCGAACGGGCCGACGATCTCGCCGCCGTCAAGTCGTCCCTGGGCCGGCTGATCGGGGCGAGCGCCGACGGCATCGCCCTGGTGGACAGTGCCACCACCGCCTGGAACGACTTCTTCCATGCCGTCCCGCTCCGGGCCGGTGACCGAGTGCTGATCTCGGAGGTCGAGTACGCCAGCAACGCCATCGCCGTCCTGCAACGGGCCCGGTCCGTGGGCGCGACGGTCGACGTGATCCCCAGCGACCCGGCGGGCCAGATCGACGTGGCCGCCCTCGAGACGCTTCTCGACGACCGGGTCCGTCTCGTGTCCCTCGTGCACGTGCCCACCAACGGCGGTCTGGTCAACCCCGTCCGCGCGGTGACGGAGCTGGCACATTCGCACGGCGCGCTCGTGCTGCTCGACGCGTGCCAGTCGGTCGGTCAGATCGCGCTCGACGTGGGCGAACTGGGCGTCGACGCGCTCTCCGCCACGGGCCGCAAATGGCTTCGTGCACCGCGGGGCACCGGCTTCCTGTACGTCCGGCCGGAACTGGCCGCGACGCTCGAGCCGGCCGCCCTCGACCTGCACAGCGCGGAGTGGACCGCAGCCGATGCGTACCGGCTCGCCACCGACGCCAGCCGGTTCGAATTCTGGGAATGCGACGTCGCCGCGCGCCTCGGACTCGGAGTGGCGGCCGACTATCTCCTCGACCTCGGGGTGGACGAGGTCGCGGTGGCCGTTGCTGCCGGGGCGGAGCACCTCCGGTCGGGGCTCGCGGCGATCCCCGGTGTCACCGTGCGCGACCTCGGCGCCCGCCGCTGCGGAATCGTCTCGTTCACCGTCGACGGGTTCGATCCCGGCGACGTCCGGAAACAGCTGGCCGCCCGCAACGTCACGGTCACGGCCAGCCTGCGTGGATCGACGCTGCTGGACATGAGCGCCCGCGGACTGGACGCCGTGGTGCGGGCGTCGCCGCACTACTTCTGCTCCCCCGACGACCTCGACCGGTTCCTCGCGGAGGTGCGGACACTCGCGAACTAGGGCAGTACGCTGGAACTCACCCGAATATCAGGACTTCGCGATGACGGACCAGGGATCACCGGCGCTGCCGCGCTTCGCCGCGGAGAAGGTCGTGCAGTTGCAGACGCGCAGACGCGACGGCTCGTGGGTGGACACTCCGGTCAACTTCGCCGTGCAGGGCGATCGGGCATACTTCCGGACCCCGGGACGGGCGTCCAAGAACAAGCGGCTACGCAATTTTCCCGACGTCCGGATCCGCCCGTGCACGTGGTCCGGCAAGCCGACGGGTCCGCCGGCGCAGGCCACGGCGCGACTGCTGTCCGGTGAGGAGGCGCGGGCCGCGGGCGCCCTGATCGACGAGAAGTATCCCGTGGTGCAGCGGATCGGGGTGCATCTCGCGCACCGGCTGGCACGCACGTCGACGCTGCACTACGAGCTGTCCGGCGTGACGGACCTGCCCGGATAGCCGGGCGCTCGCCGACCTCCGAGCGCGGCGTCCCACTGACCGGGAGATCCACCGAATCGGGTTTTGGAACAGGTTACAGTTTGAGGGTAACCCACGTCACACTTCGCCTGTGACCGCCCGAGAGGACTTCCACCCATGGTCGACGCCACACCGATCCGCCCCCGGTCCGCAGCAACGGTCACCGAGTGGGACTACGAGGCCGATGTCGTGGTCGCGGGTTACGGCATCGCCGGTGTGTCCGCCTCCATCGAGGCGGCGCGCGCCGGCGCCGACGTCCTGGTCCTCGAACGCACCAGCGGCTGGGGCGGTGCCGCCGCTCTCGCGGGCGGCTTCATCTACCTCGGCGGAGGCACGCCGTTGCAGAAGGCGTGCGGGTTCGACGACTCGCCCGAGAACATGAAGACGTTCATGATGGCGGCCCTCGGCCCGGGTGCCGACGAGGAGAAGATCACCGACTACTGCGAGGGCAGCGTCGAACACTACAACTGGCTCGTCAACTGTGGTGTCCCGTTCAAGGAGAGCTTCTGGGGCGAACCCGGCTGGGAGCCCCCGTTCGACGACGGACTCATGTACTCCGGCGGCGAGAACGCGGCACCCTTCAACGAGATCGCGACTCCCGCACCGCGCGGCCACGTTCCGCAGATGGACGGCAAGCGGACCGGCGAGAAGGGCGGTGGCTACATGCTGATGAAGCCGCTCGTCGAGACCGCCGAAAAGCTCGGGGTCCGAGCCGAATACGACATGCGCGTCCAGACGCTCGTCACGGACGACACCGGTCGCGTCGTCGGGATCGTCGCCAAGCAGTACGGCAAGGAGGTGGCCGTGCGGGCGCGCCGCGGCGTCGTCCTCGCCACCGGCAGCTTCGCCTACAACGACAAGATGATCGAGGCCCACGCGCCGCGGCTCATCGGCCGCCCCGGCGCCGCCATCGAGGAGCACGACGGACGGTCGATCCTCATGGCGCAGGCCCTCGGCGCCGATCTCGCCCACATGGACGCCACCGAGGTCGCGTTCGTCTGCGACCCCCAGTTGATCGTCCGCGGCATCCTGGTCAACGGCCGGGGGCAGCGCTACGTGCCGGAGGACACGTACTCCGGGCGGATCGGCCAGATGACCCTGTTCCACCAGGACAACCAGGCGTTCCTCATCATCGACGAGGCGTCCTACGAGGAGGGGGCGGCCGCCACCACGGCCACGCCGTTCCTGCGCGTCCAACCGAAGTGGGCGGCGGAGACCGTCGAGGAACTCGAATCGGACATGGGTTTGCCCGCCGGCGCACTGCAGTCGACCGTCGAGGTCTACAACACGCACGCCGCCGAAGGATCGGACCCGCTGCTGCACAAGAAATCCGAGTGGGTGAAGCCGATCGGCACCCCCGTCGCGGCACTCGACCTGCGCGGGTTCACCCTCGGCTTCACGCTCGGCGGCCTGCGAACGACCGTGAACTCCGAGGTACTGCACGTCTCCGGCGAACCGATTCCCGGCCTCTTCGCGGCGGGACGGTGCACGTCCGGTGTGTGCGCCGGCGGCTACGCCAGCGGCACCTCCCTCGGCGACGGCAGCTTCTACGGCCGCCGCGCCGGGATCAGTGCGGCGACGCACACCTGACCGGACTACCCGACGAGCCGGACCGTCACGCCGGCCGCGAACCGGTAGGGCTGGGTGCTCAGGACCGCGCCGAGACTCTTGCGCAGACGCGAGACCTCGGCGCGGACCGCCACCACGTGGTCGCGGTCGCCGAACAACGATTCGCTGAGCGAGGCCGCGTCGACGCCCGCCGGTCCCGCGACCGACAGCACCCGCAGGATCTGGGCGTGCCGGGGCGAGAGCGCCCGCGTCCAGTTGACGTCGCCCCGGACCGTCACGTGCGGCGCGTCCCCGAGGTCGAGTTCCAGTTCGATGGCTGCCCCGTCGACGCGCCTGCGCACCAGCCAGCCGTCGCCGAGCGGTTCGGGCACGCACAGCCCGAGCCCCGGGACGAGCAGTGGCCGGTCCAGGCTCGGCGGCGCGACCCGCTCCGGCGCCGCGATGCCACTCGCCTCCGCGACCCACCCGTGCTTGTCGACGACCAGCGCCGGACCGCCCGCCGACGCGAGCAGCGGTGCCGCCCGGCCGCGCAACTTGTCCAGTTGCGCCGTGTGCTCGCGCCACAGTGTCGCCTCGGCCAGACGCACGGCGGTGCGGACGAGTGCGACCGTGGTCGGGTGAATCGACATCGCCGACCCACTGATGTCGACGACGCCGAGGATCTCACCGGTGCGCGGATCGTGCACCGGCGACCCTGTGCACGACCAGCCGTGATGCGAGGGCGCATAGTGCTCGGCCGAGAACAGTTGCACCGCAGCATCTTCGATCAGCGCCGTGCCGATCGCGTTGGTCCCGACCGCCTGCTCCGCCCAGCGAGCACCCTCCGTGAACCCCAGGGCGTCGGCCGCCTTCCGGACCCCGCGGGATCCTTCCCGCCACAACAGGACACCGTCGGCGTCGGCGATGACCACGATGAAGTTCGCATCGTCCGCGACCTGCGTCAGCGTGCTGCGCAGTTCCGGGAGCACCGTGCGCAGCGCCGTCCGGGTACGCCGCGCCTCGATCTCGGAGAAGTCGGCGGGCTCCACGTCCGCGCAGTGGTCCGGGCTCACACCGCCCGCCTGCAGTCGGGACCACGACCGCGCCACCACGTCCCGGGGCAGCGCGGGCGGCTGCTCCCCGGACAGCACGGCGTCGTGCACCCGGCTGAGCAGCCGGGCATGTCGCGGCAGATCCACACCAGTTGCCACTGCGGTCAGCCGGTCGGCGGTCGGACGTTCAGCGCTCACAACGCCGAGGCTACCCCCGACGTTGTGAGCCACACCACTGTCCGTCATCGGATCGGCTGCAACCCTTCCTCCTGGGCCTTGATCTGGAAGGCCAGATACTTCGAGTAGTGCCGGGACTGATGCAGGTTGCCGGCCATGAACCAGAAACCCGGATGACCGGACCGGCGCCACACCGTGCGCAGCTCGCCCTCGTCGTCGAGGCCCCACACGTCCTGGCAGCGGTCCGCGACCGCGTCGCCGAGGAACTTGCGGGCGCTCTCACGCATGTTCTTGTATCCGGTCGCGAGAACCACCACGTCCACCGGCATCTCGGTGCCGTCGGCGAACACAACCCCGTCCGGGGTGAAGTGATCGATCTCGGTTCCCTGCTTCACCGTCACCTCGCCGCTCGCGATCAGCTCGGATGCACCGACGTCGATGTAGTAGCCGCCGCCGCGTCGCAGGTACTTCATGAACAGGCCGCTGCCGTCCTCGCCGAAATCGACCTTGAATCCGGCCTTCCGCAGACCGTCGAGCATCTCCGCGTCCTTCTCTGCAATGGCCTCCGTCGCCCCGGCGTGAATTCCCGCGAGCAACGGGTACGGCAGCGACGCGAAGATCAGGTCGGCGTCCTGCACCGCGGGCCCGCCCTCCTCGTACACGCCGCCGAACAGTCCGGGGATGCCGTGCTTGCTGCTCATCACATACGTGGACGAGCGCTGCAGGATGGTCACGTCCGCACCCTGCTCGTTGAGTTCCTGGGCGATGTCGTGGCCCGAGTTGCAGCAGCCGACGACGAGGGCCTTCTTGCCCTGCATCTCCCGGCCGCCGACGAACCAACTCGAATGCTCGATGGTTCCCTCGAACGTGTCGGCACCAGCGATCCGCGGAATGTTCGGCACCCCACTCATTCCCGTGGCGAGGACGACGTGCCGGGGGTGCAGCGTGCGGGTGGAGCCGTCGTCGCGGGCGACGGTCACGGTCCATTCGCCGGTGGCGTCGTCATAGCTGCCGCCGGTGAACTCGGTTCCCGTCCACACGTTGAGTTCCATTGCGTCGGCGTAGAACTCGAACCAGTTCGCGAGCTTGTCCTTGGGCGTGAACACCGGCCAGTGGTCGGGGAAGTTCAAGTACGGCAGGTGGTCGTACCAGACCGGGTCGTGCAGGACCAGCGAGTGGTAGCGCTTGCGCCAGCTGTCACCGATCCGGTCGTTTCGCTCCACCAGCAGGGTGTCGACTCCGAGCTGTCCCAGACGGGCCGCGAGGGCAAGACCACCCTGGCCGGCGCCGACGATCACGACGGCCGGCTGCTCGGTCTCGAACTCACCCTTGACGGTTCGCCGGTCGAGCCAGTTGATCTTGCCGCGGTGGGCGCCGTGATTCGTGCCCTGAACCCGCCGATGCCCCTTCTTCTCCTCGTGACCCTTGATCTCCTCCATCGCGCTGATCAACGTCCAGGCACGCCACTCGCCGTCGTCGTCGCGCCTCAGCCGAACGAAACCGCGGCTGCGGGCCAGGGTCGTCTCGAACGTGAAGAAGGCCTGTATCCAGTCACCCTCGGGATCGGCCACCGCCTCGGCGGGGTGCGCGGGTGACAGGACGAGGTGGCGCGGCTCGTGCACCGGAACCGAATCCGCGAGGCGCGACTCGATGTCCGCGCGACCGTGCGTGGTGTGCAGATCCCAGGTGAACGACAGCAGGTCGCGCCACCAACCGTCGACCAGGAAGTGCTGGGCGGCCCCGCGCACGTCGCTTCGTTCGAGGGCGGCACCGAATCCGGCCAGCCAGCGCCGGGCGATGTCACCCGGCTGCGGGATGGCGGTGTCGACGGGTGCGTCGAGTGTGGCGGTCATGATGTCCTCCGTCGTCGGGAATCGAGAAGTTCGATACCTCTGTGATACGGGTCACAAGGGCGGGGCGGCAGCGTTGCATCGGATTGCACCGTCCCCACCTCGGCGCCGCGCAGCCTCCCGAGGACACCCGATTAGCAGGTCAACAGGCCATCCGGTAGAGTTCCATAAGTTGTCTCGGCGAGGGTGAACCAGAAGTTCCCATTGACTGGCTCACCGTGATCGACGCGGCGACGGCTCTGCTCGAGCGTTTCGCTCCTGGCCGTCGCGTGTTCGTCCCTCGTCGACTCGAACCGCCCGCCAGTTACCACCGTGAGTTGTAGGAGCCGTTTCACCATGTCTGACGAAAATCGCCTCGTAGCCGCCGTGCGCACCGAGTTCGGCAAGGGTGCCGCCCGCCGCGCGCGCCGCGACGGCCAGGTCCCCGCAGTCCTGTACGGCCACGGTGAGGACCCCCGCCACCTGAACGTCCCGTCCCGCGACTTCGCCGCCATCCTGCGCGCGCACGGCACCAACGCCATCCTGACCCTCGACATCGAGGGCAAGGAGCAGGTCGCGCTCACCAAGTCGGTCGTGGTTCACCCGATCCGCAACTACATCGAGCACGCCGACCTCCTCGTCATCAAGAAGGGCGAGAAGGTCACCGTCGACGTTCCCGTCGTCGTCACCGGTGAGGCCGCTGCCGGCACCCTGGTCGCGCAGGACGCCGCCACCATCTCCCTCGAAGCGGACGCGCTGCACATCCCCGAGCAGATCGAGATCTCGGTCGAGGGCCTCGAGGTCGGCACCCAGATCCTGGCCAACCAGCTCGAGCTGCCCAAGGGTTCCACCCTGCAGGCCGACGAGGAACTGCTCATCGTCAACGTCGTCGCAGCCCCGACCGCTGCCGACCTCGAAGAGGAGACCGGCGAAGCCGCGGCCGAGCCCGCCGAGGCTCCGGCCGAAGAGGGCGCCGAGAGCTGATCCTCTCGCAACCGCACTGATGTCGGCGGCGCGTCGTCCCGGATTGTCCGGGGTGACGCGCCGCTGTCGTCTGACACGACCCCCTCACGCATGGAAGGACCCTGTCGGTGAGTGAAGACACCGCCCTGGTGGTGGGTCTGGGCAACCCCGGACCGCAATACGAGAAGACCCGGCACAACGTCGGCTTCATGGTGGCCGGCGTGCTGTCCGCTCGCATGGGTGGCAAGTTCAGCGCGCACAAGAAGAGCGGCGCCGAGATCGTTCAGGGGCGACTCGAGGGACGTCCGACGATCCTCGCCAAACCGCGGTCGTTCATGAACCTGTCCGGTTCCGCCGTCGCCGGGCTGGCCCGGTTCTTCTCCGTCGATCCGGGCAACATCGTGGTCATCCACGACGAACTCGACCTCGACTTCGGGACCATTCGACTCAAGCAGGGCGGCGGCGAGGGCGGGCACAACGGCCTGCGGTCCATCTCGAGCGCGCTCGGCACCAAGGAGTACCTGCGCACCCGTGTCGGGATCGGTCGTCCCCCCGGACGGATGGATCCGGCGTCGTACGTGCTGAAGCCGTTCTCCTCGGCGGAACGCAAGGAACTCGACCTCGTCTGCGAAGAATCCGCGGACGCCGTCGAGCTGGTCCTGCGCGTCGGGCTCGAGGCTGCGCAGAACCGCCTGCATTAGTGGACCAGATTCGCCGACGTGGCGCGGCGGAGTTTGCCCGACGACGTCTTGGGAATGCTGCCGGGCCCGAGGACGGCGACCGTGCGCGGTCGCACGCCGACCTCGGAGAACACGGCGTGCACGACCTCGTGCTCGATGCGCTTGACCACTTCGGGGTCCTGATAGTCGTTGGTCTCCACCGCGACGGCGAAACTTTCCCGCTTCTGCCCCGCGTCGAGGCGGACGGCCACCGCGTTGCCGGGACGCACTCCGGCGACGGTGCCGGCGGCCCGCTCGATGTCCGTCGGGTAGATGTTGCGGCCACCCATGATGATGACGTCCTTGACGCGGCCGCACACGACGACGAGGCCTTCTTCAGTGAAGTAGCCGACGTCGCCGGTGTTCAGCCAGCCGTCCGCGTCCTGCGCGGGCTTGTGTCCGTCGACCGTGATGTATCCGGGGGTGACCGCCTTGCCGCGGACCTCGATGATGCCGACACCGCGGGTCGGGAGCAGCTCACCCTCGCTGTCGACGACGCGTCCCTCCAGGTTCGGCACCATCTTTCCGAGGGTGGCGAGGGCACGCGCGTTCGGCTTGCTCGACGGGACAGCGCGCTGCATCGCCTCGAGGAGATCCGGGTCGACGAGGTCGAGCACCTGGCCCTGATCCGGATCCGGGATGGAGACGGCGAGGGTGGTCTCGGCCATGCCGTAGACGGGGGCGAGTGCGGACGGGTTCAGGCCGAAGCGGGCGCCCGCCTCGGCGAGCTTGGTCATCGTCTCGGGGTCGACGGGCTCGGCGCCGTTCCACATGTACCGGACGGTGCTCAGGTCGACGGCGCCGTCCTCCGCCTGCTTGAGGCGGCGGGCGAGCAGCGAGTACGCGAAGTTGGGGGCGGCTGTGACGGTGCCCTTGTACTTCCCCATCAGTTCCGCCCACAGCAGCGGCGTGCGGAGGAAGTCCATCGGGGTGATGCTCACGACCTCCGCGCCGACCTGCATCGGCACGCTCAGGAACCCGACCATCCCCATGTCGTGGAACAGGGGCAGCCAGCTGATCATCACATCGTCCTCGATGGAGAACTTGATGCGGTCGATCATGGCGTACGCGTTGGTGTAGAAGTTCTCGTGCGTGATCTGCACGGCCTTGGGGGAACCGGTGGAACCGGACGTGAGCTGCTGCAGCGCGATGTCGCTCTCGAACGTCTCGACCGGGTCGATAGCCGTGCCCTCGTTCAGCTCGGCCACCGTCACCACGGTGATGCCGCGCTCCTCCAGCAGCGGCTTGGCGGCGTCGAACGGCGCACCGAGGATGACGGCCTTCGCCTGAATCATGTTGATGACGGTCTCGGTGTCCTTGGCCCACACGGCCAGGTCGGTGCGCGGCGTCGGCTGATGCAACATGGTCACGGACGCGCCCCGCATCCAGGTGCCCTGGCAGGAGGGTGCGATGTCGACGGGCTGACCGGCGAGGATGCCGATGGCGTCGCCGTGTCCGATACCCGCCTCGGCGAGTGCGCCCGCCATGCGGCGCGCGGCCTTGTGGATCTCGCCCCACGGCTGCCGCAGCGGCGCGTCGGGCTCACCCGTGTTGAGACCACGGGTGCTACTCGCCGCGGTCGCGTACATCTCGTCGGTGAATTTGCTCACAGTCTTCCTCCTGCACATACGGGTGTCCGAACGCAGAACGGTGAACTCCGGAGCGCCCCGACGACTCACCCATATAAATCCCCCACCGGCCTCCGATCGTTACTCCTCCCTGGATGCGACTGTGCTGCGCGTTCGTGTTCGGCACCCGAGTAACCTGGTATGCGGCCACACGGCCTTCCTGCACGCCACACGTCCCCCGAGAGGTTCTTCGTTGACTACCCCGTCCGACTCGGCCGACACCATTCCAGCCGAGGCGGCGTCCGTCGCCACGTCCGCCGCACCGGAAGGGAAATCCGAGAAGGGTGTCCGTGCGGAGGCGTCCCGTCGCCGCACGTTCGCCGTGATCTCGCATCCCGACGCCGGTAAGTCGACGCTGACGGAGGCTCTCGCGCTCCACGCGAAGGTCATCTCCGAAGCGGGCGCGGTCCACGGCAAGGCCGGCCGCAAGTCGACGGTGTCCGACTGGATGGAGATGGAGAAGGCCCGCGGCATCTCGGTCAGCTCCACGGCCCTGCAGTTCAACTACCGCTCCACCGAGGCGTCGGCGGACGACCCCGTCGACAACGTGATCAACCTGGTCGACACTCCCGGTCACTCCGACTTCTCGGAGGATACGTACCGCGTCCTGACGGCGGTCGACGCCGCCGTCATGCTGATCGACGCCGCGAAGGGTCTCGAACCGCAGACGCTGAAGCTGTTCCAGGTGTGCCGTCACCGCGGAATCCCGGTGATCACGGTCATCAACAAGTGGGACCGGCCGGGCCAGACGCCGCTGGAGCTTCTCGACGAGATCCAGGAACGCATCGGTCTCACCCCGACTCCCCTGTACTGGCCCGTCGGGATCGCCGGCGACTTCCGGGGCCTGCTGCGGCGCGGCGAGGACGGTGCCCCGCGGGAGTACATCCGGTTCACCCGGACCGCGGGTGGCGCGAAGATCGCCCCCGAAGAGGTCATGGATGCCGACGCCGCCCTCGCGAAGGAGGGCTCCGAATGGGAGACCGCCGCGGAGGAGAGCGAACTGCTCTCGGCCACCGGTCAGGACCACGACCAGGAGCTGTTCCTCGGCGGCCAGACGTCGCCGGTGATCTTCGCGTCGGCGATGCTCAACTTCGGCGTCCGCCAGATCCTGGACACGCTCGTCGAGCTGGCGCCGCCGCCGCGCGCCCGCGAGGACGTCGGCGGCACCCCTCGCGAGGTCACCGACCCGTTCAGTGCGGTCGTCTTCAAGGTCCAGGCCGGCATGGACACCGCGCACCGCGACCGGCTGGCGTTCATGCGCATCGTGTCGGGCGTGTTCGAGCGCGGCATGGTGGTCACCCACGCCCAGACCGGCAAGCCGTTCACGACGAAGTACGCGCAGACCGTGTTCGGTCGCGAGCGTTCGACCGTGGAATCGGCGTACCCCGGCGACGTGGTGGGACTGGTCAACGCCACCGCACTCGCCCCCGGCCACACCCTGTTCTTCGAGAAGAAGGTGGAGTTCCCGCCGATCCCGTCGTTCGCGCCGGAGCACTTCTCCATCCTGCGGGCCGAGAGCGCGGGCAAGTACAAGCAGTTCCGGCGGGCTGTGGATCAGCTCGATTCCGAGGGTGTCGTGCAGATCCTCCGCAACGACCTCCGTGGCGACGCCTCGCCGGTCATGGCGGCCGTCGGCCCGATGCAGTTCGAGGTGGTCGCGGCGCGGATGAAGGCCGAGTTCAACGTCGAGGCCCGGATGGAACCCCTGGGCTACGCGTTGGCGCGGCGCACCGACGCCGAGTCGGCCGACGAGCTGAACCGTCAGCGCGGTGTCGAGGTGTTCACCCGCTCGGACGGCGTGATGCTGGCGCTCGTCAGCGACAAGTGGCGGCTGCAGTACATCCAGAAGGAGCTGCCCGACCTCACGCTCGAACCTCTCGTGGCCGCCGCCGACTAGCGTCTTCTACTACAGCGTCTACATAGATCTCACACTCTCCGCCACTGGCGCAACGGATAGTTGAGATGGATGTGTGTCACGGCTACCTGTATCACCGTGCGGTGGTGCGGGTTTGACCGTGTCCCACACCGACGCTTGTGGTCAGCGACGGGTCTGACGGGATGGACTTCGCCGAGCTCGCTGAGGACATCGCCCACGAAGCCGAACAGGCACTGTTCCTGGCCCGTCAGATCAAGCAGATCGACGAGCGAGTCGCGAACCTCTACGCCGACGCCGACCGGCCGGCATCGTTGCCTCTGCTCCCGGCGTGGGGGCGGTGATCAGCGCCGTCATCGCTGGACGGATCGGCGACCGGCACCACGAGTCTGCGATCTGTCATCTGGCCACCCATCTGGTCACCCGGATCGCCGCCTGCATGCGTACCGGCCAACCGTACGCCTTGCGGGACGTCGACGACACGCCGATCACCGAGGCCGAGGGCCGGGCGATCGTCAAGGCGCGCTACAAGATCGACCCGCGGCGGCGCGAGAACGTCCGATACAAGCGGATGCGTGAGCGCCGCAAGCAGGCGGCGGGCCAGGAGTCCCAGGGGTCGCGATGCGCTCCAACAGGCCGGCCCGCCAAGACCAAGCCTACGAGCCGCCAGGTGGCTTGACCTCCGCTAGGAACTCAGGTACCGCCCGACAAACGCTACAGGCGAACGGGGCCAGTCTGTCTCGCCGGATCGGCCACACCACCGCGCTCTGGACCTTCTCCGCGTCGAGGCGCATCCGGTCCAGTCACTCCCATTGCTATTCGAGCCCGCAAGCGCGGCACTGGCGGACCCGGCGCACCACATCACCGGGGCGATCCCCCGACGTCGACGATCTCGTCACCGAACTGGGCGAGGTCCGCAACCGCGGATGGGCCCTGGAACGAGAACAGGGGACGGTCGGCGTGGTGTGTATCGCGACCGTCGTGCCCTACCGGATCCCCGCCACCGACGCCCTCAGCGTGTCCATGCCCGCCGAGGTCGCGTCGTACCCGGGTGAGCTGGAGCGGATCGCCGGCGTGCTCACGAAGCACGCGTCCGCCTGGGCCCGGGAATTGAGGGCCGAGGGAGTTCGATGACGTGACGGCGCCGCGGACCCGAGACCGACCGGGGCCGCGCCGTGCGCCGTCGAGGCGTGCGGCCCGCCGGACCCTCCTGGTAGCTTTCAGGTCGAATCGAGCACACTGACGGGCTTTGCGCGGTACCCGTTTGGCCACGAGCAGGAAGCGACACGATGGAGAACGGCATTTCCACCAACGGATCGGGCAGTAACGGCTCCGCCGGCACGAACTCGGCATCGGAGTCCCCTTTCGCTGAACCGAGCACGGGCGGGCTGACCGGCAGCAACAGTAACGGCAACGGCAAGTCCACGACCAGCTCCGCCGAGACGTTCACCTTCCCGCTGCCGACGCGCAGCTCGGGTTCGCACAGCACCGAGGAGCCGGGCGAGGTCTCCGACACGACGGCGTCGCTCGAATCTCGTGGGCGCACCGTCATGCGACGCAACGCGATGGGAGTGGCAGCCGTGCGAGTCGCGGGCCGTCTTGCACACACCGAACTGCTCGAGGAGCACCTCGCCTCGGCGAGCAGTCACTCCGCCGATCCCACCGTGGACGCCGACGAACTGCTGGCGCTGCTCGGCGAATACCTCGTCGCAGCCGGGTTCGAGCGCCCCGAGATCCACGCGAAGCTGAACGGCCAGTCGATCGTCGTCGACCTGCGCTCGCCGTCCGCGACCGCACGCTGACCCCCGCTCCCGGGCGTCGTCAGGGCCACAGCACCTCGCGGAGCCACCGGCCGGACTCGCGGCGGTAGAGCTGGCGCACGTGCCTGCGCCCGGCGTCCGCCTGCCAGAACTCGACACTGTCGGGGACGATGCACCATGCCCGCCAGGTTCCCGACACGAAGTCGGGGTCGGCCTCGATGCGGGCCACCGCCGCCGCGACGGCGCGTTCGTATTCGGCGGGATCGTTTAGGACCTCGCTCTGACGACTGGCGGCGGCCACGGCCCGCGCGGTGACCGACCGTTCGCGGAAGTCGCGGGCGGAGAGCGCCGGATCCCCCTCGACGACGGAACCGCGCACCCTCACCTGCCGGCCCTGCTCTCGCCAGTAGAACGACAGTGCCGCAACCGCATTCGTAGCGAGTTCACGCCCCTTCGGCGAGCGCGTGTCACCCGAGAACCAGAAGCCCCGCTCCGTGACGTCCTTGAGGAGCAGGAAACGCGCGTCCGGATCGCCGTCGGCATCCACGGTCGACAGCGCTGCGGCGTGCGGTTCCGGAACACCGGCCGCCGCGGCCTGCGTGATCCAGTCGAGAAACAGCGCGGTCGGCGACTCCGGAAGCGCGTCGACGGGCGGGGGTGTCTCGCCGCCGAGAGCGGGCAGGGCGCGTATCCACGCGCGGGTGTCCGGAAACGACGAACGGTCGGGTGTGGTCGGCATGTGCCGACAGTAGCCGCGGCCCGGGTCTTCAGGCCGACGCGGCCGGATCCGTCGGCCCCACCAGCATCCAACGGTGACCGAACGGATCGATGAGTGTCGCGTTGCGATGTCCGTGGCCCTCCGAGATCCACCGCTCCACCTTGCCGCCGGCGTCGCGGGCACCCGCCAGGACGGCATCGGGGTCGTCGACGGACAACATCAGGCTCACTGACGTCGAACCCGATTCCGGCGCGGTCAGACCCATCTCGGGGAACTCCTCGGCGAGATAGATCATGCCGCTCGGCAACCGCAGTTCCGCATGACCGACCCGGCCGTCGTCCATGACGATCGGCTCACCCACCACCTCGGCGCCGAACACCTTGGAATACCACTCGATGGCCTCGACACCCCGCCGCACCGTCAGATACGGCAGCGCGCCGGGAACGGGGACTTCCGGAGCCATCGTCACCTCCCAGTGTCCGCGGTGCGTCGAGTCCCAGTGTGCTCCCTCAGGCAGATGCCGGAGGTTGCAACATCGCCCACTTGTTGGACGTGAGCCGGAAACTCGGGAAATCGGAGAGCGACGCAACCGATTCCCAGGTGCGTTCGTATCCGGTGTGCGTGATCCGCCAGTTTCCGTCGGGGCACCGAAGATAACGATCGTGATAATAGGCAGACCCGCGCAGCAGCATGCCGTCCTCGGGAATCAGCGTGGTGTCCGCGAGAAACCACACGCCTACCGCGGTGTCTCCGGTGACGGTGATCTCGGGCTGGCCGCACTGATGCTCGGTGATGACGTGGGTCCCGAGAGTGTTCTCGAGGAAGGACACGAATGAGTCACGGGAATCGAACGTGAGGTATTCGCTGTACGTCGCCGTGACGTCCGGGACCATCGTGTCGGCGAACTCCACCCACGACTTCGTATCGAGAGCACGTGAATAACGGTGCTTGAGCTGCTCGATCTGTTTGATTGCTTCGAGATCCATGACCCCCGCCTCCTGTGCAGCGAACATGCAAGCCCTGGACTGCAGATTAGTCGGATGATCTGCAGGTTCGCCTTGGTTTCCCCCGTTTTGACCAGATCATGCATATTCAGGCCGTGATCCGGGACACGAAAAGGTTACGAAATGACTGCATGGCCTGCGCAACAGCACACTGTTCACACTACCTTAGGCTAGCCTCACCCGACGAGGGTCCGAGCCCGCAGGCTCCCACCGACCCGAGGGTCCCGCACCTCAGTCCATCGGCGTTCGAATCCATCTGCTGTACAGCACTTTTAGTCATCTTTCCGAGCACCCTTCGCTCCGAAGGGTCCCATAATGCCGGACGCCGGAAGGGATTGCTGTGACCCCGAATCCACAGGTAACCCGCCCGACGCTATCGTGACGCTGACGTGGTCACGCGAGAGGGGAATTTATGGATCCGGCCCGCATACCGGTGATCGTCGGAGTCGGCGACATCCGCTCCGGCCGTGCAGGCGATCCGGCAGCCCCGCGTGAACCGCTCGACCTGATCACCGCCGCCGCGCGTGCCGCCCTCGCCGACAGCGGCTCCGCGACCCTCGGCTCCCGGATCGACGCAATCCATGCGGTGAAGACCGTCAGCTGGTCGTACGACGACCTCCCCGGACTGCTGGCCGCCCGGTTGAATCTGCCGTCACCACGGTCGAGCACGTCCCCGATCGGTGGCCACTGGCCCGCGACGCTCCTCGACCGCATCGGCGACGACATCGCCTCGGGCCGGTCGTCGGCAGCGCTCCTTGTCGGCGGTGAGTCGCAGGCGACCATGACGGCGCTGCGCAAGTCGGGCACCGATCCCACGACGCTGGGCTGGGCGTCGGAACCGGGGGGTCCTCCCGCGTTCGACCCGGCGGATCTCGGGAGTCCCGCGATGCAGCGCGCCGGCCTGATCGTTCCGACCCGGGTGTACCCGTTGTTCGAGAACCGCGTGGCGCACGAGTCGGGTGTCGGACCCGACCAGTCGCTGGCGGAGTCGGCCCGGATGTATTCCGCCTTCTCCGAACTGGCGGCGAAGAACCCGGCGTCGTGGACGTGCGAGGTGTATTCCGCCGAGGAGATCGCCACGGTGGGTCCGGGCAACCGGATGGTGTGCGAGCCGTACCCGTTGATGCTCAACGCCATGCCGTTCGTCGATCAGGCCGCCGCGGTGCTGGTGTGCTCCCTGGCCGTCGCGCGCGAACACGGCGTTCCGGAGGACCGCACGGTGTACCTGTGGGGCGGCGCGGGAGCCGCCGATCCCGTGGACGTACTGAGCCGCAACGGTTTCGGCACGTCCACGGCGATGACGGACGCGGTGCACCGGGCGCTGTCGCGGGCCTCGATCGACGCCTCCGCACTCGACATCGTCGACGCGTACAGCTGCTTCCCGGTGGTGCCGAA
The DNA here is from genome assembly GCF_030056875.1 of Rhodococcus sp. IEGM 1351. NCBI lineage: Bacteria > Bacillati > Actinomycetota > Actinomycetes > Mycobacteriales > Nocardiaceae > Rhodococcus > Rhodococcus sp. IEGM 1351. Next base: position 55,752 of record NZ_JASHKU010000001.1, on the reverse strand, counting down.
GCTACTGATCCGCACGCTCGGCCTGCCCGCACGCATCGTGCCGAGCGTGACGGGCGGCCACTCCTTCTTCGGCGGGCCCCTCAACAGTTACACGCTGCACTCGATTGCCGAGGTCACCCGCCGATTGCGGGAAGGCGCGGGACCGGCCCTGGTCCACGGCAACGGCGGCTACCTGACGTACCAGCACGTCGTGATGCTGGCGGGCGCCCCGCACCCGGACGGGTACGTCGGCGATCCGGAACCGGCGCAACTCGCGTCGGAGGCGCCGGAACTCGTCACCGGCTACGAAGGACGAGCCGACATCGTCACGTCCACGGTGGAGTACGGGCGGGACGGCGCCCCGGCGACCGGCTTCGTCGTCGCGCACACCCCCGACGGCCGGCGTCTGGCCGGACGTACCGGCCCCACGGAGGCGGTCGCGCTGTCCGCGTTCACCGAGACCCCGGCACGGTCGGTGATCGGGCGGACCGTTCACGTCACGGACCGTGACGGCATCCTGTCTCTGCGGTTCTGACGGGCCGCAGCGCAGGTCCCGCCTAATCCAATTCGGCGGCCAGCTCCATCCACTGTTCCTCGGTGGCTTCCTTCTCCGCGACGACCTGCTTGAGCTCGGTGTCGAGCTTCTGCAGCTTGTCCGGATCGGTCGCCGCCTCCGCCAGCTTCTCGTGCAGCTTCCGTTCCCGGTCGTCCAGCTTCGCCACAGCCCGCTCGAGACGCGACAGTTCCTTGCGCGCGGCGCGTTCGGCTGCCCCGTCCCGCACCTGCTTGGGGGCCGACGCACCGGTTGCCGTCGACGCCACCGACGGTGCGCCGGTGTCGACCATCTTCGCCCGGCGACGCAGGTAGTCCTCGATCCCCCCGGGCAGGTTGGTCAGCTTGCCGTCACCGAACAACGCCCACGTGGAGTCACAGATGCGTTCGATCAGGTACCGGTCGTGGCTGATGACGACCATCGTGCCCGCCCAGCCGTCGAGAATGTCCTCGAGTTGCTGCAGCGTGTCGATGTCGAGGTCGTTGGTCGGTTCGTCGAGCAACAGTACGTTGGGCTCCGACATCAGCACACGGGTCAGCTGCAGCCGGCGACGCTCGCCACCGGACAGGTCACCGACCGGTGTCCGCTGCCGGGCCGGAGTGAAGCCCAGCCGTTCGGCGAGCTGCCCGGCCGATACCTCCTTGTCACCCAACGTGATCCGCTCGGCGACGTCCTTGACGGCCTCGAGCACCCGCATGTTCGTCGGCAGATCGTCGAGTTCCTGACGGAGCCAGCCGATGTGCACCGTCTGCCCCTGGATGCGCTTGCCCGACGCCGGCGAGATCTCGCCGGCGAGCGTGCGCAGGAGCGTCGTCTTGCCGGAGCCGTTCACACCGACCAGGCCGACACGCTCCCCCGGCGCCAACCGCCACGTGAGGTCGTCGACGAGCACCCGGCCGTCCGGCGTCTCCAGGCGCGCATCCTCGAGTTCGATGACGACCTTGCCGAGCCGCCGCTGCGCGAACGACGCCAGCGCCACGTTGTCGCGGGGCGGTGGGACGTCCGCGATCAACGCCTCGGCGGCCTCGATCCGGTACTTGGGCTTGGACGTGCGGGCAGGTGCACCGCGCCGCAGCCAGGCCAATTCCTTGCGGGCGAGGTTGCGGCGACGTTCCTCGGACGCGTCGGCCTGCCGGGAGCGCTCCGCCCGGGCGAAGATCCAGTCGTTGTAACCGCCCTCGTAGCTTTCGACCTTGCCGCCCACCACTTCCCACGTGCGGTTGGCCACGGTGTCGAGGAACCACCGGTCGTGGGTCACGACCACCAGCGCGCTGCGCCGGCTGACGAGATGTTCCGCCAGCCACTGCACGCCCTCGACGTCGAGGTGGTTGGTCGGCTCGTCGAGCACCAGCAGGTCGAGGTCCTGGACGAGCGCGGCGGCCAGTGCGACGCGTCGCCGCTCACCACCGGACAGCCCGTCGACCGACACCTCGAGCCCCAGGTTGTCGATGCCGATGCCGGCCAGGATCGACCGGATGCGGGCGTCGCCCGCCCACTCGTGGTCGGCGACCCCGAGCGGCCCGAGCACCACGTCGCCGACGCTGGAGCCGGGTGGCAGGACGCCCCGCTGGGTCACGACCGCCATGCGCAGGCCGCCGACCCGGCTGACACGTCCGGAATCGGGCGCCTCCACTCCGGCGAGCACCTCGAGCATGGTGGTCTTGCCACCGCCGTTGAGGCCGACGACGCCGATGCGTTCGCCTTCCTGCACTCCGAGGGATACCGAATCGAGCAGCGGCTTGATGCCGAAGGACTTCGATACCTGCTCGAGATTGATCAGATTCGCCATCAGTGCGATCCCTCCGCCGCGTCGTTGATTATTCGGGCGCCCGGTACGGGTCCGCTGGCGACCCGCACCGTGCGACACACCCCCGCACCTGCGAGTTCTGCGCTGACCCGGACCGCGGCGTCCGCTTCAGCACATAGAAAGGCACAGGTCGGGCCCGACCCGGAGACGATGCCGGCCAGTGCGCCCGCCGCGACCCCGGCACGCAGCGTCCGCCGCAGGCCCGGATTCAGCGACAGCGCGGCCGACTGCAGGTCGTTGCCCAGCAACGGGGCCAGCGTCGCGGAGTCGCCCGTGGTGAGCGCGTGCATCAGGTCCTCGGGTCCGCCGAGTCGCGGCGGATTCCCGTCGGCACGCAGCCGGTCCAGCTCCCGGAACACGGTCGGTGTGCTCAAGCCGCCCTTCGCGAGCGCGAGCACCCAGTGGAACGTGCTGCGGGAGAGCACCGGCAGAAGTCGCTCGCCGCGTCCCGTCCCGACCGCGGTGCCACCGTGGAGGGAGAACGGAACGTCGCTGCCGAGCTTCGCGGCGAACCCGTCGAGTTCCTCCCGCGACAGGTCGAGTTGCCACAGCGCGTTCAGCCCGACCAGCGCCGCCGCGGCGTCCGCGCTGCCGCCGGCCATGCCCCCGGCCACCGGGATGCCCTTGTCGATGGCGATCTCGACGTCAGGGCGCCGCCCCGACTCGGCCGCGAGCATCTCGGCGGCCTGCCACACGAGGTTGCTGCTGTCGGTGGGCACGACGCGGGCGTCCTCACCGCGAACCGTCACCGACAGCGTCTCCGCGGGGACCACCGACACCGTGTCGCTGAGGGAGAGCGCCTGGAACACCGTGTTCAGCTCGTGATAGCCGTCGTCGCGCAGGTCCCCGACGGCCAGATGCAGATTGACCTTGGACGGGGCCCTGACGACGACGGGGCGAGGAACGACGGAAAGCACAAGGGTAGAGCTTAGGCGCTCCCGGTACGGGTGCGGAAATGCGCACCATCACGCACTTTGCCCCTCACCCGCGTCACAGGCGCGGGCCGAGCCGGGTGGTGAGGCTGCCGCCCCGGGCGAGGGGCAGACGGGTCCGCGCCGACCGGATGTCGCCGGTGACGTCCGCGGGCCAGTCGTCCGGGTACCGCAGTTCACTCGTGACGGCCGCCGGGCCGTCCAGGACGTCGTGCGAGACGGTGCCGACGCCGAGTTCCAGCTGGTGCCGGAGCAGCGGCAGGGCGCCGAGATCGGCGTTGGTGACCCCGACCCAGCGTCCCGTCGTCTCTCCCGCCCGGCCGATCTGCACCCGCTCACGCAGCAGCAACGTGGACGACTCGGCGAGGGACACCGTGGTCTCGACGCGATGCTCCGCGCCGCCCGCGATCACCGTGGGTTCGAGCGCGCAGTCGAGCGCGGCGTCGTCCTCGACCTCCACCGACCACTGCGCCGTGGACAGCACACGACCCCGGCCGGGCAGGGCCAGGGACGCCGCGACGCTGCGCAGCGTCAGCCGGGCGCCCGACAGCACCCGGACCGTGACGTCCCAGTGGTCGCCGCCGAGCGGGGTCGCGGCGGTGCCGATCACGTGGACCGTGTCGCGGCCGGTGATCCGTGCCGCCAGTCCCCCGGCCGCGGAGATCCGCGGACTGCGGTCGGGGGACGCGACGATCGTCAGTTCGGTGCGCACTACTAGTGCACGTCGGCGAGGGTGCGCACCTGCTCGCGCACCCACTCCAGAGCCGGTCCGGACGACGGATCCTCCGTCAACGAGATCAGCGCCGTCGGCCTGCCCTCGCGGACCTTCTCGGCGTCGCGGCGCATCACCCCGAGATCGGCTCCGACCATGGGGGCGAGGTCCGTCTTGTTGATCACGAGGAGATCCGAGAACGTCACGCCGGGACCACCCTTGCGGGGAACCTTGTCACCGCCCGCGACGTCGACGACGAAGATCTGCACGTCGATCAGGCCCGAGGAGAACGTCGCGGTGAGGTTGTCGCCGCCCGACTCCACCAGGATCAGATCGAGCGGCGGGTTGGCCGCGATCAGGTCGTCGATGGCGTCGAGGTTGGCGGTGATGTCGTCGCGGATGGCCGTGTGGGGGCAGCCACCGGTCTGCACGGCGGCGATGCGCTCGTCCGGCAACACGGCGTGGCGGCGCAGGAAGTCCGCGTCCTCGGTGGTGTAGATGTCGTTGGTGAGCACGGCCAGCGACAACTCCTCGCGCAGTTGCCTGCACAGCGCGGCGACGAGCGCCGTCTTGCCCGATCCGACGGGCCCACCGATCCCGATCCGGACCGGCTCCCCCGCCACCCGGACCCGCCGGGGACGGTCGTGCTGATGGTCGTGGGGTTCACCATCGATGAAATGCGGTGGCATGGTTGATCTCTCCTTACTGGGGTACAGCTGAGTGTCACGACACGAACAGGGGGCGGTCCCGCAGAACGTGCCGCTCGGCGACGACATCCATGAAGGGGTCGGACACGCTGGACAGTCCGGTCACGCACTGGCCGGCGATGTCGTCGCACAGGTCGGACAGCGCGAACGTGCACGCGGCGACCTGCGCGGGGTCGAGAGCGAGCAGACGCTGCGCGGCGATCGCGGACCCGGTCATGGTGGTGTAGACGACGACGAGTGCCGCCTCCCGCGGTTCGACGGCGGTGACGGATCCGACCACCCCCGAGACCACGGGCAGGTGCGGACGTGTGCCCAGCGGCGACCAGTCGTGCTCGGGCCACGTGGTGCGGGCCAGCCGCAGCAGACCTCTCCCCTGCGCCCGCGACGACGACCGCGCCGCGGGGGACGGGGTTCGCGCATCCATCTCGGCGTCGGCGTGTTCGGCGGTGAGCCGCCCGGCGCACACCGCCGCAGTGATCGATCCCCCGACGAGCCCGGCGGTCCGGACCCGTCGCCGCAGGAACGCCTCCATCGTGCCGACGTCGCGGACGACACCGCTCGCGACGGCCTCCTCGATGCCGCCCGAATGCACGTGACCGCCCGTGGGCAGCCTCGAATCGGCGAGGGACATCAGGTGAGCGAGGCGCATCAGAACAGGAAGTATCGCTGGGCCATCGGCAGTTCCGCCGCCGGCTGCTCTTCCCACACGTCGCCGTCGATGCGGACCGTGAACGTGTCCGGGTCCACCTCGATCCGCGGCTGCGCGTCGTTGCGGGGCATGTCAGCCTTGCCCCGCGACCGCACGTTCGCGACCGGGACGAGTCGACGGCTCAGGTCGAGTCGATCCGCCAGACCGTCCTCGAGGGCGTGCGGAGCGACGAAGTGCACGGACGTGGCGGCCGCAGCCTTGGGCGCCGCCCCGAACATCGGACGCGGGAGCACCGGTTGCGGAGTCGGTATGGACGCGTTGGCATCTCCCATCGCAGCCCACGCGATCATCCCGCCCTTGATCACCGCGTGTGGCCGGACACCGAAGAACGCCGGGTCCCAGAGCACCAGGTCGGCGAGCTTGCCGACCTCGACCGATCCGATCTCGGCCTCCAACCCGTGCGCGACGGCGGGGCAGATCGTGTATTTCGCCACGTACCGCTGGACGCGCTGGTTGTCGGCGCCGTTGTCGCCGGCCAGGAAACCCCGGCGCTGTTTCATCACGTGCGCCGTCTGCCACGTGCGCAACACGACCTCGCCGATGCGTCCCATCGCCTGCGAGTCGCTGCCGATCATGGAGATGGCGCCGAGGTCGTGGAGCAGATCCTCCGCCGCGATGGTGGACGGCCGGATGCGGCTCTCCGCGAACGCCAGGTCCTCCGGGATCTTCGGGCTCAGGTGGTGACACACCATGAGCATGTCGAGATGCTCGTCGAGGGTGTTGACCGTGTGCGGCCGGGTCGGGTTGGTCGAACTCGGCAGGACGTTCCCGTGCGCGGCCACCGTGATGATGTCCGGCGCGTGGCCGCCGCCCGCCCCCTCCGTGTGATAGGCGTGGATCGCGCGTCCGGCGATGGCCGCGAGAGTGTCCTCGACGAAACCGGCCTCGTTCAACGTGTCCGAGTGGAGGGCCACCTGCACTCCAGCAGCGTCCGCGACGGTGAGGCACGCATCGATGGCCGCCGGAGTCGAACCCCAGTCCTCGTGCAGCTTGAACCCGGAGACGCCGCCACGCAACTGCTCCCACATCGACTCGGAGCTGACCGTGTTGCCCTTGCCGAGCAGCGCGATGTTCATCGGCCAGCCGTCGAGTGCCTCCAGCATCCGGGCGGTGTGCCACGAACCGGGGGTGACGGTGGTGGCCTTGCTGCCCTCGGCGGGGCCGGTGCCGCCGCCGATCATCGTCGTGATGCCGCCGCCCAGTGCCTCGTCCATGATCTGCGGGCAGATGAAGTGCACGTGACAGTCGATACCGCCGGCCGTGAGGATCTTGCCGTTCCCGGCGATGATCTCGGTGGACGGACCCACCACCAGATCGGGGTGGACCCCCGACATCGTGTCGGGATTGCCTGCCTTGCCGAGTGCGACGATGCGTCCGTCCCGAATACCGACGTCCGCCTTGATGATTCCCCAGTGGTCGACGACGACCACGCCGGTGATCACCGTGTCGGGCGCGCCCTCGGCGCGGGTCGCGCGACCCTGGCCCATGGACTCGCGCAACACTTTTCCGCCACCGAACACCGCTTCGTCGCCGGCCAGTCCCGGCCCGCCGCTGCGGTCCTCGGTGATCTCGATCAGAAGGTCGGTGTCGGCGAGCCGGATGCGGTCGCCGGTCGTGGGACCGAACAGCTCGGCGTAGCGTGCGCGGCTGAGTTCGGTCATGACGCGTCCAGCTTTCCGGGAGGAGTGAGGCTCAGCCCGTGCACTTCACGGGTGCCGCGCAGGGGTACGAGTGAAACCGTCTGCGCGATACCCGGTTCGAAGCGCACCGCGGTGCCCGCGGGGATGTCCAGCCGCAGCCCGTGGGCGGCGGAACGGTCGAACTGCAGGGCGTGGTTGGCCTGCGGAAAATGAACGTGGCTTCCGACCTGGACCGGACGGTCCCCGGTGTTGACCACCTCGAGTTCGGTGCGGGGAGAACCCTCGTTGAGCTCGATCACGCCCTCGGCGCACACGACTTCACCTGGAATCACGGTCACCCCTACGCAATCGGATCGTGGACGGTGACGAGCTTGGTGCCGTCCGGGAACGTGGCCTCCACCTGCACGTCGTGCAGCATCTCCGGGACGCCTTCCATCACGTCCGCCCGGGTGAGCACCTCACGACCGGACACCATCAGCTCCGCCACCGACCGGCCGTCGCGGGCCCCCTCGAGGATGTGATCCGTGATGAGGGCCACCGCCTCCGGGTGGTTCAACACGAGGCCGCGTTGCCGGCGCCTGCGCGCGAGTTCCGCGGCGTAGCTCAGGAGCAGACGCTCCTGCTCGTGGGGCGACAAGCGCATGTGTCCTCCTGCGGTCGGTGCGTCGCAATACTGCCACGAACTGCAGTGTGGCACCGCCCACGCCCGGAACGGCCGCCGTTCTCACCGCGGAAACATTCGTGACACGAACCCGTCACAGCGCCTTCCTAGCGTTCCCCCATGGCCATCTCCACTGCCGCCCATCCCCCACCCGGCGGCGACGCGTCGACAACCCGGACGCGATCGCCCTGGTACACCAACCTGTTCGTCCAGCTCCTCGTCGGAATCGTCGGCGGCATCACCCTCGGCTGGCTGTGGCCGACCGTGGGGTCGGAGCTCAAACCGATCGGCGACACGTTCATCAAGCTCATCAAGATGCTCATCGCGCCGTTGATCTTCACGGTGGTCGTGACGGGAATCGCCAAGGTCGGCGACGTCAAGGCCGTCGGACGGATCGGCGTGAAGGCACTGATCTACTTCACCGCCGTCACCGGGTTCGCGCTGCTCTTCGGGCTGGTGATGGGCAACATCGTCAAGCCCGGCGCCGGATTCGACATCGACCCGGCCACCCTCGCCGACGGCACCGAGCAGATCGCGGAGAAAACCGGCGGTGGTGAACTCCCCGGCGCCGTCGAGTTCCTCATGGACATCGTCCCGACCAGCGTGGTGGGCGCATTCGCCGACAACATGTTGCTGCAGGTCCTCTTGTTCGCGGTGCTCTTCGGTATCGCGCTGGCCAAGTACGGCGAGCACGGGCCCCCGCTGGTCCTCGAATTCGTCGACCACCTCAGCCACATCATCTTCATGATCATCGGCTGGATCATGCGGCTCGCCCCGATCGGCGCATTCGGCGCGATGGCGTTCATCATCGGCCAGTACGGAATCTCCACCCTCGGGAGCTTCGCCGCGCTCATCGCGTGCTGCTACCTCGCCGGAGCCCTGTTCGTCCTCGTCCTCGCACTCATTGCGAAGTTCGCCGTGGGACTGAACATCTTCACGTTCATCCGCTACACCAAGGAGGAGTTCGGTCTCGCGCTGGGAACCGCCTCGTCCGAGGCAGTGCTTCCCCGCATCATGACCAAGCTCGTCGGTGCCGGGAACTCGCAGGCCGCGACCGGGCTCGTGGTGCCGACCGGATACTCGTTCAACCTCGACGGCGCCGCGATCTATCTGTCCATCTCGACCCTGTTCCTCGCCCAGGCCACCGGCCACGACCTGTCCGTCGCCGACCAGCTCGGCGCGCTGTTCATCCTGCTCCTCACGTCGAAAGGCATGGCGGGCGTACCCGGGTCGTCGTTCCTCGCGCTGTCGGCGACCGCGACCGCGCTCGGAATCTTCCCCGTCGCGGCGGTCGCGGTGCTGCTCGGCGCCGACCGGATCATGGACTCGATGCGTGTGTTCGTGAACCTCCTCGGCAACTGTGTCGCCACGTTCGTCGTCTCGAACTGGGAAGGCCAGCTGGACAAGCAGAAGATGCAGGACGCCATCCACGGAAAGCTCGGCCCCGGCGGCGCGGATCCCGTCGAGCAGCCGCCGGTCGTGGCCGAGTACGAGTCGCGTCAGTAGCCGGCCGGGATGCCGAACACCCTGATCGCGTCGCGGTACATGCCGAGTTGCTGATCCTTGGTCAGGGGCATGACTTCGGCGATCAGCTGACCGGCGCTGGTGATCGCGCTCATCGCCCCGACCACCGGCAGTCCGGCGACGTTGAAATCGACCGTTGCCCTGCGGATGTGGTTGGCCGACGTCACGATGATCGCGCCGCCCGCACCGAGCGAGCGGGCCAGCGGAACCGAGTTGAGCGCGTTGCCCACCGTCGAGCCGGCACGATGCTCGGGGTGGATGCGTTGCGCCGGGACACCGTGCGACTGCAACCACCCCTGCATCGCGGCCGCCTCGGTGATGCCGTTCTGCGGGTTGCCGCCGGTGACGATGATCGGCGACATCGGCGAGGCCCACGACTGGACGAGCGCGGCCTGCAGACGGTTGATCAATTCCGGTCGCATCGCACCGTCGGGGAGCAGTCCGAAGCCGAGGACGATGATCGCGGTGGACGGACCCTGGATGGCCGGAAGTGGGTTCGGGGGCGTGAACGACGCAATTCTGATCGCGTTCAACATCCCGTCGACGCCGGCGCGCATCCCACCGTCCATCGCGCCGAGCCGGGCGAGCGCCGTCTCCCGGGTGATCAGGTCGCCCGCGGCGTCGGCGTAGATGGCCTGCAACGCCAGCGCATTGGTGTCGCCTGGTTCTCCGGCGACGGCGCCACCGATGTCCGCGAGGGCGCCACGGGTGTCACCTGCGGCGAATCTGCCCTGCGCGCTGTTGAAGAGGTCGGCGGCCGAGGCGGACGCCGTCGCGGTGGTGGAGACCGCCAGCGCCAGGCAGAAGGCGGCGGTCATGACGGTGGCGAGCAGCGCCCTGACTGCTGAAGAAATGGGCCGAACACGAAACTGCGTCACGCTGAGACCTTTCCGTCGGATTTTCACGAAGTACACATGCGATGGTCCGTGGAGCGTCGGCGCCAGTGTAGTGACACTCGTGGGGCTGGTGGGAAAATCGTTACTTACCGTTACCCGCCATCAATAGAGGACAGAAGATGTCCTCTATCGATGGCATCCTGAGGTGCATGCGGGAAACTTCGGCACGACTCCTCCGGCTGCTGTCCCTGCTCCAGACCCGAAAAGACTGGTCCGGGGCAGAACTCGCCGACCGGCTCGGCATCACCCCACGCACGGTTCGGCGAGACGTGGAGAAACTCCGCGACCTCGGGTACCCCGTCGACGCGACGGTCGGGGTGGGCGGTGGCTACCAGCTCGGCGCGGGCGCGGAGATGCCGCCCCTGCTGCTCGACGACGAGGAAGTCCTGGCCGTCGCACTCGGCCTGCAGTCCGGCGCGACCGGCTCCGTGGTCGGCATCGGGGAGGCGTCGATGCGAGCGCTCACCAAACTCCGGCAGGTGATGCCGTCCCGGCTGCGACACCGCCTCGAGGCGCTGCAGGTCGACGTGGTCCACCGCGAGCCCGCGAAGAGCGCCGTCGACGCGCAGGTCCTGTCGGCCGTCGCCTCGGTGTGCCACAACCACGAACGACTCCGATTCGACTACAGCACCCACGACGGCACCGAGAGCCGGCGTGAAGTGGAGCCGTACCGGCTCGTCCGGTCAGGGCTGCGTTGGTACCTCGTCGCCTGGGACCTCACCCGCGCGGACTGGCGGTCGTTCCGGGTGGACCGCCTGACACCGAAGATCCCGACGGGACCGAGGTTCGTACCCCGTGAACTGCCGCCCGGCGGCGCTGCCGAATTCGTCGCACACGGAATCAACCGGGCCGTCACCCGGATCCGCGCACGGGTACTGCTGCACGCGTCGATCGACGAGATGGCGACCCTGGTCCACGAAGACTGGGGAACTCTCGAAGAAATGCCCGACGGACGATGCGCGGTGGCGCTCGGCGGCGACTCCGTGCCGTCGATAGCCAACTGGCTCAGCGCATTCGGCGTCGACTTCACCGTCCTCGACCCTCCTGAGCTGCGCGAAGAGTGCCGACGGGTGGGTGAGCGTCACCGCCTCTTCGCCGACCGCTACGGTAACGCCTGACCGAGACGCCGTTCAGCCGTCACCGCGGACCGAAAATCCGTGGGAACCGAACGGTCCTGCGCGGCGTCCAACCAGGTGACGACAAGGAAGGGTCGGGGTAGTCGGGGATGCAGCACACGATTGTCGAGGAGGGGCGCGCGCGGGCGCCTGCGGGGGCGGGAACAGTCGGGAAGGTGCTCGTCGGGGGCCATCTGGCGCTCGGGGGCGCAACGGTGGTGATCATGGCGTTCTCGTTGGCGTTCGTGTGCACCCTCGACAACGGAACCCAGCCGTGGACGTGGCCGAGCAGGTATTCGACGGCCTGGTTCGTCGCCACGACCATCCTCGCCACCACTCTGTGGGCGCTCTTCGTCACGGGTGTGGTGATCTTCTCGTCGAGGCCCCGGCGGGCACTCGGCACGGCCACGTTCTTCGTCGCCGCCGCACTCGGAGCCGCTGCGGTGATCGGGCTGTTCGGTCCGTCGGAGAATTCCGCGCTGCAACTCTGGCTCGTCTGCGCGATGAATCTCGGGTATCAGGCCGCTCACCTGCGGTCCGCGTAGTCGGTCGGAAACGAGTCAAGGCCCCACTCTGACGAGTGGGGCCTTGCTCGAACGTCATGTCCCGGCGAACCGGGAAGTCATGGCCGTTCTCAGATCAGGGTGACGCCGGTGGCCTGCGGGCCCTTGTTGCCCTGGCCGATCTCGAACGAAACGCGCTGATTCTCCTCGAGCGTGCGGAAGCCGCCGCTCTGGATCTCCGAGTAATGGACGAACACGTCAGCGCTGCCATCCTCGGGGGCGATGAAGCCGAACCCCTTCTCGGAGTTGAACCACTTCACGATGCCCTCTGCCATGTAAATCTCCTCTAACACAGTAACTTCTTCAAGCAACCGGCTCGGTTACCTGGGTCATTGAACACGACCGTCTATGACAATTCCTGTGGAGGACGTCCAAACGCTCGCAACCATCGATTTGCGAGCGTGGGAAACACAAACACAAAACTTACGACCTCCAATAGTGAACCACACATCCGGTCGGTTGTCTCCCCCGGGCTGAACTTGCGCAGGTCAGGTAATGAAATTGGCGTACACACCGGGAGCAACGGGTGCCACGATCCCGTCCGGCGCCCACGGCGCACCCTGACCGGGGAGACGGTTACGCTCCCCGTCACCGACACCACGACGGTCCCGCTGCCGGTGGGCACGACGCGCTCGTCGTAGAAGCCGGCGAACTGCGGAAAGTTCTTGCTCACCCGGTACGAACCCGAGGCCCGGTATTCATATCGACCCAGCCGACCAGGAGTTCACCGTGCACATCGGTCAGCCCCGCGTAGGCATTCGAGCGGACGAGCGCCGACCCCGGTCGTCCCGGAACCGGCCACGTCTGACCCTGCACCGTCGAGAACGGCGGAATGCCGATGACCGTGGGGTGCCCCCCCTGTGAGTACTTATCAACGTCCCGCGGTTAACAAGTACTCACGGCTGGGTGGCGGCGAGACGCACGAAGGCCGCGGCGTCGAGGGTCTCGCCGCGGGTGGACGGTGCGATGCCGGCCTCGAGCAGTCGCCGCTCCGCCTCCGCGGGCGAACCCGCCCAACCACCGAGCGCGGCTCGTAAAGTCTTGCGGCGCTGAGCGAAAGCCGCATCGATGACGGCGAACACGCGGCGGCGGTGTTCGTCGTCGACGGGCCACGGCGGTTCGGCGTACCGGTCGATGCGCACCAGACCCGACTCGACCTTCGGGACGGGCCAGAACACCGCGCGCCCGACGGCGCCCGCGCGTCGCACGGCGCCGAAGAAATTGGCCTTCACGCTCGGCACACCGTAGATCTTGCTGCCCGGGGACGCCGCCAGCCGGTCGGCGACCTCGGCCTGCACCATCACCAGAGCGGTTCGGAGACTGGGAAGTTCGGAGAACAGATGCAGCAGCACGGGCACCGCCACGTTGTACGGCAGGTTCGCAACGAGAGCCGTGGGCTCACCGGGGATCTCGGACGGCTTGACCCGCATCGCGTCCGCGCCGACCACGGTCAGCCGGTCCGCGAGTTCCGGTGCACGGTCGGCGACCGTGACCGGCAGCCGTGCCGCGAGGTTGGGGTCGATCTCGACGGCGATCACCTTGTCGACGACATCGAGTAGGGCCAACGTCAGCGAACCGAGCCCGGGACCGACCTCGAGCACCGTGTCCTCGCGTCCCACGCCCGCGGTCGCGACGATGCGGCGCACCGTGTTGGCGTCGTGCACGAAGTTCTGCCCCAGCTGCTTGGTGGGGCGCACGCCGAACTCCTCGGCTAACGCGCGCACCTCGGCGGGGCCGAGGAGTGCGGCCTGACCGCGAGCGACGGGGGGTACTTCGGCTTCGGACACCAGGCGAACTTTAACGCACGCCGAGCCTGCCCGAGCACGACGGCCACGCTCCCCAGCCCTGCGTCTTCTGCGTCTTCGACGCGACGGCGATCTGCTCCTCACGGGTGGCGAGGTCGGCGCGCGGCGCGTACTTGAGTCCGCCCTGACGTTCCCACGTGTTCTGGTCGAACTGGACGCCGCCGAAGAATCCGTTGCCGGTGTTGATGGCCCAGTTGCCGGTGGCCTCGCACTGCGCGAGCGCATCCCACACCGAACCGTTCTCGACGGGCGGCACCTCGGTGCCCGGCTTCGCGCCGACGCGGATCACCTTCGGCTGTGCCGGCGTCGTGACCGTCGCGGACACCTGGCTGCGTCCGACTTCCTTGCCGTTGACGGTGTTGACCGCGAACGTGACATCCTGGACACCGGGCAGTCCCGGATTCTCGACCACGGTGCGGCTCTTGTTCATCGTCGGGTCCTCGATGCGCTGCTCCTCCGGAGCCAGCGGCAACGTCTCGACCTTCGTCTCGGTGCGGTCGCGCGTGACGGTCACGTCCATGCCGTCGGTCAGCGGCGTGTCCGCGGCCGGGACGACGGTGTCGGCCTGCTCCAGCGGCGCGCCGTGCGCGGCGAGGAAGTCCCCGACCGTCGGCGCGGCCATGCGCACGTCGGTGACCGGCAGCGCGCCGTCGGCGAGCTTGACGACGAGCGGATTGAGCACGTCGAGGGCCGCACCGTCGAGCGGGAGTCGCTGCGAACGGGACGCGGACACGTGCACGTCCTCGCCGAGTTCGAACTGCTTCAGTGCGTCCTCGACGGTGAGCGCGGTGGTCCACACCGTCTTGGGCTGACCGTCCACCGTCAACGACACCTCACGCGCGCGGCGCAGCACCACGGTGTCCCCGTCGGACAGGGTCGCGTCGCGCTCCGGCGCCACGACGTCGCGGTCGCTGATCGAGTACCCGGCGTCGGACAGTGCGGCGTCGACGCTCGTGGTCATGGTGCTCAGCGAGATCTTCTCGCCGTCCACGTCGAGTGTGACGTTCTTGTGCCGGACCACGGCCATCACTCCGCCTGCGATCAGTGTGGCGAGAAGCAGGGCCACCACGGCGTAGAGCAGCGGCGAGCGAGCCGAATTGATCTTCGCGAAGGGCGACATCGTGTTCCTTTACTTCAGACCGTCAGCGGAGTCCGAGCTTGCTGGTGCACGCGGGCCATGCGCCCCAGCCCTGCGCCGCCTGGACCTTCTCGGCGACGGAGATCTGCTGTTCGCGGGATGCGAGGTCGGCGCGGGCGGCGTACTGGCTTCCGCCGAACGCTTCCCAGGTGCTCTGGGTGAACTGCAGTCCGCCGAAGAATCCGTTGCCGGTGTTGATGGCCCAGTTGCCGGTGGCCTCGCAGTGCGCGATCGAATCCCAGGTGGAGGCGTTGGAGATGGCGAGTTCCTTCACGCCGACCTTGACCAGTGCCGGCGCGGGCTCGCGGAGCACCTGCGAGCTGAGTTCCTGACGTCCGGCCTCGACACCGTTGACCGTCTTCACGGATGCGGTGACGGTGCGCTCGCCGGGGACTCCGGGGTTCTCGACGACGGTCTTGCCCTTGTCGAGCGCGGGATCCTCGACGCGATTCTCGGGCGGTGCGATGGGCAGCGTCTCGGTGCGCGTCTCGGTGCGGTCGCGGGTCACGTGGATCTCGGCGCCTTCGACGACGGGGGCGTCGGCGGGTGGAACGACCGTGTCGGCCTGCTCGAGCGGCGCGCCGTTGGCCGCGAGGAGCGCACCGACGGTGGGGGCTGCCAGTCGGACGTCCGTGAGCGGTGCGCCGCCGTCGGCGACCTTGACGAGCTTGGCGTTGACGACCTCGAGCGCGGTGCCCTCCAGCGGCAGGCGCTCGGAGCGGGACGCCGAGACGTGGACGTCGTCGGCGAGTTCGAACTGCTTCAGCGCGTCGTCGACGGTGAGGGCGGTGGTCCACACGGTCTTCGGCTGCCCGTCGACCGTGAGGTCGATCTCGCGGGCACGCCGCAACACCACGGTGTCGCCGTCGGAGAGCGACGCGTCGGCAGCGGGGGCGACCGCGTCACGCTCGCTGACGGTGTATCCGGCGTCGTCGAGCGCGCCGCCGACGTCGGAGGCCATCGTGCCGAGCGAGATGGTCTCGCCGTCGACGTCGAGCGTGACGGTCTTGTGCCGCGCCACTGCCAGCGCACCGCCCACGACGAGCGTCGCGAGCAGTGCCGCGACGACTACGTAGAGAAGGGGCGATTTGGCGTTGTTGATTCTGGCTAAAGGCGACACATGAAATCCCAAGGCTGGCGAAGGTTTGATCACGGTACGGTAACGAATCGGCGATGGTCTGGCAACTTTGCCGCTACGACCTGCGTGCGAGATCACGAAAAGGTTGAGATCGGGGACAGTTTTCACTTCACCGCGGCGAAACGCTTCTGGTCCGGACCACGTGCGAAACGCAGTATCTTGCGACATGCACCAAGAGGCCCGGAAGCGACCGGGCACTACCGACTGAGAAAGCTGGGGTTCCGTGCGCAGCAGATCCGATCGACTTCTGAGACTCGTCAGACGTCCGAGAGTGCCCGCGGTGATCGCCGCGCTGACGCTGCTCGTCACACTCGTCGCGCCCGGCCTCGCCGGCGCACAAGAGCCCGCTCCGGGCAACAACTACACGATCGCCACCGACATCACGTTCGCCCCGTTCGAGTTCCAGGACGAGAGCGGCAAGCTCGTCGGAATCGACATGGACCTCCTCGCCGCCATCGCCGAGGACCAGGGGTTCACCTACCAGGTCAACCCCGTCGGATTCGACGCCGCGCTCCAGGCGGTCACGGGCGGTCAGGCCAACGGCATGATCGCCGGCATGTCGATCACCGACGCCCGCAAGGCGACGTTCGACTTCTCCGATCCGTACTTCGAGTCGGGCGTGCAGATGGGCGTGCTCGAGAGCAACGACTCGATCACCTCGTACGAGGACCTGCGCGGCAAGTCCGTCGCGGTCAAGAACGGCACCGAGGGCGCCACGTACGCGGAGTCCATCAAGGACCAGTACGGCTTCACCACCAAGTACTTCGCCGACTCGTCGAGCATGTTCGACGAGGTCCGCACGGGTAACTCGGCGGCCGTGTTCGAGGACTACCCCGTCCTCGCCTACGGCATCAAGCAGGGCAACGGCTTCAAGACGGTCACCGACAAGGTCCCCGGCGCCAGCTACGGGTTCGCCGTCGCGAAGGGCCAGAACCCGCAGCTCCTGCAAGAGTTCAACACCGGGCTCGCCAACCTGAAGGCCAGCGGCCAGTACGACGAGATCCTCGACACCTACCTCAACTCCGACGCATCCGACGACGACAACTCGATCCTGGGCCTGATCAAGAGCACCTACCCGCTGCTACTCGAGGGCCTGTGGCTCACGATCGTCCTGACCGTGGTCTCGATCGCCATCGCGCTCGTCCTCGGCGCGATCTTCGGCCTGTTCCGGGTGTCGACCAACATCGTCCTGCGCGGCATCGGCACCACCTACGTCGACGTGTTCCGCGGCACCCCGCTGCTGGTGCAGGCGTTCTTCATCTACTTCGGCATCCCGGCGGCACTGGACTTCCAGATGTCGGCGTTCACGGCGGGCATCATCACGCTGAGCCTCAACGCAGGCGCGTACATGGCCGAGATCGTGCGCGGCGGCATCCTGTCCGTCGACAAGGGCCAGATGGAAGCGTCGCGGAGCCTCGGCATCAGCTACCTGAAGTCGATGCAGAAGGTCGTGATGCCGCAGGCCGTGCGGACGATGATCCCGTCGTACATCAACCAGTTCGTGATCACGCTGAAGGACACGTCGATCCTGTCCGTGATCGGGCTCGCCGAGCTCACTCAGACCGGGCGGATCATCATCGCCCGCAACTTCCAGTCCTTCAACATGTGGCTGATCATCGGTGTGATGTATTTCATCATCATCATGGCGTTGACGAAGCTGTCGAACCGGCTCGAGAAGAGGATCAACAAGTGACCGAGACACCGGTGACAGAGAACAAGGCCGAGACCGCCGACCCGAAGATTCGGGTGAAGGGCCTGAAGAAGTCGTTCGGCGACAACGAGGTCCTCAAGGGCATCGACGTCGACATCGCGAGCGGTGAAGTGGTCTGCGTGATCGGCCCCTCGGGCTCCGGCAAGAGCACGTTCCTGCGCTGCCTCAACCGGCTCGAGGACATCACGGACGGCAAGGTCGTGGTCGACGGGTTCGACGTGAGCGACAAGAAGATCGACATCGACCGGGTGCGTCAGCACATCGGCATGGTCTTCCAGCACTTCAACCTGTTCCCGCACATGACGGCGATCGAGAACGTGATGCTCGCGCCCGTGCAGACCAAGCGCGCCTCCAAGGACGAGGCGCGGGCAACGGCGGTTCGGCTGCTCGAGCAGGTCGGGTTGGCGGAGAAGGCGGACGCGAAGCCGGCGAACCTGTCCGGTGGGCAGAAACAGCGCGTCGCGATCGCGCGGGCCCTGGCGATGAACCCGGACATCATGCTGTTCGACGAGGCCACCAGCGCGCTGGACCCCGAGATGGTGGGCGAGGTGCTGCAGGTTCTGCGCGACCTCGCGAAGGGCGGCATGACGATGGTCGTGGTCACGCACGAGATGGGCTTCGCCCGCGAGGTGTCCGACCGGGTGATCTTCATGGCGGACGGCTACGTGGTGGAGGAGGGAACTCCGGAGCAGATCTTCGGCGACCCGCAGCAGTCCCGTACCCAGGACTTCCTGAACAAGGTCCTCTGACACGTGAGTGGCGAAGCGTGCCGGGGGACGCTTCGCCACTCACATGGGGGTCAGACGGTGGCGCGTTCCTTCGCCGCCCACGGCACCTTGTCGCCGAGCAGTCCGTCGACACCGAATCGGCCCGATCCTACGACGGCGAGCAGCAGTGCGCCGACGCCCAGCGCCAGCACCAGCTCGTAGCCGCCCTCGCTCGCGAAGATTCCCTTGTCGGCGTGCACGAGGAAGAAGGCGCCGACCATGTCGAGGAAGAGCAGGATGCCGAAGATCGGGACGGCCGCTCCGATGATGAGTGCGATTCCGCCGATCAGCTCGATCCACGTCGCGAGGAATGCCGAGATGCCGGGAACCGGAACTCCCATGGCCTCGAAGCCGGCGGTCGTGGCGTCGAGTCCGTTGGTGAAGGCCTTCTGCCAGCCGTGGGCGAGGAAGATGATGCCGATGCCCACGCGGGCGACGAGGATTCCCAGGCTTCGGACTGCGGGGTTGTTCATGGATGTGCCTTTCATCGTGGTGTCCCCGCGCGACCGGGACGACCGTTAGTTGAACAGGCAACGATCCTAAGTTCTCTAAGTTGAAACTTCAACATAGGGCCCTTCGGCCCTGTGCGCGCTCGACGAGTCCAGGGACTCACTAACCACTCACGGGCCGGAGGCCGTACACGCGCTCGGCGGTCGCGGTGGACGCCTTCGCCAGGTCGTCCGGATCCTCGCCACGGATCTCGGCGAGCGCCCGGACCGTGTACGGCAGGCAGTACGGCTCGTTCGGGGCGCCCCGGAACGGGTGCGGAGTGAGGAACGGCGCATCCGTCTCGACGATCAACTGATCCGACGGCACCAGTGGGGCCGCTTCCCGCAAGGCCTTCGCGTTCTTGAAACTGACCGTGCCGGAGAAGCTGAGGACGTAACCGGCGTCGACGCACTCGCGCGCCATCTCGGCGTCCGAGGAGAAGCAGTGGAAGATCACCGTCTCCGGCGCACCCTCCTCGCGCAGCACTTGCAGCAGCGCCCGGTCGGCCTCCCGGTTGTGGATCATCAGCGTCTTGCCGAGCCGCTTCGCGAGGTCGATGTGCCAGCGGAAGCCCTCGGTCTGCTCGGGGACCGTGGCGCAGCCGTCGAGTTTCCCGGGCCAGTAGAAGTCGAGTCCCGTCTCCCCCACCGCGACCACCCGGGGATCGCCGGCGAGTCGCTCGATCTCCGCCCTCGTCGCGTCGTCGAGCACGTTCGCCCTCGTCGGGTGGATGGCCACGGCCGCGTAGACGCGGGGATCCCAGTGCGCCGCGTCGACAGCGAACTGCGCGGCCGCCAGGTCGTCGGCCACCGTGACCACCCGCTCCACCCCGACCGCGGCGGCCCGGTCGACGATCGCCGTGACGCTCGCGGCGTCCGAGGCACCACACGCATCGAGGTGGGTGTGCGAATCGACGAGCGGGAACAGCGGCGCAGGGGCTTCCGGGGCGGGACGGTCTTTGCTCATGCGGACATTGTCGACGCCGCCGCCGCACGTGTCACATGCGGTACTTTCTCCCGGACGGGGAGGGAGCCGTGTCCATGACTTCGAGCTCGATGAACGGCCGCGTGATCGCCGTGACCGGCGGTGCCAGAGGAATCGGGCGGGAGATCGCCCGACAGCTGGCGCTGGCCGGCGCCCGGGTCGCGATCGGCGACGTCGACGGCGCCGCCGCCCGCAGGACGGCGGACGAACTCGGCCGGACGGGCGGGACGGTGGAGGGTCTCGAACTGGACGTCACCGACACCGCGTCGTTCACGGCATTCCTCACAGCCGTCGAGGATCACTGGGGCCCGATCGACGTGCTCGTCAACAACGCGGGCGTGATGTGGGTCGGGAAGTTCGACGAGGAACCCGACTCCGCGACGGATCGGCAGCTCGCCGTCAACCTGCACGGTGTGATTCGCGGGGTGAGACTGGCGGCGCCGGCGATGCGTGAGCGCGGCCGCGGCCGCGGCCAGATCGTCACGGTGGCGTCGCTGGCGTCGAAGGTCGCACCACCCGGCGAGTCGACGTACGCCGCGACGAAACACGGCGTCCTCGGCTACCTGACCGGTGTGCGCGAGGAGCTGCGCGGGTCTGGTGTGCGGATCTCGGTGATCATGCCCGGTGTCGTCGACACCGAACTCGCGGCCGGAACCGCGACGGGCGCGGCAAGACTGCTTACGCCGGCCGACGTCGCGAAGACGGTCGTCGCGGTGATCCACCGGCCCCGGTTCGAGGTCACCATCCCCCGGTACGTCGGTCCGCTGGCCCGGCTGGTCACCGTCTTTCCGCAGTTCGCCCGCGACTTCGCGATCCGCCGGATGGTTCCAGACCAGGTCAGGTCCACGAACAAGTCGGCCCGCGCGGCGTACGAGTCACGCGCCGTCACCGACGAGGACGACACCGGACCGGCCTAGAACCCGAATCTGCGCGTCACGAAACGGCAGCGCGCAGATAGAGTGGTCGCACCATGAATGCTGCTGATTCCACCGCCTCGCGGCCACCTTTCTATCTGACGACGGCGATCGCGTACCCCAACGGCGTCCCGCACATCGGCCACGCCTACGAGTACATCTCCTCCGACGCCCTCGCACGCTTCAAGCGCCTGGACGGGTTCGACGTCTACTTCATGACGGGAACCGACGAGCACGGCCTGAAGATGCAGCAGACGGCGGCCAAGGAAGGCATCGACGTCCGTGAGCTCGCCGCACGGAACTCGGACGTGTTCGAGGCCATGGACAAGACGTTGAACATCTCCTTCGACCGGTTCATCCGCACCACGGACGCCGATCACGAAGAAGCCAGCAAAGCGATCTGGCAGAAGATGCTCGCGAACGGCGACATCTACCTCGACACGTACTCGGGCTGGTACTCGGTCCGCGACGAGGCGTTCTACACCGAGGCCGAGACCACGCTGCAGGACGACGGTTCACGCCTGTCCACCGAGACGGGCACCCCGGTCGAGTGGACGGAGGAGTCCACGTACTTCTTCAAGCTGTCCGAGTATCAGGACAAGCTGCTCCGGCTGTACGAGGAGAACCCCGACTTCATCGCACCTGCGACGCGGCGCAACGAGATCGTCAGCTTCGTCAAGGGCGGGCTGAAGGACCTGTCGATCTCTCGCACGACGTTCGACTGGGGCGTTCCGGTCCCCGACCATCCCGAGCACGTCATGTACGTGTGGGTGGACGCGCTCACCAACTACCTGACCGGCGCGGGTTACCCGGACACCGACTCCGAGCAGTTCGGCAAGTTCTGGCCGGCGAACCTGCACATCATCGGCAAGGACATCACCCGGTTTCACACGGTGTACTGGCCGGCCTTCCTGATGTCGGCGGGAATCGAGTTGCCGAAGCGCGTCTTCGTGCACGGATTCCTCTACAACAAGGGCGAGAAGATGTCGAAGTCGGTCGGCAACGTCGTCGACCCCGTCGCCATGGTGGAGCAGTACGGCCTCGACGCCGTGCGCTTCTTCCTGCTCCGCGAGATCTCCTACGGTCAGGACGGCAGCTACAGCCACGAGGCCATCGTCACCCGGATCAACGCCGACCTGGCGAACGAGCTCGGCAACCTCGCGCAGCGGTCGCTGTCGATGGTCGCGAAGAACTGCGACGCCCAGGTCCCGGCCCCCGGCGAGCTGACCGAGGACGACACGGCGATGCTCGCGCAGGCGGATGCGCTGCTCGAGCGGGTTCGCGCCGAATACGACGTGCAGGCACTGCATCTCGCGCTGGAGACGATCTGGTCGGTTCTGGGCGAGACCAACCGGTACTTCTCCAAGCAGGAGCCCTGGGTTCTGCGGAAGACGGATCCGGAGCGGATGGCGACGGTGCTGTACGTGACGCTCGAGGTGGTGCGGATCGTCGGCATCCTCGTGCAGCCGGTGATGCCGGACGCCGCGGAGAAGATCCTCGACCTGCTCGGCCAGAAGGCCGATGCGCGGCAGTTCAGCGACCTTCCGACGCGCATCGTGGCGGGCACCCCGTTGCCCGCGCCGTCGGGCGTGTTCCCGCGTTACGTGGAGGACTGATCCACGCGGGGTCCGTTCGTGTCGGACCCCGCATGCACACTCTCCCCCATGACGCCGAATAGAACATACATTCGATCTCCTCACGGTGGATTCGGGAACGGAGCGCGCGTGTTCGACGACGAAGTGAGCCCTCAGGCCGCAGCGGCGGTCCACACCCTGATGGGTGAGTTGTCGGCCGCGTACGAGCGTGGGTGGCAGCCCGCCGACGTCGTGCATCTGGCGCGGAGATCGAAGGAGCCGTCCGAGGCGGCGCTGGCGGCGGCCCTGGTGCTGCACGAGGCGGAGCGCACGCGCGCCGTGCACCGGGCGCCGCGGGACTGGGTGGAGCAACTCCGCACCATCGGCGAGCAGTATCCAGGCGCGTCGCACCTGGCGGGGCGGGTTCCGGTCGACGGTCCCGACGTTCGGGCGCTCGCGGCCGGACTGTTGTTCGAAGACCCGTACCACTCCGTCTACCAGCTCACCGACCTGTCGCTGACGTGGACGAATCTGCCCGGCTGGACGGTGCTCGCTCCCCCGCCGTCGACGTGGCCGGTCGTGCGGGTCGCCGACACGGCCGCGGCGGTGCCGGGCGAGACCGAGGCCGACGCGAAGGTGCTCAACAGGATCCGCGGTTTGCTCGCGAAGGCCGAGGCCACCGATTTCGCGGAGGAGGCGGAGATCTTCACCGCGAAGGCGCAGGAATTGATGACGCGCTACGCGATCAACGCCGCTCTCCTCCACACCCAGAACGGGGTGGGCAACACGGCGGTGCACAGTCGCCGCATCCACCTGGAGAATCCGTACGTCAAGGAGAAGGTGCACCTTCTCACCGAGATCGGCGACTCCAACCGGGTGCGCACCGTGTGGTTCAGTTCCCTCGCCATCGCGACCGTGGTCGGAACCCCCCTCGACCTCCAGCAGGTCGACATGCTGTTCACGTCGCTGCTCGTGCAGGCGACGCGCGCAATGCAATTCGCGGACGCCGACAGTCGCAGTGGTTCCCGCACCACGTCGTTCCGCAAGGGTTTCCTCGCGGGCTTCGCCAGTCGCATCGGGCAGCGGTTACGCGACGCCGACAGCCGGGCCACGGCCGAAGCCGCCGACGAGGCGTCGATTCCCGTCGACGATCTGCTCCCGATTCTGGCCACCAAGTCCGAGGCCGTCGACGCCGAGTTCGACCGTCTGTTTCCGCGTACCAAGAAGGCGCGCGGCAGGGCCGTCGACGCCAACGGCTGGTACGCCGGGCAGGCGGCCGCCGACGACGCCTCGCTGGCTCCCGGGGAGCGTGCCCTCCGGCGGTAACTCTCGCAGGCCGCCTAGTCCTTCCGGGAGGCCAGCACCGTTTCGTAGAGTTCCCGCTTCGACACACCGGTGGTGGCGACGAGCGCGCACGCGTCCTTGAGCCGGGTGCCGTCCGCGACGAGTCGCTCCACCTCGTCGACGAGGTCGGCGGGGTCGGACGCGACGAGCGTGGCACCCTCCACCACCACCGTGATCTCGCCGCGGACACCCTCGGCGGCCCACTCGGCGAGCTCGGCGAGGGTGCCGCGGCGGACCTCCTCGTACGTCTTGGTCAGTTCCCGGCAGACGGCGGCGCGGCGGGTTCCACCGAGCACCTCGACCGCGTCGGCCAGGCAGTCGGCGAGCCGGTGCGGCGCCTCGAAGAACACGCAGGCGCGTTGCTCGGCGACCAGTGCCTGCAACCACGTCTTGCGCTGGCCCTGCTTCCGGGGTGGGAAGCCGTCGAAGCAGAACCGTTCGACGGGCAGCCCGGACAGCGCGAGCGCCGTCGTCACGGCCGACGGTCCGGGCAGGCACGTCACCGCCAGATCCTCGGCCACGCACGCCGACACCAGCCGGTACCCGGGGTCGCTGACCGAGGGCATGCCGGCGTCGGTGACGAGGAGAACGGTCTTGCCGGACGCGACATCGGCGACGAGCGCGGGCAGCCGGGCCGTCTCGACCTGGTCGTAGAAGCTGACGACCTTGCCGGTGATCGTCACGTCGAGAGCGGAGGCGAGGGCTTTGGTGCGGCGGGTGTCCTCGGCGGCGACGACGTCTGCCGTCTCCAGCGCCGTACGCAGCCTCGGCGAGGCGTCACCCACGTCCCCCATCGGTGTTGCGGCGAGCACTAGGCGACCAGTCATGACCCACAGCCTACGATTGCGGCGTGACGATGCTGACGGACGAGCGACCGACGCCCTCCGCACGACAGCCGTCCATGGTCGGACCGGCGCCGCTCGTGCCGCCCCCCGACTTCGGTCCAGTCGACCGTGCCCGCGGCTGGGTGGTCACCCTGTTCGTCACGGCGATCGCGGCGATCACCCGGTTCACGATGCTCGGTTACCCGACGGACGCGGGCACTCCCGTGTTCGACGAGAAGCACTACGCGCCGCAGGGCTGGCAGGTGCTCACCGGCGGCTGGCTCGAGGACAATCCCGGTTACGGGCTGGTGGTGCATCCGCCGATCGGCAAACAGCTGATCGCGATGGGCGAGGCGATCTTCGGCTACAACGGCTGGGGTTGGCGTTTCGCCTCCGCGGTGGCGGGCACGATCATGGTCCTCCTGGTGATCCGCATCGTCCGCCGGCTCACCCGATCCACTCTGATCGGCGGCCTCGCCGGGATCCTGCTGGTCGCGGACGGCGTCACGTTCGTGTCCTCCCGGCTCGGCATGCTCGACATCTTCCTGGCACTGTTCGCCGTCGCCGCTCTGGGCTGCCTGATCGTGGACCGCGACCAGGTCCGCGAGCGGATGGCCCGCGTATACGACGAGGGCCGGATCGGCGACAGCGACTGGGGCCCACGCCTCGGTGTGCGCTGGTGGCGATTCGGCGCCGGGATCATGCTGGGTCTCGCGTGCGGCACCAAATGGTCGGGCGTCTACTTCATCGTGTTCTTCGGGCTGCTCAGCGTCGCATTCGACGTGTCGGCCCGACGCGCCTACGGGGTGCGGCGCCCGTGGTTCGGTGCCGGCGTCCGCGACGTGGGCCCGGCGCTGTACGCGCTCGTCGTCGTGCCACTGTTCGTGTATCTCGCCAGCTACTGGGCGTGGTTCGCCAGCGAGACCGGCGTGGACCGGCATGCCGTGGGCAACGAGATCGGGACGGGCGGCCCCTGGTCGTTCGTGCCGGGCGCGCTCCGCTCGCTGTGGTACTACAGCGGCAACGTCCTCGAGTTCCACGAAGGCCTCACCAATTCGGCGGGCAATCATCACCCGTGGGAGTCGAAGCCGTGGACGTGGCCGATGGGTCTGCGCCCGATGCTGTACTACTTCGCCGAGGGCGATCACGTCACCGGCTGCGGAGCGTCGAGTTGCGTCAAGGCCGTCATGCTCATCGGGACGCCCGCCATGTGGTGGCTGGCACTGCCGATGCTCGCGTGGGCGCTGTGGCAGACCGTGGTGCGGAAGGACTGGCGGTACGCCACCGTCCTCACCGCCTACGGCGCCGCGTTCCTGCCGTGGCTGACCACCCTGGACCGCCAGATGTACTACTTCTATGCGGTGGCGCTGGCGCCGTTCATGGTGATGGGTCTCGCGCTGGTCCTGGGCGACATCCTGGGAAGCGCGAAGGCGTCGTTCGAACGCCGGACCACCGGCCTGCTCGCCGTCTGCCTCTATGTGGGGCTCGTGGTCGCCAACTTCATCTGGTTGTGGCCGATCCTCACGGCCGTCCCGATCACCCCGGACACGTGGCAGCACCAACTGTGGCTTCCCAGCTGGCGCTGACCCCGGAATTATCCCAGCTGGCGCTGACCCCGGAATGAGTCGAGCCGCCCGGGTCCCGTGGGACACCGAGCGGCTCGCAGACTGTTTCTCTAGCGGGACGAGATCCGGTCGCGACGACGTTTGGCCGCCACTCTCCGCATCTCTCTCCGCATCTCCCGGCCGTCGACGATCATCTGGTCGCGTGACAGATCCTTGTAGAGCGAGAAACACAACCCGATCATAACGAGGACGAACGGCGCCGCGGCGATGATCGTCATCGTCTGCAGTCCGTCCAGCGCGGTGTCGCCGCCGGTCCACAGGATGAGCGCGGCCACGCCTCCGGTGAGCACACCCCAGAACACGACCACCCAGCGCTGCGGTTCCAGCGAACCGCGCTGCGACAGGGTGCCCATCACCATCGATGCGGCGTCGGCGCCGGAGACGAAGAAGATCCCCACGAGGATCATCACCAGGACGGTCGTGATGCCGGTGAGCGGCAGGTGATTGAGCATGCCGAACAGCTGACCCTCCTGGGTGTCCTGTCCGGCGAGGTCGATTCCGTCACGCTGCTCGCTGATTCCGGCACCACCGAAGATCGCGAACCACACGAGGCTCACGGCGCTCGGCACCACGATCACGCCGACCACGAACTGGCGGATGGTCCGGCCACGGCTGATGCGTGCCAGGAACATGCCGACGAACGGGGTCCAGGAGATCCACCACGCCCAGTAGAAGATGGTCCACGAGGACAACCATTCGCCGGTCGCCGGATCGGACGACGCTCCGGTGCGGGCCGACATCTGCGCGAGCTGCGCGGCGTAGGCGCCGATCGTGGTGGGCAGCAGGTTGAGGATCAGGACCGTCGGCCCCACGACGAACACGAAGAGGGCCAGGATGACGGCGAGCACCATGTTGGTGTTGGAGAGCCACTGAATTCCCTTCGCGACACCCGACACAGCGGATGCCACGAACGCGAGGGTCAGCAGGGCGACGATCGCGACCAGCAGAAACGTGCTGACCTCCGACATCCACCCGACAACCTGGAAACCGGACCCGATCTGTAGTGCGCCGAGGCCCAGCGAAGCGGCGGTGCCGAACAGCGTCGCGAAGATCGCGAGAACGTCGATGAACTTGCCGATCGGCCCCTCGGCGCGACGGCCGAGCAGCGGGATGAAGGCGGAGCTGAACAGCTGCTTGCGACCCTTGCGGTACGAGCCGTACGCGATCGACAGTCCGACAACCGCGTACATCGCCCAGGGGTGCAGGCTCCAGTGGAACATGGTGGTGGCCATCGCAGTTCCGATGCCACCGTTGGAACCCGGAGGGGGTGTCACGTAGTGCGCGAGCGGTTCGGCGACACCGAAGAACATCAGTCCGATGCCCATGCCGGCGCTGAACATCATCGCGATCCAGCTGACCGTCCGGAACTCGGGCTGCTCGCCGTCCTTTCCGAGCGGGATGTGACCGAACTTGCTGAACGCGAGCCACAGTGAGAAGAGGACGAACCCGCTCGCCGACAGGACGAACAACCAGCCCATGTCGGTGACCAGCCAGTCGAGTGCCTTGCCGGTCGTGGAGTCGAGATTGTCGGGGGCCACGAGCCCCCAGACGACGATTGCCGAGACCGCGGCGGCAGCGGCGGAGAACACGACGCGGTCGGTGCGAACACCGACCCGTTTGAGCCCTCCGCCGACGCTCGCGTCGGCGGTCTCGGAACCTTGATCAGGCAGATCCGTATTCATTGCCATGAACAACTACGTTGGTCATTTTCGATGGTAAAAGCAAGCTAGCCCATCGCTTCACACCGAATCGAGACCCAGCCTACGGCATCGTTACGCTGCGGTTTTTCCCCATCCCGAGCCTCTTCCGAGAAGCCCGTCGATGCTGAGGCGTCCGGCACCGATCACGGCGAGAAGTAGCGACCCGACGCCGAGTGCGACGACGAGTTCGTACCCTCCGTTCGCGACGAAGACGCCCTTGTCCGCGTGCACCAGAATCAGCGCTCCGAGCATGTTGAGAAACAGCAGGATTCCGGCGATCGGTGTGGCCACTCCCACGATGAGAGCAAATCCACCCGCGAGTTCGATAGTGGCGGCCGCAACAGCCGAAATGTCGGGCAGTGGGATGCCCATGTCCGCGAACGACGCCTGTGTGGCCTTCACTCCGTAGTCGAAGAACTTCTGCCAGCCGTGCGCGACGAAGACGACGCCGAGTCCGATCCGGGCAATCAGTAGTGCGAGGTCGCGGAAGAGTGCGGAAGCCATACCGAGCGTCTACCTTTCTGGGGTCACACCTTCTGGGGTCACACCTTCTGGAGACGGCACCGACCTCATTCGGCGCCGCGGAGAGCGGACTGCACGAAGCCGAGGATCTCCTCGTCGGACACCCCCAGCTTCCGCAGTTCCTGCACATACCCTGTTGCGGCCTTCTCGGCCCGGGCGCGAATGGGGTCACCGCCGCTCGCGATGAACGTGCCCTGCTTGCCCCGGGTTTCGATGACACCCTGCTCGCCGAGTTCCCGGTACGCCTTGGCGACCGTGTTCGGTGCGAGACCCACCTCGACGGCGAGCGCGCGGACTGTGGGTATCTTCGTTCCCGCGATCAGCTGCCCACTGCGCACCTGCTCGATGATCTGTAATCGCAACTGGTCGAACGGGGCGGTCGACGAATCCGGATCGATGTCGATGTCCACGGCCGGCGCCACCTCCGTTGTTCCACGCGTTGTATCAGACCGTAGTTGCGCGGTTGCGGCGCCGCAATGCTTACACCGCGGCGACGGCCTCCTCGATCGGTGTCGGACCGGACGTCAGCATGAGCGTCTTCTTCGCAGTCTCCGGGTGATCCAGAAGCGCCGCGATCACTGCGGCGACGTCGGCGCGCGGGACGGTGCCGCGCTCGAGAGGAGGCGGAGTGAGCGTGACGTGACCCGTCGGGTCGTCGTCGAGCAGACCGCCCGGGCGGAGAATCGTCCAATCGAGGTGGGTCCGGGCGCGCAGGTCTTCCTCGGCGGCCGTCTTCGCGACGAGGTAGGCCGCGAACACGTCGTCGGTGCCCTCGGGGATCGGCTCCCCCGCCCCGAACGAACTGATCTGGATGAATCGCCGCGTTCCCGCCTTCTCGGCGGCGTCCGCGAGGAGAACCGCGGCCCCGCGATCGACGGTGTCCTTGCGGGCGATACCGCTGCCCGGGCCTGCGCCTGCGGCGAAGACCGCGGCGTCCGCACCGACGAGCGTCTTCGCCACGTCGTCCGCGCTCGCCGTCTCCAGATCGATCACCACCGGTTCGGCGCCGAGCGCCGCCACCTCGTGCTCGTGATCGGGGTTGCGGATCAGCGCGACCGCTCGGTCACCGCGCGCGGTGAGAATCTTGATGAGGTGACGGGCGATTTTCCCGTGTCCACCCGCGATGACGATGCGCTGCGGGGTCGCGTCCCTGTGTTCGGCCATGATCGGTCTCCCTCTTTCGTCGACTATTCACTAGTTACTCCTCTCCTTCAGCGCTCCCTGCGGGCGGGTTTGTTCCCCGGTGCAGAATGTCGGGTATGGCGAACACCGCGACCATCTACCACAACCAGCGATGCAACACGTCCCGCACCGTCCTCGGACTGATCCGGGACGCGGGCATCGAGCCGGCCGTCGTGAAGTACCTCGAGACCCCGCCCTCACGGGACGGGTTGTGCAAACTTCTCGACGACGCCGGGCTGAAGCCGAGCGAGGCGATCCGTAAGAAGGAGGCCGTCTTCAAGGAGCTCGGGCTCGCCGAGGCGTCCGAGGACGAACTGCTGGAGGCGATGGTGGACAACCCCATCCTCATCGAGCGACCGATCGTCGTGACGGACAAGGGCACCGTCCTCGCCCGCCCGGCCGAGAAGGTCCGCGAGGTCCTCTAGGCGCTGCGCGCCCGTGCGCCTTTCTGGTTGCTCCGACTACCAGAAAGGCGCACGGGCGGCGGAGCCGCCTACAGCGGGTCGCGGGCCACCGGACAGGACATGCAGCGGGGTCCGCCGCGGCCCGACCCGAGTTCGGAACCGGCGATCCGCAGTACCTCGATTCCCGACGCCTCGAGCCGGGCGTTGGTCTCGACGTTCCGTTCGTACGCGACGACGACGCCGGGTGCGAGTGCGAGCGTGTTGTTTCCGTCGTCCCATTGCTCGCGTTCGGCGGTGACGTTGTCGAGTCCGGTGTCGATGACGCGCAGTTTGCCGATGCCCATGGCCTCGGCGGCGGCGGCCAGGAACGGGTCCGCTCCGCGGATCGACACGCCCTTGTCCTCGCGGTGAATGGT
The DNA here is from genome assembly GCF_030056875.1 of Rhodococcus sp. IEGM 1351. Classification (NCBI taxonomy): domain Bacteria; kingdom Bacillati; phylum Actinomycetota; class Actinomycetes; order Mycobacteriales; family Nocardiaceae; genus Rhodococcus; species Rhodococcus sp. IEGM 1351. The sequence continues at coordinate 25,417 of NZ_JASHKU010000001.1, read as the reverse complement.
GAACGCCGACAGCGTGTCCTGAATGATCGGGTACATCACGACGGCGTCGTGGTCGACCATCGTGCAGACGGTGTCGAGGTGCATCGACGCCCTGGCCTGCGCGATGGGGACCACCAGCACGGTGTGTGCCAGTTCGTCCTCGAAGACGCTGCGCGCCAACGCCTCGGCGCCTGCCGGCGTGGTGCGCTCCCCCACTCCGACGGCGACGACTCCCGGTGCGAGGAGCAGGACGTCGCCGCCTTCGACGGGAGCCGTGTGGGATTCGTAGGCGCGCCGGGCGCCACGGAAACGCGGGTGATGGGCGTAGATGATGTCGGTGAGGGACGTCTCGCGGACGCGGGCGGGCAGGGCGAGGGACGTGATCGCCACGCGGGGTCCGATCCAGAACGACGAGTCCCGGGTGAACAGCAGGTTGGGCAGCGGGTCGATGACGAAGTCGCCGCCGTGGTGCATGCGCCGGACCAGCGACGCCGTGTTGGCCGCGACGGGCAGTTCGTCGAAGGTCATCCCCGCGGTGAGGATGGTGGAGAGTTCGGGGGCCGGGACACCGCGGAGGTGCGCGGCCAGTTCCTGCGCCAGGGTGTGCCCGAGTTTGCGCGGGTCGACGGCTGCGCCGATGCCCTGTATGCGGGCGGCGCCGCTGGCGCCGAGTGTCTCGGTGAGCAGGTCGGACAGCAGCAGGACCTCGACGCCGCGGCAGCGCAGGAGGTCTGCGAACGCGTCGTGCTCTTCCTGCGCGCGGTCCACCCAGGGCAGTCCGTCGAAGAGCAGTTGGTCGTTGTTGCGGGGCGTGAGCCGCTTCAGTTCGTCCCCGGGCCGGTGCAGGAGGACGGCACGCAGCTGCCCGACTTCGGAGTTGGCCCCCAGCGGTGCAGAACCGGACGCGTTCATGTCTAGACGGTAATGCCGGCGGGCCCGGCAGGCACGCTCAAACACTTCGCGGCCGACCGTGTCCCTCGGCGCCGCAGGCGAGTACCGTGAAACGGCGGAGGTATCTCATGGACGAGAACTCGACTCTCTCGCCGGCGCACTCGGATGCGGCGGCGAGTTCGTCTGCGAACACGCCCCCACTTCCGTCCGTTCCCTCCGCCCTGGCACCGTTCGCCGGTCTGTGGCGCGGCGAGGGGGAGGGCGCGTACCCGACGATCGACAACTTCGCGTACACCGAGGAGATCGAATTCGCCCCCACCGGTAAACCGTTCCTGGCGTACCGGTCTCGGACACGGGAGGCGGGCAGCGGGCGGCCGCTGCACTCGGAGTCCGGGTTCCTGCGGCTCGTCGCCGAGGACGAGGCGGAACTGCTCGTGGCCCAGCCGACCGGATTCACCGAGATCCACCGTGGTCAGATCCGGGAGGGGACCATCGAGTTGTCGATGGTGGCGCTGAGCGCGTCGCCGGACGCGAAACCGGTGCACAGCATCCGGCGACAGTTGTCGGTGCGCGGCGGCGACCTCACGTACGACCTGTGGATGGCGCACGACCTGACTCCGCTCACGCACCACCTGCACGGACATCTCCGCCGCGACTGACCTCGAGTATTGTTCAGGTAACCGCGTGAAAGGTTGCCTGTCGTGGAGATGCCCGAGTGGAGAGCCAAGGAACTGACGCCGGGACAGCTGTCGGAGCGCAGTGGCGTGGCGGTGTCGGCGTTGCACTTCTACGAGCGCGAGGGGCTGATCACCAGCAGGCGGACGTCCGGCAATCAGCGTCGCTATCGCAGGGACACGCTGCGGCGGGTCGCGTTCATCCGCATCGCCCAGCGGGTCGGGATTCCGCTGGCCGAGATCCGGGACGCCCTCGGGACCCTTCCCGAGGGCCGCACGCCGAACCGGAAGGACTGGGAGAAGCTCTCGACGCGGTGGCACGCGGATCTGGATCAGCGGATCGAGCAGTTGATCCGGCTCCGCGACAACCTGACCGGCTGCATCGGCTGCGGGTGCCTGTCGCTCGGGAGTTGCGCGATCGTCAACACCCACGACCGGCTGGGCACGGCGGGACCGGGTGCCCGCACGCTCGACGTCGAACTCGACGACCCGGCGTCCGGGGCCTGAGCGTCAGCTGTCGCCGAGCCACTTCTCGATCGCGTCGCGGTCCTGCCCGACCATGTCGCCGACCAGCTTCCTGACGAGGGACTCGATCTGTCCGCCGACGAGCGGAATCTTGACATGCACCGATCCGGCTACATCCAGGACGGTGACGTCGACCGACGCGCGGAGCACCGACGTGCACTCGATCTTCACCGGGATCCCGGTGGAGCTGCCACTGATCCGGCCGTCGGCGCGGTCACCGTCGAGTGCACCCCATTCGTCGGCACGCTCGACCTTCAGTTCACCCGAGACGACTTTGCGGACCAGCCCGGGGAGGGACGACGCGCCGATGGTGTCGCGCATCGTCGCCGTCAGGGTGCCGGGGCCGCGGCTGTCGTCGAGGGTGAGTTTCTCCGGCGCCTCTTCGAACCGATGCTGCCAGAACGCCCGATCCGTCACCGTCGCGTGCACCCGGTCGAGGGGGTACGCGATCTGTTCGGAGTATTCGAAGCTTTTCGCCATGTCGGCAGCCTACGACAACTCCGTGAGTGATGAAGGAGTCCGGAGACTCGTCAACCACGCACGGGCGCGGAGCGCCTCATCGGCAGGTGGTCGATACCCGCCTCGAGGTAGTTCTCACCGGTACTGCGAAAACCGTAACGGCCGTACCAGTTTTCGAGGTAGGCCTGGGCGGAGATCTCGATGGGTGCCGGGAACGCCTCGAACACGGCTTCGAGCAGTTGTCCCGCGAGCCCCCGCCCCCGGGCGGGGGCGGCGGTGGCGACCCGTCCGAGATGCAGTGTCGGTTCGTCGGCCAGCACCCGCAGTGTCGCGAGAACCTCGCCGTCCTCCTCCGCCCAGAACTGGGTGGTGGTCGGTTCGAGGTCGCGTCCGTCGAGTTCGGGTTCCGACACGATGCCCTGTTCGAAGACGAACACGTCGGTCCGCAGCACCATGATCCGGTAGAGCGTGGCCGGGTCGATCCTGTCGAGCGTCGCGTGGTGGAGAGTCGGCACGTCCTCACCTTGGACAGAAAGTCCGGTGCGTAATCCGCCGGAACCAGGGACGCGATCTGCGGGGCGGGTCCACACTGGAAAAGCAGCAGCTGAGGGCAACTCGAGCAACCGAATGAGGGTGGGCATGGCCGACGGCGAACCTCTGATACCGCCGAGTGCCGTCGACGTGGATTTCTCCGACGTCGCCTGGGGAGCGGACCGCACGATGTCCGACTTCGAGACCGGGATGTGGCGGATGGAGGAGGTGCAGCCGAAGCTGCGCTCACCGATCGTCGCGGTCGACGTGCTCGACAAACCGCCGGACTGGGACCGGCTGGTGCGCGCCCACGAATGGGCGTCGCACATGGTGCCGCGCATCCGGATGCGGGTGGTGGAGCCGACGTTGCGGCTGGGCAACCCGATGTGGTCGGTCGACCCCGAGTTCGATCTCGACTATCACCTGTCGCGGGTGCGCCTGCCGGAGCCGGCGACGTTCGACCACGCGCTGCGGATGTGCAGGCACATGGCGACCGAGCCGTTCGACCGCGCCCGGCCGCCGTGGAGCGCGATGCTCATCGAGGGACTCGACGACGGCCGCGCCGTCTACGTGGTGAAGACGCACCACAGCATCACGGACGGTCTCGGCGGCATCCAGTTGATGACGCTGCTGCACAGCAGGCGCCCCGAACCGTCGCCGGACAAACCGGATCGCCCTGCGCCGTTACCGGAGCAGATGTCGGGCGGCGGCGCCCTGTTCGAGCAGGCACTCGACAACGTGCGCAGCGCCCCCGGTCGTCTCGGCGGCCTGATCCGGGGCGCGGTGCGGACGGCGATGACCGTCGTCGGCGATCCGGTGGGCAGTGTCACGGAGGTTGCCGGTTACGCGAACTCCATCCGCAGGGTGGTGACCCCTCCCCCGACCACGGGTTCGGACCTGCTCCGCGACCGCGGACTGGGACGCTGGTTCGGGGTGCTCGAGGTGAGTGTCGACGAACTGCGTTCCGCCGCTCACGTCGCCGGCGGGTCGTTGAACGACGCGTACGTGGCGGCCCTGTTGGGCGGGTTCCGCCGCTACCACGAATCGTTCGGCCACGACCTCGAGACGATTCCGGTGGGCATGCCGGTGAGCATGCGTTCGGCGTCGGATCCCACGGGCGGCAACCGGTTCGCCGCGGCCCGATTCGCCGGACCGGTCGGTGAGCGCGACCCCGTCGCGCGGATCGAGAAGGTGCGCGCGATCATCCTGGGGCTGCGCCAGGAACCCGCACTCGGACTGCTGGATTCGGCCGCCCCGCTCCTGGTCCGGCTTCCGACGGTGGTGCTGGCGAACTGGTACCTCTCGCAGTCGACGGGACTCGATCTACAGGCCAGCAACGTCGCCGGTGTCCCCGTGCCCGTGTACCTCGCGGGTGCCCGGATCGAGCGGATGTTCCCGTTCGGCCCGGCCCCCGGCTGCGCGGTCATGGCCACCCTCGTCTCCCACGTCGGCACGTGTTGCATCGGCGTCAATCTCGACACCGCCGCCGTCACCGAGCCGGCGCGGTTCATGTCGTGCCTGCAGGAGAGTCTCGACGAGATCGTCGAACTGGGCCGCGGGTGAAAGGAAAGGCTGGCGTGATGGACGAGCAGACGACACGGCCACGGGTCTATCTCATCGAGACGATGAGCGACATGGAGGACGACGTCCTCCGCACGTGGCTGGAGCGGCAGGCGAACGACTCCGGTCAGCCGCCTCCGACCGTCCGCGTCACCGACCAGGCCCTCGCCGATCTCGTGCGCCGGAAGGATGATCCGCTGCTCACCCCGCTCCGGGTGGTGTGGCTGCCGAAGGAGACCCACCCGGACGGCGCGCAACGATTCCGGGAGACGCTGTCGCTGCGAGATCCGCTGCACCCCGGCCAGAACATGCAGCGCCGGGTGATGCGCGACGACCCGGCCCGGTGCCAGGTCCTGGAAGGCGATCCGGCCCCGCTCAGCGACCTCGAACGCCGGCTCGCGGAGAACGGCGGCGGGTCGCTTCCGGATTTCATTCGCCGCCAGGCCGCGCTGACCCTCGAGCGGGCCGAGCGCACCCTGCTGGGTACGCAGTACAAGGTGTCGAGGTTCGTCGTCGACGAGATCACCGACGCCAGCCGATACCATGTCGGCACCCGGGAGCTGTCCGCAAAGTTGAACGTCCCCGTCGCCGAGGTGGATCGCCGGGCCCGTGGGGCACTGGACGAGATGGTCGCCGCGCAGAGCAGGCGCGCCATCGCGCTGTGGGACCAGTTGGGCCGCTACTTCTCCCGCGCGTACCGCCTCGACGTCGATACCACCCGGCTCGACGAGCTGCGGGAGCTGAACAAGGAACATTCCCTGGTGTTCCTGCCCAGCCACCGCTCGTACCTCGACCCGCTGGTGTTGCGCCCGGCGCTGCTCGCGAACGACCTTCCGCTCAACCATGTGATGGGCGGTCTGAACATCAATTTCTGGCCGATCGGACCGATCGGCAAGCGCAGCGGCACCGTGTTCATTCGCCGGAAGTTCGACGGCGACGAGATCTACAAGTGGACGCTCCGCGAGTACATGCGTTACCTGCTCACCAAGCGGTTCAACCTCGAGTGGTACATCGAGGGCGGGCGCAGCCGCACCGGGAAGTTGCGGCCGCCGCGGTTCGGTCTGCTCAACTACCTCGCGAAGGCCTTCCAGGACAGCGGGATGTCCGATGTGTACCTCGTCCCGGTGTCGCTGACCTACGACCAGCTGTACGAGGTCGGAGCGATGGCGGCGGAGGCGCACGGCCAGGCGAAGAGCAAGGAGAGCCTGCGCTGGCTCTTCGGATACGTTCGGGCGCAGGGTCAACGGCACGGTGTCGCGCACGTCAACGTCGGCAGGCCGATGTCGCTGGCGGACTACCTCGGCCAGGAGGACGACCTGCGGCTGGCGGTGCAGAAGACGGCGTTCGAGGTGTGTCACCGCATCAACGAGGTCACACCCGTCACCGCGTCGTCGCTCGTGATGCTCGCGTTTCTCGGCATCGAGGACCGCGCGCTCACCGTCGCCGAGGTCGGCGGGATCCTCGGGCCGCTCGTCGACTACATCACCGCGCGCTCGTTGCCGACCGCGGGCGATGTGGACCTGACCGATCCGCAGGTGATCCGCAAGGCGGTGCGGACCCACCTCGATTCCGGGGTGCTGCGGAGTTTCGATCAGGGCAGCGAGCGGGTGTTCTACCTCGGCCGGGATCAGCATCTCGTGGCAGCGTTCTACCGCAACAACACGATTCACTTCCTGGTGATGCGGGCGATCGCGGAGATGGTGCTGCGAGCGGCCGCCGATCAGCAGTTCACCGATCCGCTGAACGACGGATGGGATGCGGCACTGCGCATTCGCGATCTCCTCAAGTTCGAATTCTTCTTCAGCGAGAAGGACAGCTTCCGGAAGGAACTGCGGGCCGAACTGGATCTCATCGACCCGGCGTGGGAGTCGAATCTGGGTGACCCGCAGCATGCGGCGAACCTGTTGTCCGGGATGCGTATTCATCTGGCACATCGGGTTCTGCAGCCGTTCCTGGAGGCGTACGCCGTGGTCGCGGGCCAGTTGCTCCGGACTCCGGTGGATCGGAAGTTCGACGAGAAGGCCTTCATGACGTCGTGCCTCGCGCTCGCGGAGCAGCGCCGTCTCCGGCAGCAGATCGGGAGCAGCGAGTCGATTTCGGCCGAGCTCTTCACGACCGCGCTCAAGCTGGCACGAAACCGGGGCCTGGTCGAACCGAATGCCGAGAACATGGCGGCCCGGCGGGTCGAGTTCGAGGCCGAACTCCAGACCCTGATCGATCGGGTGCTGCGCATCCGGGCCATCGCGCACGAGAATCTCGACCAGATGGGTGGTAGGTGAGTAGATGAGCGATCTCCGCAGTCTCCACGACGACATCGCGGCCGCCGTTCCCGGCCCGGGCACCCTCGCCGCGTTCGATCTGGACGGCACCTTGATCAGCGGGTACTCCGCGAGCGTCGTCTATCGGGATCGCCTGCGTCGCTTCGACATCAGCGTGGCCGAGCTTCTGCGCACCACGGGCGCCGCGGTGGAGACCCGCTTCCGGGGTGCCGATGTCGGCAACCTGATGCGCATCGGTGTGCAGAGCCTGGCCGGGCGCATGGAGGACGAGATGCAGGAGTGGGGGCAGCGGCTGTTCCGCCAGGAGATCGCGAGGATGATCTTCTCGGAGGTCCGCGGACTGCTCGCCGCGCACCGGCACGCCGGTCACCGGGTGGTGATGGCCACCTCCGCCACCCCCTATCAGGCACTGTCGGTGGCCGCGGACCTCGACATCGACGCCGAGGACGTGCTGTGTACCCGGCCCGCGGTTCTGGACGGAATGCTCACCGGGAAGCTCGAATCGCCGCCGCTGTGGGGTCCCGCCAAGGCCGAGGCACTGCGCGAGTACGCCGACCAGCACGGAGCGGATCTGGGTGACAGCTTCGCGTACTCCAACGGCGCAGAAGATGTTCCGATGCTGAAGTCGGTGGGACATCCCGTGGCACTGAATCCCGACCGCAAGCTGGCGGCGACCGCGCGGCAGAACGGGTGGCCGTCGGTGAATCTGCGACCTCCGGAGAGCGGCGCCGACCCGATGTCCATCGCCCGCACCACCACCGCGATCGGCGCTCTGATGGGGGCGGCCGCGTTCGGTGTCTCCGCCGGCCTGCTCACCCAGAACCGGCAGACGGGCGCCAACCTGGTCGGCAGCTTCGGCCCGGATCTCGCGCTCGCTATCTGTGGGATCAACGTGCGCATCAAGGGCAAGGAGAACGCGTGGTCGGCCAGGCCCGCGGTCTTCATGTTCAATCACCAGAGTTCGCTCGACATGCTGGTGATCGGCAGCGTCATCCGGCGCGATGTCACCGGCGTCGCGAAGAAGGAGGCCGCGCGGGATCCCCGGTTCATTCCCGTGGGGGCTCTGCTCGACGTCGCGTACATCGACAGGGCGGACAGCACGAAGGCGAGGGCGGCCCTCCGCCCGGCGGTGGAGAAACTGCAGTCCGGCATCTCCATCGCGATCGCCCCCGAGGGCACCCGCTCGCCGACTCCGCGCCTCGGCAGGTTCAAGAAGGGCGGATTCCACCTGGCGATGCAGGCGGGCGTGCCGATCGTGCCGATCGTCATCCACAACGCGGGCGAACGGATGTGGCGGAACTCGCTGGTCGCGCACCCCGGCACGGTCGACGTCGACGTCCTCGCACCCGTGCCGACCGTCGGCTGGGACCTGGCGGATCTCGACCGGCACGTCGACGAGGTGCGCACTTTGTTCGAGGACTGTCTGCACGCCGGGCACCGCTGAGAGAGATTTCCTCGAAAGGTTCCCGAAGTATGTCGAGACCCCGAGGACGCGCAGGCGCACATCCGGTTCCAGCAGGATCTCAACGCGGAGCTCGTCGCCAGGGGTGAACTCGTCGACGCTCAGGGGCTCGCCGGACCGGACCTCGCGAGACGTGTCACGTTCGACGGCAAGGGCGCTCCGGTGGTGACCGACGGACCGTTCCCCGAATCGAAGGAACTGCTCGCCGGGTACCGCATGGTCGACGTCGAATCGGAGGAGCGGGCGCTGGAGATCGCCGCTCAGACGTCGGCGGCACCGGGTCCGGACGGGGTGCCGATCCAGCATCCGATCGAGGTGCGTCAGGTGATGGGCGCACCCGACACCGATCTGTGAGAACCGACGCCGAAATCGAGGGCCTGCTGCGCGAACTCGCGCCGCAGGTCCTCGGTGCGCTCGTGCGGAGGTCCGGTGATTTCGAGGGATCCGAGGACGCGGTGCAGGAGGCGCTGCTCGCGGCGGCCCGGCACTGGCCGCGGGAGGGGTTGCCGGACAATCCGCGGGGCCGGCTGATCCAGACCGCCACTCGCAAGATGACCGATCAGATCCGCAGTGAGATCGCCCGCCGCAGGCGGGAAGAGGTGGCTGCCCGGCAGGAACCGCCGTCGACGGACGTGCCCGACAGCGACGACACCCTGCTCCTCGACGGGGTGTCACAACCTGAGTAGTCGACTACGCGCGACGAGACGCCGACCGTACGGGAAAGTCGGAGGAAACCCGGTGGTGTGTCGAAGGGAGCAGGACGATGAGCGAGCGTGACGGCGTCACAACTGTCGATCGAATGGACGGGCGGCGCCACGAGTTTCGGCTCAGCATGCTCGTGGCCTCCATGGCCGTCGTCGGCACTCTGATCGGTTCCGTGTGCGGAGGCGTGTTCACCTTGCTGAACACGTCGAATCAGGTGGAGGCGACGGTGAACCAATCGTCGAACCGACGTCCTCCGTCCGCTACCGCAACAGAACATCGTCCTCGTCTCGAAGTTCACCACGGTGGAGTTGATCGGATCCGAACCGGTCGTGGAATCGGCACGGCGAATGGTGGTCGAGTATCTGGCTGGATCCGAGACCATCGGCTGGCTGAGCACCGACTTCGCGACGGATGACGTCGTGTCGGCGGACACCCTGTCCACCCGCCAACAACAGTTCGCCGACCACTTCCAGGCCGGGATGAGCGCCCAGGACGACTTCCTCTCCGCGGTGCGAGACGAACTCGGCATCCCCGAACAGGGGGACCTACCGTAACCACCGGACCGGAGCATCAGGACGGGCCGCGTCGAATCGGCTCGCCAGGACTGCGGGGGATGGGCACGATGGGGAGATGCCCGCGACCGGTCCCACATCCACACAGCAGGCTTCGGAGGCACCCGCCGAGCCTTCGCTGCTCCCCCGCATCTGGGCGCTCCTGCGTCCGTACCGCGGGTGGCTGGTGCTCGTCGCGGCCGCCATCGTCGTCTCATCACTGCTCGGCATCGTGAATCCCTTCCTCACGAAGGCGGTGTTCGACCGTGCACTGTTCCCCACCGACGGCAGCGGTGTCCAGCTGACACTGCTGCTGTGGCTGGTCGTGACCATGATCGCGGTGACGCTCGCGGGTTCGTTGATCGGCGTCGGCCAGAGTTACCTCACCACCAAGGTCGGCAACCTGTCGATGGCGGATCTCCGGGAGCGTCTGTTCGCCCACCTCGAGACGATGGAACTGGCGTTCTTCACGTCCACCAAGACGGGCTCGATCCAATCGCGGCTGGCCAACGACGTCGGTGGGGTGCGGTCGGTTCTCACGTCCACGGCGTCGAGCATCCTGTCGAACGTCGTCACCGTCACGGCGTCCCTCATCGCGATGCTGCTGCTGTCGTGGCAGCTGACGCTTCTCGCCGTCGCACTGCTTCCCGGCTTCGTCTACCTGCAGCGGCGGGTCGGCGCCCGGCGACGCGTTCTGGCGCGCAAGACGCAGGAGTCGTTGTCGGACATGACCGCCATTACCGAGGAAGCGCTGAGCGTCTCGGGTGTGCTGCTGACGAAGGTGTTCAACCAGGCCGACACCGAACTCGACCGGTATCGGACCGAGAACGCGCGGCAGACCGAGCTTCAGGTGCGGCAGGCCATGACGGGTCAGGGCTTCTTCGCCGTCGTCTCTTCGTTCATGGCGATCACGCCCGCTCTCGTCTACCTGCTGGCGGGGTATCTCGTCAGCGGCGGTTCCGCGGCTCTCTCGGCGGGCACACTCGTCGCGTTCTCGACCCTGCAGGCCAGATTGTTGCAACCGTTGGTCTCGCTGATGCGGGTGACCCTCGACGTCCAGACATCGATGGCGTTGTTCCGCCGCATCTTCGAGTACCTCGACCTGCAGCCCGCGATCGTGAACCGCCCGGACGCCGTCGAGTTGCCTGCGGACTCCCCCGGCCGGGTGGAGTTGGACGACGTGTACTTCGCGTATCCCGCGCCCGTCCGGCTGGCCACCGCAGATCCCGACCCGGTGGCGCTGCGCAGTCTGGGTCGCGGCGGTGGGGGCGGCATGCGCGGCGTCGCGACCGTCGCGCCGCGGTTCCCGGCCGCGGCGGCGCCCGAAACCGAACCGGCGGAACGTCGCAGCCGGCGCTGGGCGGTCGCGGGCACGTCCCTGGAGATCGAGCCGGGTCAGCTCGCCGCCTTCGTCGGTCCGTCCGGCGCAGGCAAGACCACGCTCTGCTACCTCGTGCCGCGCCTGTACGAGGTCGACAGTGGCGCCGTCCGGGTCGACGGCTACGACGTGCGCGACCTGACCATGAGCTCGCTCTCCGAGGCGGTCGGAATGGTCACCCAGGACCCGTATCTGTTCCACGCCTCGATCGCCGACAACCTTCGATATGCCAAACCGGACGCGACCGATGCCGAACTGGAGGCCGCCGCCGCGGCCGCCAACATTCACGACCGCATCCTCGGATTCGACGACGGATACGACACCCTGGTGGGCGAAAGAGGATTTCGCCTGTCCGGTGGCGAGAAGCAGCGATTGGCCATCGCGCGGGTGCTGCTGAAGAACCCCCGCGTACTGATCCTCGACGAGGCGACGTCCGCGCTCGACACGGTCTCCGAGCGCCTCGTCCAGCGCGCTCTCGGCGAGGTGATGCGCGGACGCACCACCCTTGCGATCGCCCACCGGCTGTCGACCATTCAGCACGCCGACGTGATCTTCGTGATCGACGAGGGGACGCTCATCGAGCGCGGCACGCACACCGAACTCCTTGCACGACAAGGGTTGTACGCGCGACTGCACGCCGAGCAGTTCGGTGGCGGACAGGTCGAGTGCCGGTGCACCGACGGCGTCCGATTCACCGACGGGACGGTACTGGCCCCGAGCGCCCCGGTCCCAGGCGGAGAGTTCTAGCTCCTACAGGAACTTGCTGAACTGGTCGTTCGCCCGCTGCATCACGAAGTCGTACGGCGGCGAGAACTTGCGCGCCCACCAGTAGCCGAACCGGATGTCCGGCGACGTGTACACCAGGTACCGGTCCTTCTTGATGCCGGCGATGATGCAGGACGCGACCTTCTCGGGCGTGACGGCCCGCTTCTCGAAGCGATGGATCGCCTTCTGGATGCGCGGGTCGTCGCGATCGACCCCGGCGATCTCGACCGTGCCCACCAGCGGCGTCTTGACCGCGCCGGGAACAACGAGGCTCACACCGATGCCGTGCCGTTTGAGATCGAACCGCAGAACCTCGGACACTCCGCGGAGCCCGAATTTGCTTGCGCTGTAGGCGGCATGCCACGGCAGCGCCAGCAAGCCGGCGGCAGAAGAGACGTTGACCAGGTGACCGCCGCGTCCCGCCCGCACCATCGGGGGCAGGAAGCTCTCGATGATGTGGATCGGACCCATCAGGTTGACGTCCACCATGGACTTCCAGTGGCGGTGTTCGAGATTCTCGACGGTCCCCCACGCGGAGATACCGGCGACGTTCATGACGACGTCGAGGCTGCCGAACTGATCGTGGACATCGGCGGCGAATGCGGCGACGGCGTCGTAGTCGGACACGTCGAGGGCACGCGAGAAACTGACGGTGCCCCCGCGGCTGCCGACTTGTTCGACCGTCTGCGCCAGGCCGACCTCGTTGATGTCGGTGAGGAAGAGTTCGGCGCCCTCCGCCGCGGCCGCCAGGGCGGTCGCCTGCCCGATCCCGCTACCTGCACCCGTGATCAGGCACTTCTTGCCGTCCAGCGTCTTGATCGCCATAGCCGTGCGCGCCCCCGTCGTCACCGATCCGTGTCGGCTGGAAGTCTACGCACGCAATCTGATTGCGCGCACGCAACCGCAGCGGTGCCTTTCCCGAGGAAAACGCGAACCGGCCCTCTCCGGGCCGGTTCGTGACGGTTCACAACCGCTGGGTCATTTCTTCCTGATAGGTACGAATCGTCCTCTCGATTCCGTTGGCGTCGTCGTCGTTTCCTCGGTGCCGGGCGTCGTCGGCGCGCTCGCGCAGAACTCGAATCGCCTTCCGAAGCTCGGCGTCACTCATTCTGTGTTCCATATCACAATCATCCCCGTCGGCTTCAGATTTGGCCAGACTCGGGGGCGCACCGGAGCGGCAAAACCCCGGCTGAGCTGGACACTCGTCCAACCAGGCGGCGCGAACCCGCGAAGAGCACGCGGCGGCCGTGACGCGGATCGGGGGCGCGCGGCCTGGCGCCCGCGCGGATGCCACAACTTCACAGTAGTGTTCACGAGGCCCCGCGGGCCGCGAGCGACCTCTCCACGTTGCGATGCGCAACGCAACACAGTGGCCCTGAACTGGGGATATTGACCGGGCAGCCTCACGGCGCACACCCCTGCGACGTTGCCAGCTAACTCTCAGTGATTGAAAGAGCAACCACACAATCGGCCCGGCAACCACAACCGGCCCGGCGGGCTCCAGTCACCCCACCTCCGCGCCTCTCTTGAACTTTCAACGGTAGTGCGTGCGTGACGAGCACAGAGGGCTCCCGAAATGTCGGCGATCCGCGAGCGACGAACAGGCGATCGTTGAAACATATATGAGATAAGCACAGAGTCGGCGGACGACGTTTTGCCTCTATGTCCGTGAGTTATCAATCGGTTATCATCGTGGTACGGTGTCGTTCACACGACTGACGCCCGCACGAGAGAGGACCCGGCGGCTCACAATGGCAGATTTTGCTGCGCGGTTGAACAAGCTCTTCGACACGGTCCACCCTCCGGGACGTAAACCGCATACCAACGCCGAGGTCGCGGCGGCACTCATCGCAGACGGACACCAGATCTCGAAGCCCTACATCTCCCAGCTCCGGTCGGGACAACGAACCAACCCCTCCGACGAGACGGTCGCGGCGTTCGCCCGCTTCTTCAAGGTGAAGCCCGACTACTTCTTCAACGACATCTACGCCGCGAAGATCGATCACGATCTCGAGCTTCTCTCTCAACTCCAGGGATACGGACTTCGCAAGCTCTCCAGCCGCGCGTTCGACCTCTCCGAAGAGTCGCAGAACCTGCTCACCACGATGGCCGAGAAACTCCGCGCCAGCGAGGGGTTGCCGGAGGTCCCACCGGACGCGTCCCGCTGATCACCGGAGTCGTTGGGCAGCAACGAGTTCGCCGCAGGTCGCTCCCGACGTCCGGATAGAAGTCACCTAACGCACCCGACGACACCGCCGGAATGCCCTGCCCGGTGTGCCCACGTGGCGCATGATGGAGCAATGGTTGACAGACCGCAGCTCGGTCCCACGATCTTCGTGCTCTTCGGTGCCACCGGGGACCTGTCCAAACGCATGGTCCTCCCCGCGTTCTTCCAGCTCGCTCGGTCAGGGCTCCTGAACTCCGAGTGGATGCTGATCGGCACCGGCCGGGGCAACGTCTCCGACGATCAGTTCCGCGACCACGTGCGCGACGTCGTGAACCAATTCGGAGTGCCGCACGACGACACAGACTGGGAGACGTTCGCCCGGCGGCTGAGATTCGCGGGCGGCGGTTTCACCCCGGACAACCCGGGAACGCTCCCCGCAGCCGTTCGGCAGGCGCGGGACGACCTCGACGCGGCAGACGCGCAGTTGGTTCACTACCTGGCCCTGCCACCCAGCACGTTCGCCGAGACCACCCGCGCGCTCGGCGCTCACGACCTGGCCCGTGGCGCACGCGTCGTGTACGAGAAACCGTTCGGGACGTCGCACGAGGCGTTCACCGAACTCGACGAAGCCGTGCACCACGTCCTCGACGAGAAGCAGATCTATCGAATCGATCATTTCCTCGGCAAGGAGAGCACCCAGAATCTGCACATCCTGCGCTTCGCGAACGGGCTGATCGAGGGCGTCTGGAACCGGGAACACGTCGAGCAGGTACAGATCGACGTGCCCGAGACACTCGACATCGACGACCGCGCCCGGTTCTACGACGCCACCGGTGCCGTCCTGGACATGCTGGTGACGCACCTGTTCCAGGTCGCCGCCGAGATCGCGATGGAGCCGCCGGAGACGTTGGGCGCCGACGATCTCCAATCCGCCCGGGAAACCGTGATCGGGGCGTTCCGTCCGCTCGACACGGCCGACGTGGTGCTCGGCCAGTACGAGGGGTACCGCGACGTTCACGGTGTCGCAGACGATTCGACGACGGAGACGTTCGTCGCCGCACGGTTGTGGGTCGACACGGACCGCTGGCGTGGGGTGCCGTTCCTCCTCCGGACCGGAAAGATGCTGGGCGTCAGCCGACAACGGGTCAGCCTCGTCTTCCGCAGTCCTCGAGGACCGCTCTCGGACATTCCGCCGGACGGCGCCGTCCTGACGTTCGATCTGTCCGGGGACGGCGAGATCGACATCTCCATGGTCGTCAAGGAACCCGGACCCGACGACACACTGTCGGTGGGCCACCTGGGCCTGCCGCTCGACACGGTACCGCTCGCCCACGCCCTCGCACCGTACTCGCGACTCATCCTCGACGTCCTGCACGGCGACCGGTCACTGTTCACCCGCCCCGACGGCTTGGCGCACGTCTGGACCGTCGCCGACGCGCTGCTGCGTGACCCTCCCCCGGCCAAGCCGTACCCCGCGGGATCCATGGGACCGCCGGAGGCCGAAGATCTCGCCTCGCCCTGCGGGTGGCTCGTCACCGGTTCACCGGACTGACCGGCGGCTGAAGGCTATTCCGCAGACGATTCGGCGGTGTCCGCCTTCACGGGAACCGGGGCCGACTTCCGGAAGTCGGCGTACGCGTCCGCGAGATCGAGCACCCATCGGCGCGGCGACATGCCCTGGGGCGGCGCGATCCACTCGGTGTCGAGGACGTCGGAGGCGACCGGGTCGTCGATCCAGCCGGCGAGAATCCGGGCGCGTTCGGCGGTCGATTCCGGCAGGTCCTGTTCGTCCGTGTCGAGCATGCCCGCGCCCGCCTGCAGGTACAGCGCATCCATGACGTGTGCGACAGCGTCGGAGGCGCGGAGGACGGTCGTGCTCCCCTTGCCGTCGCCCTCGACCACTTCGGGGAACCGTGAAACGAGCACCGAATGCAGTGTGTTCATGCGGCGCAGGTCCTGGCGTGCGCGGAACCAGGTTTCGACGAGCACCCAGACGGTGCCGACCGAGACGATCACGGCCGCGACGGTGTACGCCGGCGAGGAGCCGACGGCCCACGTCTCGCCCGACACCTCACGCACCAGTCCGACGACCGCCGCAGCCAGGACGATCGCCGATCCGACCACGATCAGTGAGATTCCGCGGCCGAGCGGTGTCCACGCGACGTGCCGGACTCCGGTCACGACCACCGCGGTCAGCGCGATCACGATGAACACCAGCGCAGGAACGGGATATCCACCGGCAAGCCCGATTCCGAGCACGATAGCCACGGTGTAGACGATCACGGCGACGGCACGCAGCGCAGGACGCGGGAGTATCGGCCACACGGAGATCGCGCCGACCGCGCTCGCGGCGGCGAACAACGTCCACGCTAGTTCGAGGATGATCTCCGACAGCCCGACATCCGGGGCCACGGTGTCGAGGCGCCCGGCGACGTCCGGAACGGCCAACGTGGACGCGAGGGCCGCGCTGGACACCGCCACCACCATCGCCACGCGCAGCGGCGTCGGCTGACGCGCGGCGACCCGGCCGATCCGGGCACCCGCGGCCGTCCAGACGACGAGCGCAACCAGCCAGCCCATCAGCCGATCGCCTCGTCGTAGCGGAGCACGGACACGGGAGTTCCGCGCCCCTGCATCGTGTTCAACCGGATGAGCAGCATCGACGCGAACGTCTCGGCCTCCCACTCGGCCACCTCGTCGGACGGCTGCTCGTCTCCCCGCCGTCGCGACCGCTGGCTGAGCATGTAGGCGATCAGATCGTCCCCGGCTTCGAGCGTCGCGGTAACGATCTCGGCTCCTTCGTGCCGAAACACGATGTGACCCAGCTCATGCGCAAGCGTGCGGTCGAGGTCGGGCAGGCCCGGCGCCAGCACGATCACGTCCCGGTCCGGGTACGCGCGCCTCTGGCCGCACACACCGGGCGCCATCGGCTTCGTGAAATCGAGTTCGATGGGACGCTGCCGTTCGCGGGCCACCGCGTCCACCACGTGCCGGAGTGACACCGCTTCGGCCCGGGCCGCCGCGTCACACACCGCGTCCACGGCCGCCGCGACCCGACGATGAGATCTGTTCGCCCCCACGACTACATCCCTCCACTCGAAGCGGACGGGAAGAATTCCGCCCGCGCGGCCGCGATGCGCGCCTGTTGTGCGCGAGCACCCTTGAAGGTCAGCGCACCCGCCCCGCCGGCGCAGCACAACAGCACGCCGACCCCACCGAGAACGGTGATCGCAGGCAACGGCTCACTGTGGACCACAGGAACCATTCCGGGCGGCGCAGCGGCCGGATCGTCCTGGGCCGGTGCCCCCGCAGCGGGCGACCCTCCGTCGCTGCTCGGGGTCTCGCCGGCAAAGCGATCCTGGGGTGCGGAATCCGCGGGACCACCCGCACCCGGGGCTGCCGCGGCACCTCCGGAACCGGACCCGGAACCTCCGGCCGGCGCTCCCCCGGACGCCGGAGGTGCGGCAGGACCCTCGGATCCCGGGGCGGCAGCATCGGGACCCGCGTCGTTTCCGGAACCGTCGTCCCCGGACGTGTCCGGGCGCCCGATATCCGGTTCGGCCACGGGCGGCAACTTGATCGGACGGGGCGGAGCGACCACGACCCGTGACGTCGAAGGAGTCGACGTCTCCGTGGGTTCGGCGGTGGCGGACGGTTCCGTGGTCTCGGACGGCTCGGCCGTCTCGCTGGGCTCGGCCGTATCACTTGGCTTCGCGGTCTCGCTGGGCTCCCGTGTCTCGCTGGGCTCCCGTGTCTCGCTGGGTTCCCGTGTCTCGCTGGGCTCTCCGCCACCGCAGCCGCGGCGACTCTCGCACGGCGGATGAGGATGCCGGGGCTTGCCGCCGCCGGAAGACTCCGAGGAACCGTCGTCGCATCGACTGTTGGCGCAGTCATGGTACTGGGGGTCGGCGGAGGCGTCGGACGGGAACACCGAGACGGTGACCCAGCCGAGCCCGGACAAGAAGGCCAGCGCCAGTCCGACCATGGTCAGCCTTCGAACAACACGACGCGCGCTCACTGTGCACCCCCCTCGTATTCACGACACCACGTCTACGGCGACGTCGCCGCTGTCATGGTATCGAGCGAACCGAGCGGAGGTGCTGGTGGTGCCGGTGTCGGGGAACCGGCACCACCAGCGGTGCCCGAGCCAGGTGGGACTCGAGCAGCTTCCGAGAACCCCTGCGGGTTCGGCGGTATCGCCTGGAGGTGCTGATCGGTCAGCGGAAGGACGGCGTCTCCGACGCGGCCCTCGCGATTTCGAGTGGTCGGCCGGAGTTCACAGGACGTTCACCAGCAACATCGTCGCGGTGATGGTCGCGGCCACCGTCGCCGGCTCCAAGAACTTCGAGATCTTGCCCATTGCCTGCATGTATTTCCACCCCGTGCGATCGACCCCTTGATGACCTACGGACAGTACACAGCATTCAGTTACCTTTTGGCAAATCGGAGGGTCGGGCATTCCCGCGGCGGCCTCGCTCTACACACCCCGACGATGGCGCTCACCTGGGCCGGAAGACAGAAAATGCGCCGAATGCAGAAAAGGCACTCCCTCCGGGTGGAGTGAGTGCCATTTCTGTGGTGGAGCTGAGGGGAATCGAACCCCTGACCTCTTCGATGCGAACGAAGCGCGCTACCAACTGCGCCACAGCCCCGCGCGGATCCTGCGATCCGCTCGGCAAACTCTAGCAGGCCACCCGCGGCGGGAGCGAATCGCCTACACCGACGTGGCTTTCGGCCCGATTCGCCCGGCTACTCACCGGCAGCTCGGCGCATCGTGGCCTGCTGCATCGGGGCGTCGTCGAAGTGTTCGAGATGATCGAATTCGGGGTCCTCGTCGTCCACTTCGAGGACCACGGCGCCCGGACGCCGCAACCGGGCCGGAATGAGGCGGAGCTCCTCGTCGCTGCGGGACTCGACACCCAACCGCGAACGGTTGAGACGCGCGGTCCGCCGACGACGGATCTCCTGCTCGATCTGAACCTGCCGGCGCAGATACGCCAAGTAGCCGAAGAGACCGACCACACCGGCCGCGAACACCCACCACATCAGCGGCGAGATGATCAGCCCGAGCGCCGCCGACATGATTGTCGCGAACACCAGCCCGAGAACCGACCGCTGCCGGAACGCGTACCGGGCCTCGCGCGCGATCGCGTCGGCCTCGGGATCGAAGCCGCCACGCCCCCGGCGCGCCGGTACGTACTCACCCACCGGTGCCCGCTCGCCGTCGAACTCGTCTTCCTCTGCGTGAGTGTCCACAAGGTCCTCCGCGTCGTAGCCGTAGTGGTCCGGTTCCGGTTGCCAGTACGGGTCGCTGCGGTGTCCAGCCGCGGGTCCACGCTGCACGGGACGTTCGTCACCGCGGTGCAGCACACGCGTCGCGAGTGCTGCGTCACTGGTTTGCCGAATCCGGGGGCGGTTGTTCACCAGCATCGGAACCAGGACGAAGAGCCACACGACGACGAGCCCGATCCAGAGAAACGAGTTCGGCATACGGCGACCTCCTCCCAATCGTCTACCAGCATGGATACCGC
This sequence comes from Rhodococcus sp. IEGM 1351, assembly GCF_030056875.1. Lineage (NCBI taxonomy): Bacteria > Bacillati > Actinomycetota > Actinomycetes > Mycobacteriales > Nocardiaceae > Rhodococcus > Rhodococcus sp. IEGM 1351. The sequence continues at coordinate 5,960 of NZ_JASHKU010000001.1, read as the reverse complement.
TGTTGACCCACCCAGGCTAACCGCATGAACACGCACATCTTCGCAGACGCGCCGATCTCACCATACTCAGGTGTCACATGCGTAACGCGAAAATGTGGTGCTCGACATGCCCCGAGACGGCAGAGGGAACGATCCGGCAAAGACTCGCCGAAAGCGGAGCCCCGGTCAGGAAGCTTTGATACCGTGAGATAACTGCCGCGTAGCTGGACGCTTGTCCATGTCCGCTACGGCGGTCACGCCCAGGTGGCTTTGCCACTCCGCACGAGCGAATCCGCCACCGTGCCGGGCACGTCCTCGACGGTCATGCCGACCAGAATGTGGTCGCGCCACTGCCCGTCGACGTCCAGGTAGCGCTTGAGGAGACCCTCCTCGCGGAAGCCGACGTTGCGGAGCACCGCCTGGCTCGCCAGGTTCTCCGGACGCACGGTGGCCTCCACGCGATGCAACCCCACGGGCCCGAAGGCATGATCGAGCCCCAGCGCGAGTGCGCCCGTGGCCACCCCGAGTCCGTTGACGTCGCTGGCCACCCAGTAACCGATCCAGGCGGAGCGCAGTGCACCCCGCACCACGTTGCCGATCGTGATCTGGCCGCAGAAATTGCCGTCGAGTTCGATGGCCATCGGCAGCATGCGACCCTTCCGGGCTTCCGAACGCAAACTGCTGCACAGTCCGGGCCATCCCGAAATATGGTGGCGCGCTTCCCAGGGTGCCTCCCCGGTCGGTTCCCACGGTTCGAGGTGCGCGCGGTCGCGGGTGCGCAGACGACTCCACGCCGACGCGTCACGCAACCTGATGGCGCGCACGGTGACGACGCCACCCTTCACCCGCAAGGGCCCGAGATGCGGCGGCCAACCCGGATGCTGTGTCATCCCGTCTCACACTGTCGCGGTGCCATCAGCCCCGCTGCGCCAGAAAAGCCACGTCCACCTGATCACCGGTCCGGACCTCGGTGATCTCGGGGTCGATGAGGACGAGGCAGTTGGCCTCGGCCAGCGTGGCGAGCAGGTGTGAGGACGCGCCCGGCGCCCCGCCGAGAGCTTGGACGAGGTACTCCCCCGTGGCCTCGTCGCGCATGAGCTGACCTCGGAGAAAACCCTTGCGGTGCTCGATGGACGTGATGGGTGCGACGGTGCGGGCGGTGACGACGCGTCGCATCGGCTGCCTACGCCCCAGCGCGATGCGGATCAGCGGGCGCACCATCACCTCGAACACGACGAGGGCGCTCACCGGATTGGACGGGAGCAGGAACGTCGGGACCTCGTCCCGGCCCAGCTGGCCGAAACCCTGGACCGATCCCGGATGCATTGCGACGCGGTCGACCTCGAGGTTGCCGAGATCGGCGAGTGCGTCCCGCACGTCCTCGGAGGCGCCGCCGCCGACCGCACCCGCGATGACGACGATCTCGGACCGGATCAGCTGACCTTCCACCACCTCGCGCAGCCGACGGGCATCGGCGTTCGCGATACCGACCCGGTTGACGTCGGCGCCGGCGTCGCGGGCGGCGGCGGCCAGCGCGTAGGAGTTGACGTCGTAGACCTGGCCGGGACCGGGGGTCCGGTCGACGTCGACGAGTTCGCCACCGACCGAGATGACGGACAGCCGGGGCCGGGGATGCACGAGCACCTTGTCTCGGCCCACCGCCGCCAGCAACCCGACCTGCGCGGCCCCGATGATGGTGCCTGCCCGGACCGCGACGTCTCCGGGCTGCACGTCGTCGCCGGCCCGGCGCACGTAGTCGCCGGAGCGGACGGGTTTGTAGATCTTGACGCGGGCCCGGCCGCCATCCGTGCGGTCGAGCGGAAGGACGGCGTCGGCGAGCGTCGGGAGCGGAGCGCCCGTGTCGACCTTGACGGCCTGACGCGGTTGCAGCCGGATCGGCTGCCTCGAACCTGCCGTGACCTCACCGACCACGGGGAGCGACAGTTCGACGGGCGCACCGTCGTCGTCCCGGATGTCGGTTCCGGCGGCCTGGACGTCGACGCTACGGACGGCGTAGCCGTCGATCGCGGCCTGGTCGAAACCGGGAAGCGGACGCTCGGTGACCACCTCTTCGGCACACAGCAGCCCCTGGGCTTCGGAGATCGCCACACGGACCGGCCGCGGCGCCACCGCGGCCGCGGTCACGATCGTCTGTTGCTCCTCGACCGACCGCAAGTTCTTGCCTCCCGAGCTTCTCTAGGAATCCGTCCGCTTCAATCGGTCGATCAGCCATTCGCGCAACGATGGGCCGTACTCCTCCATGTCCAACGCAAAGTCAACCGCAGCACGGAGGTAGCCGCCGGGATTTCCGAGATCGTGTCTCGTGCCTCGGTGCACGACGACGTGAACGGGATGGCCTTCCTTGATGAGGAGGGCGATGGCGTCGGTGAGCTGGAGCTCGCCGCCGGCGCCGGGTTCGATTCGCCGCAGCGCATCGAAGATCGCCCGGTCGAGGAGGTAGCGACCTGCGGCGGCGAACGTGGACGGCGCATCCTCGATGGCCGGTTTCTCGACCATGCCGATGACCTTGAGGACGTCCGGGTTGGTGGCGTCGGGAACCGTCTCGACCTCGAAGACGCCGTACGCGCTCACCTGGTCCTTGGGTACGTCGATGGCGCAGAGGACGGTGCCACCACGCTTGCGGCGGACCCGCGACATCGTCTCGAGTACCCCGCGCGGCATCACCAGGTCGTCCGGGAGGAGCACGGCGATAGCGTCCTCGTCGTCGTCGAGGACCGATTCCGCGCAGCCGACCGCGTGGCCCAGGCCGAGAGGCTCGTCCTGGATTACGGATTCCACCTCGAGCAGGCCGGGAGCCTTGCGCACCTTCTCGAGCAGGTGATACTTGCCGCTGGCCTCGAGCTTGCTCTCGAGCACGAGATCCTCGACGAAGTGGGCGACCACTCCGTCCTTACCCGGCGATGTCACGATCACGAGCCGGCCGGCGCCCGAATCCGCGGCCTCTCCGGCCACCAGTTCGATACCCGGGGTATCCACGACCGGGAGCAGCTCTTTCGGCACGGTCTTGGTCGCGGGGAGGAATCGCGTACCCATTCCCGCTGCGGGCACTACAGCCGTGCGAAAGGCGCTGGCGGTGTGCGGTGCGGCGTCTGTCATGACCACACCATAACTGTGCGGACCTACTCGACAGTCACCAAGTTCCTGTCAGTAACCTCCCGGAACCCGTCGGGGACGCTCACCGGCCGGCTCTAAGGTTGGGGCATGCACGCACGAACGAAGGACGAGTGGCGGCAACTGGTGCTCTCCGGGCGGCGCGCGCTGACCCCCGAACTCCGCACCGCCGAGGACCGGGCGCTTGTCGCGCTCGCCACACAGGGAATCGCCGGTGGATCAACCGTCTGCGCCTACGTTCCCACTGCGCTCGAGCCCGGGTCGCTGGACTTTCTCGACGCCCTCCGACGAGTCGCCGGACGCGTCCTCGTGCCCGTCACCCGCGATCCGGGTCCGCTCCACTGGTCCGAGTTCACGGGCGCGGATGGTCTCGCCGACGCGAGTTACGGCCTCCGCGAGCCGACCGGGCCGGTGTGGGAACCCGACGAGATCCGTTCGGCCGGGACCATTTTCGTTCCCGCCCTGGCCGTCGACCGGCGGGGGGTGCGACTCGGCCGCGGCGCGGGCTTCTACGACCGGACTCTCGGCCTCGCCGCCTCCGACGCGCGGCTGATCACGGTGGTCCGCGACGAGGAACTAGTGTCCGAGCTGCCCGAGGACCCCCATGACGTACGTATGGGATGGGCGCTCACCCCGGGCTCGGGCCTCGTCCCGCTCGGCGACCGCTGAGGACGTTTCCCGCCCGGAATAGTTCTCTGATTAGCGTTGTTGGCACTGTCGACTGTAGAGTGCTAACACCTGCGGTTTGACTACACAGTGCGGAGGAACCCCGGTGCCCACTTATTCATATGCGTGCACGGCATGCGACAACCGTTTCGACATCGTCCAGTCGTTCAGTGATGACTCCCTGACCGTCTGCCCCGCGTGCTCGGGCAAGCTTCGCAAACTGTTCAACTCCGTCGGCATCGTCTTCAAGGGCAGTGGTTTCTACCGCACCGACAGCCGCGGCACGTCCGGCGCAGCAAGCGAGCCGGCCAAGACCGATTCTGCTCCCGCCGCGAAGTCGGAAAGTTCGTCGACGGCCTCGTCCAGCTCGTCGAGCACCGCGACCGCCGCACCGGCCAAGGCTGCTGCCAGCTAGTTCTCGCGTCTCCGCGAGTTATCCACAACGTCTCGTCCATCCACAGGCGGGCCCTTTCGGCGTACCCACGGGCCCGCCGGTCTCCTAGCGTCGAACCATGTCGTTCGATCCTGTCCAGACCAGTCGCCGCCGGTCGAACCGAGCACACCGAAGCCTGAGCCCGTCGTGGGCCGACCGGCTGTCGGATCTCGCCCATCCCGGATGGGCCCGCACCCTCGTCGCCAGACGCGTCCTGGCCGCCGCGCTGGTCTGCCTCGCACTGGCGCTCCTCGCCCGCGGAGACCCCGACTCTGCCCGCTCCGCAGTCGTGGTGGCCGCCCGGGATCTGCAACCGGGCGTCCTTCTCACGGACGCCGACGTGGAACTGGTGGAACTCGAGGCAGGGACCCTCCCCGACGGGGCCGTCACCGCATTGGCGGACGTCGCCGGGCGCACCCTCGCCGGACCGACCCGCGCCGGAGAAGCCCTCACCGACGTCCGAGTACTGGGCCCCCGTCTCGCCGCGGCAGCAGCGGGCATGGACGACGCCCGGATCGTCCCCGTCCGGCTCGCCGACCCCGCTGTCACGGAACTTCTGCGTGAGGGCGATCGCGTCGACGTGCTCACGGTCGATCCCGGCACACCAGCGAATCCGGACCGGCGCTCCGGCGCCACCGTGCTGGCGTCCCGCGCCGTCGTGGTGTTGGTGACACCGTCCGAGAACGGACGTGACCAGCGCGAACGCGTGGTGATGCTGGCCCTTCCGGCATCCGAGGCCACGACGGTCGCCGCGGCATCTCTCACGAGCGCGATCACCGTGACCTTTCAGTGACCCGTCACGCGGAGCCGCGCTGATCTAGGCTTTTCTCCGACATAGTGCTGGATGACTTGCCACCCACTCGAGGAGACGTCGACATGCTCAAGGGATTCAAGGACTTCCTGCTCCGGGGGAACGTCCTCGACCTCGCCGTCGCGGTCGTAGTCGGAGCCGCGTTCACCGCCATCGTCACATCGTTCACCAACAACGTGATCAATCCGTTGATCGCCGTTGCGGGTGGCGCCAACGATCTGGGCTGGGGTTACCAGATTCTCGCCGACAACCCGGCCACCTTCATCAACATCGGCGCCGTCATCACGGCCGTGATCAACTTCGTGATCATCGCCGCAGTCGTGTACTTCATTCTCATCGTCCCGGCCAACGCCGCGAAGAAGCGGTTCATCACCGAGCCCGCAGACAAGAAGGCCAGCGAGGCCGACCTACTGATCCAGATCCGCGACATCCTCGAATCAAGCCTCGAAACCAACGGCGCGACAGCGAGTCCCGACGGAGCGCACGCGATGACCGCGGACAAGGCCGCGAACCTCGAGCAGACCCGCGAATAGCTTCCGACGACTCCGGGCCCGTGCAGCAGCTGCATGCACGGGCCCGGAGTCATGGGTGGAACGAATTATCAGCCGAGGCTGAAGGGCTGTCCCCACAGGGTGACGGTGCCATCGACCGAGTCGGTCGAAACCGAAACCTTGGCGTAGGAGCGGGCCTGCGCGTAGCCGGCGCAACCGGAGACACCGAACGTCTCGTCCGAGTACGTGAAGCCACCGCTGTTGCCCTTGAACGAGAAGCTGCTCTTGTGCGCTTCCTCGTCGTAATCATCTGCGTACTCGATGTCGAGGATCGGCACGTTGGTGGCCTTACCGGGCCCGATCGAGACGCCGCTACCGGCACCACCCTCGACCGGGATGCCGGCGGGATCGCCACCGGCAGCCGCACCGACGACCTCGGACGGAACGA